>JAVBOM010000066.1:0-17301 GCA_031550535.1 Eubacteriales bacterium
ACATCATTCAAAGAAAGTGACGGCGTGGCTTGCCAAACACATAGACGAGATAGAAGTCTTTTATCTGCCGCCATATGCGCCGGAGTACAATCCCGATGAACTGCTCAACAGTGATCTTAAGCGGGGTATCAGCAAACGGCCTAGCCCGCGTTCCGACAAAGAATTGGAGCATAACGTGCGTTCTCATTTGAAAAAGGTGCAGTTACGCCCTGCTAAAATTAAAGCGTTCTTCGCTTCCAAGTCCACTTGCTACGCCGCTTAGCTTGCGCATGGTTTGTTCAGCGGAGCAATAACTCCCTCCAAAAAGAATTGGTGTTTATACGTATCATAACACAATTTATTATAAAATCAATGGGCAAACGGCGCAGGACCTACGCTTTTTTATGCGCGCATCCGTCTGGAAGAAATGCATGTGCTCACCAAAACAGCCGCGTTTGCTCCGGCGCGTCGGGCTGCCATTGGATGTCCCGCTCCGCCGCGTCCAGCACGGTTTCCACGCCGGCGCCCGGCGCGAGCCACGCTTCGCGCGCCGCCTTGCCCAGCATCACGGGCATGCGGCCGTGGATGAAGCGGATATCCGGCACGGCCTCGCGCGTGACGATGGAAAACGCGGGCAGCGCCGCCCCGCGCTCCTCACGCCAGATGGCGGCCATGTACACCGGGCCGTCCCCGCGCGGCCGCAGGCGGTACTTGACCCGCTCCTTGCCGCGCCGCTCCCACTCGAAGTAGTACGCCGCCGGGATCAGGCAGCGCGCCGACAGCGCGGGCGCGCGGAACATCGGCTTTTCCAGCAGACCTTCAGAGCGCGCGTTGAAAATCGGTTCCGATATGCCGGGTTGCATGAACCCCCACCGCATTGCTGAGGGGCCGTCCGCCAAGAGCACGGGCGCCACGTCCGTCAGGCGCACCTCGCCGCGCGTTTTCAGCATCGCAGCGCCGGGCAATCCGGCTATTTTCCGGTTCACCTCCGCGATGATCTCCGCGAGTTCATCGTACGGCACCTCGTCCGGCAGAAAAAAGCGGCTGCACACCGCGAATCCCCCCTTTTTCGGGCCATACACGGCCCGGGTTCGGTTCTCGCGCCCAGTATACCCCAGGCGGGGCGGTTTGCATAGGCGCGGGCGCACGGTTCCCTGGCAAAAAATTCTTGTCTGCGCAAACAAACGCACTTTTGCCGTTGTCTAATAGGTGTAAACGCGTGAGACCCATGAAAGAGACGGTACAAAATGGACAAGCAATCGTTTGACGCGCGCGTCATGGCGCAGATACACCGGCTGCACCGCATTGCCTGCACGATTCTGCCCCGGGAGCAAGACCGCGAGGACGCCGTTCAGGAGGCGTTCATCCGGGCGTGGTTGAACCTGCATACGCTGCGCGACGACGCGTTCTTTGAAACATGGCTCTGCCGGATCGTGATCAACGAGTGCAAGAACCTGCGCAGAAGGCGCGCCCGCGCGCAGACCGCCGCCCTGGCCGCGGATCTGCCCGCGCCGGAGCCGCCGGACCCGGTACTCGCCGCCGCCCTGCGGCGCTTGGACGAAAAGTACCGGGTGCCCCTGATGCTGCACCATGTCGAGGGGTATCGGCAGGAGGAAATCGCGAAAATGCTCTGCCTCCCCGCAGGAACCGTCGGATGGCACATTCACAGGGCGAAAAAAGAGCTGGCCGCGATCATGGAGGAAGCAAAATGAAAGAATTTGATTTGAAGGGCGCATACCCGGAGACGCCGGAACACTTCATCGCGCACGCGCGGCATGCGCTGGCCGGGCTGGAGGAAACGGCGCGCAGGAAAAGCATCCCCAGGAAGCCCGCCGTCAGCCTGACGTTTGCGCTCGCCGCGATTCTCCTGTTCGCGGGCATCGCGTTTGCGACGGTGCAGTTCGGGCTGCTGGACTACCTGCTCGGAAGCCAACCCGCAAAAGTGCCCAGCGATCTTCTGGACAGCGTTCAGCCGCTCCATGTCAACCAGAGCAGCGGCGACATCGACATCACCCTCACCGGCGGGCTGTATGACGGAAAGCGCGGCTCGCTCTCGTGGGAAATCACGAACCGGAACCCCGCACAGCCCGTGCTGGTCGAGCTGAAGTCCTTCACGATCAACCGCGACAGGGGCGAAGCGGATAGCCTGTCCACGAACGAAAGGCTGATGCCGCCGCCGGCCGCGCTGGCGGACCCTTCCCCCTATACGCTCGGCGGGGGCATGGTGTTTGATGTGGACAGCCCGCCCGAGTCCGGGACGCTCGACATCTTCGCCACGTTCGTGGTCAGCCGTCCGGTCGGCGAGCTGCTCGTTGCCGACCCTGACATCAACCGCGAAAACGCGGACAAGGAGAGCGAAGCGCGTCGCGTCGCGCTCAAAAAGAGCATCGAGGACGCGGGCATCTCCATTGCCGCGTATGATCCGCTCGACCCCTTTGGTGAAGCCTGGGCCGAGAAGGGCCATACCGTCGTCACATCCTCCGGGAAAGTTTTCCCCAATCCGGGCTCGCGCAGGTATGGTGGTCATGTGTCCCTAAGCCGCCCCGGCCAGTTTGAAAGGATCGATACGATATACCTGGAATGCACGCTGGACGCGTCGTTCGCCGAGCAATACGCGTACCGCGCCGCGCCGGTGGAGCCTTTCGCATTCAACGGCTATCAAATCGAGGTGAACGAAATCACGATCACGCCGCTGTCGACCTTCATCGACATGTTCGCGACGCCGGAAAGCGGGCCGTATGCCTCCTATGAGGCGCTGGTGGAGTTGTACGTAAATCCGGGCAAAGAGGCGCCCTACATAAAGTTCGCGGATGCGAAGGGTAATATCGTCGAGGCCCTTCGGCTGCGCGGGGTAGGCGCCTGGGCTGCCCAGCAAATCGAGAGCGGGCAATATATACTCCGCAGAAGAGGTACATTGCCGGGGCTGGTCGAAAAGCCCGCCTACGCCGTGCTGTTTAGGACGCCTGCCAGTTCGAATGGCGTGCGGAACATCAGCGATGTGCCTACGGCCGAAATCAAGGTGCTGCCGCTTGCGTACACGGACTGACACCCATTCTCTCCGCAAAAAACTGGCCCCCTGCCAGCGTTCCGGCAAGGGGCCAGTCGGTTTCGGTTGCTGCTACCAGCTATCGGGAACCCTTACTCCTCAATATACGCGTACGTGAAGATGATGCCGCCCACCGGAAGCGCCATGACGCCCTTCAGGTCCAGCTTCTGCATGTACGGGTGCGTGTAGAAGTACAGGGGCGCGACGCCGCCGGTCGCCATCAGGGTCTTTTCCGCGTCGGCGCAGAGCTGCGCGCGCTCGGCCGGGTCGGCCGTCAGGCGGATCTGGTCGACCACCGCGTCAAACGCGTCGGCCCAGGTCTGGTCGCCGTTCGGTCCCCAGACAGCGGCCATGCCGGCGCCCTTGGAGAGCTCGGTCGCCTTCGTATAGGTGCCCACATCCTTGCCCAGGCGCGGGTAGTTGTTGCCGGAAGCGCTGATGACGATCTCCAGGAAGTTCACGCAGTCGTTGAAGTCGGCCAGCCAGCCCATGCGCGCGGCCTCCGCGTCGCCTTCCTTCAGCTTCTGCTGCAGCGTGGCCCAGGCTTCGGTGTTGATCGTCGCGGTGATGCCGAACGTGTTCCACGTCTCCTGCACGTACTCGATGATGAGCTTGTTCGCGCCGGAGTTGTTGAATGCGAAGTCGACGGTCGGGAAGTCGGTGAACTTCACATCGCCGCCCTCGATTGTGCCGGTGTACGCGTAGCCCAGATCGATGAGCGTCTGGCACGCTTCCGCCTGATCGGGGGTGTAGTTCGCGTTCGCTTCGGCTTCGCCGTCCGTGCCCGTGTACCACGCGCCGTACATTTCGGACGCGCGGACGTTGTCATTCAGGCCGTCCTTCAGGTTGACCGGGTAGAAGCCCGTCGCGGCGATCTGGCCGCCCTGGAGGATGTATTCCACCAGCTCCTGCCGGTTGACCATCTGGCCGATCGCGAAGCGCGCCTTCGCCTGATCCTGCAGGGACATTTCCGTGCCCACCGGGGAGTAATCCTTGTTCACGTTGAACAGGATGTAGTACGTGCCGATGTACGGCCCAAAGACCAACTCGCCCGGATACGTTGCATTGATGCGCGGGTATTCCGTCGGGTCGATGGAATCCAGGAACGAGATCGTGTTGTTCTCGTACGCCGTCAGCATGGCCACGTTGTCCTCGGACAGGTAGCAGTTCACGCCGCCCAGCTTGACCACGTCCGCGTTCCAGTAGTAGGGGTTCTTCTCGAACGTGATCACGTCGTCAACCTTGTACGACGTCATTTTGAACGGCCCAAGGCCCACGAAGGTCTCGGGGTTCGTCGCCCATACGCCCTCGTTGTCGGTCAGATCCGTGCGGACCGGGTAGAAGGTGTAGAACGCCGCCAGGTCCAGGAAGTACGGCGTCGGCGCGATCAGCTTGACGGTGAACGTGCGCGCGGCATCGTCCGCGACGATGTTCAGCGAGCCGTCCTCGTTCTTCTCAATCACGTCATACATGAAGCCGTAGTCCGCGCCCAGTTCCGGGGAGGCGGCGCGGTCCCACGCGTCCTTCAACTGCGTGACCGTGAAGTCCGTGCCGTCGGACCACTTCAGGCCCTCGCGCAGCGTGAAGACGTACGTCAGCGCGTCTTCGGAAACGGTGTAGGACTCAGCCAGCTCCGGCTGCAGCGTGGCTTCGCCGTCCTCGGACGGCTGGTACGCCAGCAGGCCCGTGTGCGCCATCTTTAGGATGTTGCCGCCGGCCGCCGCGCTGTTCAGCGCCGGGTCGATGGACAGCGGCGTGCCGCCGCCGAACATGATGGAGACGGTGGGCAGGGTAGCCTCCGCCGTCGCCGTGGCGAAAAGGCCCGTGCTCATGAGCAGGAGTGACAGGATAACCGCGATTGCCCTTTTCATGTTTCTCCTCCTTATGGTGGTCGGTATTAGTGTGATAGAATGCTATAAACATCCTAACATACCCATTTTTACCAAGTCAACGCAGATAAATTTACGAAATTGTCACAAATTATAGCACGCGACAAAGTGCCCTTCTCCGGCCTCCGCAAGCTCCGGCGTCGCCTGGGCGCACCGCTCCGTCGCCCGGCTGCAGCGCGTCCGGAATGAACAGCCCGACGGCACGCGCAGCGGGCTCGGCACGTCGCCGCCCAGCACGATCCGCTTCGCTTTGCGCGCCTTGCCCGGGTCCGGAATCGGCACGGCGGACAGCAGCGAAATGGTATACGGGTGCAGTGGGTGCCGGTGCAGCTCGCCGGAAGTGGTCACCTCCACGATCTTGCCCAGGTACATCACGGCGATGCGATTGGAGATGTGTTTCACCACGGACAAATCGTGCGCGATGAACAGATACGCCAGGCCGAGCTGACTCTGCAAATCCTCCAGCATGTTGATGACCTGCGCCTGGATGGACACGTCCAGCGCCGATACCGGCTCGTCGCAGACGATGAAGCTGGGGTTGGACGCCAGCGCCCGCGCGATGCCGATGCGCTGCCGCTGCCCGCCGGAAAACTCGTGCGCGTAGCGCGTTGCCTGCTCGCTGGACAGGCCGACCATCGCGAGCAGCTCGTTGATGCGGTCGCTGCGCTGTTTTTTGTTGTCGCAGAGTTTGTGCACGTCCAGCGGTTCGGCCACAATGTCCCCGACGGTCATCCGGGGGTTGAGCGACGAATACGGATCCTGGAACACGAGCTGCGCGCGCTTCCTAAGCATGTCCAGGGACGGCCCGGGTTCGATCCGCTTTCCGTCAAAATACACCTCGCCGCCGGTCGGCTTGTACAGGTGCAGCAGGCTCCGGCCCACGGTCGTCTTGCCGCAACCGGACTCACCCACCAGCCCGAGCGTCTCCCCGGGCCGGATGGTGAAGGACACGCCGTCCACCGCCTTGAGCATCACCGTTTTGAAAAAACCCGTCGTGATGGGAAAATACTGCTTCAGGTCCCGGACCTCCACCAGGTTCGCATCGGGCTTTTGCGCCGCTTGGGGCTGGCTCATCGTCATGCTCCCTCACCCTCCCCCGCGTGGATTTTCACAATCGCGCCCTGGTCGTCCGTCTCAATGGTTCCTCGCTCGGCCCCGTCCTTGACATTCGCCCAGCACGCGGAGCGGTGCCCCTCCCCTACCCATATTTCCTTGGGATGCTCCCGCAGGCAGATCTTCATCGCCCGATCGCACCGGGGCGCGAACGCGCATCCTTGGGACATGTTCAGCATGTCCACCGGCGTCCCGGCGATGGGCACCAGCCGCTCCTTCGCGTCGCTGTCGATGTTCGGGATGGACCGCAGCAGCCCCTTCGTGTACTCGTGCCGGGGGTGGTAGAAAATCTGGTCCGCGGTGCCGCGCTCGGCCACCTTGCCCGCGTACATCACGATCACCTCGTCGCACATCCCGGCGATGACGCCCAGGTCGTGCGTGATCATGATGATGGCCATGCCCAGCTTCTTCTGCAGGTCGGTCATCAGTTCCAGGATCTGCGCCTGGATCGTCACATCCAGCGCCGTGGTCGGCTCGTCTGCGATCAGGATGTCCGGCTCGCACGCCAGGGCCATCGCGATCATTACGCGCTGGCGCATGCCGCCCGACAGCTCGAACGAATACTGCTTCATGCGCTTTTCCGGATCGTTGATGCCCACCAGGCGCAGCATCTCAATCGCCCGCGCCTTCGCCTCCTCGCGGTTGCGCTTGGTGTGCAGCAGGACCGTTTCCACAAGCTGATTGCCGATGGTGAACACGGGCGTCAGGCTCGTCATCGGGTCCTGGAAGATGATGCTGATCCGCGCGCCGCGCACCTGCCGCATCTCCTCTTCCGTCGCGCCGACGAGCTCCTTGCCGTGCAGCTTCACGCTGCCGCCGACAATCCTGCCCGGGTGCGTCAATATCTGCAAGATGGAGTACGCCGTCACGCTCTTGCCGCTGCCCGACTCGCCCACGATGCCGAGCACGCCGCCCTTTTGCAGGGTGAAGGACACATCGTCTACGGCGCGCACCTCGCCCGCCGGGGTGAAAAAGGTCGTTCGCAGGTTGTTCACTTCTAGTAGCTGCATTCTCAATATCCTCCCCTATGCCCGGAGCTTGGGATCAAACGCGTCGCGCAGGCCGTTGCCCAGGAGGTTAAACGACAGCACGATCAGGAATATGGACAGCGCCGGGAAAATGAGCTGGTAGGGGTAGGACACCAGCCCGATGCGCGCCTCAGACGCGAGCGACCCGAGCGACGGCATCGGGATCGATACGCCAAGGCCGAGGAACGAGAGGAAGCTCTCCGTGAAGATGGCGCTGGGAATCTGCATCGCAGCGATGATGATGATGACAGAGACGCAGTTGGGGATCATGTGCTTGCGGATGATGCGGGATGGCGACGCGCCGACCGCGCGGGAGTACAGCACGTACTCCTGCTCTTTAATGGAGAGAATCTGCCCGCGCACCTGCCGCGCCATGCTCACCCAGTACAGGAGTCCAAACACGATGAAGATGCTGATCATCCCCGCGCCGAGCTTGACGATGAGCATGTTTCTGGATGTGCTGATGACATCCTTGATCGCAACCGACAGCAGGATCACAATCAGCACGTCCGGCAGGGAGTAGATGATATCCACGATGCGCATCATGACCAAGTCCACCCGCCCGCCGAAGTACCCGGAGACGGAGCCGTAGATGATGCCGATCACCACCACGATGATCGCCGCGAAAATGCCGACCAGCAGCGAAATGCGCGTGCCATAGATCACGCGGATGGCGTAATCGCGCCCGAGCGCGTCCGTGCCCATGATGTGCGGGAACAGCTTCTCACCCTTGTCGATCTTCGCCTGCTCCTTGGCCGAGTGCTGGAATGGCGCCAGGTTCTTGCTCGTCACATCCTGCTTGGTGTACGTATATGGGTAAAACGACGGGACGATGAACGCGATCAAGGCGATCAGCACGATGACGCACAGGCAGACCATGGCCAGCTTGTTCCGGCGCAGACGGCGCAGCGCGTCCCGCATGAAGGAGACGGACTCGCGCGTGGTGACCTGCCGGGCCTTTTCCTCCTCCGTCGCCGGCTCAAACTTCGTCAGGTCGATTTGCATACTCAGCGGGTTCTTCTTGGGCAAATTATCATCCATCTGCATCTTCTCAGCTCCCTCACCCTAAATCGATTCTCGGGTCCATGACCTTATAGAGCATGTCGCTCAGGAAATTCATCAGCACGATCATGAAGGCCAGGAAAATGGTCACGCCCATGATCATCATGTAGTCCGTGCGCAGCATGCTGTTGACAAACAGGCGGCCGAGGCCCGGCACGGAGAAGATGTTCTCCACCACCATGCTGCCCGTCAGGATGTACGCCATCATCGGGCCGGCATAGGTGATGACCGGGCCGAGCGCGCACTTCAGCGCGTGTTTGAACACCACCTTGAACCGGGGCAGACCTTTGGACCTGGCGGTGCGGATGTAATCCTGCCCGAGCACGTCCAGCATGCTGGACCGCTCCAGGCGGGTCACGTATGCCATCGGGTAGAGGCTGAGGGAGATGATCGGCAGCACAAGCCCGCCGGGCTGGTTGCCCAGCGTCGGAAGCCACCGGAGCCACAGGCCGAAAATGAGCAGAAGCAGCGTCGCCATAACGAACGACGGCATGGATACCAGCGCCGTCGTGAGTACCTGGATGATCTTGTCGGGCCACTTGCCGCGGTTCAGCGCGGCGACCGCCCCGAGCACAACCCCAAGGACGATGGCGATCAGCGCGGCGCTGAAACCGATGGTCATGGAATAGGAAAGGCCACTTTTGATCAGACCGAACACGGTGCTGCCCACCCAGGCGGTGGACAGGCCGAAATCCAAGGTAATCACGCCCTTAAGATAATTGATGAACTGCACGGGAAGCGGCTTGTCAAAGCCGTACTTGGCCTCCAGCGCCGCGATGGTGGCGTCGTTCTTCGCCTTTTCGGAGCTGAAGGGGCTGGCGGGAATCGCGTGCATGGTAAAGAACGTGATGAGGATGACAAGAAAAATGGTGAGCAGCGCCATCCCAAACCGTTTCGCGATGTATGCGGCGAATTTGGAGTTCATAGGTTACCTCCTTCACGGGGGATGTGATGTCTGAAAAGTATACTAAATTGTACCTGATGCATGTGGGATTGTCAAACGAAATGCTCAATTTTTTATTGCTCACTGTCGATTATGCATGATTTCGTGCATTTTAAATCACATTCGGACAATTCCCCGGGTAGACGTGCCGCAAATGGCGCCGCGCCGTCAAAACGAGGCCGCGGATCACCGGGATGGGGGTGGGCTCCGCGCCCGCCATCCGGTAACACGGGAAAAACCGGCTGATGTGCAGCGGGATTGCCGGATCGACCGACGCCAGCCACGCGGCCTCCGCGTCCATCTCCGCTTCCGCGCCGTTCATCCCTGGAATGACCAGCGTTGTGACCTCCACATGGCAGACGGCGGCAGCGGCGCGGATGGCGTGCAGCACCGGTTCCAGTGAACCGCCCACGGCGCGGTAAAACCCCTCGGTGAAGCCCTTCAGGTCGATGTTCACCGCGTCCACCAGCGGCAGCAGCGCGGCGAGGGGCTCCGGGCTGATATACCCGTTCGTCACCAGCACGTTCTTCTGCCCCTGGGCGCGGATCAGTGCCGCGCAGTCGTGGACGAACTCGTACCCGATGAGCGGCTCGTTGTACGTATACGCGACGCCGATGTTGCCCACGCCCGCCAGCCGCGCGCTCTCGCGGGCGATGTCCTCCGGCGTGACTTGACGGTACGGCGCTTCGCCCATGGAAATCTCATGGTTCTGGCAAAAACCGCACCGCAGATTGCAGCCGTAGCTGCCGATGGACAGCACCTGGCCGCCCGGGCAAAAGTGCCGCAGCGGCTTTTTCTCGATCGGGTCCAAGGCGATGGACGTCACGCGGCCATAGTTTTCCGCGACAAGGCCCTCGCCGTCGTGTGCGCGCGCCCCGCACAGCCCCTTCCCGCCGGGCTCGACAAGGCAGCCGTGCGGGCACAGCGCGCAGCGGGCACGGCCGTCCGGCTCCATGGACCAGAACAGCGCCGTGGTAGGGACTCCTTGCGGAGTCCCCTTATGGCGCTGATTTTTCAAATCCGCACCTCCCGCAATCATGTATGCCGCACCACCTCAAACCGCTCGATATCGTAGCGTCCGGCCGGGTCGATCCCCGCCTTTTGGCACGCGATTTCGAGCTGCTCCTCCACCGTGTCCACGCCCTCCAGGTCCGGCAACAGTAGCCCGCGCCGGTGCCCGCGCGAGACGATCACGCCGTAGCGTTTCGGGTCCAACTCGTCCCGCTCCGCGGGTTCCGCGGGCAGCAGCACGTCCACGCTAATGGTCAGCAGCGGAAGCTCATCCTCCGTGACGGGCGGAAAGCGCGGATCCCTCGCGCACGCGGAAATCGCGTTCTCGATGATCTCCGCCGCCAGCGTGGCCCGCGTGGGCTCGGTCGTGCCGATGCACCCGCGCAGGCGGCCATTCTTCTTGATGCTGACGAACGCGCCCGCCCGCGCGCCAGTCAGCGCCGCGTCCAGGCCCTCCGGTGTTTTCATCGGGCGGCGCATGCGCGTATAATGCTCGATGGATGCCCGCGCGAGGCGCACGAACGCGTCCTCGCCCGCGCGGCGCGCGGCGGCGGCTTCTGTTTCTCGGCGCTCCGCCTGATCGAGGAAATCGCGCGCGCTGTCCGGCCCGATCACGTCAAACGACGCGACCGCGTACCCGACGCCAAGCGTGCCCTCATACGACCACAGCCGCGCGTCCACCGCCGTCCGGTCCAGCGCGCCAGCCATCATCAGCAGCCCAGCGAGGCCGCACTCCGCGCCCGCCTCGCACACTGCCTCGTCCAGGCGGAACAGCCCGCCGAAGTCGCCGCCCGCTAGCGCCGCGCAGATGGCCTCATCCAGCTTCGGCCCCTCGGGCACAAAACCGTACGGCCCGTCGGCCTTCAGCTTGTGCGAGAGGTCGCCGCTCGCGACCACGGCCACGCGGCGAGGCAGGTCTTCCACGGCCTCGCGCAGCAGTTGTCCGAAACGGTAGTGCTCCCCGCGCGAGAGGCCGGACGCGCTGACGCGCACCAGCCGGTAGTCCGTGTACGCCTCGTTGATGAAATGCAGCGGCACCAGCGTGCCATGGTCGAGCCTCGGCATCTTTTCGCCGAGTGTCCCGGCGGGGAAGCCGTTCGCCGCGCAAACCCGCCCGATGGCGGCGGTCAGCGCCCGGTCGTACGCGGCGCGCACCTTCTTCGGTGCGCCAAACCGCGCGAGGCTGCCCTCGGCGGCGTCCCCGGGCGCGATGTGGATGTAGTCGGCGTACAGTTCGGCGTGCGGCGTGATGAGCACGATGGTTTCCGGCGCCTTCTCCGCGATCATTCGGGCAATCCGCCGGTAGCTTTCGATGGTCACGAGGCCCTTTTCCTCGCCCTTCCCCACCCCGGGCACGATGATGGGCGGGTGGGGCACGGCATACGCGGACACGATGGCCATGATGAACACCTCCGGCTTTATGATACCACGGATCGCGCGCGGGGGATACGTTTATATCGCGATAGCAAGGCAGGCGTTTCCACTTTCTGAAATCAGCGCCGTCGTCCAAGTTGACATCCCACCCCCTGTCCACTATACTGATTTGCAAGGTAAGGATTCCTTGTGGAATCCTCTTATGGCGCCCGATTTTTCAAATCTGCGCTGCCAGCAACGATAAACTGTCGGGTATTCGGGAGGGAACCTCCTTTGCCACCATTGATATTCAACATCCAGAAGTTCTCCATACACGATGGGACCGGAATTCGAACGACCGTGTTCTTCAAGGGATGTCCGCTCCGGTGCGCCTGGTGCCACAACCCGGAGAGCCAATCCTTTGCGCCCGAGTGGCTCCGCCGCCCGGAACGGTGCATCCACTGCGGCGGGTGCGAGAAAGGAGAAAGCTGTCCCACCGGCGCGCGCGAGGCCGTAGGTCAAACGTACCCGCTGGACGCGCTATCCGCCCTGCTGATGCGCGACCGCGTCTTTTACGATGGCTCCGGCGGCGGCGTCACGCTGTCCGGTGGGGAGCCGATGGCGCAGGAGGGCGGCTATGTGCCCGCGCTGGTACGGCGCTTGGCGCGGCGCGGCATCCGCGTGGCCATCGATACGTGCGGCCACGCGCCGTACGCTCTGTTCGAAGCGATGCTTCCCTACGTGGACACGTTCCTGTACGATATCAAAGCAATCGATCCCGCGCTGCACGCGCGCTACACCGGCGTGTCGAACGAGCTGATCCTGGCAAACGCGCGGCGCCTGAGCGCGGACGGCGCGCACATCAATCTCCGCGTGCCCGTGATCCCGGGCGTCAACGCGGACGACGCGGAGATGGGCCGCATCATCCGCTTTGCGCGGGAGAACATGCGCGCCGAGCAGGTCAACCTGCTGCCCTACCACGCGCTGGGACGGGACAAGGCCGCGCGGCTGGAAGGCCGGGAAAGCGCGCCCACCGCGGACTTTGTGGAACCAACGCCAGAGGCCATGCGGGCTGTCCAGCGCGCGTGGCTTGACGCGGGCTTTGAGCGCGTATACATCGGCGGGTGAAAGGCGCGGTTTCGGAGGAACCCGCGCCCCACGGAACCGCGTGATGGCGGCGCAAATTTGAAAAGTCGCGCGCCATGGAAGGATTCCGCAAGAAATCTATACTCCAAGCCACCCCATAGGCACACCCGCGCACCATCACCCAACCGGAGAGGAAGCGATCAATAATATGGAAGCAATCGGCAAGTCCACGCCGGAAACAGCGCCCCGCATGACGGAGCGCGTCCGCGCGCTGCGCGACGCGAGCCTTGGTGCGCAGCCGCGCATCTGCCTGGAGCGCGCGCGCATCGAAACCGAGGTGTACAAGGCGCACGAGGGCACGCTCTCCATCCCGGAGCTGCGCGCGCGGGTGCTGTACGAATACATGGCCGAACGCACGCTGACCATCGGCCCGGGCGAGCTGATCGTCGGGGAAAAGGCGTCCGGGCCGCAGGCCGCGCCGACATTCCCGGAATTGTGCTGCCATACCGCTCAGGATATGCGTGTCATGGACGCGCGCGAACTGATCTCGTTCTCCGTCACGGAGGCAGACATCGCGCTGCAACAGGAGACGATCATCCCCTACTGGGAACGGCGCTCCATGCGCACGCGGCTGCTCGCCCAAATGACGGACGAATGGAAGGCGTGCTATGCCGCCGGGATGTTCACGGAGTTCATGGAGCAGCGCGGCCCCGGGCATACAGTCGGCTCATTCAAGATTTACGAGAAGGGGTTCCTGGACTACCAGCGGGACATCGGCGCCGCACTTGCCGCGCTGGATTACCTGGCCGACCCGGACGCGACGCGCAGGGCCGAGCAGCTCCGCGCGATGCGCACCGCGTGCCACGCCATCCTGCTGCTGGGCAGCCGCTACGCCGCGCTCGCGCGCGATATGGCGGCGGTGGAGGCCGACCCCGCGCGCCGGGAGGAACTGCTCGCGATCGCGCGGAACTGTGAGGTTGTCCCGGCCCACCGGCCCGAAACATTCTGGCAAGCCATCCAGATGTACTGGTTCGTGCACCTGTGCGTCACCACGGAACTGAACCCCTGGGACGCGTACAGCCCCGGGCGGCTGGATCAGCATTTGAACCCGTTCTATCAGGCGGACGCGGCGCGCGGCACGCTGGACGAGGACACCGCGCTGGAGCTGCTGGAGTGCCTCTGGGTCAAGTTCAATAACCAGCCCGCGCCACCGAAGGTCGGCATCACGCTGAAGGAGAGCGGCACGTACACGGACTTCGCCAACATCAACACCGGCGGCATCACGCAGGACGGCGAGGACGGCGTGAACGATGTCAGCTACCTGATCCTGGACTGCATGGACGCCATGCGGCTATTGCAGCCCAGTTCCAATGTGCAGATCAGCCGCAAGACGCCACGCCATTTCTTGCGCCGCGCGTGCGAAATATCTCGCAAGGGCTGGGGCCAGCCCGCGTTTTACAACACGGAGGCGATTGTGCAGGAGCTATTGACCGCGGGCAAAACGCTCGCGGACGCGCGGCTCGGTGGCACGAGCGGCTGCGTGGAGACCGGCGCGTTCGGCAACGAGGCGTACATCCTCACCGGGTACTTCAACATCCCCAAGGTGCTGGAAATCACACTGCACAACGGGATGGACCCGCGCACCGGGCAGCAAATCGGGCTGGAAACCGGCGACCCCGCGTCGTTTGACACGTTTGAGGCGCTGTATGCGGCGTTCGAGCGGCAGATGCGCCATTTCCTGGACATCAAGGCGCGCGGCTCCAACGTGATCGAGCGGCTGTACGCGGCGTATATGCCCGCGCCGTTCCTGTCCGTCATCACGAACGACTGCATCGCGCGCGGCAAGGACTACAACGCGGGCGGCGCGCGCTACAACACCAGCTACATCCAGGGCGTGGGCATCGGCACGATCACCGATTCGCTCGCCGCGATCAAGCAGTTGATCTATGACGACCGCGCCGCCACCATGCCGGAGCTGCTCGACGCGCTATCTCGTGATTTCGAGGGTCATGACCGCCTGCGCGCGCTCGTCACGGGCCGCGCGCCCAAGTACGGCAATGACGACGACGCGGCCGACGACATCATGCGGCGCGTGTTCCAGAGCTATCTGTCCATGGTCACGGGTAGGCCGAACACGCGCGGCGGCGAGTACCGCGTCAACATGCTGCCCACCACCTGCCATGTGTACTTTGGCGAGGTGACGCGGGCCACGCCGGACGGGCGTCTTATGGGGAAGCCGCTGTCGGAGGGCATTTCGCCCGTGC
The DNA here is from genome assembly GCA_031550535.1 of Eubacteriales bacterium. Classification (GTDB taxonomy): domain Bacteria; phylum Bacillota; class Clostridia; order Christensenellales; family Aristaeellaceae; genus Avichristensenella. The sequence goes on from JAVBOM010000066.1 coordinate 14,775, forward strand.
AGGGCGCGGACACGCACGGCCCGACCGCCGTTCTCCGCTCGGCGTCCAAGATGGACCACCTGAAAACCGGCGGCACGCTGCTGAACCAGAAATTCACCCCGTCCGTCGTGGCGGGCGAAAAGGGCCTGGACCGCATGGCGGATCTCGTGCGCACCTATTTCGACATGGACGGGCACCACATCCAGTTCAACGTCGTGGACCGGCAGACGTTGCGCGACGCGCAGGAAAACCCGGACGAGTATAAGGATTTGATCGTCCGCGTGGCCGGGTATTCGGATTACTTTAGGAACCTGAGCCGCGCGCTGCAGGATGAGATCATCGAGCGGACAGAGCAGAGGTAAAAGGAGATCGTATGGACAGCAGCTTTTACGCGGGCAACCGGCAGGCGCTCTACGCCCGGTTGCCGGAGGATTTTCTCTTGATCGTGTTCGCCGGACGCGCGCCGCGCAAGACCGCGGACGAGTACTATCCCTTTTTCGCGCATCGAAACTTCGTCTACCTCACCGGCGCGGGCGACGCCTCCGCCGAGGGCTTCGCGCTGATGGTCTCGCGCTGCGGCGGCACGCTGACGGAGACGCTGTTCATCCAGCCGCCGGACACGCACGCCGAGCGGTGGCAGGGCCGCCGCATGCGACCGGAGGAGGCGCGCGGCGCGAGCGGCATCCAGGATATCGCGTTCCTGGACGCGTTCCCCCAGCGGTTCCACGCGGCGGTGAACGGCGGTCGGACGGACGAACTCTGGCTGGATCTGGATCACCTGAAGCCGGGCGAACCGGGCGGCGAGGCGCACGACTTCGCGAGCGGCATCCAGCGGGAATACCCGTTCCTGCGCGTGCGCAACCTGCTGCCCCACCTGCGCGCGCTGCGCACCATCAAGCAGCCGTGCGAGATCGACGCGATGAAGAAGGCCATGACCATCACGCGCGAAGCCATCCTGGACATGATCCGCGCGTCCCGGCCCGGCATGTACGAATACGAGTACAAGGCGATTTTTGACGCGGCGCTGACGCGGAACGGCGTGCTTTCCCCCGGCTTCCCGCCGATCATCTCCGCCGGCGAAAACAACTTCTGCATTCATTACTATAGCTACACCGGGCAGGCAAAGGATGGCGACATGGTGCTGGGCGACGTCGGCGCGCGCTGGGACTTCCTAGGCAACGACGTATCGCGCGGGTGGCCGTGCAATGGCGTGTTCACGGAAAAGCAGCGGCTACTGTACACCTGCGCGTACAACACGTCCGAGCACATGTTCCGCACCATCCGCCCCGGCATGCCGATGGCGTCCGTGGACCAAACGGCGCGGCAGTACTGCTTTGAGCAGCTACGCGGCATCGGCCTCCTGGACCGGTATGAGGACGTGGGGAAATACATCTGGCACGGCGGCGCGCACCATGTGGGGTTTGATACCCACGATGTGGTGGACATGGGGCGGCCGGTTTCGCCGGGCATGGTGTTCTGCGTGGACATCGGCATCTACTGCGAGGAATGGGGCATCGGCTTCCGGCTGGAGGACAACTGCCTGGTGACCGAAACGGGCTGCGTGAACCTGTCGGCGGACATCCCCCGGTCGATTGAGGAAATCGAGGCGGCTATGCGGAAGGGCGAAGGTAGGGGCGGCACGCGTGCGCACGCCTGAAAATACCATCCGCTTCCACCAATGCGGCAATATGGAGCTTGTGACCGGCGAGTGCGTCCACGCGTTCCCCGTCCATATCCACGAAAGCCTGTGCATCGGGCGCGTCACGGGCGGGCGCGCCGAACTGATGATGAACGGCCGCCGAAGCGTTTTGCGCGCCGGGGACGCCTATGTCATCCCGCCCTATACGCCGCATTCGCTGTCCTCCATCGGGGCTGAAAAGTTCCGCTATGCCGTGCTGTGCGTGAAAGGGGTTTGCCCGGAACGCACGTTCAGCGACAGCGTCCTGGCCGCGAAAAGGTACATTGAGCGCGCGCCCGCCGCGCTGCGCATCGACGCGCTCGCCGGCGCGGTGCACATGAGCAAGTACCACCTGGACCGCGTGTTCAAGGCGCAGATCGGCATCACGCCATACCAGTTTCACATCCGGGGCAAGATCAAAAAAGTCAGGCTGGGCTTACAGACACATTCGCCCATGCCTGACTTGGTGTTCGATTTGGGCTTTGCCGACCAGAGCCACCTGTGCAACACATTCAAGCGGCACATGGGCATTTCGCCGGCGCAGTATGTCGGTTCGTACTGGGGTGATTGGTGTCCTGGCATGGCTCAATTTTAGGAATCTGGCCGAGAGATTTTTTCGTGTGGCAAGGAGTCGGAAGGAGGCGTAGCCGGAAGCTACGCCGACTGGAGAACGACGCGGCCAGACGGAAAAGATCCGGCCAGAAACGAAAATCGGGCCGTGTCAGGACACTAGTACCGCACCAAGCCAGGAAATCGAGATATTCAAGAGGTAGAAAAAGTGGTAAACTAATCCAGGGTGATAAAGATGGCAAAGAAATACTACGTGAACCTAACGGTAGCGGAACGCGCAGACCTCAAAGCGATGATACA
>JAVBOM010000065.1:0-12840 GCA_031550535.1 Eubacteriales bacterium
TTGATAGCCGGATAATGTTCTTGCGTATCTGGTATTGCTCAGCCTGACTTACCTGGGACGCTTTCGTCCTTAATTCGTTTTCCATGCCTTTATTATACATCATCTGCCGAAATTACGCACGGTTTATTTGGTGCGTCAATACTATCATGAAAAGACGTATCGGTTCCCTTCTGGTGGTGGCGGTCCTGTTGGTTTCGCTCTGCGCCACGGGCGTCTCCGCGCTGGCCGAGCAGCCCATCGAGCTGCGCATTGCCTGGTGGGGCTCGCAGACGCGGCATGACAACACGATGGCCGCGATTGACATGTATATGGCGCGCAACCCGAATGTCAAGATCGAGGCGCAGTACATGAGCTGGGACGGCTACTGGGAGATGATGGCCGCGCAGATCGCGGGCGGCAACATGCCGGACATCTACCAGCAGGACTACCAGTACCTGCAACAGTACGCGGACAAGGGTCTGATGTATAACCTCAACGAGTACATCGAAAACGGCACCATCAATACGGATAACATCGACGAAAACACGCTCAAGGGCGGCATGGTGGACGGCAATGTGTTCGCCATCAGCCTGGGGCTGAACAGCCAGTGCGTGGTCTGGGACCCGGAGATGTTCGAGCAGGCGGGCGTGGAGTCCCCGAAGGACGACTGGACCTGGGACGAGTACATCGCCACCATCAAGACCCTGCACGAGAAGCTCGGCGTCTACGGCGAGGAATACTTCGCGTCCAGCTACTTCCACGGGCCCAACCTCTGGCTGCGCCAGCACGGCGAGTCCTTCTACGCGCAGGACGGCTCGGGCCTTGGCTACACGGACGACCAGCTTCTGGCCGACTACTACCAGATGGACCTGGATCTGGTGAAGATCGGCGCGGTGCCCGGCCCGGACATCCGCAACGAGATCAAGAACCCGGAGAGCCAGCTCATGATTACGGGGCAGGCCGCGATGCTCGGCGCACTGGGCGGAAGCAACCAGCTCGCCGCGATGGTTAACGCCGCGGGCAAGCAGTTCAAGCTCGCGCCCCTGCCGCACTACACAGGCGAGACGAGCGGCCAGTTCCTAAAGCCCAGCCAGTTCTTCTCCATCGCCTCCACCACGAAGTACCCGGAGGAGTGCGCGAAGTTCCTGGACTTCGTGACCAACGATGTCGAGGCGAACCTGGAGTGCCTGAAGGGCGAGCGCGGCGTGCCGATCTCCAGCGCCATCCGTGAGGCCATGGCCCCGACGCTGGACGAGACGCAGCAGGAAATCTACCGCTACATCGACGCGGTGTCCACGTTCGCGTTCCCGATCGGCAAGCCGGAACCGCCGCAGCACGCGGAACTGGACGGCATCATCCGCAACGTCCAGTTCAAGATCCTGACCGAACAGGTGACACCGCTGGACGGCGCGAAGGAGATTCGCGCGGAGGCGGAGCGCGTGTTCGCGGGCAACTGACGTCAATCCATAAACCCATAGATGATATATACCGGAGAGTTCTCTCTCCGGTATATATCATAAAAGCCCGGAGAGGCAGGGATTCCTTGCGGAATCCCCATATGGCGTCCGATTTTGCAAATCGCGCCGCCGTCACGGAGGGGATTCCTGACGGAATCCCCTTATGACGCGGAGTTTGCAATTCCGCGCCGTCATTGAGGGAGGATACCAAAGCCGTGTCAGACAAACTGCGCCGATTCATCCACAACGACAACACCGTGGGCTACGCGTTCATCGGCCTGTGGCTGGTTGGCTTCATCGCCTTCACGATCACGCCGATGCTGTTCAGCCTGTTCCTGTCCTTCACGCACTACGACGGGCTGTCCGCGCCCGTGTGGACGGGCATCAGCAACTATGTCACCATGTTCACCAAGGACCCCAGGTTCTGGACCGCTTTTTGGAACACGCTGTACTATGTCGTGATCTACGTGCCGCTCCGGCTCGCGTTCGCGCTGGGCGTGGCGATGCTGTTCGCCAAGCAGAGCAAGATGACCAGCATCTACCGCACGGTGTACTATCTGCCGTCCATCATCGGCGGCAGCGTGGCCGTGGCGGTGATGTGGCGGTCCATCTTCGGTTCGCAGGGGCTCATCAACAAGATTCTGATGAACTTCAATCTGATTACGCGGCCCACGAGCTGGATCAACTGGCCGACCACCGCGATGATGACGCTGATCGTGCTGGCCGTGTGGCAGTTCGGCTCGCCCATGCTGATCTTCATGGCGGGGCTGAAGGAGATTCCCAAATCCCTGTACGAGGCGGCGGAGGTGGACGGCGCGCGGTGGGGTCAGCGGCTGCGCAAGATCACGCTGCCGATGCTGACACCGGTGATCTTCTTCAACCTGGTGATGCAGGCGATATCGGGCTTCCTGACCTTCACGCAGGCATACGTGATCACATCCGGCGGGCCAAACGACAAGACGCTGCTGTACGTGCTGTACATGTTCAACAACTCGTTCACCTACGGCAAAATGGGCTATGGCAGCGCGATGGCGTGGTTCCTGCTGGCGTTCATGAGCATCGTGACGATGTTCCTGTTCAAGTCGTCAAACGCCTGGGTGTACTATGAGTCCGCGAGCGAGTGAGGGGGAGGAGCGACGATGAAAGCACGCAAAATCGCCACAAGAATCGCGTTCCACACGTTCTCCATCGCGTTCGGATTCATCATGATTTACCCGATCCTTTGGCTGGTGGCAAGCTCGTTCAAGGGGCCTTCCGAGGTGTTCACCAACCAGCTCAGCCTGATCCCCAAGAAGTGGGCGTTTGAGAACTATGCCATCGGCATGAAGGGGTTTGGCGGCATCCGGTTCAGCACGTTTTTCGGCAATTCGTTCTATATCGTGGGCCTGAGCACCGTCGGGCAGGTGGCCAGCTCCGCGCTGGTGGCGTACGGTTTCGCGCGGATCAAGTTCAGGTTCAAGAAGATCCTGTTCGCGTGCGTGATTGTGACGATGATGCTGCCGGTGCAGATCCTGGCGATCCCGCAGTATGTGATGTACAACGCGCTGGGCTGGATCAACACGTACTGGCCGCTGATTTTGCCGTCGTTCTTCGGTTATCCGTTCTTCATTTTTCTGATGTACCAGTTCATCCAGGGCATCACGCGGGACCTGGACGAGGCCGCATACATCGACGGGTGCAGCAAGTACACGATCTTCTTCCGCATTATTCTGCCGCTGATCGTCCCGGCGCTGGTCACGTCGGCTATCTTCGCCTTCTACTGGAAGTGGGACGATTTTTTCAGCGCGCTGCTGTACTTGCAGTCCATCCGGAAATACCCCGTGTCCATCGCGCTGAAGATGTTCGCGGACCCGTCGGCGGTGTCCAACTACGGCGCGATGTACGCGATGAGCACGCTGTCGCTCGTGCCGGTGATCATTCTGTTCTTCAGCTTTCAGAAGTATCTGGTGGAGGGCATTTCCACCACGGGCATGAAGAACTAGCCGGACTGGTGCCATTGTGTGCCCCCGCGGCGGAAGGGTGGTCCGCGCGGGGCATTGGCAATTCGGAACGGTACATTGCGGCTGGCGGGCAGCGTTAGCCCCGGTCGCCTGGCAGGCGGAGCGACGAACGCGCGGGCGGGCGTTTGAAGCCCGCGAAGCCCTCTAGGCGCGCGCAAAAGGCGATTTCTTCAACCGCCGCCAGCAGGCAATCCACGTCCTCGTCGGTGTTGTAAATCCCGAAGCTGGCGCGCACCATGCCCTCGGGGGCAGTGCAGGGGATTTGCGCGTCCCTCTGTTCCCGTGGAGTTTCCGTCAGGCGGCGCACATAGGGATGCGCGCAGAAGGCGGCGTGACGAACGGCGATGGCGCGGTGCCCGGCGAGCAGGTCGGCGACATCCCCGGGCGCTTTGCCGAGCAGGTTGAACACGATGATGCCGACCCTGTCCGCGATGTTTTCATTATCCCCATACAGGACGACGCCCGGAATGCGCTTCAGGCCGGCCAGCGCCCTTTCCATCAGTCGCCGCTCGTGCCGCGCGACATAGTCAAAGCCGATGGCGCGAAGAATTTCGATCGCTTTGAGCATGCCGACCATCCCCGGGTAGTTTGGCGACCCCGCCTCATAGCGGTCCGGCGCGGGCGAGTAGCGCACACCGCAATCGCACACCGCCTCCACCATGCCGCCGCCGTAGAACGCGGGGATGTGCCGGTTCAGCACCTCGGTCAACCCTACCAGCGCGCCGCCGCCAAAGGGGGAGTACATCTTGTGCGCGGAGAAAACAAAGAAATCGATGTTTTCTTCCGGCGTCCGCCCCAGCATGCTGAACGCGCGGTGGGCGACGATCTGCGCGCCGTCCACGATGATGCGCGCGCCATACCGGTGTGCCATTTTGGCAATGGCGTGTACATCGTTCACATAGCCCGTGACATTTGACGCGGCGGTGACCGATACGTACTTGACGCGGCCGCGACACGCCCGAAGGTGCCTTTCGATATCCTCCAGAATGAGCCGCCCCCGCGCATCCACCTCGGCATATACCGTTTGCGCGCGCTCGCGCCAGGGCAGGTCGTTGGCGTGATGCTCCATGCGCGTGGTGAGCACTATATCCTCAGGATGCTCAATGAGCGCGGATGCGAGCTTGTTCATGCCGTCCGTTGTACAGTTGACATAGATGGCCGTATACAGGTCGCTGTTCGCGCCGACAAAATCCTTGATGATATCGCGGCCGTTGACATACACCTCGGTTGAATGCGCGGATTTTTGCCCCTTGCCACGGCCGATGGAGCCATAGTACAAGAGCTGCCGCCGTACCTCTTTGGCAACCTGCTTGAACGCGGGCGTGGTCGCGGCGTTGTCCAGGTTTATCGCCGGAACCATCCGCGCGTTGTCAAGCTGAACGGGCGCGTCCAGCCCAAGAATCATATCGCGTATGCAGCCGGGCTCGCGCGTCGTATCGCAAAAACTACAGGACACAGTGATTTCTCCTCGCTGTTTTGATGGCGGCGCTGATTCGGAAAACCGGGCGCCGCGGATTCGCCCCCCGTTCATGCGTATGTTTTTTTCGTGAAAAGCGTGCCCCGGTGCGCCCAAACCACTTTTTTTGCTTGCCCGGCGCTTTTATTTATGCTATAGTGACAATGGTGTTAATTTTTGGTAATATATGAATGGAAGATAGCTTGATTTCGCGAAAAAAGGGGAGGAGCGAGATGCTTTTGAAGCGGCACAGAGGAATTGCCCTGTTGCTGGCGCTGCTGATCGCCACCGCAATCCCCGTGTGCGCGATGCCGGTAGGGATTTCTTTCGAAATCCCCTTATGGCGCCCGATTTTCCAAATCAGCGCCGCCACCGCTGAAGAGCAGGCGGCTGCCCAGGCACCCGAAGGTGAGGCGACCGATCGCAACATCAGCGCCCAGCGCAAGACCAAGCGGGAAACGGCGATCTACAGCGACGCGGAAAAGACGGAAAAAATCGGCTGGCTGCGCGCGAACACGCCGGTTACGGTGTATTTCATCACCGGTGGCATGGCGTATACGTCCAGGGGGTATATCCCGTACATCGCGCTGACGACGGGGAAATAGCGGGCGCGCCGCGACTTGTATGCCTTGTAACCTGCCGCGCAGGTTGAAGGGGGAAGGCGACTTCCACATAGGAACCAAGAGAAAGGAAGTAATTCACATGTTTTGCTCCAAACACAGATTGCTCGCCCTGATGCTCACGCTCTGCCTCTGCCTCACGGCCCTGGTGCCGATGTTCGCGCTGGCGGACGGAGATGTGGTCGGCGCTCCGTCGCTGGACGGCCAGGCGACCGCGCAGAATGTCACCGCCAACCGGTATACCAAGCGCGCCACGGTGGCGTACACCGATTCCACCTGCCAGATCGTGGCCAAGAAGCTGCCCAAGGGGACGTATGTCCAGGTTCGGTTCATCTCTGGCGGCATCGCGTTCACGTCGGAAGGCTGGATTCCGGCCAACATGCTGCAGCAGGATTTCATCACCCGCAAGCCGTAAGCAAGAATTGGCATATCAAAACCGCCCGGACGAGACGCGCCGGGCGGTTTTGTATGCGCACATGGCGCTTATCTGTGATTACGGCCGCCCCCCGCCGCCAGACCCGCGGCCCCCGCCGCCCATATTGCCGCCGCGTCCGCCGCCACCGCCCATGTTCATGCCGCCGCCAGTGCCCGCCGTGGCGGACGCAAGCAGCGTTCCGCCGGTGTACACGTCGTAGCTCTGGCCGCCGGTAACGCCAGGCGCGGTGATGGCGATCACGGAGCAGTCGATCTCCGGGGTGAAGGTGGCGATTGTCTGCCCGCCCTGTACGAGCGTGACCTCGGTTCCGGCCTTGACGGACTGCGCAAGGTACACGTAGCTTTGCGTGGAGGAGCCGCCGGGGTTTGTACCCGCGTTGGTGCCGCCGTAGATCACCGTGCCGCCGGTGATGGTGAACGTGCCGTCCGGGTCAATGCCGCCGTCTCCGCCGTAGCCGTTGCTGCTCAGCGCAACGACCTGCCCGCCCGTGACGTTGATGTCGCCGTTGGAATCCAGGGCGTCGGTTCCGGCCACGATGGTGATGTCGCCACCGTCGATGTTGAGGCAATACGAGCCGCTCGCCGAGGCCGCACCGGTGAACTTGTCCATGCCGAACCGGCCGCCCGGGCCGGAACCGCCCGCGCCCGAGGCGTTGATGCCGTCGTCCGTGGAGCGAATGGAGATTTTGCCGCCCTGGATCGTGACATTCGTGCCCTCCAGGCCCTCGTAGCAGGTCAGGATGGTGATGTCCGCGTTCACGGTCAGGTCGTTATCGGCGTGCACGCCGTCGTCGCCGGTGGAGAGGGTGAACGCGCCGCCGGTCAGGGAGACGTTCGCATTGCTATGCACGCAGTCGTCGTAGCTGTCGATCAGGAACGTACCGCCTGTCACCGCGAGATCGCCGGCCGCCTTGATCCCCTTGTAGCTGTCGGATTCGGTCTGGGTCGCGCTGGCTGCCTGGGCCTTGGCGACACCCCCGCCGGATGTGACGGTGAATGTGCCGCCGGTGATGGTAAGGTTCGCTTCGGCCTGGATGCCATCATGCGCGGCGTTGATGACGAACGTGCCGCCCGCAATCTGGATATCGCCGATGCCCGTGTCGCCTGTGTTGCTGGTCTGGACGCCGTCGTTTCCGGCGGTGATGTTCAGGCTGCCGCCCGCGATGGTCACGCCGTCGCTGCCGCGCAGGCCGTGGTTTGCGGCGTTCACGGTAATCGTGCCGCCCGCGATGACGAGGTTGTCCTTCGTGCCGATGCCGTTGTTGAACCCGGCGCTGACGGTAAGACGCCCTTCGCCGTTGATCGTCAGGTCATTCTTGCTGAAAAGCGCGGCGTTCGGCTCCTCATCCGCCTCCTTGGCGTAGGTGTAGGCCGCGCCGCCGTCGGTGAGGCTGTTTTCCGTGCCCTCGGCCAGCGTCACGACGAGCTTGGCGCACTTGGCGGCGTAGAGGGCCGCGCTGTCCGGACTGGCGACGGAAACGCCGCTGAGCACCAGGCGGACGGTGTCGTTCTTATCCGCGCTGATGAGGATCTGTCCGTTCAGCGCGCCGGAAACCACATACGTGCCCGCCTTGGAGATCGTGAGGGTGTTGCCGTCGATCGCCGCGCCCGCGCCGTCGATCGTCGTGCTGCCGTCCGCGAGCGCGATGTGCGTGGCGGCCGCGTCGTCCCAGGCGGTTTGCGTATCCTCATCGGAGAGCTGGACGGTGGAGACAACCGCCTCCGCGAGTGCGGTGCGAGGGGCGGCGCCGCTATTCGCGCCCGTGCTTACGGCGCAGCCCGACAGGCCGACCAGGAGAGGAATGGCGAGCAGAAGCGCGGCGATTTGAAATGCGTGTTTTTTCATATAAAGAATCCTTTCTTGTTTTCTGTCATGATCGTGAAGTGATGTTCGTGCTACATCGCCTGCGCGGCGATTTCCGCGCCGGGCACAGCTAGCACCAGCGCGATGGTGAGGTTGCCGTTGCGGCAGCGCAATTCGTCGATGAACGCCTTCTCGCTGATGCCGTCCTTGGTGACGACGGCGTAGACCAGCTCATACAGGCTGCCCAGGTCTACGGTCTTGACGCGCCGGAGCTTGGCGGAGTGGGTATACTTTTCGAGGACGCTGTCAAACGCGCTCTCGTAGTCCAGGTTTTCCGGCACGGTGATTTTCAGTAGCTTCTCCGTGCCGGAGGGACGGCCGAAGTGGATCGCCTCCAGCAGTGCCATGGCGCCGCACAGCAGCAGCGCGACGAGCGCCGCGTAGACCAGGAAGCCCATGCCCGCCGCGAGGCCCACCGCCATGGAAAACAGCACATACGTGATGTCCTTGGCATCGCCGGGCGCGCTGCGGAAGCGGATGATGGAGAACGCGCCCGCCAGGCTGAACGCCCGCGCCACATTGCTGCCAACCAGCAGGATGATGACCGTGACCACCGCCGGCAGCATAACCAGCGTGAGCAGGAAGCTCTGCGAGGAGGGGGTCTCGCGGCGCGTCCAGCGGTATACCAGGGCGATCACGAGGCCCAGGACGAGCGCCACGCCCAGCGACAGCAGCATGTTGGGCAGGGTGAGGGCCGTGTTTTCAATATCAACAAAGATGGAATCAAGCATGTAAGGCATCCTTTCTGGGTTGTGTTAATCGGGACATGCGATCAGCGTGGCGCGTGAACGCCACCCTGGGAATTATCAAGGGGCCGCAGCCTCTTGATTACAATCCGGCATTGGCGGCTTTGCCGACGAACGGATGGAAATCCCTTCCGTTCCTCCGACCGCATGAACCGCAGCTCATGCGGTTGCCGGTTTACGCGATGACGAGCACCCCCGCGCGCTGGGCCGGGAGCGGTGCGGGCGCGGTGCGCCTTGCGGGGCTTGCCGTGCACCCTTCCAGCGTGCGGTAATACGCCCGCCCAACCTTGGAGAAGCTGATGGGGAACACCCGGCAGTCCGACAGCAGACGGCTGAGCCATACGGGCACGCTCTGCGCGGCCTTGACCTCCATCAGCCACTGATCCGGCCGGATGAGCGGCGATCCGAAGTCGCCCGCCTCCAAGCATAGGTCCGTCTGGCGGAAGCGGATATCGCGGTCAAAGGAGACGCGCAGGTCGTGCGCGCCAATGCCGAAGTACGCGCGCCGGTCGTAGGCGATATACAGCGACGGCTGAAGCGGGTAACGCGCGAGCATGGCGCGAATCTCGCGCAGCACCTGCCCGTTCATCGCGGGCGTCAGCGCCGCGACGGTCCCGCGCTTAAGAAACGCGTAGGCCTCCGGGAGCGGCATGGCGCTGCGGCGCTTGTTGGTCAGTCCCTTAACCTTTTTCTTGATCTCCACATAGACCTCGCCATCCGCTTCCGGCACGCCGTAGGCGCGCACGCGGAGCTTTTCCTTGTATCCGGGCCTCCCCAGCGAGGTGCGGACCAGATAATGGTCGGCGGTATCGTAGTACAGGCTGGCGATGGGGTAGGTGGGGGCATCGCGGTTGTATGGGTCCACCTCCATGTAGTCGGTGAGGCGGCGCGACAGCCTGCTAAACGTATCCTCGTCCAGCAAGTATTTGTTCTCATAGCGATTAAAGACCTCGATGGCCATATGCCCACTCCTTTCGGCTTTCGTTCTTGGCGCTTCTTGGCGCGCTTCTGATGGTGTCAGGATACCCCGCCCGGATGACCTTCCGGTGAAGGCTTGGGGGAAGATCGGTGAAAGAATGGCGAAAACAGTGCTCCTGTTCCCGTCAGCACCCAGCCCACGGCGGTGAAGCCCGCCGTGTAGGCGGAGGCCGTGCCCGCGATTTCCAGAATGCCGCGCAGCATGGCGCCCACGGTCAGCGCGGCGAGCCCTGAGGCAAAGAGGCTCGCGCCCAGGCGGCGGAATCGGCCCGGGGAGGCGAACAGCCCGAAGCGCGGCGTGTGGCCCAGGACGCCGCCCAGCAGCGGATACAGGAGCATCAGGTCCATCGCCCGGGAGCGGACACCATGGCCAAAGAGGGCGTAGACATTCGTGACAAGGAGGCAGAACAGCGCGGTCACGATGAAAGCGAGCAACGTTCTCCATTCGCGCTTACTGGTATCCAATGTAGACAATGTCGCTCACCTTCCTTTCCCCGCCGCTGCTTCGCTTGCCCATGTCGACGGGGTGATTGACCACCTCGCCGTTAAACACCATGCTGGACGAGCCGCCGCCGTCCAGATTGTAGGCGACCGTGCAGCCGCGCGCCGCGAATTCCCCGGCCAGGTCATACAGCGACAGCCCGGCGCTCTCCTTGGTCCGCCCGTCGGACACGATGACGACATAGTGCAGCGGCCCGGCCTGGCCGATGGCGGTGCGCGGGTTGCTGTTCATGGCCCGGCCGTTTATTTCCTCGCCCTGGGCGACGATGATCTCGCCGTCATTGATCAGCGCGGGGCCAAAGGAGAACACCTGCCACGCGCCTTCTGCCAGCAGTGTGGCGGCGTCCGTATCGCTTTCCGCCGCGACGGAGAAATCGCCCTTCTGATCGACGACGAGCAGCTCGTTGCCGCCGCCCGCGTCCCGGTACAGCACGCCGTTGCGCAGCACATAGCCGTCGTCCCGGAAGCCGTAGAAATCGCCGTTGATGGCGAAGATCGCGCCGTTGTCCTCCGCCATTTGGGAGGTGGTTTCCGTGATGTTGCGGCCAAAGACGCCCCGCGCCAGCGCGGTTTTCAGCAGCGACGCGTCCGCGACGCGTATATCCGCGATGTACACGTTGGTGTCGTTTCTGCGCAGGGTTTCGATTTCGATTTGAATGTTGGCATCCTGGTACGTGGTCGTGGTGATCGCGGGCTCGTCCGGCGCGGCAAGGGCCGCGTTTCCGGCTCCGCCCGCGCCGTCCGCCGCCGCGCCCGGCGTGGGCACGGTCTGCCGGAGCGCGCGGGGAATCACGAAGGCATCCAGCAGCACCAGCGCGAAGGACAGGCTGAGCGCCGCGCCAAAGACCCAAGCCCAACGGTAAGGTTTTTGAAAAAAGCGGAGGATCCGCCCCCAAGTGCTTCGTATCAACGCGTGCCGTGCCTCCCTTGGTTCAGGATTTATCTACTGCATTAGTATGGACTGAAAACGCGATGGCAGCGTGAAAAGCAGGGGGAAGTTCTGTGAAAGGGCTTACAATGCAAGAAAAGTGACAAATAAAATTACAATGCTACTTTACGTACATATTTATGATAAAAAATGGACGTGCAGTGCCTTTACATCGCCGCTCGCTTCGGGTATGACTAACAATGTAGGGATTCCTTGCGGAATCCACTTGATGGCGTGGATTGCTTAATCCCCGCCGCGCGCGATTTTTCAAATCAGCGCCGACATCATGAGATTACGTTTCATTCAGGGGTGCGCGCGGACGGCAGCGGGAGGGGCATATGGCGTACTTTCCGGAGAATCTGGGCCTTGGGCTCCTGTCGAAATCAAAGGGAAACTTCGAGCGGTTCATCGCCAGAATCGCGGCCGAAGGCACGCCCGTCACGGGGTATTATGGGCGGCCGTATATCAACCGGTTCTATGGTGACGCGCAGCTCATTCTGCGCACAAGGATGAACGTGGCGGGCACGCAAGTCGAAATCACGGGCGTAGACACGCATTGCGCGGGACGCTGCCTTTGGGACGTTCTGCCGTCCGATATCGGGATTGCGTCCAAACACGCGGACGCCACGGCGCGCAGGCTCGCGGTGAAGCCCGCGGACGGCGGAAAAGGCGTGGCTGTGGTGGACATCGTCAACGCCGATGTGCTGCCCAGTTTTTTGGATGACGATGTATTGACGCTGCAAATGACCGGCTTCCCGCTGGCCATCGACTACTACGCGGACGAGGCCGCCTACGCCGCCAACTGGACAGGCCGGGGCGATGGGGGAAGGTGGCGCCTTTCGGACGGCGCGATTCTTCCGGCCGCGTTCCTGCGCGGCCAGGCCCCGGAATACGCGGGGGGCGCATCGGAGGGGCGGGTGCTGATTCGCGGAACCGTCAAGGGGGTTGAGCAATGCGCGCTCCCGGAGGGAATTGGGCCCGGCGGCGCGTTTGTCCGCGCCACCATCGGCACGCGGTTTGGCGATCTGGAGTTGGTCCATACGGCCGCCCAGGTAAGCCCGCCCGGGCGGAAGCACATGCGGGCCGGTGCGACCGTCTCCGGGGCATTCGTCCTGTCCGGCAACGCGGCGGTCGGCGAATACGCGGGCGGTGTGGTGCGCGACGCGCGGCACAACCTGCGGCTGCTTCGCCATGCGGTGGCGAGCGGGGAAGTGGGGCGGCTCCGCTACGCGCTCGACCGGGCGGCTGTTTGCACGTCCGAGATCGCGGAGGATACCGCCGTCGGCCGCGAGGCGGTCATCCGGCGGCTCCGGCAAGCATATGGCGGAGGCAGGCACGTGGTTGCCGCGCGCCTGGCACGCGTTTTCGCCGGGGAAAAAGAAAGCCCCGGACCCGGGCGGGTTGCCGACGGGACCGGGTGCGTGGTATGGGATGCCGTGGACGGGGATCGTGGTGCGGCCATCGCGTTTTCGCAGACGAACGCCGACGGGCTGATTGTTCGCATTGATATACGGCGCGCCGGGCGGTATCGGTACGTGTAGGGGGTGGGGGAACGCTGGGCTGGGACTCCGTTCCAGCCCCTGCCAAAGGGCCTTCGGCCCTCTGGACTCCCTTCGTTTTCCCCCTGCGGGCGGAATGAGACTAAAAGGTATGACCAACGATCCTGAACGTGGGCCACGCCTCTGGTGAGAGGCGGTATCGTCCGCTTGTGGCGATGGAATTCCTTGCGTGGAGCCTAGTACCGCACCAAGCCAGGAAAACGAGATATTCAAGAGCTAGAAAAAGTGGTAAACTAATCCAGGGTGATAAAGATGGCGAAGAAATACTACGTGAACCTAACGGTAGCGGAACGCGCAGACCTCAAAGCGATGATACA
>JAVBOM010000096.1:0-41244 GCA_031550535.1 Eubacteriales bacterium
TTTTGCCGCCTTACTCTCCCGAACTTAACCCGATTGAAAACTTCTGGGCCTGGCTTAAACGCACCCTCCGCAAAATCCTTCTTCGCTTTCCCTCGTTTGACCTCGCTCTCATGGACTGTTTTCAGGTTTGGTGACTATAAAACCTGCGGCCATGAAAGCTGGTCGATCAGGTTCTTTGTCACTACGAGCCATTCTTCGTCCGGCAACAATTGAAGCCACGCTTCCGTAATGGCCGCCCTGCGCCGGAGTGTCGGCGGTATCGCGTCCTCAACACCACGCAGGGAGGTCGCCCTGTATAGGGCGCAATCGCCTCGTAGATCACGGTACTGAGCCAGGATACCTTTGATCGTTTTCGTGTCCATGAATATGACCTCGCTTCGAGTGTAAAACACAACAAAAAGCGCCCGTAGTGGGCGCAGTGTGTTGGCTATTGTTTCTTTGCATAAGGGGAAGGCCCGAAATAGCTTATATTCAGCCCATTCAGGGCCTCTCAAAAACTGTCCTTAAATCATAATAGCGAAAAGTGTCAGCCGGTTCGCTCGGAACACCGTAGACACCCTAACCACGATCCGGGATCTCAAGGACAAGGGCGTTGAGGTGTATTTTCAAAAGGAAAACATCTATTCCCTTGACTCGAAGGGCGAGTTGATGCTGACGATCATGGCCAGCCTGTCCCAGGAGGAAAGCCGGTCAATCTCGGAAAATGTCGCGTGGGGGCGGCGCAAGCAGTTCGCGGACGGGAAGGTCAGCGTGGCATACAAAACCTTCCTCGGGTACGAAAGGGGCGACGATGGCCGCCCGCGTATCGTGGAATCCGAGGCGAAGATCGTCCGCCAGATCTACAAGAGCTTTCTGGAGGGGACGACACCGACGATGGTTGCGCGGAACCTGACCCGACAGGGCATTCCCGCGCCGGGCGGGAAGCAGAAATGGTACGTCAGCACGGTTCTCAGCACCCTGGAGAACGAAAAGTATAAGGGCGACGCCATCCTGCAAAAGACGTTCACGGTGGACTTTCTCAGCAAGCGCATCAAGGTCAACGAGGGTGAGGTGCCGCAGTATTATGTGGAGAACAGCCATCCGGCGATCGTCCCGCCCGAAGTGTTCGACCTCGTGCAGCATGAGCTGAAGCGACAGCGTGACAGCGGCCGCCCGCACCGGTGCGAGAACTGCTTCTCCGGCCGAATCGTTTGCGCGGAGTGCGGCGGCATCTTCGGCAGCAAGGTCTGGCACTCGAACGACAAGTACCGACGTATCGTGTGGCGGTGCAACAACCGGACGCGTGGCGTCAAGCGATGCACGGTGCCGCACCTGTACGAGCCGCCGCTCAAGCAGGCATTCGTGTTGGCGTTCAATGAACTGATCCAGAACAAAGCCCAGCTTCTCCGCGATTACGAGGAAATCCTGCGGGCGCTGACCGACACGGACGCGCTGGAAAAGCAGGCGGCGAAGCTGCGGGAAGAATGCGAGTTTGCTGCGGAGCTGCTTCGCAAGGCGGTGGACGCCAACGCACACGTCGCTCTTGACCAGGACGAATACCAGCGTCAATACGCATCGCTCGCGGAGCGGTACGAAACCGTCAAGAAAAAGCTGGAGCGACTCACGGGCGAGCGGCTGGATCGCATCGCCAAACGGGAGCGGATCCTCCGGTTCCTCGCGGAGCTACAACAGCAGGAATATCTACTGACCGAGTTTGACGAGGCGCTATGGAGTGCCACCGTGGAGACGATGACCGTATCCATTCCGCGTGCGCTCCCAAACCCCATCGCATGCGCCTACGCCTCAATGATCCGATCCACCACAAGCTGGCGGAAATCCTTTGACAGGCTGGCAAAGTACGCGGAAAAACCGGTCACGCGCACGACCAGATCAGGATGCGCTTCCGGGTTCTTGTGCGCCTCCAGGATGCGCTCGCGGTTCAGCACATTGATGTTCACGAGCGTGCCGCCCATGTCGGTGCAGTAGGTCGTCAGGAACGACGCGAGCTTGTCGATCGTCTCCTCGCTGTTGCCCATGGCGGGGTCGATCTCAAGCTGGATCGGCACGGCGTTGCCCCAGTTGCACTGCACCGACGCGACCGCGTTCGCCACCGCTGTCAGCGCGCCCGACTGCTTAAACCCGGGCGCTGGATTCGCCCCGTGCGTGATGGGCGTGCCGGCCTTGCGTCCGTTTGGCGTCGCGCCGACGGCCTTGCCCATCGGGATCGTATTGGCCCAGGAGAACAGCCCCGGAATCAGGTTGTAGCCGTTCGGTGTGGGGCCGCGTTTGACCGCCCGACAGAACTCCTGCGTGATGCGCACCGCATAGTCGTCCGCGGCGCTGCCGCCTTGACCATACCGCGAGGCGGTGTTCAGCATCAGGCGTTTGTCCTCCGCACCCTCAAAGTTCGTGCGGAGCAGCCGGTCCAACTCGTACCACGTGACGCGCTTTTGGTCCTCCACGCGCTCCTGAAGCGCCGCAAACGAGTCCGCGACCACGCCTAGCCCCGCGCCGTCGATGCACAGGTTGTAGTAGTCTACGCCGCCGTTCGGCGCGTCAAGGCCGCGCTCGATCGGGCCGTAGCACAGGAGATCCAGCACCAGCTCGGGGAACACCTTGTGTATATGCGCCATGTGGAAGTCGATGCCGCGCGCGGTCGCGTCCACGCATGTGGTCAGGTGGCGCACGAAACGCTCCCACAGCGACACTACGCTCGGTTCCACAGGATCAAGCATCATCTCCTGGTACGCCACCTCAAAAATGCGCGCCATGTTGATTTTGACGGTGTCGTTCATCGTGTACTCGGTGCCCTGCAGCGCGGTCCAATGGCAACCCGTCTTGATCCGCGTGCGCGCCTGCTCCATGGTGAAGCCGTTCTTGACAAACCCCTCGTTCATCGCGCGGTCACCAAGGAACGCCGGCGAGCCGGTTTTGTCCTCACACAGATATTTGGTCGCGAGCCGCACAATGCCCAGGTCGATATCCTCGTGAACGCGCAGGCAGATGGCGTTTGGAATCTTCAGCCAGTGCGCGGCCTCAACCGTCAGATAGGTGATCGCGTTGGTCCGGTCGCGCCCGTCCGGCCAGCGGCCCCCGATTTCATAGTACTGATTGTCCTTCAGCAGCAGGCAGGCGATGTGATACGTCGCCTCCTCATCGGTCAGGATGCCGTCCGCGATGTCCCGCTCATAATACGGCAGCAAATAATCGTCGATCGCGCAGCCCGCGCCGCTCCCATTGTACATGACAGCGGAGAGCAGGTACCATGCGGTCCACTGGCACGCCTCGCGGAACGTGCGCGGTGGGTTGTTGACAAGGAACTCGTTCTCCCGCGCCATGCGTTCCAGGTTCGCTCGCCTGTCCGGGTCCGTCTCCGCCTTCGCCATCTCCGCAGCGGCCTTCGCGTGGCGGGCTATCCAGTTCTGGTGCCCCAGCACGACTTGCTCCAGCGCCGTAAGAAACTCCATCTTCTCCGCGTCGCCCTGGTGGGCTTCCATCGACGCGCGGACGCGGGCAAGAATGCCGGACCAGCCCTCGCGAAGCCCCATCTTCATATCCGGGCAGAAGTGCTGCATCGCGCCGATGCCGCTGACGATGTCATACAGCGCCTGCAGCCGCGCGAGGTCCTCCGGCACGGGGAAAAACGGTGGCCAGTGATGCCCGTCAAGGTATTTCCCGCCCCGGTGCTTGCGTACGAGGATCATGAACCCGCCCGCCAGCGAGCTGTTCGGGTCAATGTAGACCGGGTGTGTGTTGAGCAGCTCCGCGTAGTTCTCGCCGCAGATTTTCGCGCCGTACCAGCCGCCGCAGGGATGATTGCTCTTGGGCGTCCAGTTAAAGTCGTCGGGCGGCAAGATTTCGCTCTTGTCATCCGTGTCCAGCATGCCCTCGGTGCCGTAGTGCTCGCGCCGGGCTTCCGCCTGCGCGAGCTTCACCTTTACCAGTTCGTCAACCTTCTCGCGATAATTCATATCCGCCCTCCTTGTCACCGGCACGCAAACAAAGGTTGCGGGCCATAAAGGGGATTCCGAAAGGAATCCTGTCCTCTATCACGAATAAGCCGCCTTGAGCCCGCGCGCACTGAACAGCCCACGCCAGCGCTCCATGCGCTCTTTGGGAATCGCGTCTGTGTCCTTATAGGTATATGCCTGATCCATGCTCTCGTATTTGCCGCCGCCAAGCTTGTGGAAGCTCAGAAGCTCCACTTTGTCAAGGCACTGCGCGTATGGCGCGAGCAGCGCCGCGAGCGCCTCCATCGACGCGTCGTCCGCGTTGAAACCGGGGATGCACGGGATGCGCACCCAGATGCGCGCGCCCGTGTCGCACAGCCGGTCGAAGTTCGCGAGAATCAGGTCGTTGGTGACGCCGGTGCCCGCGCGGTGCCGCGCCGCGTCCGCCGCCTTGATATCGTAAAGGAAAAGGTTTGTGTGCGCAAGCACCTGCTCAAACCTCGCCCACGGGACATTGCCGGCGGTGTCGATCGCGGTGTGCACGCCTTCCGCGCGCAACCGACTGAGCAGCGCCGCGAGAAAATCCGCCTGCAGCAGCGGCTCGCCGCCGGAGGCGGTCATGCCGCCGTTCTCCTTGTAAAACACCTTATCTGCAAGCACCTCGCGGACGGCACTGTCTACCGAAATTGTATGTGCCGACAGGCGGCGCGCGCCCGCGAAGCACACCTCGGCGCAACGGCCGCAGCCCTCGCATTTGCTCCGATCCCAAACGGTTCCGTATTCACCGGGGACGAACGCGCCCGCCGGACAGGCGCGCACGCACGCCCCGCAGCCGATGCATTTGGCCGGGAAGCGCTGTATCTCCGCATGCGGGGCAATGGATTCCGGGTTGTGGCACCAGCCGCACCGGAGATTGCAGCCCTTGAAAAACACGGTGGTGCGGATGCCCGGCCCGTCATGCGTGCTGAAACGCTGTATATCGAAAATCCGGCCTTCCATGGTTCCTCCGCTCTACGCTAAATGAACGTTCTGCAATAATCGACCGCGCGCTGCAGGTTAACGCCGGGGTCAAAGCGCGGCTCCCATTCCAACGAAATCATGCCGTCGTAGTCCACGGTCTTGAGATACAGCGCAAGCTCCTTCAGCGGCGCTTGCCCGTCGCCCGCCGGCACGGCCTTGCCGTCCGGCCCGGCGTCCTTGAAGTGCACGTGGTATACCCTGCCGTCAAGTAGCTTCGCAGCCTCCAGCACGTCATAACCGGTCCTGTGGTAGATGCCAACGTCAAGGTTCGCGCCGATCACGTCGGAATATGTGTCGCAAATGTGGCGCACGGTCCGGAAGTCCTCCATGGACGGGAGCGCGTGATTCTCGATGGAATAGCGCAGGCCATACTGCTTGCCGTATTTGTCGACCAAGTCCAGGACGGGACCGTGGTCCGCCGGGTCGTTCGCGACGACTCCGTTGACGGTGTTGCTGCCCAGCGCTTTGGCGAACGCGAAACCGCGCTCGATCACGTCCAAGTCGGGCTTGCGCCAGCCACCGATGCAGTAGACAGGGCAGGTCATGCCCTCGTCGTCCAGAATCCGCTTGTAGCGCAACGCGTCCTTCTCGGTCAGCGCCATGTAGTTCGCGTGCGGCGCCCAGATCTCCACCACGTTCAGGCCGAGCTTTTTGATGTCACGCATCAGCTCGACGAAATCCTTCTCGCCAAACTCTGCGTGATGCTTCGCGACCATGGCCGGCCAGTTGAAATCCTCGGGGACTTTGTACCCGTAAATCTTCGCCATGAAACAGCATGTGATGATACCAAACTGCATGTTTTTCCCTCCTTAATGACGGCGCGGACGTAAAGATCGGCGCCGCTATCCGCCCATTACGCGCGCAGGCACTTTTCCAGGTATTCCTTGGCAATCCCGACGTAGCGGACGGGATTGTCCGTGCGCTCTACCTCGATGGACAACGTGCCATCATAACCCACACGGCGTAGTGCAGCGATCACGCTCTCATAGTCCACCGTGCCGCTTCCGGCGGGCAAGTTGCCGCGCGTCATCGTGTCGCTGTCCTTGCAGTGCACGTGCACAATTCTGTCGCCGATCATGTGGATCGCCGTGACGGGGTCGTGGCGCTGGTTAGCCAGGTGCGCGGTGTCGAGCTGGATACCGAAGTTCGCGGGCTGGCCCAGCGCGTCAATCAGTCGCAGCCACGCGTGCGGCGACGAGCAGATCGTGTACGGAAAGCACTCGATGGAGAGCGTCAGGCCGCGCTCCGCCGCGATCCGCACACACGTGGCCATGGACTCCGTGTACGTGTCCCAGTCGCGCGCCCAGCTGTAATCCGCGGGGAGGCGCAAGGAGAATTTCTCGCTCGGCGAGCGGAAATCGTTCGGCTTCATCCCATAACCCCCGGGGTATGGAACCGTCATGTTCAGATGGCCGCAGCCGAACGCGGCGCAGATGTCCGCCGCGCGTTCGTAGTCGGCGAGTACCGCGCGGCGCTTCTCCGGGTCGGGATGATTCACCTCTGGTGTGGAGGACACAAACGCGCCGATCGCAAGCCCAAGGCCTTCGATATGCCTACGCATGCTGCGGACCGTCTCGTCCGTGTACCAGTTTTTCAGGGAATTCGTATCGCCAATCAGGTCAATGCTACTAAGCCCAAGCGCCGCGACATCGTCCGCGACCCTGTGCAGCGAGTCCCCGGCGGGCATCTGGAGCGGATCGCGCGTCCAGTTCCACGCGACGGTACCGATTTTCATGCTGACACTCCTTTGCTTTGCAGCCGTGTTTTGCCCGCTTGCGGGCGCACGGCCGCTAGAAGTTGATCGCCTTGCCGGCGCGCGCGCTCTGGTAGATCGCCTCAATGATGTACACGACCTGCGCCGCCTGCTCCGGGAGAACGACGGGGCCCGTGCCCTCGCGGATACACTTCACCCACGCGGCCATTTCCTTGTCATAGCTGCTGCCCTGCTCACCCTTTGCCGGCGCAGGCAGATGCGTCCATATGCGGCCGTCGCTGGAGCCGTTCATGCGCAACTCCTGGCCAGGGCCGTAGATCGTCGCCCCGGCCTGTGTGCCGCACAGCGTGACGCCGCGGCGCGCGTTTGGCTCCTCAATGTTGACGGCCCATGTCGCCTTCGCGACGACCGTCGCGCCGCTCTCCAGCACCACCACGCCGAAGCTGCTGTCCTCCACCTCGAACTTCTCTATATCCCATGGGCCTCCGCTGTTATAACCGCCCAGCGGGATCAGGAGGTCATAATTGCGTGCGAGCACGGAGCGCACCGGCGAATAATCGTTCATCACCCATAAGCACAGGTCCAGAATGTGCGTGCCGATATCGATCATCGGGCCGCCGCCCTGTTTGTCCATGGACAGGAACACACCCCATGTCGGCACGCCGCGCCGCCGCATGGTTTCCGCTTCCGCATAGTAGATTTGCCCCATCTTGCCCGACAGCGTCATATCGCGCAGCAACTGCGCGTCGCCGTTGAAGCGAGACTGATAGCCGACGGTCAGCTTCTTGCCGCTCTGCTTCGCGGCGGCGATCATCTCGTCCGCTTCCGCGCCGGTGATCGCCATCGGCTTTTCCACCATCACATGCTTGCCCGCGCGGAGCGCGTCGCAGGTGAGGCGGCAGTGCTCCTTGTTCTCCGTCAAGACATCTACCATGTCAATGTCGTCGCGCGCGATCAGCTCGCGGTAATCAGTGTACACCTTCGCGCCAGGCGCGCCGTATTGCGCGCACGCGCGCTGGGCACGCTCATCAATCACGTCGCAGAATGCGACCTGTTCCACGCCGCCGATCTTCGCGTAACCCTCCATATGCACCTTGGAGATAAAGCCGCATCCGATAATGCCAACGCGCAGTTTCTTTTCCACCGCGTTTCACTCCTCTCTGAGCCGGGATCACGAACTGGTTGTCAAGGGGCTATCACGATGAAGAAAGGGGACATTGGGACGCTGTCCAGACCCTGCAAAGGGTCATTAACCCTTTGAAACCCTTAAGTGGGGTTCCAGAGGGCAAAGCCCCTTGGCGTTCCTCGTTCCTACCGCGACAGCCCCATTCCCCCTTTACTTCAGTCCGGCCTCCACCGCATATGCTTCAAACTGCTTCTGGAACTCCGCCACCACCGCGTCATACCCGGCGGTCTTCATGCGGCTGATCATCGCGTCATAGTTCCCTTCCATCGGCAGCAGACCGTACTTGATCGGGTACACGTTCGCCTCGACCTCGGCCAGGCAGTTCTGGTACTCCGTCAGCACCGGCGTGGGGTCGAAGTTAAAGCCCGCCGCCACGGAGTTGACCGCGTCCGAATCAAACGCCAGCCAATAGCTTGCCAGGCGTGGATCGTCGGTCTGCCGCATGCGCGCAAAGTTGTAGTTGCTCAGCAAATAGCCGTCGCCCAGGTTATACTTTGGCGCTTCCGCGCCGATAATCCTGTACTCGCGCGGACCGGTCTCCTCCCAGTGCACACCTTCGATGCCGAGCAGCAGCAGGTCGAGGTTTTCCTGCTTGGCGTACACCCAGTTGAAGAACTTGATCAGCTTGGACGGGTCGTCCGACGTGGAGGACGCGACGTTGTAGTTATTGACCACACGAATGCCGCGGAAGCGCGGCTCCTCCGGCTTGAAAACGATCTCGTCCAGCTTCGCGTCCGGCTTGTTCACCTTGATCTTTGCGGCGTCCGTGAGCACGTGCTTGAAGTTGAACGCCCACTGGCCGTCCGCGACCATGTTGTTGCGCTGCGTCACGGGCATCGTGAGCAGGTCCGGATGGATGAAGTTGTTCTGGTACAGCCACCTAAACACGTCGGCGGTCTGCTTGAACTCATCCGTGTACAGGTATGCGCTCGCCGCGCAGTTCTGATCCACGAGGAACAGGTCCTCGATCGTTACGAAGGGATAGGAGTCAAATGAGCGCTGCAGCGCGGTGTTGGAAAGCTGGTTGACGCGGGTCGGCACCCAGAAGTTCTCGTCGGGGTACGCCGCCGCAATCTGGGTCATCTGCTCGAACAGCTGATCCAGGTCCTTGGGCGGGAAATCCAGCCCCAACTCCTCCCAGTACTGCACCTGGCAGCCAATCGGTTCGTCGGTGTAGGCGAAGTCGCGGAACATCACCGGCACGCCGAATATCTCGCCGTGGATCTGTCCCAGGGCCAGGATATCATCCGGAATGACCGCCTTGATGTTCTGGCCAAACTCCTCCATGTACTGTGTGACAGGCGCGAGCGCCTCGCGGCCGTAGTAGGTCGAAATCTTCACGCGGTCCTGCATGACATGGAACGCGTCGAACTCCTCACCCGTGGCGAGCATCACGTTCAGCCGCTCATCCCATACATCCCAGGGGATAAAGACGGTTTTGAGCTCCAGCGCGACACCGTCCTCCTGCATGCGCTTGTTGATCTCCGCCAGCACCATGGCGTTGTCCTCCGGCTCGTTGCCGGGCAGTAGCCAGACGAACGGCTGGACATCCGCCGCCAGCGCCGCCGGCACATACGCGCACAGGGAAAGTACCATCGTGAACGCGAGGACGAGTAACAGGATTCTCTTCATGTGGGGCATCCTCCTTACGATTTTGTCGGGGTTGTGTAAACGCGCAGCGGGACGCTCCCGCTTGGATACGAGGTATCTATCCCTTGACGCCGCCAATGACCAGCCCCTTGACAAAAAACCGCTGCAGGAACGGGTACAGCAGAACAATCGGCCCGATCGTGATGATGCAGGTCGCCATCTTGATGGATTCCGTGGGCTGCACGATGCCGGGCGTGAAGGCGGCGTAGTCCTGCAATTCCGCGAGCATCTGCATGTCGGACTGGAGCTTGAATAGCAGGTATTGCACGGGATACAGATTTTTATTGTCCACCAGCATGATGGCATTGCGCCAGTCGTTCCAGTAGTTCAGGCCGTAGAACAGCGTCACCGCCGCGATGACGGGCACGCACAGCGGGAAATAGATCCGCGTCGCGATGGTCCAGTCGTTCGCGCCGTCCAGCTTCGCCGATTCCATGAACGAATCCGGGATGCTGGACATGTAGTTCCGCACCAGGAACAGGTCAAACACGTTAAACATCAGCGACGGCACGATCAGCGAAAAAATGTTGTCCCGCAGCCCAAGGTTGCGGCAGATGATATACCACGGCACGAGCCCGGCCCGGAAGATGATTGTGATGAAAAACACAAACGCGATCGCGTTGCGGTATTTCACGTGCTTGTTCGCGAGGCCGTAGCCCGCCATGGACGTGATCAGAATCGCGATCAGCGTGCCCGCGCTCGTCACGAGAACGCTGACCCCATAACTGCGCAGCAGCGCCGTGTTGTTGCGCCATATGGTCGTGTACGCGTCGGTCGACCATATCTGCGGGAAGAAGCTGTAGCCGTTGCGGAGAATGGCGGACTCGTCCGTGAACGACACGATGACCACGAGCAAGAGGGGCAGCACGCATATCAGGCTAAACGCCAGCACGGCCGCGTGTATCACGCCGTCGGAGAAGGTAAACCGCCTGAGCTTTGATTTCTTCACCATACCCGGGCACTCCTTTCACGGATTGATGCATGGCGGCGCTGATTTGAAAAATCGGGCGCCATAAGAGGATTTTGTTGGAAATCCCTACCTCTTAAAATAGCGCGCCCTGGCCGTCGTCGGAGAAGCGGCGCACAAGCGCGTTGCTGCCAAACACCAGCAGAAAGCCCATGAACGATTGATACAGCCCGACGGCCATGGCCTGGGACGGATCGCCGGTGCGCCGGAGCGCCCGGAACACATACGTATCGATGATGTCCGCCGTCGGGTACAGGACGCCGTTATCGCGGATGATCGCATAGATCATGTTAAAGTCGCCAAAGAACGCCTTGCCCAGGTCCAGCAGCATGAGGATGGACACGGTCGGGATAAGCATCGGAATGGTGATGTACGCGTTGCACTGCCAGCGGCTCGCGCCGTCGATCGTGGCGGCCTCGTACATGGTTTCGTCAATGCCCGTGATCGCCGACAGGTAGATCACGATGCTGTAGCCCGCCGTCTTCCAGATGCGGATGAACACCAGAATCCACACCCATGCCCCCGGCATGGCGTACCATTGATTGCGCTCCATGCCCATGCCCATCATCACGCGGTTGATGAGGCCCTCCTGCGTGGAAAACAGGCTGTATACGATATAGCTGATGATGACCCAGGACAGGAAGTACGGCAGCAGCATCAAGGACTGGTTGACACGCGCGAACACCTTGCTGCGCACCTCGTTGAGCAGCAGCGCGAAAAAAACGGAAACGATGACGCCCAGGACGATGGCCATGACGTTCAGACGCACCGTGTTCATCGTGACGCTGAGCGCGCTGGGGGAACGGAAAAAGAACTCGAAATTCTTCAGCCCGATCCACTCGCTTCCGAACAGGCCGCGCTTGTAGTTGAACTTCTGAAACGCGATCAGCATGTACGGGTAAGCGCAATAGCTGAAAATGATCACATACGCGAGCGCCGGTACAATCATGAGATAAGCGCCGTAGTTCTGCCGGATATCCCATAAAAGGCCGCGCCGCCTGGCGGGGTGTGCGGTAGACAGCCGTGTTTGCTGCATTGCACTTCCTCCTTTGCTTATTTTAAACATTTTGTTATCCGGTTTTTTGTAGTATAATGCTTTTTGTGGCGCCAGGATAGTGCAATTTCTTGGAATGCACTGCAAATTAGAGGGGTGGACACCCAAAAACCTCCTTTTTAGACCCAATGACGCCGTATGCAAAAGGTTGACACGCGGCGGCAAGTTTTCCATAATGATTGTGACCGCTCTCTATGCACGCGCGACGGACACGGGCCGAGGAATGAAACATGCTAAACTACTTCCAAAGATCCAAGAAATACATCGTATATCGGCGCATGCTGGCCGGCTTCATCTGCCTGATGACGGTGATGTCGCTGTGCATGACAGTTGTTTTTTATGCGCTGTATGATTATTCGCGGCAGAAGCAAAGCGAGATCTATATGGAACAAACGCTCGCGCTGACGCGCCATATCACGTCGCTGATCCAGGAGCAGCTCGTCACCATCGGCTCGCATCTGATCAGCGACCACCAAATCTTTGCCCTGATGTACGGGCGCACGCGCGACAGGCTGCTGGAATACCACGTGTTTCTGAACTTGAACAGCCTCCAGGCCGAATACCCCTTCCTGTACGCGATCGGCGTGTATAACGCCTCAACCGACATGTACCTGAGCACAATCGGCCTGCGCGCGGACGATGAGCGCGACATCCTCACGCAGCTCATGGACATGCGAAAGCCGGGCCAATACCGCAGCGTGCCGCGCATGCTCAAAGTACCGAGTCCCACCGCCAACATGTCCCCCATCGCCAAGCGCGTGATCACCATACCCATTTATCTGTCCTACGCCGGCGCGGCGGACGCCAGCATGCTGGTGTTGTACCTGGATGTGGACTACCTGGACACGCTCACGACGACGGCCACATCCTTGCAGCGGGATACGACGGTGATGATCGCCGATGCGAGCGGCCGCGTACTCTCCGGCAGCAACCCCGCGCTGTTCGGCACGTTGCTCACGCGGCACCCGGAGCTGTTTGACGCGATCGCGGACGGCACGCAAAGCGCGCCGCTGCAAATCGAGATGGATGGCGAGCACAGGCGGGTATACGCCTCCTCCAGCGCCGCGCCGCTGAACTGGACATACATTGTCCTGGAACCCCGCTCCCATGCCGACAGCCTGCGGAGCGGCGCGCTCTCCGTGGCGGCCGTCGCGGGCATTCTGCTGCTGGTGTTCAGCGCGCTGGTTCTGCGGGCCATCTCGCGAAGCTTTTACCGGCCGCTGCAGTCGCTGGTGAACCAGTTCCATTCCGACGAGGAGGGCAAGGACAGCCCGATCCATGAGCTGAACTGGCTGGGCGGGCTGATCACGAACTCGTACCAGCGAATCGCGATGTTGCAAAACTCATTGGACATCGCGTCACCCGTCGTCAAGGGCATTTACCTCCGCTCGCTGCTGTCGGGCGAAGCGGACGCCGCGCCGGAAATTCGCGGCCTGCTCAATCAGGCGGAGATCAGCCTGTCAGGGCAGTCGTTTGCCGTCGCGGTGATGCGGCCCGACCCGCCCGCGTACACGGGCAACGGCGCGCAGCCTAAAGTTGCGGGGCATGAACGAAACGCCTATCTCTACCGCGCGATCAACATCGCGGAGGAGACGCTTAAAAAATGCTGCGAGTGCAACACCATCATCCAGGACGACCGCATCGTGATCATTTTGCAATTTCAGGATAGGGAGGCGGCGGTCCTGCGCGACGAGGCACCGCTCGCGCTTGACGAGGTCATCCGCGCGTGCATGATGCTGCTGGGTGTGTCCTACTCGATCGGTTTGGGCGAGTCCGTGCCCGACCGCAAGCTGCTGCCCGATTCCCTTCGCAACGCGTACGAGGCGTTGGAACAGACCTTTTTTAGCGGGACGCAGCAGCTAATCCCCTTCAGCCCGGAGGCCCCGCGCAAGGAACCGCCCGGCGCGCTCATCCCGGTGGGCATGGAACTGATACGGTTTTTGCACCAGAGCGAGCGTCAAAAAATGCCCGCGACGCTGCAGGCATTCGTATCCGCGCTACGGCAAATGACCACGGCCGGCGCGCGGGAACAGATGCGGCTCTTGCAAACGCAGGTACGGGAAACGCTGGAACACCATCCGCTCGGGGAGGAGGAGCGGCGTTTGCTAGAAGATGGGACAATCTGGAACCCGAACTATTGGGCGGACATTCCGTATGGACTGGCACACGCGATGAATCAACTGAGCGACGCGCTGCAATCGCGCAAGGTGGAACGGAGCCTGGACATTATGCGCGGCATTGAGGAATACATCGCGGCGCAGTACGGGGACCCGCAACTGTCGATCGACCGCATCGCGGACTCCATGCGGCTCACCGGTGGGTACATCGGCAAGCTCTACAAAGCGATGACGTGCAACACCATCACGGAGCGGATCACGCAGGTGCGGCTGGAAAACGCGTGCGCCCTGCTAAAAGGGACGCAGATGCCCATCGCTGTGATTGCCGGACAGATCGGCATCGAAAACAACAGCTACTTCTTCGCCTTATTCAAAAAGCATATGAAGATGACACCGACGGAATACCGCCGAAAACATGCAGATACGCGAGAACGGGCGGGTGTGTCTTAAGCCCACTCGCCCGTTTTCTCAAGGAAGGACTTAATGTTCTCCCCCATCACAAGTGCGCGCTCGGTGTCCGTGACCGTATCCTGCAGAAGCGCCTTGTACGCCGCGACTTCCACTTTCTGTATCGCGAACGGGCTGTCCGAGCCAAAACAGACGCGGTGCGCGCCAAGGGTTTTGATGGCCTTCAGCGCCTGCTTATACGGGATCGCGCTGCCAACCAGCAACATGTTGTGGTGCCGCGCGGCAAATTCGATGCACGGGTTTGCGAGATCCGGCTTGGCACCTGCGCCGCCCATGTGCACCATCAGTATCCTGAGCTTCGGGTGGCGCGCCGCGATCTTTGCAGCGCGGTACGGATGGGTGAACTCGTAAAAATCAGCGCCTATGTGCAGCGCCAGCGCCGCGCCATGGCGTTCGATCTCCCCGATCAGTGGATCCACCAAATCCGTGTCGTCGATATAAAAGGCATTCTGAGCGCCGTTGAGCTTGACGCCCGGCATGCAATAGTCCTCCAGGCAGCGCCGGACGGTTTTGAGTCCTTCCTCCAGCCCTACGTGCGGGTCCACCCAGCCGAACGGCGTTAGTCTATCCGGATGCGCCTTCGCGGACTCGTAGACGTATTGGTTCGCGTTATCGATATGGCGAAAATACGGGGGCATCAGCCATACCATGGACTTGTCCACGCCGCACGCATCCATCTGGCGCAACAGTTCTTCCGCTGTCTGTCCATTTGGTTCGGTCAGTGACAGGTGCACATCCGCGTCAAAAATCATACGTATCTCTCCTTGCGCACATAATTGTATGACGATCAGTCCCGTCAGCGGGGAGGGTCATTCCATCATGTTTGGATAAAATGGCGTTAAGTTGGCATTGTTCGGGAATTACATTTATCGTTCAAAAAACAGGATAGCATACCCAAATCCGCGTGTCAACGGCGGAAGCAGGGGGCGGCAGAGCAAACGCATGAACGTGATCCCATCGGGAACGAGCAACATGAGAAGGAAATGTAGGCAATGCTGAGCACCTCTTTGTGCCCTTCCTCGCTCACGCCCAGGATGGAGCGACTGGAGGTCGCCGAGACGGACTGAGTGACTTGAAATCGCCCACTTCTGAACAAGTCGCACCCGGTCGGGGAGCCTTCCCTTGTGATCTCCGCGCCGTACATCTTGCGGCTGAGTTTTCAGCCATGAGATTGATCGCGGGAGACTTGGCGGCGCTACCTCGCTTTCATCTCTTTCATCTGGTAAAGGTTCTCCATGGCAGTGACATACGCCACCGTGCATGATGCGGTTCTGAGCGCCTCCAGGGGCGTCCCTAGTGGCACGGGGACAATCACGCGTGGCATGCCTAAGCCGTTCAGGTGCCGCCTAGCGGCTTGTAGGGCATCGCCCTCGTTCTTGGCACCCAGCACCCGGAGGATCTTCCGGGCGCAGGTACCGGGGGCCGTGGCGGAAAAATCCGCCGTGAATGTGTACATGCAGCCTCCCTTTCGCGTTTGGGATTCAGGGCATGGCCTCCTGGTAGCCCTTATACGGGTCGTATAACTCTTTCTGGATGGCGGAATACAGCTTCCGCAGGTCATCAAACAGCGCGAGAAAGCGCCCGTAATGCTTCTCATACGCCGGGTGTTGCTCGTTTGCTTTGAGCGACGCGTCACCCTGGCGGATGCGATCCAGAATCAGGTTGTATTGGCGCTTGCCAGCGGCGGTAATCGCCTCCTGCAGCCAATCATCTGGC
Organism: Eubacteriales bacterium; assembly: GCA_031550535.1. Taxonomy (GTDB): domain Bacteria; phylum Bacillota; class Clostridia; order Christensenellales; family Aristaeellaceae; genus Avichristensenella. The sequence continues at coordinate 15,822 of JAVBOM010000096.1, forward strand.
AGCACCGCGCGGTAGTTGAGGCGGACGATGCTGTCATTCGTGGATACGCGAACCTTTCCGTCCAGCGCGATCAACCCCGCCTGTAGTGCCAGCGCCCAGCGCTGCAAGGCGGCATCATCTCCGAGCGGCATCGACACGCTACGGCGGTCCCCATCCTCCGCGCTCAGAGGCTCGAAGCGGCTGTTGAGCGCTTCCAGGACGGCGGGCTTGTCCGTGCGCAGGGCCGCGAGCAACGATTCCGCTTCCGGCGGCTGCTGTGCTGGTAGGCGAATCTTCACGGCTCCATCGCACGCCTCAAAGCGATGCCCTCACGCTCGAATGTCACCTCAATACCGAGCGCCTTTAGCTCGCGCACCGTATCCAGCAGGGTGACGGTGTTCCGGGCGAAGCGGTTTATGCTTTTGGTTATGACTTTTTCAACCTTCCCGGCGCGGCAATCGTCCAGCAGACGCTGGAACTCAGCGCGGGTATCCTTGGTGCTGGTGAGCGCCTCATCCGCGTACACACCCACGAACTGCCAGCGGGGGTTGCGCTGGATAAGCTCGCTGTAGTGGCTGACCTGGGCCGAGAGCGAATGCAGCATCGATTCCTTGCCTGTGGATACGCGGGCGTAGGCCGCAACGCGAAGCAGAACCGGCATTTCAAACTTGCGCCGCTGGGTTTTCGTTACAATTCGTTCCATGAAAAGCCCTCCTTCCTCTGTCAGTGTTACGCCCTTTTGTGCCGAAAAGGAAGGCTTTCCGAGGTGGTAAGGGCGCGCCGTTAGGACGATTTTTCGCGGTGATTCCTGGGCAAAGCGGCAAGGAGCCGCGCCGCGCCGCGCTACGTGGCAGTTGGCACGCATATGTTCTGCTTATGGTGTCCCCGTTGTTGATGTAGTTGACCACGTCGTCAATGGTCATGCGGCTTTCCAAACATACCCTTTTCATCCAGACATTCGGATAATGCTTGTGGTGGCGGTTCTCCTGAGCTTCTTGCCAAACAGTCCGTGGTACACGCAGCTGTGGATTGTTGTCATCGCGAGCCACAGTCTCTAAACCATACCATTCACGGATGGAGTGAACAGAATTGCATCCTGACAAACCGATGGGCTTTAGCCGATGGTTGCACAGTGCAATTATTCCTGTTCGTGTATTTCTGTATGATTATCAATACATGTTATGTGAGGTGAGCTCTGTCGACGAGCGGGGATAAAGATCTTGGTATAGACACAATTGCATCACATGCAAAAATCCCTTTTTCCAACAACTTGTATCCACAAAATGTTGACATGTATTATATCATGTTATATAATGCGGTCATGAGAATATCAAATGAAGTTGTGGAGGCGGGTGTATGGCTGCAAAGCGCACATGGTCGGTGTTCACGAAGCCTTGGAGGGAAAAGACCCCGGCGGAGCTTGGAGGGCTTGTGAGCGGGCTAGGGTTTACCGCGATTGAGCTTCCGCTCCGCCCAGGGTACCAGGTGGAGCCGGAGAACGCAGAGCGCGATCTGCCGGCGATTCAGCGCGCGCTTGGGGAATACGGCGTGCGCGTCGCCAGCGTTGCGAGCGGGACGGAGGAGCGGATTTTCGCGGCATGCCAGGCGGCCGACGTGCGGATTCTGCGCATCATGGTCGGCGCGGACCGCTCGCAGGGGTATTTGAAGAGCATAGAGAAAACGCGCCGCGAGCTGGATGCGTTGGTGCCATTATGCGAGCGCTACGGCGTGACGCTTGGCGTGCAGCATCATTACGGCTTTGGCGTCTTTAATACGATGGAGATGCGGCACCTGCTGGAGGGGTATGACTCGAAGCACATCGGTGCAATCTGGGACGCGGCACACTCGGCGCTTTCGGCCGAATTGCCCGAGCAGGCCCTGGATATTATCTGGGACAAGCTGTGCCTGGTCAACCTAAAGGCCGCCTATTACCGTCGTACGAACGGCCCGGAAGCAAGCCAGGCGGCGTTCGAGCCCTACTTTACCACGGGGCAAAACGGCGCGTCGTCATGGAAGGAAATTGCCGATTATCTGGTGCGGCGCGGATATGCAGGCGACATCTGCATGCCGGCGGAATATACGGACGAGCCGAACGTCGAAGATTACATTGCGAGGGACTTTGCCTACGCAAAATCGCTCTTCGGCGAATAAGAGCGCATACGGACGCAACGGCAGGAGGGGAAAGAAGTTGAGCAAAGAACGCTTCACGCCTCAATACCAGCGGATTTTTGAGGATTTGAAGAGCAAAATTGATGAAGGGGCGTACGCGCCGGGCGATCAGCTGCCCTTTGAGCGCGAGCTGTGTGAGCTATACAGCGTTGAGCGGATTACCGTGCGCAAATCGCTGGAAATGCTCGTGCAGGAGGGCTTGATTGAGAAGCACGCCGGGCGTGGCTCGTTTGTCAAACGGAAGGTTTCTGCGCTCGAAAGGCCGATCTCTACCACCATCCTGTTTGTGATGAAAAAGAACCAGAACGATATTGAGAGCAACACCTCGGCTTTCAATGCGCAGCTGTTTTTTCCAATGGAACGGGTTTGTAGCGATCATGGTTTTTCGCTGCTCTATACCGGCCTTGCGCAGAACGACGATATCGGCGATTTCATCCTCCGGCATGGCATTGCAGGCGTTTTTCTGGTTAGCACACTGCCGGAATCTGTTTATGACCAGGTGGCTGAAATGCGCGTTCCATCCATTTGCATTAACCACGCGCATAACCGGCTTACCTCCGTGATGCCGGACAATGTCAGCGGCGTTAGCGCGGCGGTGGACAGGCTCTTCGAGCTTGGGCACAGCCGCATTGCCTATATCAACGGCATGCCCGGGGCCATGAACGCGATTGAGCGGTTCGACAGCTATAGCATGTCCCTGTTCCGGCATGGCATCAGCCTCCGACAAGATTGGATTGTGGACGGGGAATGGACCTACAACGGCGGGTTCAACGCAATGAACGCGATGCTTTCCTCGCTTGCGTCTTCCGACTATCCAACTGCCGTTGTCGCCGCAAGCGATATGATGGCTATCGGATGCATTGACGCGATCAAGCGGCACGGGTTTTCCGTGCCGGAGGATTTCAGCGTGATCGGCTTTGACGGCATCGATATGGGTAAATTCTGCACGCCTCAGTTGACGAGCGTCCTGACAGACCCGGGTGCCATGGCCAGAATTGCCTTTGATCACCTTCGCCGCATCATGGATCGGCGTGAGTCTGAAGGCGACCGCTATGTCATCCGGCTTCCGGCGCCGCTGATCGATCGGCAGTCCACAGCCGCGCCCCGGGACGCAATCGCCTCATAATGAGAGAGCTCCCTTTCAAAAAAGAACATGTACTAGTTGTTTTGCCGAAAATTTGTTTTTTAGCGAACAATCACGGAAAATCGCATTGAGAACCCATGGAGTGAACAGGAAAAATTGGAAATACCCCCTTGAATACTGTTTTTGCGTATGGTAAAATAGAATAGGTATACAGTACCGTTTATGTTTAGAGCCCCTATTGTTTTGCATGGGTGGTGGAAATTTTGTGGGAAGTGTTTCTAAACAGGCATGTGCTCTTTGGCGAGGGGGCGTTGTCCCGCGTCGCCGAGGTGATGCGTGGGTTTGCGCGCGAACACGTTTTTGTGCTGGCGTATCGCGCGGACGCGGCGTCGGTATGGCAGGCGGTTGAGGCGCTGGAGGCCGAGGGACTGTCCGCGCTTGTGGACGACTCGATCAAAGCGGAGCCAAAGACAGCCGATATCGACCGGATCGCCGGTAGGATTGTTGAGGCGGAATGCGACGCCGTGCTGGCGATCGGTGGGGGCAGCGTGTTGGATACGGCCAAAGCGGCCGCGATGCTGGCGACAAATGGCGGTTGTGTGGAAGCGTATCAGATGGAGGGAAAGCCGATACTCACACCTGCCCTTCCATGGGTTGCTGTACCGACGACCGCCGGAACCGGGTCCGAGGCGACCAAAGTATCGGTCGTGTATAACTCGAAAAATCGCCTGAAGAAGAGCTTTTATAGTCCCAATATGCTCGCCAGCGCCGTGATTTTGGACCCCATGGTGACAGCCGGGCTTTCCGGGGCGGTGACGGTCAGCACGGGGATCGACGCGCTGAGTCACGCGATTGAGTCCTATGTGTCGCTGGACGCGACGCCCTTTACGGAGATGTACAGCCTGGAGTCAATGCGGCGAGTTCTGTCGGGGCTGTCCCGGTGCGTCGAGCGGCCGGACGACCTGAAGGCGCGCGGGGATATGCTGCTGGCGAGCTATTTGGGCGGTGTGGCAATCAACGCGGGCATCGGGCTTGCGCACATGATCGCGCAGCCGCTTGGCGGGCTCCTGGGGATTCCCCATGGCGTCGCGTGCGCCGTGTATCTACCCCATGCTCTTGCGTACAACGCGGATGCCGCGATGGCGAAGATCTGCACGATCGCGCGGCTTTTTGGCGCGGAGGGGGAGGATTCGCAGGCGCTTGCTGCGGAAGGGATCGACCGTGTGAAGCGCTATCTAGCGTCGCTCCACGCGCCGGACAGCATCCGCGGCTATCTGCCGGCTGATTTTGACCTGAACGACATGACAGATCGCGTGGTGGCCGCTACGGGGCATATTCGCTGCAATCCGCGCCCCGTGACGCCGGATGCAATCCGGGACGTAATCCAAAAGACGCTTTGAACGGTAAGGATTCCGAAAAACCTTGCCGACACCCACAGCCAGGCGCAAAGGAGGGAACCTCATGGGCAAAAAGGCAGTGATCGCCACATTCGCGATGAACAACCGGATGCTTGCGGGAAAAACACAGGAGGATATGATCGGAGTCACGCTCGAGAAGCTCGATTCTGTCAAGGCGTACCGTCCCGATTTGGTGTGCTTCCCGGAGATCTTTCTAAAGACCGGCGGAGACGTGCACAACCCGGACTGGTGGGATATCACGCAACGCATGGTAGAGAAGCTCCAGGAACGGGCGCGTGCGATGAACGCCTACATCATTGCTTCCGTATATGAACCGAGCGAAGCGTATCCCGACTACCGGTATAACTGTGGCCTGCTGATTGACCGCGGCGGCGAGATTGTGGGGAAGTACAGGAAGCAGCACACGGTGGTTGAGGAGTCACTCAACACGCACGTGATCCCCGCGAAGGAATGCCCGGTTTTCGACACGGATTTCGGCCGTGTTGGTATGCTGATCTGCTTTGATATCGGCTGGCGTGAAACCTGGCAAAAGATGGCCGACCAAGGCGCGCAGATGGTTGTGTGGCTTTCAGCCTACGATGGCGGGAACCTGCTGAACACCTACGCGGCGCACAACATGTACTATGTTGTCTCCTCCGTCAGGACCGACCACGCGCGGATCATCGACCCAACGGGCCGCACCCTCGCGCTCAGTTCCTGCTGGAACGGGCTGGCCATGGCCACTGTGGATCTGGATACCACGCTGTTCCATATTGACCGGCAGTTTCAGAAGATCGACGAGGTTCGCCGGGTGCTTGGCGATAAGATAACGATTGAGAGCTACTCCGAGGAAAATGTGTTCACCATCGCCTCAGACGATCCCGAATGGCCGATGGCGCGCATTTGTGACACGTTCGGGCTGATAACCTACAAGGACTACCACGCCGAAGCCACACGGCTTCAGGAGGAGTGGAAAGCGAAATACACACAACTGTAAGAGGCGGGTGACAAGGGGCAGGGATTTCTCGCGAAATCCCTATACGGTGCGGAACCTTTGGTTCCCCGCCGACATAAAAGGAGGATTGCCATGCAGCGGGCAAGAACCGCGACCGTAAAACGACCGGCTATCCGCCACTGGCAGCTTTACCTGCTGCTCATCGTCCCGGTCGCCTACCTCATTATCTTTTGCTATGTCCCGATGGGCGGGCTGGTGATGGCGTTTGAAAAGTACCGGATGACCAAGGGGATTTTCGGCAGCGAATGGGTGGGGTTTAGCAACTTTGAGCGCTTCTTTGGTTCCGTGTACTTTTCGCGCACACTGAGCAACACGCTGGTGCTCAGCGCGCTGGGCATTGTCTTTGGCATGCCGTTTCCCATCCTGCTGGCGCTCAGTTTGAACGAAATCCGGAACGGCCCGGTCAAACGGTTTGCGCAGCTCGTCACGTACGCGCCGTACTTCATCTCCACGGTCGTCATGGTATCGATGCTCAAGCAGTGGATGGAGCTTCGGACGGGCTTGTTCAACCACATCTACACGCTGCTGGGCGGCAAGGCCACGGACTTCATGGGCAAGGCCAACTACTTCCGCTTCATTTATACGGCCTCGGGCGTCTGGCAGTTCATGGGTTTCAACTCGATTATCTACCTGGCGGCGCTCAATGGCATTGACCCGCAGCTGCACGAGGCGGGAATTGTGGACGGCGCGTCCCGGCTCCAGCGGGTGTGGCACATCGACCTGCCGGGCATCCTGCCGACCATCGTGATCCTGCTGATTCTTAACTGCGGCCGCATTCTGTCGGTTGGGTTTGAAAAGGTATACCTGATGCAAAACCCCGCCAACCTGCGCTATTCCCAGATCATCTCCACCTATGTCTATGAGATCGGACTGAAAAAGCAGGATATTTCCTATGGCACGGCCGTGGGTCTGTTCAACTCCGTGGTCAACTTTGCCCTGGTGGTGGCGGTAAACACGCTATCCAAAAGGCTGGGGCAGACAAGCCTGTGGTGAGGAGGCGTGTTGCATGTTAGCAGTCAAGAAAAAGCTGGCCCCCATCAAGCTGACGCCGGGTGACCGCGTGTTCCGTGGCGCGGTATACGCCTTTCTCGCGCTCATCACGGCGATCATCCTGTTCCCCGTGCTCAACATCGTCGCCACTTCGTTCAGCTCCTATGCCGCGTCTGTCACGGGCAAGGTGTGGGTGTGGCCGGTGGAGTTTCAGTTGGAGACGTACAAGGCCGTGTTTTCCTCGCGCAACATTCTGCTCGGCTATCGAAACACCATTCTGTACACCGTGCTGGGCACCTGCGTGAACCTGGTTGTGACGGTTCTGGCGGCGTATCCGCTTTCGTTCCGCGACCTGAAGGGCGGGGGCGCCCTGTCCGGCTTCTTCGCGTTCACCATGCTGTTTTCCGGCGGCATGATCCCCGCCTACATCGTCGTCAACAAGCTGGGCATGATCGACACCATCTGGGCGATGGTGCTGCCCGGCGCGCTGTCGGTGTGGAATATGGTCATCATGCGTACATTCTTCCAGACAAGCATCCCACAGGAGCTGTACGAGGCGGCGACGATCGACGGCTGCAGCGATATTGGGTACCTGTTCAAATGCGTGCTGCCGCTGTCCGGATCGATCGTGGCTGTCATCGCGCTGTACTACGCGGTGGGCCACTGGAACAGTTACTTCAACGCCATGCTCTACCTGAACTCCAAGACGCGGTATCCGCTGCAGATCTTCCTGCGCGAGATGCTCATCCTCGGTAGCGGGGACGCCCAAATGGCCGGCGCCATGGATTACCAGCTGTACGCACAGGGCGCGAGCGAGCTGATCAAGTACGCGGTCATCGTCATTTCCAGCGCGCCAATGCTGGTGGTGTACGTGTTCATCCAGAAGTTTTTTGTCAAGGGCGTCATGATCGGCGCCATCAAGGGGTAATGCTGTCCGGTGCGAACCGGTTGCATATTCGAACAAGGAGGTACCAAGCCATGAAGAGATTCTGCTCCCTGCTCCTCGCGCTGCTGATGGTGAGCGCCATGCTGCTCGGCGGCGCGGCGGCCGAAGCGCCCAAGAAGACGCTGACGGTCATGTGCGCCGTATCCGCCAAGATCGAGGACTACGACACGAACGCGTTTATCAAGTGGCTGGAAGAACAAACCGGCATCGACGTGACCTGGATTCAGGTCCCCGGCGACAGCTGGGAGGACAAGGTATCCACGGTCATGCTGTCGGGCGACCTGCCGGATGTCATCTGCGCCGGCAACAAGGTCACCACCAAGACGACGCAAGGGCTTTGGGCGGACGAGGGATTGATTATCCCGCTGGACGACCTGATCGAGCAGTACGGCGTGAACACCAAAAAGCTGTTTGACGAGCAGCCGGGCGTGGACAGCATGATCAAGCTGGACGACGGGCACATCTACGCGCTGCCAACGTACAGCGACATTGTCCACGTCAACTACAGCAGCAAGATGTTCATCTGCGACACGTTCCTGGAGACGCTGGGGATGGAAAAGCCGACGACATTGGACGAGTTCTACGACTATCTGGTGGCCGTGCGCGACCAGGATGTCAACGGCAACGGCGATCCGAACGACGAGGTGCCGCTGTATACGTTCAAGAACTGGGGCGGCGATATGTATACCTTCCTGATGAACTGCTTCCTGTTCTATGACGGCCGCACGGACGACGGGCGCGGCTACAAGCTGGACATCACCGAGGACGGCAAGATCGTCTCCATCCTGGACCAGGAGACGTTCCGGGAAGGGCTCGCCTTCATCGCGAAGCTGTACAAGGAAGGGTTGATCTACGAGGGTGCGCTCAGCGGAGACGCGGCGGCCGCACGCGCGCTCGGCGAAAGCGGCAACGGCGTTCCGGTCATCGGCGCGGTGACGGGCAGCGGCAACTACGGCGGCATCACCGGCGGCGAGATCTATCACCAGTATTCCGCGCTGTCGCCGCTGGAAGGGCCGACCGGGCTGCGGCAGTCCCCCTGGTACCGCTACGTCAACGTCCGCGAGGGCCGCTGGATGATCACCAGTGCCTGCAAGGACGTGCAGACCGCCTTTGAGCTTGCGGACTTCCTGTACTCCTACGATTCGACGATGCGGCTGCGCCACGGCGAGTACGGCACGAGCTGGAAGGACGCCGAGGAAGGCCAGAAGACCATCGACGGCCGCCAGGCGAAGTTTATCGAGTTAATCCCGTATGGCAACGAGGTGCAAAACCTGCACCTGGACAACGACCTGATGTTCTACGAGACACGCGGCATATACCTGGACGACGGCGCGTTCGGCCTAGTGACGGACGACCTGTACGATTCCGTCAACATGCAGTGGTACATGAGCGAGACGACCAAGGAATACTATGTGCCCTACGCCAGGGAAGTCATTCCGCCGATGACGATTCCGCAGAATCTGCTGGACGAGTACAACCTGATCGGCGTGGACCTGCTGACGTATGTGGAGGAATCCATGGCGTCGTTCCTGATCGGCGAGCAGGACATCAATGACGACGGCGCCTGGCAGGCGTTTGTGGACGGGCTGTACAGCATGGGGCTGGAGCGGTACATTGAAATCTGCAACATCGCCTACGAAGCCTCGGCGCTGAAGTGGGGCGAGGAATAAACAAGTAACTCATATGCGCGGGACCGCGATCCGCGGTCCCGCGCTTTTGCGAGAAACGGGGGAGAGCCGATGGGAACGCGTGCGCGGATCGCTGCGCTGGCATACCGGACCGGGAGGCTCGGACGGCTGACGCAAGAAGAGATGATCGGGTATACGTTTGACATGGTGGATCAGCTTGGGAACAGCAGGGCGGATCTCATCTGTCTGCCGGAAGAGGTCCTGATCTCCGCCGGGGATAAACAGAACGCGCGGTGGGCGGAGAACAACGCGCGGCTGCTGGACGGCCTTCGGGCGCGCGCGGCGGCGATGCGCGCGATGATCGCTTGCTGCGTGGAGGAACCGAGCGAAAAGTATCCCGATATGCGGTACAACACAGCCTACCTGATCGGCCGGGACGGCGAGTATCTCGCCAAGTACCGCAAGATGCACGTGACATTCCGGGCCATCGAGGGCAATGGGCTGGCGGGGCATTCGCTGTGCGCGGTCGATACGGACATCGGCCGCATCGGGATGCAGACTTGCTTTGACATTGGATGGCGGGAGCCATGGTCGGAGCTTGCCCGGATGGGATGCGAGCTGGTGCTTTGGAACGCCGCGTATGACGGCGGGTCGCTCCTGAACGCGTACGCCGCCCACAACATGTATTTCATTGCCTCATCCGTGTGGTCGGACCACGCGAAGATCATCGACCCCGTTGGCCGCACGGTGGAGGAAAGCTCCCGGTGGGACGGATTTGCCATCGCGGACGTAGACCTCGGCCTTGGGACATTCCATGTGGACCGGCAAGAAGACCGCCCGGAGAGGCTTCGGCGCGCGCTGGGGGATAAGGTGACGATCCGAAGCTACTCGCAGGAGAACATTTTCACGGTGGCATCAAACGACGGCGCGTGGCCGATGGAGCGCGTGATCCGGGAGTTTGACCTGACGACCTATCAGGCGTATCATGACGAGTACACACGGGCAAATGACGCGTTGCGGGCGCGGTATCCCGAGTGACGCGGGGGAAGCCCTTGGTAGAAATGAAGCACATAAATGGGGGGACGGAGATGGACACGAAAATCAAGGTGGCCGTTTTGGTGGAGCGCACGCTGGCGGAGACGCTGTTTGACAGCGAAAATATCGCCCACTTGCATACCTTTGCCGAAACGAACGATATTGGGGCGCTGCCGGACACAATCACGCGGGAGTTCATGATGGAGCATCTCAAAGGCGCGAGCGCCTGCATCACCTGCTGGCGGACGCCGGCTTGTACCGCCGAGATGCTGGCCTCGCTCCCTGATTTAAAGTTCATCGCCCACACGGCCGGTACGGTGCGCAACCTGGTGCCCAAAAGTTTCTGGTCCTCCGGACGGCGCATCACCAACAATGCCCTGATTATCGGCGAGGATGTGGCGCAGACGACGCTGGCGTTGATCCTGACGTCGCTCAAGCAGCTGTGGCTGCAACGCGACATGACGCGGCAGGGCGAATGGGTTGGCGGTGAGCGCAAGCAGTTTCGAACCCGTCGGCTGGACGGGCTGAACGTAGGGATCGTTGGCGCGTCCATCATCGGAAAGATGATGATTCCGCTGCTGCGACCGTTCCGCTGCCATATCCGCGTGTATGACCCCTACCTGTCGGACCTTGAGGCGGAGGTGCTCGGCGTCCCTAAGCTGCCGCTTGACGAGTTGATCGCGACCAGCGACGTGCTGACCCTGCATGCGCCGGCGAATCCGGACTGCCGCCACCTGCTGAACGCGCGCAATATCCCGCTGATCAAGGACGACGCGGTGCTGATCAACACGGCCCGTGGCATGCTGATCGACGAGGAGGCGCTCTTGCGCGAGCTTTCGACTGGGCGCTTCATGGCGTGCCTGGATGTTACGGACCCGGAGCCTCCGGCCTTGGATCACCCGTTCCGCTCGCTGCCCAATGTGGTGTTGCTGCCCCATACGGCGGGCGGCCATACCGAAAACGGGCGAGTCATGATGGGCTCCAACGCGATTAAGGAAATCTACAATTACTTCACCAAGGGTCTGATCGCGTTTGAAATACGGGAGGAAATGCTGGAGCATATGGCATAAACGTGTTTCGTGCCAGTGGGCGCATGTCGCCAGGAGGGCTCGGTGAAAACACAGCGGTTCAGAAAGCCCTCCAGGCAGCCGCGCGCTTGGCGCGGTTTTGTCTGTGCGCCCGCTGTTTGCTACCAGGTGGTTTGTTTCCTATCTGTGAATGCTGCTCCCGGTGTCGCGGCACAAAAAATGGAGGATCGCTATATGTTGTACCCAAAGGCTTCACAGCCCCTGCACCGAGACGACTTCACGAACCCAGGTGCGGAGTACCGCGCTACGCCGTTTTGGGCCTGGAACGCCAAACTTTCGCGGGAAGAGCTCCTGTGGCAAATCGAGCAGTTCAAAAAAATGGGCTTCGGCGGCTTTCACATGCACGTGCGCACGGGTATGGCAACCGAATACCTGAGCGACGCATACATGCAGCTTATCCGCGCCTGTGTGGACAAGGCGGAGCGGGAAAAGATGCTGGCCTGGCTATACGATGAGGACCGCTGGCCGTCCGGCGCGGCGGGCGGGCTGCTGACAAAGGATGTGCGCTACCGCAGCCGCCATCTGTTGCTCACGCAAAAGCCCTACGGGTCTGACCATGCCGATTTTGCCACGGGTGGCGCCTCCGCCGCCAGTTCGCGCACGGAAAACGGGGTGCTGCTGGCTTGCTATGACGTGAGGCTGAACGAAAGCGGTCTGCTGGCCGGACACAGCCGCATCCCAGAGGATGCCCCGGCACAGGGCCTCAAGCTCTATGCATACCTGGAAACAGCGGCGCCGTCCCCGTGGTACAACAACCAAACCTATGTCAACACGCTCGATCCTGCGGCCATCGCGAAGTTCATCGAGCTGACCTACCAGCGCTACAACGAGGCCATTTCCGCCCAATTTGGCGGCGTGGTGCCCGCCATTTTTACTGACGAGCCGCAGTTTGTCCATAAGGGCGTGCTTGACTTTGCCACTGAGGAAAAGGATGTCGTCATGCCCTGGACGGATGATCTGGCGGAAACATTCGCCCAGGCGTACCCGGGGGAGGATTTGCTTTGCGGCGTGCCGGAGCTGCTGTGGGATCTGCCGGACGGCCGCGTGTCCGTACTTCGGTATCACTACCACGATCATGTGGCGGAGCGCTTTGCGCAGGCGTTCGCTGACCAGTGCGGAGCATGGTGCGAAAAGCACGGGCTGATGCTCACCGGGCATATGATGGAGGAGCCGACGCTGAGAAGCCAAACGGCGGCGCTCGGTGACGCGATGCGCTCCTACCGTTCCTTCCAACTGCCGGGCATTGATATGCTCTGTGACAGCCGGGAGTTCACCACCGCCAAGCAGGCCCAGTCCGCCGCGCGGCAATATGGAAGGCCGGGTGTGCTCAGCGAGCTCTATGGCGTAACAAACTGGAACTTTGATTTCCGCATGCAGAAGATGCAGGGCGATTGGCAGGCAGCCCTTGGCGTGACGGTACGTGTGCCGCACCTGTCCTGGTATTCGATGAACGGCGAGGCCAAACGCGATTTTCCCGGTACGTTTGGGTACCAAGCACCATGGTATCAGGAATACCACTATGTCGAAGACCATTTCGCGCGCGTAAACAGCATTCTCACGCGGGGGACGCCGGTTTGCCGGGTGGGCATGCTGCACCCCGTGGAAAGCTACTGGCTGCACTGGGGTCCGCGAGAGAGCACCTCCGCCATCCGTGAACAGATGGATTGCAGCTTCAAGGACATCGCGAACTGGCTGCTGCGCGGCCAGATTGATTTTGACTACATCAGCGAGTCGCTGTTCCCCTCGCAGTGCGATATCACTGACATTCTAACGGATGCACTGCCTGTTGGCGAAATGCGCTATGAGGTAATCCTCCTTCCGGCGATGCAAACAATGCGAAGCACCACGCTGGATAGGCTTTGTGCGTTCGCGGACAAAGGCGGACGCATCCTTCTGGTTGGCAGCGAGCCGACGCTTGTTGACGCGAAGCCTGACGCAAGGCTTGACGCTTTGCTGGCAAAGTGCGAGCGGATACCGCTGGAGAAGCATGCGCTGCTTACGGCGCTGTCCGGCGTGCGCGATCTGGATATCCGTACCGGCGCGGGCGAGCCTGCCGACGGCCTGCTTTACCAGATGCGTGAGGAGTCCGGTGAAAAATGGCTGTTCATCGCGCATGCGGACGCACCGGCCAACATTGATCTGCCGATGGCCGAGCCCATACGCGTAACGCTGCGGGGCGAATACGCACTTGAGCTGTATGATACGTCAACCGGCAAGGTACGGCCGCTGCCCGTGCGGTACAGGGATGGCAACACGGTCCTGTCCCATACGCTGTACGCGCAGGATAGCCTGCTGGTGCGAATGGTAAAGGCGGTAAAATCGGAAATGGCTTTGGCGGCGGAGGACGCGCTTCCCGCCCCAAGTGCTCAGGGCCAGCGCTTCCTGACGCCGGTACCCATCACGCTCGGCGAGCCCAATGTGTTGCTGATTGACCGCATGGAATACGCGCTGAACGAGGCGCCATACCGAAAAAGCGAGGATATTCTGCGGCTGGATAACATCCTGCGCGATGAAAATGGCTGGCCGCGACGCCAACACAATGTTGCCCAGCCATGGGTAGAGAACGACACGAGCACACCACACACGCTTCGCCTGCGGTATACTTTCCTCTCAGAGGTGGCGTGCACTGGCGCGTCGCTCGCGCTGGAGAATGCGGAAAGCACCCGTGTAACGCTGAACGGGCAAGCTGCGCAAGCGCCGGATGGATGGTATGTGGACAAATGCATCGGCACGGTGAAACTTCCATCCATCCAAAGGGGCGAAAACACACTGGAGCTGTCCGTGCCGTATGGCCGCAAGGTGGATGTGGAGGCATGCTATCTGCTAGGGGACTTCGGCGTGCGGGTGCGGGGCCTCGAATGCACGCTTACAGCGCCGGTGCGCACGCTTGGCTTCGGCGATATTACATGCCAGGGCCTGCCGTTCTATGGCGGGAACATCACGTATCACCTCATGGACGTGGCGGTAGCAAGCGATCGCACATTCCTGCAAGCGTCCTGCTACCGTGGACAGTTGATGCGCGTGCATGTGGACGGAAACGACGCGGGCGTAATTGCGTACTCACCCTACGTGCTGGCACTTGACGGCCTTGGGCACGGCAAGCACGCGGTGGACATAACGCTATACGGAAATCGGATTAATACGTTTGGGCAGGTACACTGTGTGGAGCGCAGGCTGGGCTACTGGTGGGGACCGCGCTCGTGGCGCACGGAGGGCGTGTTGTGGAGTGATGAGTACCAACTATGGCCACAGGGGATCATGAAATCGCCGCAGGTAATCGTGTAACCAAGCGAAAACCGGCTTGAAACCGTGATGGTTTCAGGCCGGTTCAGTTTGGCTGGGGATACGGTATAACTCCGCTTGCCTGGCTCCAGGCACCCATGTGATGTGGAAAAATGTAAGGTGGCGCATATTATTTGACGAAGCAGCGGACAAACCCGGGCAAGCATAGCGCGATTGCCAAAGGAGGCAGACGGAAGCCGGCGCTGTTTATCAGCTGGTTTCTTTCCTATGTGAGGGTTTTGCTTCCGATGGTCATTCTGTGCGCGGCATTGCTTGTCTATAACGCCATTGCCATTGAAACTGATTTTCAAAGGCTACAGAAAATGGAGCTGGAGACCGTTGTCAAACAGTTTGAGTCGGAAATCGAGGATGTCAAAACATCCATCCTGAGCCTGTACATCAACGTAGACCTGAGGGGCGTGGTGACAAAACAGAGGACGGATATTCGGTATAGCGAGTATGCGGCAATGGAGCGGATACGCGAGACGGTGGCCAACCTCCGCGATAACATACCTTATTGCGATGGTCTCTTTTTGTTCCTATCCCAGTCGGGCTACATGATCGAGCTGACACACATCATGCAAACGGCCGATCTATACCGCATGCAGTTCAAACCCTTTGATGGACCATGGCGCGAGGCACTGCTGGCCGAAGTCACCACCGGGGGCGGCAGCGGTCGGATGTTGGTTATCAAAGCCGGACAGGCAGGGCCTATGGTATTGTACACGTACACGCTGCCCTCGCCCTACAACCGTCAGGCGCAGGCCAGGGTCTTTGCCACACTTTCGCTTGACAGGCTGCTTGCGGATGTCATCGCCGAAATGGGCACAAGCGCTGATTTTGCCCTGTATCTGCCCGATGGCACGCGGCTCGCGGCAAGCAACCCCGATGCTTTTGCGTCGGTTGATTTCAGCAAGGTCCGTACAGGAGCGGGGCTACAGCGGATAGGCGAATCCTCACTTCTCGCCGGAGAGACGGCGCTGGGCAGCATTGCGGTGCGGATGACGCGGGACAGCGTCGAGTCACCGTTGGCCCGTCGGATTGCGCTGGCGCTGTACCTGGTCTTCTCCGCAGCGTTGGTTGGCTGCGTTTGCCTGGGGTATTATTATGCTCGCCGCCACTATAATCCCGTCGGTGAAATGCTGGCCATTATTGACGAAAGCGGCGAGGGGGAAGGGAACGAATATGACCGCATGCACAAGGCGCTGCTGGAGGCAATCGAATACCGTTCCAAGAAAAAGAAGCATGGCGAGGGCTGGGAGGAACTGCGGCAGGACGCGGAGCTGATGCAACGAGTTGTCAAGGAGGAAGGCCGTGCGCTGCTGCTGGAACGCCTGCGCTATCCGCAATCCTCCGAGGAAGGTAGCTATTGGTGCATGGTGGAGCTGTCACCAATTGGATATTCGCTCGACTCAAAGGAGGAAATATCGTTTTTTCAGGATATCCTCATCCACTGCAAGCAAATACTGCAGGATTACGCGCAGCTTAGCTGTGCGTGCGTCGCCGTGGCGGACAATATGCGCATCCTGCTCTTTGTCCATCTTAATACGGCGCAAGAGTCTGAGATGATCATGCTCAAGTACCGTGTGCAGGAGGCTGTGCGCTTTCTTGGCGAGAACGATTTGATTGACTGCCAGTACTGCTTCAGCGGCATTACGGCCGATGACAGTCGTTGGGAGATGGCTTGCCGGGAGATGCTGGAGCGCATTGACCTTGTGCGCTACGCGCATCTGTATGGAGGGCAGTCGTTCACGCAGGAGGGACGGGACACACAGGAAGGACAGGATACGCAGGAGGATGTGCTGCACAGCATGATGCGGCGTGCGCGGCTTGTCATGGATTTAGGCGACTATGCCGAGATGCGCCGTGTGTTGGAACAAGCCATACAGATGCTGTCAAAGCTTGAGCAACCGCCGGAGGAGTCGTGGGATAAGGACCATACGGCGTTTGGCGTCAAACGGCAGGTAATGGATATCATTCACCAGGACTACACCAACCCGGATCTGAATGTGACGGAGATTGCGGCCCGTCTGGGGCGCAATCCCGACGCGCTCTCCCGTGCCTTTCGCGTCACCACACACATCGGCATCCTGGAGTATATACATTATGTCAGGGTCAGGGCGGCAAAGGAACTGCTGCTCACATCCAAGGAAATGACGGTCAAACAGATCAGCCGGATTTGCGGATATGGGAACATCGATTCGTTCATGCGGAGCTTCAAGCGCGTGGAAGGTATAACGCCAGGCAAATACCGGGAGATGTCGATACGCAAAATCTGACTTTCGCCCGCGGCGCGGTCGGATTCTACAGACAAACCAACAAAACATGTCTGAATACAAAGGGTGCGGGATACGGAAAAAACGTATGCTTGACGCCTGTACCCCTTGCTGGTATAAGCATAGCATCTGGCCGCGCTGCCGCAGAACCAAGGCGCCGGTTTTGCGCAACAGCACGGTTGATCCGAACAAATTTGACGGGAGAGGATTTCACATGAAAAAGAAAGTCATCGCGACCGCCCTCGCGTGTTTGCTAGTGCTAACCAGCGCACTCGCGTTGGCTGAACAGCCGAACACGATGCCCATTTCTGAGAAGCCGATCCATATGACCATGTACTCAGGTATGTGGAACACGATTTCGCAACATATGTCCAATCTTGCCGACCACAGCACGGTGCAGGCAATCCAGAAGGTGACTGGAGTTGAGTTCGAGTTCATCACCCCACCCACCGGGGATGACGGTACCTTCCTCAGCATGATCATCGCCTCGGGCGAGTATCCGGATATCTTCTTTGAGGGTATCCCGAAGTATGCCGGCGGTGTCGACGGCGCGCTGGAGGACGGCATCATCATCAACCACAATGAGCTCGTGGAGCAATACGCGCCAAACTACATGGCCACCTACAATTCCCTGAGCGAAACCCAGCAGAAAGCCCTTCGCACGAGCACCGGCATGTACCGCTTTGTCCGCTTTGGCAGCAACCTGCTGAACGGCAAGATGAACGCGGGCCTGGTGATCCGCCAGGACTGGCTGGACGAGCTGGGACTTGAGGTGCCGACAACGATTGAAGCGTTCACAGAGGTGCTACGCGCGTTTAAGAAGGAGCTGGGTGTCGAAGTGCCCTACGCGATGGCGAAGCTGACCCAGAGCGAAACTTCTCAGATGGACTCGGTCGCGACCGCCTTTGGCACAAGGACAAACCTTTTCTATCTCGATGAGGATGGCCGCGTAACGCAGAGCTTTCTCTCGCCGGGCTACAAGGATTACCTGGCAACGCTGCGCATGTGGATGGAAGAGGGCCTGATTGATATCGACCTGCTCGCCCGTTCCTGGTCGGATACGCTGAAGATGACCTATGTGGGCAAATCCGGCGTGTGCAATACGGGCAACTGGATGATCAAAGAAATGCTCCAGCTTGGCAAAATGGAGGACGAAGGATATGCCGTGACGGCCGTACCGCCGCTGCGACTTAAGGACAAGGACGAACTGATTCACCTGAGCAGCGTACGCCGTCCGGTCTCCGGCGCGGAAGGCGCCTGGTATATCTCAAGCGCCTGCAAGGACCCCGTGGCTGCCGTCCGCTTTATTGACTTCCTGTACAGCGAGCAAGGCCAGCTGCTGACAACCTGGGGCGCGGGCGAACTTGAGGACGGTACCAGCACCTATGCCATCCGCGAGGACGGCAGCTATACCTTCTCCGATTGGATTATGAACAATCCGGACATCCCCTACGCGACGCTGCGCGATAAGTACTACTTGCAGCAGTGGACGACGCGCACGCTGGATGACTTGGAGCTGATTCAGTACGACCAGCCGTACAACCTGGCTGCCTGGGACACATGGAGCCGTAACAATGACGACGCGCAGCTGCTGCCAAGCTCCCTTGGCATGACGGCGGAAGAAACCTTTGAGGCGTCCGGCATCATAAACGATGTGGAAACCTACATGATGGAGATGGTCTACAAGATCATCAACGGCGAGGAAGCGCTCGACAGCTGGGACGCGTGCGTGGAACGCGCGAAGGAAATGGGGCTTGAGCGCGTGGTGGAGATTTACCAGACCGCGTATGACCGGTACATGGCCAACTGAACCAGGTATCCACACGGGGCGGAGCGGCGGCAAGCCGCTCCTCCGTCCCGCAAACATGTTTGCTTTGAAGCGAGGTGGTGCGCTCATGTCGGTTGTGCGGGAGCTACGCCCCCGGTCATTTCCCGTAAGGCTCATGCAGAACATCCGAAGCCATTACTGGCTCTATATTTTGCTCGTTCCGGTGCTCGCCTTCTACATCATCTTCAGCTATATACCGATGTACGGGGTCCTTATCGCGTTTAAGGATTTTAAGCTCACCCTGTCCGTATGGGAAAGCCCATGGGTCGGCCTGAAGCATTTTCAAAAATTCGTCAATGGGGTGTATTTTGAACGCCTCGTGCGCAATACGCTGTCTATTAACATCGGACAACTCCTCATCGGTTTTCCGCTGCCCATCCTTTTTGCCCTCCTGCTCAACGAGGTACGTTCCACCCGGTTCCGCCGTGTGGTGCAGACGGTCACCTATATGCCGCACTTCATTTCCTCCATGGTTATCTGCGGGCTGATGGTGCAGTTTACACAGACGAACGGCCTTTTGACGCAGGTGTTCCGCTGGTTTGGCGGGCCGGAGCGAAACCTGCTCACCATCCCCTCGTATTTCCAGCCGCTTTACATCGGCATGAACGTGTGGCAGCAGCTAGGCTGGGACTCGATCATCTTTTTTGCGGCCATCACCGGCGTGGACCCGCTGTTGTATGAGGCGGCGTACATGGACGGCGCGGGACGCTGGCGACAGATATGGCATGTGACGCTGCCGGGCATCGCGCCGACAATCGTCATATTGCTGATTCTGCGCATCGGCAACCTGATGAGCCTCGGCTGGGAGCGCATTATCCTGCTGTACAACGAAATGATTTACGATACCGCGGATGTCATTTCTACCTATGTGTACCGGCGGGGCGTGGTGCTGATGGAATACAGCTACGCCGCGGCCGTCGGCCTGATGAACTCGGCGATCAATGTGCTGCTGCTGGTGTCTGCAAACATGCTCTCGCGCAAAATCAGCGACACAAGCCTGTGGTGAGGGGAGGAGAAATGCCATGGTTGTCAACAGAAAAAGAAACAAACGGCTCAAGCCCGGCGACCTCCTTATCATCCTCCTGATGCTGGGCGTTATGTTTGTGACCGCCTACCCGTTATATTTTGCGCTGATCGCCTCCGTGAGCGAACCGCGCGGGCTTCTGCGGCAGATCGATCCGTTGATACTCCCGATCACACCGCTGACACTCCAGGGCTACGTCCTATGCCTGAATAACCCGAACATCCTCAACGGACTAAAGAACACGACCTTTTACCTGGTCTTTGGCACGGTGATCAGCCTTTCCCTGACCATCTCCGCGGCGTTCGTGCTCTCCCGCACGCACTTCATACTGCGCGGCATCGTGATGAAGCTGATGATGGTCACCATGTACTTCAGCGGCGGCCTCATTCCATTTTTCCTGCTGATTCGCAATATCGGCTTGTACAACACCCGATGGGTGATGATTTTGCCCTACGCGATCAGTACCTATAATGTCATCGTGATGCGCAGCTTTTTCCTTTCATTGCCGCCATCGCTGGAGGAGAGCGCCGTTTTGGATGGCGCGAATGACCTGCAGGTGCTACTGCGTGTGGTGATACCGCTTTCCGCGCCAGTGATCGCCGTGATCACCATGTACTACGGCGTAAGCTACTGGAACACATGGTATCCTTCGCTGATTTTTCACCGGAACCGGGACTACTATCCGCTGCAAATGATCCTTCGGGAATTGCTGATTCTCAATCAGCCGACGGAGCAAAACACAATGGGCGAGATGCTGGACGAGCCGTTCACGCGCGAGCTGGTGAAGTACTGCGCGATTGTGATCACGACCGTACCTATCCTCGTAATCTATCCGTTTTTGCAGCGATATTTTGTCAAGGGCGTCATGGTTGGTGCGATTAAAGGATAGGAGAGGGAAACGATGAGCTTTGTGCGCTTGGACTGTCAGCCGGATTCAATTCTGGTCCAGATGGAGGATAGCGATTACCGTTTTGAGGAACCGGCGCAGCGGAAAGCGTCCCCGGTTCATGTGGAGTATATCCCGCATGAGCGCGGGGGGCGTGTGGTGGTTCACCCATGCAAGACGCCGATCAAGCGCGTCAAGCTTCGCTGGCACGCCAACCTGTCGGATGTTCGGCTGGTGCTGGGGGACGCCTGGGAGCGAAGCAGTGGGAACCATTATTGGAACGTGATGATCGCGGAGCGGCCCATGCCCTGGTATTTCCTCACAAACACCGGCGACCGTACGGACGGCTATGGCGTGATGACGGACTGCAACGCGATGTGCCTCTGGCAGGCCGATCCGTACGGGATCACGCTATGGCTCGATGTGCGCTCGGGCGGCGACGGGGTGCTGCTGAGGGAGCCGCTCCAGGCCGCGACGGTGGTAACCCGGCAGGGAACCCGCGAGGAGTCACCCTTTGCGGCCGCACAGGTGTTTTGCGAAATGATGTGTCCAAAGCCCGTGCTGCCGGACAGCCCAGTCTTTGGCATGAACAACTGGTACACCTGCTATGGGGTAATGTCCCGCGAGAGCGTTCTGCGCGAAACGGAATACCTCCGCGAAATGACGCGCGATGCCCAAGGAACGCCCTATATGGTCCTCGACGACGGCTGGCAGGCGGTCCGCTTTCGCGACAGCGTGTCCTACTTTAACGGGGGCCCGTGGAAAAATGCAAGCGCGAGTATGGGGGATATGGCCGAACTCTGCGCGGATATCCGTGGCATGGGCGCGCTGCCCGGCGTCTGGTTCCGTCCGCTTGCGACGGCCGAATTGTTGCCGGAGGCGTTTTTTCTCAACACACCACCTTCGCGCAAGCAGGTGGTGGGACGCCGGCTGGACCCCAGCCATCCCGAGGCGCTGGAGATTGTCCGCAGCGACGTGCGCCGTCTAACCGCGTGGGGCTTTCGCCTGATTAAGCATGATTTTTCCACGAATGACCTGGCCGGGGAAGCGATGCAGCCGGATGGCTGGCATTTCTACGACCGGAGCCTTACGACAGCGCAGGTCGTGCGGGCGCTGTACAGCACGATCCAGGAGGCGGGAAGCGGAGCGCTGGTGATCGGCTGTAACACCTATAACCACATCACCGCCGGCATCCATGCCATGCAGCGGGTAGGCGATGATACGAGTGGCCGGTCCTGGGAGTGGACACGGCGCAATGGCGTCAACGCCATGATGCGCCTCCCTCAAAATGGCAGGTTTTTCTTAAACGACCCGGACTGCGCGGCCTTTACGGACAAGGTTCCCGCAAAGCTGAACCTGCAGTTCATGGAGGCCTGCGCGTTGACGGGCTCCGCTTTATTTGCTTCGGTTATTCCAGGGATTCTCACTGCGGATGAGATGCGCGAAATCCGGCGGGTCTACCGCTTATCATCGCTTGGCGGCAGCGGCGCTGCCCCGGCGGATTGGATGAAGACAAGTTCCCCCACGCGGTATGTGGAGGCAGGCGGCACGGAGCATACCTACGACTGGTATGACGCATATGAAGGGGCGAGGCTCCATCTGAATTGGTATGCTTGAAGCGGAGTGCCATCACCCCAAAGTGGTAAACAGATAGCGCGGAGCGTCCCTGAGATACAGGGCAACACACAGCGACGCGACAATACCGAAGGGGGCCTATAAAGAGTCGAAGATCACCCCGGCATGTGATCAGGTTAACCTGATTGGAAGGCAGACTGCGGTGTGAAGCAGAAGACGGATGCTCATGGCCAAATCGGTGATGTGCGCCCCTTTCATAGCAAGCGTGCACCCGTCACTTTCGCGGGGATTGATTTACCACCTTATAACGCGTCGATGGCAGACACTATTGTGTCATCTGATCGCAAGAGCAAATAAGCTTCCGCGCGCATTTGCGCCAAGGGTAAGGAGTTCCTCAGCGCGTTGGACGCGGAAGACACTGTGCGGTTGTGCTATACTTTGGTCAAAATCCGTCCGTGTAGGAGGGAAAATAAGCGCAGCGCCGCTGAGCATCCGGAAATCCTTTTTGCTGCCTTATCATGGCGGTGATATTTGGTGCGAGCACTTGGACGCGCTGGCGGATCGCTTGGATGTTGTGGTGGACAAGTTCAACCGTGACATGCGCGTCATCCTGCGCCCGTCCACATCCGCGCATCGCGCTGGCGCCATATGACATCGATATTGACCGGCGTATCGCCGACCTGACCGTCGGACAGCTCACCGCCGGGCCAAAGGTGCAACGGGTTGCAATTATCGGCGCGGACCGCACCGTTGCCCGCTTCCTGCAAACCAGCCTCAAGCGGGAGCAACCGCGCTTTGCGCACCGCTTTATCAACGATTTTGAGTGCGGCAAAGCGCGGCTGACTCCCTGATGACCACATTCCATCTTGAAAAGGGTCAATAGTATAGTATATCGGCGCGGCGAATTACAGCGAAAAGGAGGACGATCTCATGCCCAACGGACACGGCGGCGCGCGTATCGGTGCGGGCAAAAAGAAGAAGCCGCTCGCGGATAAAATCCTTGACGGCAACCCCGGCAAGCGGAAGCTGACCGTCCTCGAATTCGCCGAACCTGCCGACCTGAGCGGCGAGCCAATGCCGCCAGCGCGCGATTACCTTGCGGCGGCGCAAAAGAACGGCAAGCCCCTCGTGGCCGCCGAGGTGTACGAAATAACGTGGGAATGGCTGAACGCGCGCGGCTGCGCGGCGCTCATCCCGGCGCAGATGATTGAGCAGTACGCCGTCACCATCGCCCGCTGGATGCAGTGCGAGGAAGCCATCACCGAGTATGGATTTCTGGCGAAACACCCCACCACCGGGAACGCAATGCCCTCGCCCTATGTGGCCATGAGCCAGTCCTTTGGTAAGCAGGCGGGGAACATCTGGTATCAAATGTACCAGATCGTCCGTGAGAATTGCGCCGCCGAGTACAAGGGCGCATCGCCCCATGACGATATGATGGAGCGCATCCTGAACGCCCGGCGTGGCGAAATCCGGCGCGGTAAGCGCTAAAACGAGGTGTGACGATGAATATCAAGTCTCTGCCCTTGACGGACATCCGTCCCTCTGAGAACACCCCCCGCAAGAACGACGGCGCGGTGGATTCCGTCGCCGCCAGCATTGAGCGGTTCGGCTTCCTTGTGCCGCTGGTCATCGACCAGGGCCATGAGATCGTCGCCGGACACACCCGATACAAGGCCGCGCAGAAGCTCAGGCTGAAAAGCGTGCCGTGCGTCATCGCCGACGAGCTGACGGAAGATCAGAGTCGCGCCTTCCGGCTCGCCGACAACAAGGTCGCGGAGCTGGCCGAGTGGGACGCGGAGCTTTTGGCGGTCGAGTTGGCCGACATCGCCATGGACATGACCGCGTTCGGCTTCGATTCCATCAGCGATGAGGAATTCAGCGAGGATTTCACCCTGGATTCCGGCGAAAAGAAGCCGTTCCAGCAAATATCGCTGACCCTGCACGACGAGCAGGCTGCTCTGATCCTCGCCGCCATCGAAAACGTCCACAACAATAGGCAGGTCACGGAAACCTTCGGGAACGAAAACAAGAACGGGAACGGCATTTATGAGGTGGTGCAGCAATGGGCCGCTGCTAACGGGTTCACGCCGGATGCGTAGGCGCATTATAATCGGCTACTCAGTGAGGTGAGCACATGGGACGGGCAAAAGAGTTGATGTTGAAGGTGATCCCGTCGAAGGTGGCGACGCCCTTCATGAAAGCGCACCACTACAGCGGCACCGTGGTCAATAACAGCACGCTCCATTTCGGCGTTTTCCTTGACGGCAAGATTTACGGTGTCATGTCCTACGGCCCCAGCCTCGACAAGAGCAAAATCATCGGGCTGGTGGCGGGTACGGGCTGGAATGAATTCCTCGAACTGAACCGCATGGCGTTTGACGCGGTGCTCCCGCGCAACTCGGAGAGCCGCGCGATCTCGCAAAGCATCCGGCTCATTAAGAAGCACACCCCGCACGTCAAATGGATTATCTCGTTCGCGGACGCCTGTTCCTGTGGCGGCGGGACGATCTACCGGGCGTCCAACTTCGTGCTGACCGGCATCAAGGAGAACCTGAACCTCGCCGTGCTGCCGGATGGGACGCGCGTACACAAAATGACGCTGGCGAGCAACCCGACATCGCCGCGCAAGGAGCTGGGCGGCAGGACGTTCTTCGATGTGACGGCGGGAAAGTACAACTTTACGCAGTACGTGCAGGCGGCGGGCGCTACGGTACTGCAAGGCTTCCAGCTTCGCTACATGTACTTCATTGACCCGAAAGCCCGGAAGCGGCTGACGGTGCCGGTGATCCCTTTCGCGAAGATCGACGAGCTGGGCGTCGGCATGTACAGGGGCGAGAAGGTCACGCTGGCAGAAAGGCACGCGGTATTGTCCCCCGGCCAAGCGGAATGACGGTGCGGTGACGCACCACGTCGTGCGCGGATAGGCTATTGCTCCGCTGAACAAACCATGCGCAAGCTAAGCGACGTAGCAAGTGGACTTGGAAGCGAAAAACGCTCTAATTTTAGCAGGGCGCAACTGCACCTTTTTCAAATGGGAACGCACGTTATGCTCCAATTCTTTGTCGGAACACGGGCTGGGCCGTTTGCTGATACCCCGCTTAAGATCACTGTTGAGCAGTTCATCGGGATTGTACTCCGGCGCATATGGCGGCAGATAAAAGACTTCTATCTCGTCTATGTGTTTGGCAAGCCACGCCGTCACTTTCTTTGAATGATGT
>JAVBOM010000102.1:0-33992 GCA_031550535.1 Eubacteriales bacterium
CCGTGTGTAAATTTCCATGGGCCTTACCTCCTTGAACTCTTCGCTCAAGTGGCTTCGCCGCAAATTTTTCCTTGTTTGTCAACCCTTTTTCTCTTGTTCTCATAAAAAAGAACCGGGTACGCTTTGTTTCGTACTCGGTTCTTGGGACCTACGGGCGCGTGAACCTTATCTTAATGACATTGGCCTAAAGGTGGCCCTTTTTACGTATACGGAAGCGTCACATGGGACTATGCCCGCTCGATCCATTGCCCAAATGCCTGGGCAAACTGATCGAGAAACCGCTGGGTTCTGGCATCCGCCAATGCGCCCCGCTCGTCCAGCAGCGTGTGCACACTGCGGATGTACACCTCCGGCTGCGGCATGATGTCGATGTTCAAAAAGGCGAGCGTCTGCCGCAATATGGCGCTGGCGCCAAAGCCCCCGAGCTGGCCCGGCGAAACGCTGATCATCGCCCCGGGCTTACCGCCCCAGGCGTTTTGCCCCGTCGGGCGGGACGCCACATCCAGCGCATTTTTGAGCACCGGCGGGATCGAACGATTGTATTCCGGGGTCGCGAACAGGTATGCGTCCATGCCCGATACCTCTTTGCGAAAATCAACCCATGCCTGCGGCGGCGCGTCGTCCAAATCCTGGTTGTACATGGGTAGCTGGCTGATATCCAAGAAACGTGCTTCCGTGCCATTCATGCGCTCCGCCACATAGCTTGCGATCTGGCGGGTAAAGGAACCTTTTCGAAGGCTCCCGACCAAAATACCGACCTTTTTTATGTTCTCCCTCCTTATGTCGGTCGAAAAACTAAGTTTCGCGCTACGCGTTCGCCTTCTTCCGCATCACCACGAAAATCACGCCGAGCGCCAGCGCGGACAGGATGCCGAGCGTCCCGCCAAAGAGAAAGGGCGCGCCCGCCCCGTAGCCGCTCCACAGCGCCCCCGCCAGCAGCGACGCGGCCAGCAGCCCAAACCCCTGGCACATGCCGTACAGTCCGAGCACGGTTCCACGGTAGGCGGTCCCGGCTTGCTCCGCGATAAAGGCGCGCTCCGCACCGCTGATCATCGCCGTGTACAGACCGTAAAGGACAAACAGAACCGGCATGGCGATCCCCGACCCAACCCCCGCGAAGCCGAAATACGTCACACCGTACAGAAAATACCCAGGGATCAGCAGCTTTGCCCTGCCAACCCGGTCGGACAGGCGGCCCATCGGATATGCGAACAGCGAGGCAGAAACGTTGTAGATCAGGTACATGAGGATGACCTGCTTGCTGTCAAGCCCCGCGGCGCCGGCGCGGAGCAGCAGAAACGCGTTGGAGGAGTTGCCGACGCAAAACAGGAAGATGACGCCCAGGTACGCCGCGAGCGGGTCGCGCAGCCTGAACCCTTTCAGCGAAAACCGCTCCGCCTTGCCGCGCGGCGCGCGCACACGCCTGACCAGCGTCAAAACCCCGACGCCAAGGGCCGCCGGAATAATGGAATAGACGAACGCGGCCCGGAAGGAAAGGCCGGACGCGACCACCAGCAGCGACAACGCCACGCCAAGCGCCGCGCCCAACATGTCCATCATCTTGTGCAGACCAAAGGCGCGGCCGAGCTTTTTGTCGCCGCCGGAAGCGGCGATCAGCGCGTCGCGCGGCGCGGTCCGGATGCCCTTGCCCAGCCGGTCGGCCATCCGTGCGATGAGCACGCCGCCCCACGACGTGGAAACCAGCAGAATGATCTTGTACGCGATGGAGGCGCAGTAGCCGACGACGGTCAGCTTCTTCTCGTCGCCCGTGCGGTCCCCCCACCACCCACTGGCCACCTTCAGAAACGCGGCGATGCTCTCCGCAATCCCCTCAATGAGGCCGATGATGGCGGGCGTCGCGCCAAAGGACGCCAAAAGAAGCGGGATGAGCGGATATACCATTTCCGTGCTCATGTCGATGAACAGGCTGGTCAAACCCAATAAAATGATGTTGGAGACAAAGACGCGGCCGATGCGGATGCCTGGCGCTTTCGTTCCATTCGGTTCCTCGCCATTGTCCTTCATGCGCATTCGGCCTCTCTTTTGCTTATTGTTTTATCATGAGGGGATCAGCTCGTTCAGCCGCTCCGCCGCCCGTGCGATGAACCGCTCCACGCCTTCCAGCGTCATCACGCTTGGCACACCGGTTGGATATTCATGCACTGTCTGAAACTCAGCCAACACCGCGTCCCTCCAGCCTTCGATTTCCCGTGCCGTCAGCAGTGGATGGTCTTTCGGCGCGGCGGCGCTCCCGAGCATCGCCAGCACGTCCCAACCGCGCCCGTGCCGCCAGTACAGCGTTCGGTCAACCCAATCCGTGTCCGGACGGTAGACTTCCACACATGTTCCGCCGCTCGGCAAGATCAGCGCGGGATACGTATCCCGGTAGAAGTTGATCCACAGCGGTCCGACATCGCGTGCACGCCGTAGCCGATATCAAACGGTGTGCGGCCCGCCTCGTACCAGTATGCAATCACTTCAGACAGGCCGTGCTCGCCGCGCGCCTTCAAGTGCGAGTCGAACTTGCTGATGCTTTGAGTGCTTTCCTTGCGCATGTGGATCGCGTCCGGCGCGATCGCGCCCAGGTAGTACGCGCCGTCCGTCGCAAGCGCGGGGCGGCTTCTCGCGTACGCGGCCGCTATCAGCAGATGCGCCATCGGGTACATTCGTTACGCGTTCCTTTCCACGCTCACGACATTATCCCCCATCAGCGCCATCACGTACATCTGCCCCTTGCCCGCGCGCGCCTCAATGTGCACGTCCTCCGTGGAGAAAATGGTCGGCGCGCTCGCCTTCTGCCGGATGGTGAACGTATACGGCTCGCGCACGTACAGCGCGCCCGCGACCTCCCGGCCGTTGGAGCCGCTCTTCTGGAACGTGAAGCCCTTGAGGCCCTTGCCCGCGCGGTTTTGCTTCTCAAAGTCCAGGATCAGCGCCTTTTTCGCGTATCCGCAGTCGCTGACCAATAGCAGCTCGCCCTCGTCCGGCCGCACCTGCAGCGCGAAGACCACGCGGTCGCCGTCGTCCAGCGCTATGCCGCGTACCCCGGCGGTCGTGCGTCCTGTTGCGGGCACCTGGTCCACACCGTAGTGGATCACCATGCCCGTCAGCGACACGCACAGGATCGATTCCTCCCTGGCCGGCTGCACGTCCATCAGCCTGTCCGCGCCTTTCAGCGAGACGGCCGCGAACTTCGCCTTGCGCACCGCGTACGCGGATGCCTCCGTCCGCTTGACCATGCCTTCCTTGGTGAAGAACAGCAGGTCGCCCAGCGCCTCCAGTTCGCCCGGGCGAAGGCACAGCACGCGCACCGCCGTCTCGCCCTTTTCCAGCCCCGCGAGTAGGCCGGTCAGCAGCGTGCCCCGGTCCTTCGGCCGGTTCGTTTCGGTGAGCTGCGCGACACCGAGCGGGTAGCAGTTGCCCAGGTCCGTGAAGAAGTACAGCGTCGCGTCCGAGAGCGTCTGGAACACCTCGCGCGGCTTGTCCTTCTCGTCCTCCGGCTCGCCCAGCTTCTCAAACCACTTGGGGTGCATCCGGCGAAGCTGGCCACCCACGGTCAGGAACACGGTCGCCTCGTCGGGCACCGGCGTCTCGTCAATCTCGATGTCCTGCACCGCGTCCTCGCGCGCGAGCTTGGTGCGGCGCGGGTCCGCGAACTTGTTGCGAATCTCGGTCAGCTCGAACTTGATGACGCCCATCAGCTTCTTATGGTTGCTGAGGATCGCTTCCAGCCGCTCGATCTCCTTGACGACCTTGGCGTGCTCCTCGCGCAGCGCGAGAATCTCCAGGCCGGTCAGGCGGCGCAGGCGCATGTCCAGGATGGCTTGCGCCTGGATTTCGGACAGATCGAACCGGGCGATCAGCGCGGCCTTGGCCTCCTTGTCGTTCTTGGACGCGCGGATGATGCGGATGACCTCGTCCAGGTTATCCACCGCGATGATCAGGCCCTCCAAAATGTGCAGCCGCGCCTTCGCCTGTTCCAGTTCGTACTGGGTGCGCCGGGTAACGACGTTCTCCTGGTGGGCGATGAAGCACTCAATCGCGCGCTTAAGGCCCATCTGCTCGGGCTTACCCTCCGCGATGGCCATCATGTTCACGCCGAATGTGACTTGCAAATCCGAATATTTATACAGCGCCGCCAGCACGCGCTGCGGGTCCACATCGCGCTTGACCTCGATCACCGCGCGCAGGCCCGTGCGGTCGCTCTCGTCGCGTATGTCGTGGATGCCGGACAGCGCGACCTTTTTTTCCTCGCTCAGCCGCAGAATCTTTTCCAGCATCGCGGCCTTGGACACCTGGTATGGCATTTCCGTGATGACGATCAGCGACCGGCCGGAAGGCCCGTCCTCGATCTGCACCTTGGCCCGCAGCGTCAGCTTGCCTCGGCCCGTCTCATAGGCCGTCACGAGTTCCGGCGTATCCAGCAGCACCCCGCCGGTCGGAAAATCTGGGCAGGGCACGTATTTCATCAGTTCCTTCGTGGTGATGCCGGGCCTGTCAATGGTGGCGATCACGGCGTCGATCGTCTCGCCCAGGTTATGCGGCGGGATGTTCGTCGCGAGGCCCACCGCGATGCCGGACGCGCCGTTCACCAGCAGGTTCGGGAACCGCGCGGGCAGAATGTCCGGCTCCTTTAAGCTATCGTCAAAGTTCAGCCGGAACGGGACGGTGTCCTTGTCAATGTCGCGCAGCATTTCCAGCGCCAGCGGGGCCATGCGCGCCTCGGTGTAGCGCATCGCGGCGGCGGTGTCCCCGTCGATGGAGCCAAAGTTGCCGTGTCCGTCCACCAGCATCCCGCGCAGGGAAAACGGCTGCGCCATGCGCACCATCGCGTCGTACACGGAGGAATCGCCGTGCGGGTGGTACTTGCCCAGGCAGTCGCCGACGAGGCGGGCGCACTTCCTGTGCGGCTTGTCCGGCGTGGTCGATAGCTCCGACATCGTAAAAAGAATGCGGCGCTGCACGGGCTTCAGCCCGTCCTCCACGCGCGGCAGCGCGCGCTCTAAAATAACGTGCTCGGCGTATGGCATCATCGCGTCCCGCATGACCTCTTCCATGTTGGCCTGCAGGATAATTTCATTGCGCGGTTCGTTTCCGTCGGTTTTCTTTGCCATTGTCAGTTCCCTTCCCGTGTGGCCTTGGCTTCAAAGGTATCGGCGCGGTTGAAGTTGGCGTGTTCGCTGATAAACTCGCGCCGTGGCTCGACCTTGTCGCCCATCAGCACGGTGACGATGCGCTCCGCCTCCGCCGCGTCCTCAATGCCCACCTGCAGCAGCTTTCTGTGCGCCGGGTTCATCGTCGTCTCCCAGAGTTGCTCCGGGTTCATCTCCCCCAGCCCTTTGTACCGCTGGATGGTGTATCCGCGCAAGCCCTTCGTCAGGCGGCGCAATTCCAGGTCGTCATACGCGTACTGGGAACCGCTCGATTTCTTGATCTGGTACAGCGGCGGCATGCCGATGTACACGTGGCCATCCGTGATCAGGCCGCGCATGTAGCGGTAGAAGAACGTCAGCAGGATCGCGCGGATGTGCGCGCCGTCCTGGTCGGCATCCGAGAGGATGATGACGCGGTTGTACTTCAGGTCCGTCAGGTCGAAGTCCTCGCCGATGCCGCAGCCCAGCGCCGTGATGATGGAGCGGAACTCCTCATTGCCCAGTACCTGATCCAGCCGCTTCTTTTCGACATTGAGCGGCTTGCCGCGCAGCGGCAGGATCGCCTGGAACCGCCGGTCGCGCCCCTGCTTGGCGCTGCCGCCCGCGCTGTCGCCCTCCACGATGAGCAGCTCGTTTTCCGACGCCTTGCGCCCTGTGCACGCGGACAACTTGCCCACCAGCGGCGCGGCCTCTAGCTGGTTCTTCTGCCGGGCGACCTCCTTGGCCTTTCGCGCTGCCTCCCGTACCTTGGCGGACTTGATGGCCTTCTCGATGACGAGCGTGGCGAACTCCTGGTGCCGCAAATCTTCCAGATACGCGGTCAAAAGCTCCGCCGCCACGGCTTCCACGGCGGGGCGCACCTCGCTGTTGCCCAACCGCCCTTTCGTCTGCCCCTCAAACTGCGGCGTGCGCACCATGCAGCACAGCACGCAGGTCAGGCCCTCGCGGAAGTCCTCGCCGGTCAGGTTGTTGTCCTTCTCCTTCAGCGCGCCGACGCGGCGGGCACAGTCGTTGAACACTTTGGTGTACGCGGACTTGAACCCCACCTCGTGCGTGCCGCCCTCGTGTGTGGGAATGTTGTTGACATAGGAGAAAAAGTTCTCCGTATAGCTGTCCGTGTACTGCAGCGCGAAGCGGACGAGAATGTCGTCCCGCTTGCCCTCCAGGTACACAGGCTTCTCGTGCAGGGACGCCTTTTCTTCATTCAGATAGCGCACATAATCGGAAATACCGCCTTCATAATGAAAGATGCGCTCGCGCTTTAGCGGGTCCTTCACCCGCTCGTCCGTGAAGATGATCTTGGCGCCGCGCGTCAGGTACGCAAGCTCGCGCAGGCGGTGCGCCACGGTATCGCCGTTGAAGGTGATGTCGTCAAAGATGGAATCGTCCGGCAGGAACGTGACCCGCGTGCCGCGCTTGCGCGTGTTGCCAACTTTTTCCAGCGGGCCGTCCGGCACGCCGGCCAGCATCTTTTTCTCCTTGGGATCGTACCGGCTCTGGAACGTCATGCGCCAATGGGAAAAATCGACGTAGCTGTCCACCGTCAGCCACCGGGACAGCGCGTTCACGACCGACGCGCCCACCCCGTGCAGACCGCCGGAGTACGCGTAATTCTCGTTGTTAAACTTTCCGCCCGCGTGCAGGCGCGTGTAGATCACTTCCAGACCCGAAACCTTCAGCACCGGATGCGGGTCCACTGGCAGCCCGCGGCCGTTATCCTCCACGATGGCGCTGCCATCGCGGCAAAGCGTCACGCGCACTTCGGTCGCATGCCCGTTCATGACCTCATCCATCGCGTTATCGACTATTTCCGTTAATAAGTGGTGCAGCCCGCGCGGGCCCGTTGTGCCAATGTACATGCCCGGGCGCATGCGCACCGCGTCCAGACCTTCTAGTACTTGAATATCCTTGGAAGCGTAATCCTTTGCCAAATGTCCGACCTCTTTCTTTGATGGTGACGCGCAGCCGAAGATTGCGCGCCACCAAGGGGATTCCGCGAGGAATCGCCCCCTCATTGTTGCACATACCAAAATGATTATACCATATGTTGGGGTTTACAATCAACCTGCCAAAAAACAATTCCAAAAGATGCATGGATTGGTGCCTGTGTAACGTTAATTTCAAGGACAAACTCAAAAGAAAGGAACCGCCAGACACATGCACTCGCGGGCACTGTCCAGAAAAACGCCGCATGTGCTTTTGGCGCGTACGGAAAAAAGCGTGTAACCTTATTCTGACCACTTTCAGCGCCTATGGCGTCCTGAAGCTGGTTTTTCTTTTTCCCAGGGGTATCATAACTTTCTATTTGTGCGCATACTAAATCCTGCACGGAAAGGAGGGATGCAATGGCTTTGCTGCAGGGGTTGCGCGCGAGGCTGAAGAGAGTAAACGGCCCACGGGCAGTCACGCTTGTGTGTCTGCTCGCGCTGTCGGTGTGTTACTGTGGAATGCGCCCGGCTGGGGACATGATGGTCTTGGCGCGCCAGCGGGAACTGCCGGTGTACTCCGTGGAACGAAAAGACAAAGTGCTTGCCATCAGCTTTGACGCGGCCTGGGGCGGCTCGCAGACGCCTGCGCTGCTGGATATCCTGGACCAATACGGCGTAAAGACAACCTTCTTCCTGGTGGGTATCTGGGTGGAGCGATACCCCGAACTGGTGAAGGAAATGGTCGCCCGCGGGCATGAAATCGGCAATCACTCGACGACGCATCCACAAATGACGAAACTGTCGGAGGACAAGATTCGCGAGGAGCTGAAGATCACGAGCGATCGCGTGGAGCAGTTGACCGGCGTGCGTCCCACGCTGTTCCGCCCGCCTTACGGCGATTACGACAACAAGGTCGTGGCCGTCAGCCGCGCGGAGGGGTACGAGTGCGTACAGTGGAACGTGGACTCGCTGGATTGGAAAAACAGGGGGGTACAGGACCTAGTCCGGCAGGCGACAAAGAGCAACAAGCCCGGCGATATTGTGCTTTTCCATAATGATTCGCAGTATATCGTCGACGCGCTTCCAACAATCTTGAAGGCATACCAGGACGCGGGGTTTACAATCATTCCCGTATCCGAAATTCTGCTCAATGGGGAGACAGAAATAGATCATACCGGGCGTCAGTACCCGGTGGCAAAACAAGCGGAGAATATGAACCGGACACAATGAGAGAGGATCGCGATGGATAAGCCAGTGAATGCATTGAGTTTGACAGGAACGATTGCGGAAATGCCGGAGTTCAGCCACGACGTCTTTGGCGAGGCGTTTTACCAGTTGGTGCTTGCCGTGCCGCGCCTTTCCGGCGTACATGACATGCTGCCCGTGACCGCCAGCGAGCGCCTGCTCGACCTGGTGTCGCCCGAGCCGGGCCTGAAGCTGCACCTGGAAGGGCAGGTTCGCTCATATAACAAGATGATCGACGGGGCCGGGCGGCTGCTCATCACCGCGTTCGCGCAGCGGCTCGCGCCGCCCGCCGAAGATGAGAACCCCAACAGCGTGACGCTCTCCGGCGCGCTGTGCAAGCCGCCCGCCTATCGGACGACGCCTTTCGGGCGCGAGATCGCCGACATGATGCTCGCGGTGAACCGCGCGTTTGGCAAGAGCGACTACATTCCCTGCATCGCCTGGGGACGGAACGCCCGGTTTGCCTCGCGGCTCACCGTCGGGGATCATATCACAATCGAGGGCCGGCTGCAAAGCCGCCCCTACCAGAAACAGCTTCCCGACGGCACGGTGCTGGACAAGATTGCCTACGAGGTCAGCGTCAGCAGGCTGGAGGTAAAGCAGAACGGCGACATGCCGGAGGCCAGCGAGGAAAGGTAAGGATTCCTTTTGGAATCCTCATATGGCGCCCGCTTCTTCGAATCAGCGCCGCCGTCGCGGTAAAGGCCATAGGAACGCAGCAAAGGCCGGTTCTCCCAGATGGGATGAACCGGCCTTGTTTTGTTGCCTTTTTGTGCGGATGCGCTATTTCCCCGTTTCCGTGGCGGCCTTCCCCGCAGCGCCACCCTTTTCGTTCTTTCTCCTCTGCTTAAACTTCTGCCACATCACCCACGCGGGCTCCGCGATGCACACGGTGGAGTAGCAGCCGCTGACCGTGCCGATGCACATTGGCAGCGCGAAATCCTTGATCGCGTCCAGCCCGTTGCCCGCCGCGAAAATATACACGACGCCCAGGCAGACGACCACCGCGAGACTGGTATACAGCGACCGCGTGAAGCTCTGCGAGATGCTCTTGTCCACCAAATCCTCCAACGGCGCGCCCTTTTCATGCTGCATGTTCTCCCGGATCCGGTCAAAGATGACGATCGTGTCGTTGATGGAATAGCCCAAAATTGTCATCGCGACGGCGATGAAGTTGTCGCCGATGGGGATGCGGAACACAATGAACGTGAAGAACACCACCAGCACATCGTGCAGCAGCGCCACCAGCGCCATCACGCCCGCGGACAGGCCGTGGATCTTGCGGAAGCTGAACCACATGTACGCGACAATCAGCACGGCGGACAGGACGATGGCCGTGATGCCGTTCCGCAGGAATTTCTGGCTGAAGAACGGGGCGACGTTGTTCACCTCCGACAGTTCAAACGCCTGAACGGGGTACGCCGCCATGAGCGCGGCGGTCACGACTTCCAACTCCTCGCTGTCAAAGGCGTCACTGCTGGCCATGTTCAGCACCAGCTTTTTGCGCTGGGTGATGTAGTCCGTGGTGATCTGCGCCGTGATCAGCCGGCCGTCCAGCGCCTGTTCCACGGCGCTCGCGGCGGCGTCCGGGTTCAGCTCCACTTCCTCGGACATATCGTATTTGATGATCGTTCCGCCCTTGAACTGGATGTCCAGGTGGATGCCGTTGATGAGCATCATCACGACGCCAATCGCCATCACCGCCATGGAAATGCCGAAGAACAGCCCCTTCTTCCTGTAGAACGGGAACACCTTGTCCTTCTTTTTCGCCAGCATGCGCCGGCTCAGGAAGCAGGACGTCTTCCGCAGACGCGGGAACTGCACGAGGGACTGCGTCATCAGCCGCGTGGCCACAACGCCCGCCACGAAGTTCATGATGATGCCGAACAGCAGTGTGTACGCGAACGAGAGGATCGCGCCGGAGCCGAAAACCATCATCACGAGGGACACGATCAGGACGGTGATGTTGCCGTCGAACACGGAGGAAAACGCGCGCTTGAAGCCGTATGTCACGGCGTTTTCGATGGTTTTGCCGCTCCTGATCTCCTCGCGAATGCGCTCGGACACGATGATGTTGGCGTCCACGCCCATGCCGATGGCGAGGATGATGCCCGCGATGCCCGGCAGCGTCACGGTGATCTGCGGCCATGTGAGCATGAGAAGCTGGCCCGCGACCTGCAGCAGCAGCGCGATGACGGCGACCACGCCCGACAGGCGGTAGTACAGCATCAGCGCCAGGCAGATCAGGAGGAACGACACGATGCCGGCGATGACCATCACCTCCAGCGCGTCGTTGCCCAGCGACGGGCTGATGGCGCTGTAGTGCTCGGCGGTCATGGAGAAGGGCAGCGTGCCGGAATTGATCTGGTTGGACAGCAGCTTGGCCTCCTCGGCCGAGCCGATTCCCGTGATCTGGCAGTCCTCCGAGTCGATCTGCTGGTTCACGACGGGCGAGGAGATTAGCGTCTCATCCATGTAAATGGAAATTTGTCGGCCCACCAGCCGCCCCGTCGCATCCATGAACATCTGTCGCCCCTCGGGCTTCAGCTTCAGGTGTACCACAAAGCCGATGTTCTGCGAATCCTGGCCCCAAGTCGTGCTGTCGACGTACTTGCCCTCCAGGACGACGTTGCCGTCCGGGTCGCGGAAGGTGAGGTGCGCCGTGCTCCCGAGTTCTGATATCGCCTTGTCAGGGTTGAACTCCGTCTCCCCCGTTTTCCAGGGGAAGCGTACGAAGATGTAACCGGCCTCTTTGTCGATCGTTACGTCGCGGTCCAGGATGTTCTGCTGGTTCAGGCGCGTCTCAAAGATGTCGCGCGCGGCGTCCAGCTCCGTCTCGGTCGGCATTCTATCCAGATCCTTGGGTGCGAACGCGGCGTCCACACCCCCACGGATATCGATGCCAAAGCGCATTTCCGACGCGCCCATGATATTCAGCGATCCAATGTGCAGTCCGAAAAACGCCAGCCAGGCCAGTACAAGCGTCACCGCCAGAACCACAAAAAAAGTAGCCTTCTTCTTTGCCATGTTCATTCCTCTTTATTACGCGTATTATGCCGATAGCCGGTCGCTCCCGACCGCCGTCCATGGATGGTGACCGGGAGCGGAACTCCCCCCTCGCTTGTTACTCGCCCGGCAAACATACACATTCTATAGTAGTTCCTCGCAAAGAGCAAGCGGTTTTTTTCAGCGTTTGACAGTCTTTTTACATTGCGCGTTGATAATTGTGAGATCAGGGAAAGCGTGGTATACTGTAGAGATAGGAAAGGGCAAAAGATATGGCCGCAGAGAAGAAAAAAAGATGGTTCAAGCTGGACAACGCGGGCAAGCTCTATCCGGCGATTGCCACGTCGCACTGGAGCAGCGTTTTTCGCGTGTCCGCCGTGCTCCGGTCTGATGTGGTGCCCCAGACGCTGCAGCTTGCGCTGGACCGCGTGCTGCCCCGCTTCCCCACCATGGCCGTCCGCATACGGGTCGGCGTGTTCTGGTACTATCTGGAGGCCAATCCCAACCCGCTCCGCATCGCGCAGGACACAGGCCACCCCTGCCTGCGCTTCCGCTGGAAGGAGAACAACGGCTACCTGCTGCGCGTGCTGTACTATCGGCGGCGCATCTCTGTCGAGTTCTTCCATTCCATCACCGATGGCACGGGCGGTTTCGCCTTCCTAAAGACGCTGACAGCGGAATACCTGCGCCTGTGCGGGCAGCGCGTCCCGTGCGAGGACGGCGTGCTGGACCCGAAGAAAAAGCCCACGCAGGACGAGATGGAGGACGCGTTCCAGCGCATGCCCCTGCCGAAGGTCAAGGTGCCCCGCCGCGAGACGCGCGCGTACCACCTGCCCGGCCAGGCGGACCCTCCGCACACGCTGCACGTGATCGCCGCGTCCATGCCCGCGCAGGCGGTGCAGGCGAATGCCAAGCGGCATTCCGTCACCATCACGGAGTACCTGACCGCCGCCATGCTGTACGTCTGCTATCAGCAGCAAAAGGCCGGCCGCAAGCGCGCGCGCGGGCTCCCGCTCCGTGTCTCTGTGCCGGTCAACATGCGCAGGATCTTCCCTTCGGAAACGTTGCGCAATTTTTCTTCGTTTGTCAACCCGGAAATCGACCCCAAGCTGGGCGAGTATACGTTTGAGGAAATCGCGCGGGACGTGCATGCGTTCATGCAGTATGAATTGAACCCAAAGTTCCTCTTCGCGGGCATCGCCACCAACGTGGCCAGCGAGCGCAACCTGTTTCTACGCCTTTGCCCGCTGCCGCTGAAGAACCTGGCGATCAACTCCGTGTTCCGCTACGTGGGCGAGCGCGCGATGACCTCCACGCTGACGAGTGTCGGGCGCGTCACCGCGCCCAAACAAATGCTCGCGCAGATCGACCGGTTCGAGCTGATGCTCGGCGCGTCGGCGACCCCAGGCTGCAACGCCGCCCTGGTCACCACGCGGGACACCATGTTGCTGATGTTCACCCGGACCCAGCGCGAGGCCACGCTGCCCAGGGAGATGCTGCGCTTCCTGGTGGAGCAGGGCATTCCCGTGACCGTTGAAAGCAATCAGGAGTGATGATAAATGGCTTATTGTGTGCACTGCGGCGTGAAGCTGGGCGAAACCGAGCGCGCCTGTCCCCTGTGCGGAACGGAAGCGATCGACCCCGCCGCGCCAGCCAAACCTTCCGCGCCCAAACCCTTCCCGGTGCGCACACCGGAACAGACGCTGCGGCTAAACCACCGGTACGCGGTGTCACTGCTGACGTTTCTCCTCTTGGTCCCCGCAGCCATATGCCTCCTCATCGACATGATCGGCGGCGGCGTCAGTTGGAGCATCTACCCGGCTGGCGTTCTGGCGCTGATCTGGATCGTCTTTACCGTGCCGCTCCTGATGCGCCGGCACCGGCTGTACAGCACCATTCTGATCACCGGCGCCGCGCTTGCCGGGTATCTGTTCATGTGCGAGCGGCTGTCCCCGTCGGCCGGCTGGTTCTTCCCCATCGTGCTGCCCGCGCTGACGCTCTTTGTCGCGATGATCTGCCTGGAGGTGGCGCTGATCCGCAAGTGGAAGGTGCGCGTGCTGGTCGTGGTTGCGGTCGGCTTCGTGCTCGCGGGTCTGCTAGCCTTCGCCGTGGAGCTGCTGTGCACGCTGTATGTCGCCGGGAGTGCGATCCACTGGTCGCCGTTCGTCATGCTGCCGTGCTTTTTCATCGCGCTGCTGATTTTCATCATCTACCGCAACGAGGCGCTGTATCGGGAGCTTAGGCGTCGGCTGCATTTCTGACCGTTCCGTGAACAATACTACGACGGCGGCGCTATCTATGAACGAAGGTGGGTGATGAAACCGTGGATTTAAACAGAAAGAATGTCCGGGCCCTGCTGGGCGTCATCGCGTTCGCCATCGCGCTGCTCGCCGCGCTGCTTAACATCGGCGCGGTGATGGCCGCACTGCGCACGGCGGTGGGCGCTGTTTCTTTTTTCCTCATCGGCCTCAGCTTCGCCTTCATCATGAACACGCCGATGCGGAACATTGAGACCAGGCTGTTTCCCCCGCTGGACAAACGCCTGGGCAAAAAGTGGCACGCCGCGCGGCGCATGGCGAGCGTCGCCCTGTCCGCGCTGCTCATCGCGGGGCTGCTCATCGCGGTCGTTTTCATGGTGATCCCCGAGCTTGGCCGCACGTTCGGCGTGATTGGGGAGCAGTTGCCCGTGTTCATCGACGACGCGACCGCGTGGATACAGGGCATTGCCCAATCGTCGGGCCGCTCGCTGGAATCCATGAACATGCCCCAGTTTGACTGGGTGAAAATCGGCGACACGGTGTTGGGCTGGCTGGGCACCGGCGGAAGCAACATCGTTTCCAACACGGTCACGGTGGCGACATCCTTCGCGTCAAGCGTGCTCAACGTGGTGATCGGGTTCGTCCTGGCGCTGTACATCCTGTATCAAAAAGAGCGGCTATCCTCGCAGGCAAATCGGGTGCTGCACGCATATCTGCCAGAGCGGCGTGTGAACCGCCTGGTCGAAATCGGCCGGCTGGCCACGCAGATCTTTGGCAACTTCATCACCGGACAGTTCCTAGAAGCCGTCATTCTGGGCATGCTCTGCTTCCTCGGCATGACGATCCTGCGCTTCCCCTTCGCGCCGATGGTCGCTGTTCTCGTGGGCGTCACGGCGTTCATCCCGATCTTTGGCGCGCTCATCGGCGCATTGGTCGGCATTTTCCTGATACTCGTCAACCAGGGCGCGCTGCAGGCGTTCTGGTTCCTCATTTTCTTCTTCGCGCTGCAGCAGATCGAAGGGAACCTGATTTACCCACATGTTGTGGGCAAGCGCGTCGCCCTGCCGGGGCTGTGGGTGCTCACCGCCGTCACGCTCGGCGGGAATATCGCGGGCGTGCTGGGCATGCTGGTCAGCGTGCCGCTGTGCTCGCTCCTGTACGCGCTGCTGCGCGAGGCGGTGGCACGGAGGAACGAGGCAAAGGAGCGCGAAAGCCGCGAAAACGCGGGGAAGTGACGGGACGTCAGGGCCGCCCGCTTGAACGGTGGCTTACGCAGGTTCCCCACGACAGGACAGTATCGCCGCCGCGATGGAGGTGCGAACTGCATGAAGTACAACAACATAGGTTGGAGTATTAGAAGCCCATTCTTCGCCTATTGTAAAAAACACTTCTGCCCCGATTGTGATGAGCGCCTGCAAAGGGTATGGGCATCAAGAATTGTAAATGCCGAGTCGCTTGAAGGCAGATACGGTCAATACAGGTTTAACTTCTCAGACGAAGCTACGTATGGGGATGTTAAAATGATGTGGATAGCGTTTACCTGCCCGTTTTGCGGAAGAAGAGTTTCCGTTGGCGAACTGTTGGCACGGGAGAAGCGCAAGTGACGTTTCTAGGATGGGGTCGTTGTGATAAGCAACGACCTTTGCGTTTTCCGGCAAAGACTGTGCAATTTGCTCGCCGTTTGTTCGCGCGGATGGTTTACCCTTGAGTCACAGTTGTGATAAGGAGGCATTCGCATGGGTTTATTCGGCGCGGCATGGAACAGTTCAAACCGTGAAAAGGCGTACAGGGCAATCGACAAGCTGACGGGCGAAGGGAAGGATTCCTCGCGGAATTCTCCCCTGGCACCCGATTCCGCGAAGCAGCACCGCCGTCAAAAAAAGCTCACAAAGGCCGCGAAAAGCGCGTTTCGCCCCGAGATTCGCGAAAAAGCGGTCGCAAAGCTGACGGATCAGCGTACGCTCGCGGGCATTGCGAAAAACGACGAGCACGGAACGGTGCGCGACGCGGCGGCCAGGGTGCTCACCGACCAAGCCCTGTTGACGGAAATCGCGCGGATGACCTTCACCAACCTGCTGACATCCGCCGGGC
This sequence comes from Eubacteriales bacterium, assembly GCA_031550535.1. Lineage (GTDB taxonomy): Bacteria > Bacillota > Clostridia > Christensenellales > Aristaeellaceae > Avichristensenella. The sequence goes on from JAVBOM010000102.1 coordinate 15,682, forward strand.
GCGGACGGGATGCCCACAACAGCGTCCGCATGGTGGCGGCGGGGAGACTGACCGACAAGGCGATCGCGCAGGAAGTGTATCACGACATCGCGAAGAACGCAAACAACTCCATTGCGAGAAAAGAAGCCGCGCGCCTGCTAACCGACAAAAGCGTGCTGCGCGAAATCGAAAAACAGGAGCAGGATCATCTGACCTACATGCTGGTCGACGCGTTTACAAAGAAAAGCCGCTAGAACAAACAATCCCCCGCGCCAAACGGCCGGAACGCGTGCGTTCCGGCCGTCTCTCAGATGGCGGCGCTGATTTGAAAAATCAGTCGCCATCCGGGAATTCCGCAAGGAATTCCTTCCTTTTTACTTATTCTGCTTTACGGCGCCGTAATCGTCCCATCCCCGCCGACCGTCCAACCGAGCCCCTCGGCAGTTGCACGCGGGAGGATGCCCGCGTCGATCGTCAGGAGAATCGCGCCCGCGGGAGCCTCGAACGTCTCCGTATACGCCCTTGTCCCCTCCACACGCCAGACCAGCTTGCTATTGATCTGGTCCAGCCCGTCGAACCGGCGCGTCGGCAGGTAATCCCTGCCGAGCTCTACGCTCATCTGGTACTGGCCCGGGCGCACGCCCTCAAAGAGGTAGCGCCCGTTCGCGTCCGTCCGTGTCTCCGCAGCGAGCTCCCGCCCGCCGCCGGCCGAGATATGCCACAGTGACACCGTGACGCCCTCCGCGCCGGGCTCCGCCGTATCCTGCAGCCCGTTGCCGTTCTCGTCGATCCATACGGTGTCGCCGATGGTCGCCGGCCACATGCCGCCCACGTCGATGTCCGTGACGCTGCTGCCCATCGTAAGCGTCATGGGCGCGGTCATCCCAACGCTGCCGTCAACGTCCACAATCGCCCCGGCTCCTTCATTATCAGGGAACACGTAGCCTTCCGGCAGCGTTACCCGGATCCTGCATGTGATCGGCGGCAGCTCGTTGAACAGGAACCTGCCGTCCAGGTCTGTCACGCTGTCGACCACCACGTTCCCGTCCATGTCCAGCAGTGCGACCGGCACATCGTCCAGCGGCATCTCCTCCGCGTCCCGGACGCCGTTTCCGTTGATATCGTCCCATACGGTACCCATGATGAACGACGCGTAGTACCCGGACGCCTTGAACTCCACGTTTTCGCCCATCGCGAGCGTCACCATGGTGCTCTCCTCGCCGTTGTACATGACCGCGCCCTCGGGCGGCACAATGCGGATGCTGTAGTAGCCGGGCTGCAGCTTGTCGAAGCGGAACTTGCCGTCCTCCTTCGTGCCCGCCACGCTGATGATATCGCCTTCCTCCAGCGCCTCATCCGGCGTTTCATGCTTGCGCAGCGTGACCATGGCCGCGCTGAGCGGTTCCTCGTCCGCGTCCACCACATTGTCAAAGTTGGCGTCCACCCAGATAAAGCCCTCCATGACGGTCTGCGGCAGCAACTGGACGTCCACGTCCGGGGCGGGCTTCTGCTGGGGAATGTTGATCTCCACCACGGAATTTTGGTCCGGCGCGAACAGCCAATCCTGCGGCAGCTCAAAGTGCAGCTCCATCTTGCCAGCCGGCGTGTCGTTAAAGCGGTACTTGCCGTTCTCGTCTGTCACGGTCTGGCCCACCGGCGTCCCATTCTGCACCAGGGTGACGGCGATCTCCGGCAGACCCTGGTCGGTGCCCATCTTGGTCACAACGCCGCCGACGGAGCCGGTGTAAATCGCGCCCGCGTCAATGTCCGCCCGCTTCTCGCCCATGGAGATCAGGAGCACGGAGGTCGTCCCGGCGTTCCCCTCGTTGGGGATAATCATGCTGGCGCGGCCCGCCTCATAGCTCTGCGGGCTGAACAGCATGCCTCCCGGCAATGTCACGCGGACCGTGTACTCGCCCGGCGGCAGCATATCGAAGCTGTACGTGCCGTCCCGCGCGGTGACCGTTTCGCCCTGCACATGCGTTCCCCGCATCAGCACCACCGGGCAGTCGGCGATCGGCGTATTGCCGCCCGCGTACATGCCGGTGCCCCTGGCATCGTGCCAGACAGCGCCGGAAACGGAAGCGCCCAGGTACACGCCCGCATCGACCAGCGGCGCTTCCCCGCTGGGCAGGTATAGCTGCGCTGTCTCCGAGACCCGCTCGGAAGTCTCCGGCACGTCGCTGTTGAAGGAGGGCGCGTCTGTCCGGTTGGCGGTGAACGCGTAGCCCTCGGGCACCTCAAACCGGAGCGTGTAACGGCCCGGCAGAACGCCCAGGAACGCGTACGCGCCGCCTGCGTCGCTCTGCGTTTCCGCCACGGCTACGCCGTCCAGGTTCAGCAGCGTCACCGTGGCCACGACACCGGTGCTGTTCTCCGCGCGCAGGCCGTCGTAGTCGGGATCGACAAAGACGACGCCGGAGATGGAGCCGCGCTTGGCGATGCTCGCGTCCACGCGCTTGTCCGTCTCGCCGGGTGCAAAGGCGAACGCGGGGCCGATGCCCAGCAGGTCGCCTTCCGTCGTTTCCACGCCGGAGAGGAAGCCCCACTCCGCAGAGGGCAGGCTGTAGCGCAACCTGAACGCACCGGGCCGGAGGTTCGCGAACGCGGCTTTTCCGTCCTCGCCCGTCTGCGCGGCGGCAACCAGCACATCGCCGTCGCTTGTCACGCTGTATAGCTCAATCCTCATGTCGCGGTATCCATCTTCGCCCCGGTCCGTCCCGTCCGCGTCGGCGTCAAACCACACGCGGGCGTTCACCATCGCCACGCGCAGCGCGCCGGCGTTGATCTTCGCCTCTACCCGGGCCGTCGACAGAGACACATCCCGCTCCGCCTCCCGGGCGTCCACGGTGGGCAGCGCACTGCTGACGCCAAAGCCGCCCTCCCGCTGCGTGGTGAAGATGCACCCCTCCGGCAGCGTCACGCGCACCCGGTAATCACCCAGGCGCAGACCGGAGAAGCGGTAGTTGCCCTGCCCGTCCGTCGTGGTGGTTTCGACCACGTCACTTCCGGAGAGCAGCGCGACCGCGACACCGCCGAGGAGCGGCTCGCCTTCGTCCCACATGCCGCTGGCGTCCAAGTCCTCAAACACGACGCCATTGATCGTTCCGGACGCGGCCGCGCCGCAGAGCAGGCCGTCCAGTGTCTGCCCGGATGCCACGGTCAGCGTGCCGCTCATGCCCTCCCGCGCCGCGATCCCGGCGATCATGCGCCCCGCGCCGGGCGTCTCGCGAGCGAAAATCATCTCTTCCGGCAGTTCCGCCGCGATGCGGTAACCGCCCGGCAGCAAGCCGCCAAACGAGAACGTGCCGTCCCGCGCGGTTTCCATCTCCGTCAGCGCCTCGCCCTGCTCCGAAAGCAGCGTGAGCCGCACACCGGATTGTCCCGGCTCGCTGTCCGCCATGATGCCGTCGTCGTCCGTATCCTGCCAGATGCGCCCGGCGATTGTCGCGGGGCGCACGGCATCCACCGCGAGCGCCACGGCCTCCCCTGGCGACGTGACCGTGACCGTGCCCGGCGGGTTCGGCAGCAGCACATTGTCCGGCAGCTCATAGGAAAGGGCGTATGTCCCCACGCGAAGGCTTGCAAACGCGAAGCTGCCGTCCGCACCCGATGTGGCGGAAAGCCCCGCCCCGGCCAGCGTCACCGTGACGCCCTCGACCGGCTTCCCGCTGTCCGCGATCACACCATGGATGGCGGAGGGCTTCACCAGCGCGATATTTTCGTCCCACTTTTGCTCGCCCGAGGCGACGGACACGGCGCGCGTTTCTGCCACGTCCAGAAGATGGCTCTCCGGCGCGGCATACGCAAGCGTGTACTCGCCCGGGAACAGCCCCGCGAACGTGTACGCGCCGTCCGCGCCCGTGAGCGTCGTCTGTTCAATCCCCTCGCCACGCAGCGTCACCGCGACGAGCGGAACGGTATCTCCATCCGAATCGGCCGCCCTGCCCAAAATGGCCGCAGCCGGGTACAGGTTTACAACCGGCGCGCCCGACGATTCCTCGACACGGGCCAGAACGCCCTCCGGCGCCTGCACGATCAGCTTGTCCTCCGGGTCAAACACGCCAGTGATGGCAAACGCGCCGTCCGCGCCCGGGGATACCGGGCCGGACTGGCCATACACCAGCGTTACGGGATACCCATCCACGCCGTGCGCAACGACGCTGCCCGTGTAGACCTCCAGCGGCCGCACCGTCGCGTCGTCGCCGTTCATCCGGACACCGTACCCGAGCTGGGTCTGGAAGCGAAGCACGGAGCCTTCCGGCCGCGTCAGGAACGCGTACGCGCCGTAGGCGTCGGACCGCATGCTGTCGTAGAATATCAGCCCGGACGCGTCCTCCAGCGACACGAGCACCCCGCTGACCGGCCTTCTGTTTTCGTCCGTCACCCGGCCGAGGATCGCGTACGGTTCGGTCCGGGTTGAGCTCGCGAACGTCGCGACCGTCGTCATGAACGCCCCTTCCACGGGGATTTCCCGGGTCTCCGTCGCGGAGATGGGGTACGTAAACGTAAAGCGCACCTTGCCGGAGATGGACAGTGCGAACAGTTCCTCCAGGTGATTGGACTGAATGCGGCGCTCAATGGTGAACGAAGCGCCGTCCGGTCTTTTTTCGATCAGCTCAAGGCCCGCGACTTCCGGAATCGCGAACTCGAACAGGATATCGCTGCACGGAAGCGGCGGGTTGCCGCCCAGCAGTTCAAACGTGAAGTCGATTTCCGCCTTCGCGTCAAACAAACTCGGCAGCGCGTAGGCGTTGGCGGTGACAAACGGGTTCATCAGCGCCTCGGGCAGCGGATCGCTCTCAAACGTCACTTCCGTGACCGGGTGCGGGTCTGTCAGCAGATACGGCTCGATTTGCACCTGGTAATCCGCGTCCGAATACACGCACCCCTCCCCCGCGCGCGACATGCGGAGCGTGTACGTACCCGGCGCGAGCGGAAGCGCGGGCGTAAACCGGCCCCGGTCGTCCGCATCGAACGCCATCATTTCATTGTCGTATTGATCATAGAGCGTGAAGCTGCCGCCCGGGACGGCCGCGCTATCCCTGGATGAAACATGTGTGAACGAGAAGAAGCCCTTGTTCGTGCGCACCCTTGCCTCGCACGTGACGGTCTGCCCGCAGACAAGCGTGACGGTGTATGTCGCCGCGTCCATCGCGAAGCCATCAATCGGCGCAGCCGCCGCGCGCACCGTATACGTTATGCCCTCCTGCGAGGCGGTCAGCGGCATGGTTTCGCCGCTTGTCAGCAGCCCCATGGACGCGCCGTTCGCGTCAAACACCTCGTACTGCCGCGCCAGGGGCACGTGCTGGGTGTTCCTTGCCCCGTCCACGGTTTCGCCGAGCACGTTCAGCGCCAGGAAACCGTTGCGGCTGTTTTGCGCCTCCACGCGCGTGGGCCGGAGTTCCTCAACGTTCACATGGATTTCCGGGTCATCAATGCTGTAGTGTTCCGGCGCGGCCTGCTGGCGAAGGACATAGCTGCCCGCCGGGATGTCCAGCCGCGTCGCCACGCCGTTCCCGTCCGTCGTCAGGTCATACGCCGCGCCGTCCGCGCTGATCAGCATAAAGGGAACGCCCGCCAGCGGCTGGTTTCCCGTGCCGCTGTCCGCCGTCAGCCGAATACGGACGCCCTGCACGCCCACCTGATGGTTCGTGAATGTCAAGTCGGCCGGAAACGTCAGCAGCGTGTAGGCACGCGCCGCCGGGCCCGGGGCGTATCCCTCGGGCGTCTCGTCCTGCCGGATGTACAGATCCACGCCGCGCGGCACCGAGACGCGCAGCGGGTTCGCGCCGGCCGTCAGCTTCCACGGGCGAAGCGGGTTCGCGGGGTCCGGGTACGGGACAAACGCGCCGTCAGCGCCCTTGGCGTAGACGCCAAAGACCGCGCCGAAGAATGTAGAATCAATGGATGGTTCAAGGGTTACGGGATCATAGACCTCTCCCTGCGCGGACAGCGTGAGCGTTGTGGGCGCCACTTCGCGCTCCGGGTAAACGTAATACATGTCCCCAAAGGGGACAATATCCGCGGAGGCCGCCAGAGCAGGAAGCAAAAAGAGCAGAAAAAGAACCAAAAACACACGTAACCGCATGCGAGACCTCCAGCCATTCAGTGGGTATATGGTATCGCATGGAAAGAAAATTGTCAATTGTAGGGATATTTTGCCCACGGCAAGCGCATGAACTGCGGTTCAAACGCTTGGAAGAACGGGGAGGAACGTCGGCAAAGCCGCCGGTGCCGGATTGCAATCAAAGGACTGCTGCCCCTTGAAATCCCAGGTAGGGAATCCACACGGTTACCGCTTCCTCCCCACCAGCAGCGTGACATCCACGGTGATTTCCCCCGCGGGAACCACCCGGGGTGGCTCGTGCGCCGTCAGCGGCGTCATGGCGTACACCTTCTGGGCAAGCGCCTCGCCGCAGGGGAACGCATACCGTATCGCGAGTTCTTCCACTAAAGAAAACCGCTCCGCAAGCGCCTCCACGGCCTCCGCGCGGTTCTCCTTATACGGCGCTTTGCCCGCAAGCGCCCGTATCTCCCGCAGATGCCCCGCGCCCGGGACCACCTTCAGCAGCAGGCCGCCTTCCCGCAGAACGCGCGCGAACTCGCCGTAGTTGGCCGGGGTCAGCACATTGACCACCGCGCCCACGGACGCGTCCGCCAGCGGGAGCGCGCACAGGTCCCCCACACACCAGGAGGCCGCACGGTCAGCGGAGGCGGCCATCCGGACAGCGGGCTTTGCGATGTCCAGACCGATGCGCGGCCCCACGCCTTCGCGCGCAAGCCCGCGCAGCAGCGACCCTTCCCCGCATCCGGCGTCCAGCACCGCGCCATCTGGCAACCGCGCGCGGACCGCCTCGATCACAGGGTCAAAAAAGCCCGCCGCGTACACATCGTGGCGCGCCTCAAACAGCGCCTTGTTTTCGTCGTATAGGTTCGCGGGTCTCGCGGGCAGCAGGTTGACATATCCCTGGCGGGCGATGTCGAAGGCGTGCCCGGCGGCACACACGAGACTGCCCCCAGCCTTGATAAAAGCGCCGCCGCAATGCGGGCAAACGAACGGCGCGTGCAGCGTGAGCCGCCAGCACCGCAGGCCGTCGGCCTCGCCATCCGGCACAAAGCCGCACTTTTCCAGCACGCGGCACGACGCGAGGTTCTCCGGCTCCGTCCGCGCGGTCACGGTGCGCACGTCCGGTTGCGCCAGCGCCCAGAGACATAGCGCGCGCACCGCTTCGCTCGCGTAGCCTTGCTCGCGAAAGGCCTCGCCATGAAGGCCGTAGCCGATCTCCACATCGCCCGCATCCCCCGGCCCGCCCTTGAAGCACGCGCTGCCGATGACCGCATTCTCTTTCCGCTGAAGAAAGACCCACATGGCGCACCACTGCCACTCGGCTGGGCGCTGCGCCATCGCGGCCAGCAGACCCTCCAGGACATCCGGGGTAACGTCCTCCCCGGCCCCGCCCGCGTACCAGACGCCCAGCGCGCGCTCAAAGCCCGCCTGATCCGTCAGCAGCAGCCCCATCTGCGGCGCGGTCAGCCGGATCACGGAAAGCCGTTTCGTTTCCAGGCGCAAGCTACATTTCCTCCTGCCAGCCCTTGCAGACATCGATCCACGCGCGCGCGTTCGCGCAGGCGAACAACTCGTCCGGCGTCAGGCCGATCGCGCTGCTCGCGCTGCCGCACGCGGGGTACACCGTGTCAAAGCGGCGCATCGAACAATCCAGATACACGGGAATCGCGGGATCAATCGCGAACGGGCACACCCCGCCCACCGCATGCCCGGTCAGCGCGAGCACCTCGTCGGCGCTCAGCATGGTGGCCTTTCGGTGGAAGAACGCCTTGTACTTGGTGTTATCAATCTTGGCGTCCCCCGCGGTGACGACCAGCACGCCGCCCTCGTCCCCGGCGAACGACAGCGTTTTGGCGATGCGCGCGCCAATGACGCCGACCGCCTGCGCCGCCAGCTCCACCGTCGCGCTGGATACGCTAAACTCTTGCACGCGGTCCGCCATGCCAAGCCGCGCGAAGAATTCCTTCACCTTTTCAATCGCCAAGGGAATCGCCTCGCTTTCCGAATAGATCGACCAGTTTACAAACCCAGCCCTAGAGAGTTTGAGAGACCGCTGTCTCTCGAATGCAATCAGACCCAGCGGCCTGTACGGTGGGTCTGCGATCCCGCTGCCAGTCCCGCAGGACTGGTAGCGGGATCATTTCCGCCAGCCCTGGCGCCGCCCGGAACGCCCGCATGCGTTCAGGCGCCAGGCCCCTCACGCCCAAGCAAAATCCAGAGATTTTGCTTGCCTATCTCGCCGCCTCCGCGATGTTCAGCGCGTGGTCCGCCGCACGCTCCAGGTCCGTCAGAATCTCCACATACAGCATGCCCATGTCCGCGCCGCACTCGTTCGCCTGCAGGCGCCTGATGTGCCCCGCCTGCATCTCCGCGACCAGGTCGTCAATCGCCTGTTCCTGCGCCTCAATATCGTCCATGTTGCCGCTCGCTTTGTCGCAGAAGTAGGCGTACGCGTCATCAAAAATCGTGTACATGCGGTCCGCGAGCGTGCGCAGCTCCGCCATCGCCGTGCCGGAAAACGCGCCGCCCGCCTCCCGCATGTGCTCCACGTATCCGGCGATGTTTTCCGCGTGGTCGCCGATGCGCTCCAGGTCCGATATGGCGTGATACCAGCCGCTGACCTTGTCCGCATCCTCCTCAGGCAGCTCCATGGCGTTCACGCGCACAAGGGCCTTGGTGATCTCCTTGTTCAGATAGTCGATGGTGTCCTCGTTGTGGTGCACGGTATCGAGCTGCCCATTCTTGGTGAACAGCGCGTCCACGGCCGTGTGCAGGTTGCCCCGCGCCAGCGCCTCCATGCGGGCGATTTCTGATTTGATCTGCGCCATGCCGATGCTGGCCGCGCCAAATGTCTGCGTAATGTGCACCAACCGCTGCGACGTGTCGTCCAGGTCCTCGCCCGGGATCAGCAGCTTGGCCAATTTTGCCATCAGGTTGGCGCAGGGCAGCAGCAGCAGCGTCGTCACAATGTTGAAAATGGTGTGCGCGTTGGCGATCTGCGCCGCACCGTTGCCGGGCGTCAGGGATTCCACCCAGGACACGTAGGGCGTCAGTTGGCAGATGACGATGAACACCAGCGTGCCGATGACGTTGAACATCACGTGTACAAGCGCCGTCCGCTTCGCGCCCTTGTTGCCGCCGATGGCCGCCATGACCGCCGCGATGGTGCAACCGATGTTCTGGCCGCAAATCACATACACGGCGCTGTTCAGCCCGATGAGCCCCTGCAACGCCAGGGCCTGCAGCACGCCGACGGACGCGGAGGACGACTGGATCAGCAGCGTGAACAGCGCGCCCACCGCGACACCGATGAACGGATTGGAGAAGCTCACCATGGCGTTGACAAACCACTGGACATCCTTCAGCGGCGCCATGGAGGAGGACATCATCCGCATGCCCATAAAAAGAATGCCAAGCCCCGCGAGCACTTGCCCCAGATGATGCAGACGCTTGGACTTCATGAACAGGAACAGGATCACGCCGACGAACGCGAACAGCGCCGCCAGCTCCGTGATGTTCAGCGCGATGAGCTGGCCCGTGATGGTCGTGCCGATGTTCGAACCCATGATGACGCCGATGGCCCGCTCGAACTCCATCAGGCCCGCGTTGACAAAACCGACCGTCATGGCTGTGACGGCATTGGAGCTCTGGATCACGGCGGTCAGCAGCATGCCGACCAACATCGCGAGCAAGCGGTTGCGTGTCAGCCGCTCCAAAATCGACCGCAGGCGCGATCCCGCCAGCAGCTCCATCCCTTCGCCCATCAGGCGCATGCCAAACAAGAACAGGGCTAGGCCGCCCATCAAGCCTAAAATGTCAGTCCATTGCATAGAAATCCCTCCAGCATGAATCATGTGTAAAAAATATATATGTCGATTGCCGAAGCGCGAAATTTTGTCCATTGTAGCATGCGTGCGCAGGCACGGCAAGGGTCCTTCCGGCCACAACCCGCAAGAAACGATAAAATTAACAGTTATGCCGCATTTGCGTCCGCGCGGAGGCGGAATGGCCGCCCTACGGCATACCCCGCGCCCGCGCGGCATACTCCATGGTGTGAGAAAAATAGCCAGAACCCCCGGTTGGTGCCGGCCTCTTGCCGGGGCGCTGCTGTGCGCGGCCATGCTCGCGCTGCCCGTCTCCCTCGCCGCGCTGCTCGGACGGTACGCCGCGTCGCCCGCCTCCACGGACGCGATGCATGTCGTTTACCTGACGTTTGACGACGGCCCTTCCGCCGTGACCGACAAGGTGCTCGACATCCTGCGGGAAGAAGGCGTTCAGGCATCGTTTTTCGTCATCGGCGCGACGACGGAGCACGGCGTTGAGGTATATCGCCGCATTCTGGGCGAGGGTCATTCGCTGGCGATGCACACGTATTCGCATGACGTGAACAAGATCTACGCGTCGCTCAGCGGCTACACGCAGGATTTTTTGCAGCTTGAGCGCTGGATTTCCGAAAACACGGGGACCTCGCCGCGCGTTTGCCGCATGGTGGGCGGCAGCAACTCCGCCTTTTGCCCCGCCGTCCTGCGCGAGCAGATCCTGACCTACCTGGTGGAGACCGGCTACTCCTGTTTCGATTGGGATATCGATTCCAGGGATTCGCTGGGCTACACGGTTTCCGCCCGGCAAATCGCGCGCAACGTCATCCAGGCGGCGCGGGAAATGCCGGAGCAGGACCTGATCGTGTTGCTGCACGACGATTCGCTGCGCACGACGCTGCCAGACGCGCTCCGGGATATCATCGCGTACTTTAAGGAGCGGGGCTACCGGTTTGAGACGCTGAAGGAGGATACGGAGTCCGCGAAGAAGATTCTGCCGAGGAAGTATCAGGGATAACAAAACGCGGACCCCCGGCGCACAGTTTGCCAGGGGTCCTTCTCTTTTGTGTTTTGATGAAGTCTTTTGTGTCTCAATAAGCTCTTTCGTACCTCAGCCAAGTCCTCTGTGCCTCGATATACTCTTTCGTACCTCATTCATCCATAGTAAACCAGCCTAAGCGGAAAACGCAATTAGATCATGTTCCAGAACATCGCCGTGTTCGCGGCCGTAATCATCGTGAACAGGATCGTGTTCAGGAACGCGCCGAGCCAGACGTTGTTCGTCCTCAGCGTCAGCTTCCGGGCGAATACGCCCGCGAGCGCCAGGCACGGGATCAGCGCGAACAGCAGAATAGCGTTGAGCGCCTGCGTCGGGAACGCGGCCACGCCCGTGACAAACAACTTGCCGTACTGGTACCCGATCCAGAGCACCAGACCGCCGATATTCATCAGCACCGCCAGCAGCGTGCCGTGCTTGCGCGCGCGCGCGTTGGCATTGATCGCGGTCGTGTTGCAGAGATAGTAAACAAAGAAAATGGGCATGTACCGGAGCGCAGTCCACACGTGCTCGATCTTGAACGTGCGCACCGCCAGCGTCCACACGCGGTAGTCCACCCCGAAGAAGCCCTGCGTGACGAACAGCACCGCGTAACCCAGCGCCACGGCGGTCACGGCCGTCACAAGGCTCATCAGCACGGACAGCCAGTTCACGCCCACACCATAGTTGGCGAACGGGACGCCTGCCGGGCGCTTCATGAAGAAGTAGAACGCCAGCGTGATCAGCGCGGTCACGAGGCCGCTGACGAGCGCCCAATACGCGACCTGGTTGACCGTCGGCTCGTTGAAAATCGCGCCGAGCTTGACAATATCGGACGCGAACTGGAATACGAGGAACAGCAGCAACGACACAATCGCCACGGCTACACCGCCGAACGCGTAACCGCGCCGCTTCGTCTTTTTCTCGCCCTCATCCTTGCCAGCGGTGGCAAAGCCGAAGATCGCGGCGATGACGCCGATGGCCAGAATGCCCAGGGCGACATAGCCCAGCGTCTTGAGCGTCGCGCTCTTGTCCATGAAGTCCGCGAAGAAAATCGCCGGAATCAGCGCGCCCGCCGCGATACCGATCCACGTTACCAGCTTGCCCCACGCGCACTTAGCGCCCGGCACCGGCTCGACCTCCGCCGTGACCGCCTTCTTCAGTAGCGGCAGACGGATAAGGATCTGGCACAGCGGTAAGAACAGCAGGAAGAAGCCGATCAGCGAAACGAAGCTCCAGAACTCCTTCCACTGCCAGATCTGGTTATCCGGCTGCAGGTCTGCCATCGTCTGCGTCGCGGGGGTGATGCCCGCAAACGCGTGCTGGTAGAAGCTGATCAGGTTTGACGTGGCCACGCGCGAGAAGTGGTTCCACGGGTGCGTCTGGCTGGGGGTGAAGATGACGCGCTCGCCCGCCTCGGACGCGCGAACCACGTTACCGTCCACGGTCAGATCGCCGGACTCGGCGGTGTAGTATACGCCCGCCTCACCCGCCGGGGCGTCGGCCGCGAGGCCTAGCAGCGCCTTGCCGGCGTTCGTCGCCGCGTAGTCCTTGTAGCGAACGGAACCCTTGCTCGCCTGCTCCGCCTCGGTCTTTTCGTCGCCAGATTTATTGAAGAAGAACTCGTCGTAGTGCGCGGCCACAACACCGACCGTGCGGCTGCCAAACGCTGCCTGCATCTGGTCCGGAGGCGCGATCGCCGCCGCGTAGGACAGGTCCGCGCCGGCCGGAATGCCCGCATAGATCATGCGGTAGCCCGTCTGGAGCGAGGCCATTTCGTCCATGTACATGGCCACAAAGCTGGAGAAGCCGCCCATCGAGTGGCCGCTGACGGCGATGTACGCGTTCCCCGCGTCGTCCTTGAGCGTGTACGGCTGCTGGTACATGTACGCCGCCGCGTCAAACTGTGAGTAGATCCAGAATGTACCAAACTGGCTGCCGGCCGGGATATCCGCGTCCCACCGGGAATCGCCGTGATCGTACATGTCCAGCGCCAACACGATGTAGCCCCGGCGCGACATCTCGATCGCGGGCGCGTCTTGCATTTCTTTCGTGTTCAGGTAGCCGTGCGTCGTCACAATGACGGGCCTGGGGTCATTCGCGCCCGCGCCCTTAGGCATGTAGAGCAGGCCGTTCAGCGTGCCCCGTTCGGTTGCAAACTCAATTTCTGATACGTCGGTCGCGTTGAACGCAGTGTTGAACATCCCGGCGAGGAAGCTGCCGATCAGAATCAAGATCAGCGCCAGGGCGAGCGTCCCCTGCGGCTTCTTCAGCCAACCCAGTCCCTTTTTCATGTGTACCCTCTCCTTTTACATGAGGCCAATGTATCGTTGCCAGGCGGTACGCACCGCCGGGTACAACCAGAAATGAAAGCAAGATAGGGCGCTAGTTCTTTTCGCGTACCGGGATCAAAACCCGCTTCTCCTCATCGGCGGGGGTCTCCACCACCCGCGGCAGCCCCGCGCCGAGCATTTGGGCGAACAGCGGCAGGTACTCGCGCGGGATGTCCTTGGCCGCGCCGAACATCCGGCCAAAATGCCTCTCTACCACCCGCGCCGCGTACGCGTCATACACACGCTGGCCCATAGGTGTCACGCGGACGACAATGTCCTTGCGGTTGCCCTGCATGTGAAACTTCTTCAGCATCCCCTTTTTCACCAACCGGGCCACGAGCTTGGAAAACGTGCTGCTGGTGATGCCAAGGCGCGCGGCGATGGTCATCATGTTCTGGTTCAGTTCCTCATTTTCCAGGAGGTACTCGACCACCTGGATCTGGGCGAACGAAAAGGAGACATCCTCCGCACGGAGTATCTCCTTGTTATAGATCGATGCGTAGACATTGCAGTACTTGATGAGCTGCTCCAGAACATCCCGGTATTCGCCCATCCATTCCAGCTTCATCCGTGCGCTTCCCCCGTTTTTCTTGCCCGGAAAAACAAAATCATCCTATGCGGAAACTATTTTTCATAGTATACGGCATCTGTATACCTTTGTCAACGAGATGCTAGTTTTCCCAAAAGTTGGTATTACCCCGGCGGCGGCGCTGATTCGAAGACTCGGGCGCCATGAGGGGCGCCGGAGGGAAGCGCCGCTAACACCGAAGGGAAGCGCACCCAGTGGGCGATGAAGCGACCCGAAGGTGCCTTGAAGCACAGCGTGATGAGCGCGAATGCGCACAGCACGACAATGCCGAAGGGCGGCGGATACAGCGACCTGGAGATGCCCACTGGCACAAAACCGAAACTGAGCGCGCCCTGTGGGCGATGAAGCGAGGTGAAGGTTCGTCCTAGTACAAAACCGGAACCGAGCGCCCGCTGTGCGGGATGAAGCGAGGTGAAGGTTCGCCCCGGCACAGAGCAATGGACGCAATTGCGGCCAGTGCGACAATGCCGGGGTGCGCAATGGGCGCGAAGGCGACCAGTGCGACAATACCAGGGCGCGCGATCAACCGAAGGGCGAGCGTGACAATGCCAGGCAGCCAGCGCAACAATACCGGGGAACTTTCGCCAGAAATCCCTACCCCTTCCGCCGCCGCTCGCTCGTCACCACGACAATCCGCTGCAGGCCCACGAAAAGCAGCAGCATCGCGCCGATGGCGATCCGCCCCCACCAGGAGAGCAGCGTGCCGTCAAACGTAATGAACGCCGTGATGAGCGCCTTCAGCAGCACGCCGAACAGCGTGCCGAACATATACCCCACGCCGCCGGTCAGCAGCGTGCCACCAATGACCGCCGACGAGATCACGTCCAGCTCCGCGCCCTGCAGCGACAAGTTCCACCCGCTGCCGATGTACATCGCGAACGACACGCCCGCAAGCACGGAGCAGAACCCATTGAACCCGTACACAAGCACCTTTGTCCGGCCCACGGGCAGGCCCATCAGCTTCGCGCTCTGTTCATTCCCGCCGATCGCGTAGACATTCCGGCCAAAGCGCGTGCGCTGCAGCATGTACGCGCCAAGGAGAATCATCGCGAGGAAGAGGATCACGTTCACGTTGACGTAGGCCGACGGCTTGATGTTCGGCACCTTCCATTTCCAGGACGCCAGCGCGCTGAACGCCGCGTTGTTGATGGCGATGGAATCCCGGCTGATCAACGCGCACACGCCGCGCGCCAGGAACATGCCGGTCAGCGTCGTGATGAACGGCGGCACGCTCAGGTAGTGGATCATCGCGCCCATGAGTAGCCCCAGGCCCACGCCCACCGCCAGCGCGAAGGCGATGCACAGGAATGGGTCGATCCCGAGCACCGTGTTGCCATACGCGAGGATCATGCCGGTCAGCGACGCGACCGCGCCGACGGACAGGTCAATGCCGCCCGTGATGAGCACCATCGTCATGCCGACGGCCGAAATGCCGATGTACGCGTTGTCGATGAACAGCACCAGGAACGAGCGCAGCGTGGTAAAGCCCTTGCCGCCGTACAGCAGCGCGCCGATGAGGTACATCAGCAGGAAAATGCCGATGGTGGCGTACACCATGATGTACTTGGGGTTCAGCAGCCTTCGGCCCAGGCTGAGGCGTCCGGGCGATTCGCTTGGCTGACGGCGGCGCTGATTCGAAGAATCGGGCGCCATATGAGGATTCCGTAAGGAATCCTTGCCTCTAAGCACGGAGTTCACCTCCCAGGTTTGCGCCGCGCGCCTCGCTCCGCTTGGCGAACCACTTGCGCACCGGCTCGGACTGCAGCACAATGACGACCGCGACAATCAGCGCCTTGAACGCCAGCGTCGCCTCCGCCGCGATGCCGAAGTAGTACACGAACGTGATGATCGTGCGGATGATGATCGACCCGATCACCGTGCCGCCGAGGTTGAACTTGCCGCCCGACATGCTCGTGCCGCCGATGACCACCGCGAGGATCGCGTCCAGCTCGTAGTTCAGCCCCGCGTTGTTGGAGTCGTTGGACGAGATGCGGCTGGCGTAGATCAGCCCTGCGATGCCCGCGAGGAACCCGCACAGCGTGTACACCAGCAGCAGGATGCGGCGGCTGTTCAGCCCGGACATGCGGCTCGCGCTCTGGTTCACGCCGACCGACTCCACGAACAGCCCGAGCGCGGTCCTTCTCGTGATGAGGATCACCAGCGCCACCACCGCGATGGCGATCACCAGCGGCATGGGCAGGAACAGAAAGCTGCCCTGGCCGATGAAGCGGAACGGCGCATACAGCGTCGTCATCTGTTTGCCGTTTGTGATGACCTGCGCGATGCCGCGCCCTGCCACCATCAGCACCAGCGTCGCGATGATCGGCTGCATGCCCATGCGCGAGATCAGAAGGCCGTTGAACGCGCCCATCAGCGTGCACGCGGCCAGCGCGGTCACAATCACCAGCGCGAACGGCGTGATCGACCAGTCGCCCGGCGTCGGATACAGCGTCAGATCCCAGCGCATCAGCCGTAGCGCGATGGACCCCGCGACCGCGACCAGCGCGCCGACGGACAAATCCGTGCCGCCGGTGGCGATCACCAATGTCATGCCCATCGCGATGATTGTGATCTCCGCCGACCGGTTCAGAATGTCGATCAGCGACCCGTACAGCATGCCCGTGCTCGGCTGGTAACTTATATGGAAGAACTCCGGCCGCATGATCGCGCAGACAGCCAGGATGAGCAGTTCCGCGACAACGGCCCACGTGACCTTGGAGCGCAGGATGGTGCCGAAATCCGGCTTCTTTTTCATGGCGCCTCGGCCTCCTTGCCTTCCCCCGCGATTACCGCGAGGATTTCCGCCTGCGTCGCGGTATCGCCGGGCAGCTCGCCCGCCTTTTTAAGGTCGCGCATGATCAGGATGCGGTTCGAGCAGCGGATCACCTCGTCCAGCTCGCTGGAGATGAAGATCACGGAGATGCCCGCCTCGCACATCTCGATCATCATGCGCTGGATTTCCGCCTTCGCGCCGATGTCAATGCCGCGCGTCGGCTCGTCCAGGATCAGCAGCTCCGGCTCGGTCGCCAGCCAGCGCGCCAGGATGATCTTCTGCTGGTTGCCGCCAGATAACTCCGATACCTTCTTCTCCGCGTCCGGCGTGGCGATGCCCAGCATTTCAATATACTTATCGGCCAGCGCTTCCTGCTCCGCGCGCTTCATCGGCCGCATCATGCCGCGCCGGGACTGCAGCGCCAGCATGATGTTTTCCCGCACGGACAGGTCGCCGATGATGCCGTCGCGCTTGCGGTCCTCGGGGCAGAACGCGAACCTGTGCGCGATCGCGTCGCGCGGGGACCTGATCTGCGCCGCTTGACCGTTCACCTTGATCTGGCCCTTCTGCGGCCGCGTCACGCCGAACAGCATCTCGGCCGTCTCCGTGCGGCCCGATCCCAGCAGGCCCGCGAAACCGACCATCTCACCCTTTTTGACATCGAACGAAATGTCCGGTACGCCGCCCGCGGCCCCCAGGTGCTCGGCCCCGACCATCTCCTTAGCGTCCGGGCGTTGGCCCGCGCGCTTCAGGTTGAAAATCTCGTCCATGTCCTTGCCGATCATTTTTGTGACCAATTCCAGCTTCGTGATCTCCCGCGCGGCGTATTCGCCCACAAGCTGACCGTTCCGCAGCACGGTGATCCGGTCGGAGATGGCGAACACCTGGTCCAGAAAATGCGTGATGAACACGATGCCCATGCCCTCTTTTTTCAGCTCGCGCATCACGTGAAAGAGCCGCTGTACCTCGTTTTCATCCAGCGAGGACGTCGGCTCGTCCAGGATCAATACTTTTGCGCGCACGTCCACGGCGCGGGCGATGGACACGATCTGCTGGATGGCGGTGGAATACGACGACAGCGGGCGCGTCACGTCGATATGCACGCCGAACCGGGTCAGGATCTCCTCCGCCCGCCTGTTCACCGACCTCCAGTCGACCTGGCCGAACCGCATCGGCTGCCGGCCGACAAAGATGTTCTCCGCGACCGAAAGGTTCGGGCACAGGTTCACCTCCTGGTACACCGTGCTGATCCCCATGCCGATCGCCGCCTCCGGCGTGGAAGGCGCGATCCGCCCGCCCGACAGCCGGATCTCCCCCGCGTCCATGCGGTGCACGCCCGTCAGGCACTTGATCAGCGTGGATTTCCCCGCGCCGTTCTCCCCCAACAGCGCGTGCACCTCCCCCTCGCGCAGGAAAAAGTTCACCTTGTTCAGCGCCTTCACGCCCGGGAACGTGATTTCAATCCCGCGCATCGAAAGCAGCAGGTTATCGGACATGGCAGAAGCCCCCTTTTTTGGCGACGGGATGTCGCGACGGGGGAGGGAACGCCGGGACGCTGTCCCAGACCCTGCCAAAGGGCTTTGCCCGTTTGAATCCCTTCCATTTCGCCTTCGGGCGGGAGAGGTTCATTTGTTCAATGAACCCCAACCCCGTGAAGATGGGATTCGTAAGGGATGAAATCCCTTGAGCGGGGTCAAGGGGCAGAGCCCCTTG
>JAVBOM010000045.1:0-77195 GCA_031550535.1 Eubacteriales bacterium
CCAAGTTCGCGCGTGGCAAGGGCAGAGGAATGCTCGCTGTTCTCGGGTGGATTGGCACTTCTCCACTCCTGGCGCACGCATCAAGCTCAAGCGTCTTTATCCCTTAATCGCTGATTCCTGATTTGGTGCGGTACTAGCACATGTTGCTCAACACGCTTCCGGTTCGGCCATTGCGCCCACAGGGCGCGCCTCACCTCCGCGTGTTCAGCGTAGCGCTGCTACGCCTCGCTTCTTCGGCTTAGCGAGACGACAAAATCTCTCGCAAACCCATGCGCTATGTTTTCGGAAATTGCGCGAAGGTTTGAAAACACGCGCATTCTCGGCCTCTAGCCGCCTACGATGGCTTTTCCAGTATAAGCAAGTTCGGTTTCCGGTATCGCAAAAATGCATCACATTTCCACGGTTGGAATGAATAAACATTTTTATCGGTGAACATACTTGCGAGCCACAAAAACCCTTGCGCGCCAACATGTACCAGGGAAAACAATACTGTTTATCCATTGACATCCTATTAAGAAAATGTTACAATCGGACAGAATTCGTCACAACTCGCAAGAGCGTGTAGAGGGAGAATGTCATGAAGCGATCGACGGGACTGATGTTGGCTTTGGCGATGTTTTTTGCGGCGGTTTACGCACCGCCGGTCGCTACCGCAGCCGCACCGGAAGCCGCCCCGCTTGTCGAGCAAACGACGCCTGCGGACGGCATGATCCGCGTTTCGCTCTCATCAATTCGCGGCAAGGCGGCGTATAACCTCACCATATCCGGCACGTATACGCTGAACGGCACGACGCTATCCAACGGCACGAAGGTGAAGGTGGAGTTCTCCGGCGGCACGGTCTACACGACGGTCGACGGTGTTCGCACATCTGCCGGGTCGAGCGTCACGCTCAAGCGTGTGAACGGCGGCGTGAAGATCGCGGAGGCGCTCGCGCCCGCCAACCTGTATCCGGGCGATATGCGCTTTCTGTATTCCAGCGGCACCGCGTATATGGTCTGCTATCTGTATATTGAGGACTATGTATACGGCGTGCTGCCGTATGAGATGGACGACAGCTTTCCCCTGGAGGCACTGAAGGCGCAGGCAGTTACGGCGCGGACGTATGGCATGCGCGCAAAGACCTCCTCCGGCGTCTATGATGTGACCGACACGACAACCCACCAGGTTTTTCGCGGCGTGAACTACGGAAAGACTCGCTGCATCAAGGCGGTGGACGAAACCTGGGGCATCGTGATCAAGTACAACGGCAGCTTTGCCGGCGCGTACTATAGCGCGTCCAACGGAGGGCAGACGGAGGCCAGCAACCATGTGTGGGGGGGCTCGCCGATCAATTACCTGCAGATCAAGGATGACCCGTATGATCTGGCGAACACCCGCGCGGTCAAAAAGAGCTACATGATATACGCGACGCCCGCGAACGGCTCCAGCACCAGCGCGTACACGATGATCAAGAGCGCGCTCGCGTCGCAGCTCGGCGGATCGGCGGAGAGCTACACAATCGAGGCGATCACGGATGTGATGCTGCACACGCCGATGTACGCCGCGCCTAGCAAGCTGTATACGCGCCTACAGGTCAGCGTGCAATACGGCGGCGGGAAGACCGCCACCGTGGATATCCCGATTTTCCCGACGGTGCAGAGTGCCCTGAGCCTGGGCATCAACAGCCAGAACAACGAGCTGTACACGGTGGACAAGGAAGCGACCGGCTTTCGCGTCAGCGCCCGCAGGTACGGCCATGGTGCGGGCATGAGCCAGCGCGGCGCGGAGCAGATGGGGGAGACGGGCTTCAGCTACGCGCAGATCCTGGGGTTCTATTACACGGGCGTGCAGCGCGTGCGCATGAATCTGTCCACGAACTGGTCGAGCGCGTCGCCGACCCCCGCCCCCGTGGAGGATGCCGCCGGCGTTGTGGGTGAGACGCCCGCCAAGGTGCAGCTCGCGGACCCGAACGACCGGCTGAACCTGCGGTCGGACGCGAACAACACGAGCAGCGTCGTCGGCAAGATTCCCAGCGGCGCGGATGTGACGGTGCTGAGCACCAACGGGAACTGGTGTAAGATCCGGTACGGCACGCTGACCGGCTATGTCGCCAAGCAGTATCTGTCCATGCAGACGCCCGCGGCGGCCCCAACTTCCGAGACGGGCGCGGCGGCGACGGCTGTCGTGAAGCTTTCCAGCGGTTCCCTGAACATGCGCAAGGAGAACAACGCGTCGTCCGCGACGGTGGGTAGCATTCCCAACGGCGCGACGGTCACGATGGTGGAGCACGGTGAAACCTGGTCCCGCGTGCGGTACAACAACCAGACCGGGTATGTAAACACGAAGTATCTCGCGATCACCCAGGCTGCGGCAACCGCGGCGCCTCAGGCGGGCGGGCTGACCACCACGGTCTCCCTGGTGAACACGGACGAGACGCTGAACCTGCGGTTGAATCCCGCGTCCAGCGCGCCCGTCCTGGCGCTCCTACGGCACGGCACGGCGCTCGCGGTGCTGGAGAACGGCGCGGAATGGACCAAGGTGACGGCCATGGGCATGACGGGGTACGTGATGACAAAGTTCATCGCCGTGACCGCCACGGCGGATGCAGGCACGGCAACTGCGGCGCCCGGGCTCGTGCCAACCGCCGTGCCCGCGCAGCAGACGCTCCGAGGCACCGTCAGCCTGAGCAGCGGCACGCTCAACATGCGCAGCCAGCCGAACGGCACCGCGTATGTCGTGCACAAGCTGCCGAACGGCGCGACTGTCGACGTGACGCAGGCGGGAGACGTCTGGTGCGCGGTCAGCTACGCGGGCTTGTCCGGCTATGTGCTGCGGAACTACCTGCGCATCGAGGAAAGCGTCGCGACGGCAACCGCGGCCACGACAGCCGCTCCGGCCGTCCCCGCGCAGGCGACGCCTGTGCCGACGATCGCACCCAGTACCACGGTAGCGTGGGTCGTCACGAAGGATGGGGATCGTGTGAACCTGCGCCGCAGCGATTCCTCCAGCGGCACCGTCCTGGACCGCCTGCCGTACGGCACGGAAGTCACCGTGCTGGAGCCGGGGAAGAACTGGACATACGTATCGTACAAGGAGTATACTGGCTATATTTCCACGCAGTATCTGTCAAGCGAGCGTCCGGCCGGCACGGTTGCCGCCGCTGCCACGCCCGCGCCCGCCGATGCCTCGTCCGGGACGAAAGGGTCTGCCTGGATCAGCACCAAGGACGGCGGAGCGGTCAACCTGCGCAAGCAGGCGTCGAAGTCGTCGGACGCTCTGGCATTGCTGCCCACCGGTGGGGAGGTCACGCTGCTGGAAGTTGGGGCGGACTGGTGCAAGGTGATTTACAAGGGGCTGACCGGCTATGTGATGGGCTCGTACCTCACATTTACCGCGCCCGCCGCGCCGGTACAGGTGGCTGCGGCCACACAGGCCGGCGCACCCGCCGCCGCGCAGCAGCCACAGCCACAACCCGTGCAGCCGCAGCCAGCCGCCACGGAGAGCGTTGTCGTGGGCGACAAAAGAACCGTGATGAACAGCGGCAAGGTGAAGCTGAACTCCCCGACGGCCACGCTGCACCTGAACACCGAGCCGAGCGAGCTTTCCTCCTACACGGGGACCCTGAAGCAGCACGCGGAGGTGGAGGTGCTGCAATACTGCGGCAACGAAGCGCAGTGGCTGTATGTCCGGTCGGGATCGACCGAGGGGTACGCGCTGGCCGCGAACATCAGCCTGAACTACGATATTGCGCGCGTTTCGCTGGCGGATGCGAACGGCGCGCTGACCGTGCGCTCGTCGCCGAGCGAATCCGCGAGCGAAATCGCGGCGCTGGGGCACGGAACGTTGCTGACTGTGCAGGAGGCGGAATCCGGCTGGGTGCGCATCAAGATGGAAGACGGGGGAGTGGGCTATGTCTCCGCATCGTACATACGATATCTGTAGCCATGGATGAAAACAGAATAGAGGAGAAGGGGGTTCCGTGCGAGAGCCCCTTCTCCGCCGAAGAGAGCGCCCGCGTCCGGGCGCTTATCCATGTCGGTGAGCGGCTGGACGACCTGAACCGGGACGGGCTGAAAATCCTGCAGCGGCCGGAGGGATTCTGCTTCGGGATGGATGCCGTGCTGCTCGCGTCCTTTGCGGCGGAACGCGCCGGGCGCACGCGCGCGGCGGACCTGGGCACGGGGAGCGGCGTGCTGCCCTTGCTCATCTGCGCGCGTGTGCCGGGCATTTCCTTCGATGCGATTGAGATACAGCCGGACATCGCGGATATGGCGTCCCGCAGCGTGCAGATCTGCCAGATGGAAGCGCGTGTCCGGGTGCACGCGATGGATCTGCGCGCCGCGCCCGCCGCGCTGGGCTTCGAGCGGCACGGCCTGGTCGTGTGCAACCCGCCCTATGGAAAGCGCGGGGACGGCCCGCAAAATGCCGATGAGGCTCGCAGGACTGCGCGGCACGAGGGCACGGCGGATATTGACGACATCTGCCGGGCCGCCTTTGCCTTGCTGCAAAACGGTGGGCGTTTTGACCTGATCTTCCCCGCGCCCAGGTTCCTGGCGCTGTGCGACGCGCTGCGCACCGCTCGCCTTGAGCCAAAGCGGGCGCTGCTCGTACACCCCGCGTGGGGCAAGGCGCCGAACCTGGTGCTCGTGGAGGCGATGAAGGCCGTGAACCCAGGGCTGCACTTTCTGCCGCCGCTCTTTGTGCGCGACGCGGACGGGAGAGAAACAGAGGATTTACGGCGCATGTACCGGTAGCCCGCGCGCATACGCTAGGGCATGATGAACGCGGTATGGGCGGCCATGTGCTTTGTTGGGCTGATATGGGGGATGGCGAGCGGGCGAAGCGCGCAGCTCACGGAGGCGGCGCTGCAGGCCGTGATGGATGCCGTGCAGCTAGCCATCCGCCTGGCAGGTGGGTTTGCGCTGTGGAACGGCATGCTGCTGATCGTGGAGCGCAGCGGGGCCATCCGCGCGGCGACGCGCGCGCTATCGCCGCTGCTCGGCCGCCTGTTCCCCGGGGTGACGGAGGACAACCCGGCCCGCGAGGCCATGGCGATGAACATGGCGGCGAACATGCTGGGGCTGGGCAACGCCGCCACGCCCATGGGTCTGCGCGCGATGAATCTGCTCGCGGACGGGCGGGAGCCGGGCGCGGACGCGACGGACGCGATGTGCATGTTCCTGGTCATCAACGCGAGTTCCTTGCAGCTCTTTCCATCGTCCGTGATCGCGCTGCGCGCGGCGGCGAACTCCGCTTCCCCGGCGTCCATCGTGCTGCCGTCGCTCCTTTCGACGGCGATCTCGACGGTGGTCGGCGTCGCGGCGTGCGCGCTGCTGGCCAAGCTGCGGAGGCCGCGCCATGTCTGATCTGCTGATCCCGCTGATCCTGCTTGCGATGCTGCTCTCGGGCGTGGTGCGGCGCGTACCGGTGTATGATACCTTCCTGGAAGGCGCCAGAAACGGCCTCAAGACGGCCGTTACCATCCTGCCATGCCTCGCGGCGATCTTGGCCGCCGTGGCGCTGCTGACGGCGTCCGGCGCGATGGAGGCGCTGATGAGCGCCCTGTCGCCTGTGCTGCGCGTGCTGGGCGTGCCGGAGGGCGCGCTGCCGGTATTCCTGATGCGGCCGTTTTCAGGCTCCGCGTCGCTGGCGATGCTGGAACAGGTGCTGGCCGCCTACGGGCCGGACAGCGTGGAAGGGCGCGTCGCGTCCACGATGATGGGGTCGAGCGAGACGATTTTCTACACCGCTTCGCTGTATGTCGCGGCGGCCGGGGTGAAGCGCACGCGGCACGCCATACCCGCCGCGCTGCTGGCGTGGCTTGCGGGCGGCTTGGCAAGCGCGTGGATTTGCCGTATACTGTAGATCACTGATTTGGTAAAAGCCACGAAGGAGCAACGATGAAGGCACGCGTATTTGCAACCCCCGCCCTGCTGCGGAATGGTGATTTGGATGGATCAACCGCCGTCGTAATTGACGCGCTCAGGATGACAAGCGTGGCCGCCGTGGCCATTGCGAACGGCTGCGCCGGGCTTATGGCGGTAGGGGAGGTGGACGAAGCACGCGCCTGCGCCGAGGCGCACGGGGCGCTGCTTGGCGGCGAGCGGAACGCCGTCGAAATCGCGGGGTTTGACTTTTCCAACTCCCCGGAGACATACACGGCGGAGCGCGTGCGGGGGAGAAGGCTCGTGATGACGACCACAAACGGCACGAAGGCCATTGCTGCTGCCTCCGGCGCGGACAGGCTGCTGCTGGGCGCGTTCGTAAACGCGTCCGCCGTAGCGGCTGCTGTGCGCGGCGCGGACTTGCTCGGCATCGTCTGCGCAGGCACGATGGGGGCGTTTACGCTGGAGGATGCCCTGGCTGCGGGCGCGATCCTGTGGCGGCTTGCGCGGGATGGCGCGGACCTCGTCCTGGACGACATGGCGATTGCCGCGCTCACCCTGTACGAAGGTGCGCGGCGCGACCTGCACGCCGCGCTATCCAAAACAAGCCACTACAATCGGCTGCAGCGGCTTGGCTTGATGGACGATTTGCGGTTTTGCCTGTCAGAGGATATCGTATCCGCCGTGCCCACGCTGGGTGCGGACAACTGGTTTACAGCGTGAAAGGGGACAAGGTCAGCTTCTTTTCAGCTTGCGCTTGATCGCGCCAACGGCCATGTCGAGCTCTTCCACCCGGAGCGCCTTGAGCGTCACAACATAGACGGCGATGCCCGCGCAGACCAGCACGGCCATGGCGCCCATGAAGGCCATGCCGCCCAGCGCGCTGACGCGGAGGGCGCCGGTCAAAACAAAAAGCACAGCCGTCATGGCCAGCGTGGCGATGGCGGTTTTCCACAGGCAGCGCAGCACGCGCGGCTGGTCCACCACCTGCTTGGTGCGCTGCAGCAGAATGAGCAGCGTTAGCCCGCTGGCGAGCGAGCTGATGGCGGTCGCGGCGGCAATGCCGGGCGCACCGAAGGACGGATACAGCAAAAAATCCAGCACCACATTGAGTACCACCACACAGACGCCGATCAGCATGGGGATCTTGGTGTTCTTATATGCGTAAAAACATCGGTTGCACAGTTCCCGCAGACCCACGCCGAGGATGCCCGCCGAGTAGCACGCCAGCGTTCCGGCGGTCAGCAGCGTATCATCCCCGGAGAAAGCGCCGCGCTCGTACACCAGGCGCGTGACCGGCGTGGCGAGCAGCACCAGCGCGGCTGTCGCGGGTACGGCGACCAGCAGATTCAGGTTGAGGCCAAAGCTCAGGTCGCCCATAAACTTCTTTTGGTCGCCCGTATTCCGGACCAGATTCGGGTAGAGCACCGTCGCGATCGTGGTGAGCAGCACGGAGCTGACCATTGTGCTGATGCGGTTGCCGTAGTCCAGCGCGGTAATGCTGCCCTCGGCGGCGGAAGCGACAGCTTTGTCCACAAAGATATATACCTGGTCAAAGGCGCTGGACACCAGCACGGGCAGCATCAGAATCGCAACCTCGCGAAGGCCCGGATCCTTAAAATCAAACACGGGACGGTAGCGGAAGCCAATCCGCGCCATCGAGGGGATCTGCACCGCGTATTGCAACAGCCAGCCGATCAGGGAACCAATCGCAACAACCGTAATGTTGCCGCCGCTGGAAACCATCAGCGCCGCAATGACCGTCAGGTTCAGAAATATTTGGGTGAGCGCGGGCACTGTGAAGCGAAAGTTAGCCTGCAGGTATGCGGTGCTCATGCGCGAGAGGAACACGAACAGCCCCATCGGCATCATGATGAGGGAGAGCTGGATGGCCAGTTGCTGTGTTTCCTCGCTCGCGCCGGGCAGGAAAAGGTGCTTGACAAGGGGGGTAATGAACAGCGTGGTCAGGAGCAAAACGACCACCGACAGCGCAATGCCCACGGTAAATAGGTTGCTGATGAACCGGCCCGCGTGATCCTTTCCCTGCCCCCGCTGCTTGGAGTAGACAGGGATGAGCGTGGCGGACAGTGCGGTGACGATGATGGAGAGAAAAATGCACGGGAGTAATTCGGCGGTCTTGTACGCGTCCGTATAAAAGCTGATGCCGTATTTGTTGGCCAACACCATCTCGCGGAGGAATCCCGTTACCTTGCTGGCCATGGTGAGCGCCATGACGATCAGCATGGACTTGGACATCGCGCCGACGCCTTGTTCGCGTTCGTATTGTTGCATAGTGCACCTGCTTTGGATTAATAAGCCTAATAGGGTACGATCGGGCTGCGGACGGACGGCTTGCGCTGCAGCGTGTGGTAGTATTCATCCCAGCTGAACCCGCCCGTCTGGTACGCGTTCATGGCCTGCGCGTTCTTGATGTTGACGAACTTGTTATCGAGCAGTTCGTCGGTGTTAAAGACGGTGATATACGGATAATCCAGCGGGTTGCCGCTGTAGTACTGCGAAAAATCCATGATCGCGGTCATATCCTTCACGTACAGGAACGAGACCAGGAGCAGCATCACCGGCATGCCCACAAACGTCCGCTTGACCAGATCACGGTTCTTGTAGAACAGCAGGGGGATGAGGCAAATATCGACCACGCGGAAGTTGATGTTGGTCCGGGACGCGATCAGGTCAAAGGACATGAACAGCAGGTACAGCCCGTAGCCGACACAGTACAGGTTGAACAGCAGCTTTTCCCGGTCGGAAAGCTGCTCCCGCGCGCGGTAGGTCAGCGCGAACACAATCGCCATGAACAGGGACCGGTTCAGCACCGCCATCAGGTTGAGCTGCTTGACATAGTAATACGAGATGGTGTACTCGAGCCTTGCCGGCAGTATTTTGATGAGGGGCGTCAAATCGACAAAATTGATGACCGCGGTCGCCGCGAGCAGCGCAAATAGCACCGCCGCGATTTTCTTAGGCTTCCATTCGATGAGGTACAGCGGCCGTGGATACCAGAACAGCACGGGCAGCAGGAACAGCAGCGCGGCCGACGTGTGCAGCGTGCTCGCCAGCGCGATGCCGATCATCGGGCGAAACCGCTTCCCGTTGACCCAGTCGATGAACACCCAGCCCATCGCGATGCTAAGCGCCAGCATCTGCCGCAGGGCGCTCTCCATATAGGTGAGCGAATACACCGCGAAGAAGAAGGTCAGCGCGAACATCGGCAGCGGGCAAAATTTCTTGATGAAGCGATGCAGGCACGCGAGGCTGAGGAACGTTACAATGGCGACAAACAGGACATAGTGTACGCCGAACGTCCTGAAAAAGCTCATAAAATAGTAAAAGCCTATTTCGATTTTATTGTATTGGAACGCGAAATAATTGGGGAATTGCGTCAGCGGCGGCACGTTCGCGTAGATGCTCAGGTATGTCAGATAATCCGTGCCCTGGCCATAGCGCAGCGAAAAGAAAACGAAAAGGAAGGCCATGGAAAGCCAATATACAGGCTTATGCTCGCCCGAGCGCCATTCCCATATCGTGAAGCCCAGCAACACAAGCAGGATCGCCAGTCGAACCATCGAAGAAATCCCTCCGCTTTCGTTTGCGCCACCGTCCGGCACGCGCTTGTCCAGTATACCATATAGTAGACGTTTTTCGCAAGAAAACCATCCCTTCGCGCCAGGTTTTCCCATGAATATCCTTTGCGGATTGTACGCTTATGGAGTCACGGCGGCTCACTCCTCCGCAAGCAGCGGGGTCAGGGGGCCGACATGGCAGCAGATGAGCTTGTGCAGCGGGCGTGTCAGGCACACGTACAGCAGCCGCGCGTCCAGCTCCGCATCCGGGTAGGCAGCCGCCGACACGTCCGCCATGACAACACAGTCGAACTCCAGCCCCTTGACGAGCGAAGCGGGCAGGATCAGCACGCCGCCCTCGTAATGGGTGTCGCCCGCGCGAACCAACCGCGCGCCGAGCGATTCCGGCAGCGCCTTCGCCAGCGCCGCGCAGTGCCCGGCGTCCCGGTCCAGGATCGCGATGGTTTTCCAGCCCTCACGGCGCATCGCCTCGACTGTTTCCGCGAGGAACGCGTTGCGCGCCTTGATGGAGTCAAAGCCGTGCACCGTGGGCGCGTCGCCGTGGCGCAGCACGGGCCGCGCGAGCGCCTGACCGGGCACGGGCCGCCGCTCGGCCACGCGCGAGGCGAAGACCATGATGTCCACGGTACTCCGGTAGCTGGTGCGGAGCGGGTGCAGCGACGCGCGGCCCTCGAACACGGGGTCCAGGATCTCTTCCCAGGAACGAAGGCCCTCCCACGCGCGCACGCCCTGCATCAGGTCGCCGACGATGGTGAAGGAGTCGTTGCCGGACAGCTCGCGCAGCAGGCGGAACTGGAAGGGGGAGAAGTCCTGCGCCTCGTCGATGACGGTGTGGCGAATCTCGCTGCGCGGCAGGCCGTAAAACCGCAACGCCAGGGTCGCCAGCGGCGCGAGGTCCTCCGGCTCGATGCGCTTCTGGGCGAGCAGCTCCTTTTTTTCGGCGCAGAGCGCCTCCCAGATGGGTCGCTCGTCCTCGGTGACGGGCGGGTTCCAAGCGTCCGAGAGGAACTCAGCGTAGGCGTTCAGCAATTCGATCTTCGGCCAACGCTTCATTTCGTCCTTCTCGAACGTCTTGCCGCGCGCCTTGATTTCTTCCAGCCGGGCGTCGCGGCTGTCGTACAGCTTGATCATCCGCGCGCGGCGGTCCGGGCCGTCCGGCAGCATCTGCATCATCTTGTCCGCGCGCTTTTCGCACTCGGCCTGGTACCAAGCGCCCGCCTGCTCCTGCGCGCCCTTGCGCTTCTTGGTCAGGTATTTGGGGATTTCGGCCATCCGCCGCTCATACGGGAACGGCGCGAGTTCCACCAGGAAGATTTGCCGCATTTGCTCGTTGGAGTAGAGCGTGGCGGGGCCGAACGTCACGGCGCCTTCCGGCACGATGCGCCGCTCGTATTGCGCCAGATAGTCAAGCAGCAAGTCGCGAAAGCGCAACGACCCCTGGAAGCGCAGCAGGCGCTCCGCTTCGGCGCGCTCCGCGTCCGTGAGGCCCAGCATCGTTTCCAGCCGGTCCGCCTCGCGCAGCTTGGGCATGCGCTTGCCAAGCAGCGACGCGATATGCGCGCCGTAGGTCGTCTGCACCACCTGCTCCACGCCAAGGTCCGGCAGCACGGCCGAGATATAATCCAGAAAGAGCGGGTTGGGCGCGAGGATCATCATGTGCCTGGGCTGCAGCGTTTCGCGGTTCGCGTACAGCAGATACGCGATGCGGTGCAGCGCGATGGTCGTCTTGCCGGAGCCCGCCACGCCCTGCACGACGAGCGCGCGCTCCGGCTTGTGCCGGATGACGACGTTCTGCTCCGCCTGGATGGTGGATACGACATCGCGCAGGCGGTCGCCGCGCACCTCGCCCAGAACGCCCATCAGGTACGCGTCCTGCGCGGCCACATCCGTGTCGAAGATCGTTTCCAGCCGGCCGTTTTTCACCCCGAGCTGCCGCTTCAGCGTGAGCGTGCCGGAAATCTCGCCGTCGGGCGCTTTATACTTTACTGGGCCTAGCTGGCCGGAATAGTACAGGTTCGCCACCGGCGCGCGCCAGTCGATGATCACGGGCTCCAGCGTCTCCCCGTGGCTGACGCCCCATTTGCCGATGTAGTGTGTGCGAAGCCGCCCGTCGCTGTCCGGCGCGAAATCCACGCGGGTAAAATACGCCCGGTCCGCAGCCAGGCGCAGGTGATGCAGCGATTGCGCCTTGTAGGCGTACAGGTGTTCGGACACGATCAGGTCGCTGGAATAGATGCCGCCTGAGCCAATGCGGAGGGCTTCCACCTCCGCCGCCTGTGCCGCGACATCCGTTTCCAGCCGAGCGGTCTCCACCGCGATGAGGCCGAGCGTTTCGGCAAGGTGCGCGGCTTCCTCCCGCGCCGCCGGGTGTTGAAGCTCCGCCGGCGGCTGCGCGGCAGGTACGGTTTGCTGTAAATCGCTCATAAAGCCTCCTTTTTGCTGGTCGTCGGTCTTTTAGGACATAAAAGCGCAAAGAGGGGCCGTCTCGGGAGGAAGGGGACGTTGCCACGCCCCTTCACCGAAACAGCCCCTTTGGGCGCTAAACGGCGGCGCGATTTGAAAAATCGGGCGCCACAAGGGGATTTCGCCAGAAATCCCTGCGTCTTTAGCCGATCACGGCCTTGATCCTCCGCACCCCGGCGGAGGAAGATTCCTCTTTCTGGATCGTGAAGGAGCCGAGCTCCCCGGTGCGGCTGGCGTGCGGACCGCCGCAGATCTCCTTGGAGAACGCGCCCATGGTGTATACCTTGACCCGCTCGCCGTACTTGCTCTCGAACAGTCCGATCGCGCCCGCGTCCTTGGCCTCGTCCACGGTCATTTCAAAGCAGTCGATCGCCGCGTCGGCCTGGATGGCTTCATTGACCAGCGTCTGCACCTCGGCGATTTCCTCGGGCGTCATCCTGCGGCCATAGGAGAAGTCAAACCGCAGGCGCTCCGCCGTGATGTTGGAACCCTTCTGTGCCACTTCCTCGCCCAGCACCTTGCGCAGCGCGGCGTGCATCAGGTGCGTGGCCGTGTGCAGGCGCGCGGTCTGCTCGCTGTTGTCCGCCAGACCGCCCTTGAACCGCTGTTCCGCGCCCGCCTGCGATAGCTGCTGGTGCTGCTTGAACCGCTCGGCGAACCCGTCCAGATCGACCGGCAAACCGTGCTCTTGGGCCAGTTCCTGCGTCATCTCGATCGGGAAGCCGTAGGTGTCATACAGCTTGAACGCGCGCTTCCCGTCAATCATCTTGGGCAGGTCGTACTTCTCAATGGACTGCACGATCTTCTCAAACTCGCGCTCGCCTTGCCTTAGCGTCTTGGCGAACCGCTGTTCTTCCAGCACGAGCTGTTCGCGGATGTGCGCGGCGTTCTGCGCCAGCTCGGGGTAGACTTCCTTGTACTTACCGATCACGATGTCCGCGATCTCGGCCGTGAAGCCTTCCGGCGCGCCCAGGCGGATGCCATAGCGGACAGCGCGGCGGATGAGCCGCCGGAGGATGTACCCCTGGTCCACGTTGGACGGCGTGATACCGTGCGGGTCGCCGATCATGAACGTGGCGGTGCGGATGTGGTCCGCCATGATGCGAAACGCGCGCGTGTTTTCGTCGCCCTCCTGGACATACGGCTTGCTGGTGAGCGCCGTAATCCTGCCGAGGATGTCGATGAACAGCTCGGTCTCGTACACGCTTTTCTTGCCGGTCAGCACGCACAGCGTGCGCTCTAGGCCCATGCCGGTATCGACGTTCGGATGGGAGAGCGGGAGGAACGAACCGTCCGCTTGTTTGTTGTACTGCATGAACACGTCGTTCCAGATTTCCAGATACCGGCCGCAATCGCACGCGGGGGAGCAATCCGGGCCGCAGGGCGGCTTGTCCGTGATGACGAACATCTCGCTATCCGGGCCGCAGGGGCCGGTTAGGCCCGCAGGGCCCCACCAGTTGTTCTCCTTGGGCAAGTAGAAAATGCGCTCCGCCGGCACGCCGACACTGCGCCAATATTCAAAGGACTCATCGTCGCGCGGCGCGTTTTCATCGCCCGCGAAAACGGAGAAGGCCAGCTTTTCCGGGTCCAAGCCCAGATAGTCCCCGGAGGTCAGAAATTCCCAGGACCATTCGATGGCTTGCTTCTTGAAGTAGTCGCCCAGCGACCAGTTGCCGAGCATCTCAAAGAATGTGAGGTGCGAAGCGTCGCCCACCTCGTCGATATCGACGGTGCGGATGCACTTCTGCACGTCGGTCAGCCGCTTGCCCGCGGGGTGCGCTTCGCCCAGCAGATACGGCACGAGCGGGTGCATACCCGCCGTCGTGAAGAGCACGGTCGGATCGTTCTCCGGAATGATTGACGCGCTGGGGATGATGGCGTGTCCATGATCCTTAAAGAAATTCAGGTACATGGCGCGAAGCGCGTCGGCGGTTTGCGGCTTCATGGCATTCAACTCCTTTGCGAACAACGATTATGGCATGTTTGGGTAGTTTTTGTCAACAATGATTTTTGATACGATTTTCTGTGGAAGACGCTATACTTTTCCGCGCCCCGCGACCAGGCTGCAGTAGCCCAGCACCGCGCTTTCGGCGATGCGCGCGCGGGGCGACGGCGCGAGGAAGGCGAGCTGCGGGACCTGCACGCCCGTGACAAGCGACATGTACTGATAGAAGATGAGCAGGAGCGACACAAACCCGCAGATCCAGAACATGGAGGTGAGCGCGTTTTGCTTTCCGGGGAAGCCGGACAGCGAGGGCAACAGTGCGAGCAGCGCGCCGACAACAGCGCCGAGCAGCACGTCCCATATAAAGGAGAACTGCGCGACTGAGTCGAGACGCACGTCAAACAGCGCCAGCGCGCAGGTCGCGCCTAGCGCCAACAGCGGAACCACGGCCGCCCGTATTTTGCGCATGCCATACCGCCCCTATTCAGAACATAGTCACGGTATTGTACCCCGAACGCGGCGCGTTGGTCAAGGGATTGACAAAGGGTAGGAGTGTCCAAATCTCCGTGTCAAATAAAACTCAGGTGATTCAGATGATGAACGCGATGAGAATCGGGATGATTTTGCAGGTATCGCATTTTTGCATCGCCAAACCAGTTGTATGCATGGACGAAAACATAGAGCACAGCCGTCAAAGTCTCTATGCTGCGGAAGAAGCATCGGCTTCGGCGTCGCAAGCCCGCTATGTAGTGGCGTAAATCCGCGTTGGAACCTTCTATGTTGTGCGTGTCGCTTTTGTCTCGCATATTTCTTGCGTGATGCCCGCTGAAGTCCACGCCCAGATAAACGCTACCGCCGTCTGTATAGTAATTCTTAGCCTGGCTGGTGCTGTCAACCATCTCCTGAATCAATGTTGCGTTGACCGAGTTGTCCACAGCATATGCGACGATTTGGCGCGGTTCACGGCTTAACATCGTCATTATGTACGTGTTTATGCCATTATCATGTCCTTTACGCTTGCCGATGAACCAATATAGCTCATCTAGCTCAAATGCTTCCGTCTTCGTCTCTGTACTTATCCACATTGGATAATCCCCTTTTTTGAGCCTCCTTCGCCCACCTGTATGCATTCGATTTGTTCATTCCAAACGCTTTCCCCACACCTCGTCCTGAGTTCCCAAGTACCAACAATCGGAGTGCCTCTTTTCGTTCACTCTCTGTGTATGCGTGCTTCTTGGGATTTGGGGTATACTCGCGCTTGCATACCGTGCATCGATAGCGCCTGCTTCCTGAAACCGTTTTCCCTATGCTGTGCTGTCTCTCTGTAGACCCGCATCTCGGGCACTTTCTTTCTTCTCTTTCCATTCTCCCATTTTATCATCTCACGGATAAAATGGACACTCCCACAAAGGGTACGCCACTCCGCGGTTGATGTTCGCGCGTGCGACAATGTGGGAAATTCATTCCGATAGAATTTGTATGTAGAATTATGCATAATCTATTAACTGTATGTCCGCGTGAAGAACGATACGGCCACATAACACGTTCCCGCAGGCGAATGGGCCGTTTTCAACCGTCCCCGTCACCCCCTCCCGCTAACGCCTCCCTGGAGGCTGCCTGCTACCGAGCCAACGCTCGGATGGCGAATACATTTCCCGCTCGGATGGGCCCAAGTGCGTCCGCGCCAACCATATCCAGAGAAAAACCGCGCATTCCAGCACCTGGAATGGCCCAATCAGCGCATTGGCACATTTCTGTCGAATGATTTCATTTGGCAAACGCCGGTGCATCTTGATTCCGGCGCGAAAGAATGATATATTTTTAACGGTTTGTGTAGCTATACAGTGGGATGCACAAAATCGAAAAAAGGAGCGGATAAGGACGCATGAGCACGGAAAATAAGCAACCGGCCGTAGCGCTCGATACGAACGCCGAGGAAGTGGAGAAGCTTCAGGCCATCCAGAAAGTCAT
The DNA here is from genome assembly GCA_031550535.1 of Eubacteriales bacterium. Taxonomy (GTDB): domain Bacteria; phylum Bacillota; class Clostridia; order Christensenellales; family Aristaeellaceae; genus Avichristensenella. Next base: position 15,844 of record JAVBOM010000045.1, read on the forward strand.
CGAGACCTACAAGGATAAGGAAGGCTGTCTGATTACCGTACTGCATCTGGCGCAGGAGATTTACGGTTATCTTCCCCTGGAACTGCAGCGGACGATCGCCGACGGCATGGGGCTGACGTTGAGCTACGTCTCCAGCGTCGTCACGTTCTACTCATATTTCTCGATGGTTCCCCGCGCGGACCACGCCATCCGCATCTGCATGGGTACCGCGTGCTACGTGCGCGGCGGAAAGCGCATCGTGGACCGGCTGGAAGAGGTGCTGGGCATCAACGTGGGCGAGACGACGGACGACGGCAAGTTTTCCATCCAGATCACCCGCTGCCTGGGCGCGTGCGGCCTCGCCCCCGTCATCATGATTGACGACGAGGTGTACCAGCAGGTCAACCCCGATAAAATCGAAAAAATCCTGGCGAAATACTAAGTGAGATCGAGGAGTGTGAAGCGCAGATGACCATCAAGACGGTCCGCGATCTTCAAAAGGTCGCCAAGGAGTTTAACGAAGCGCAAGCGCCGTTCAAGTCGCACGTGTATGTGTGCGGGGGCGGCGGCTGCATTTCCAGCGGTTGCACCGCCACGCGCGACGCGGTCGCGGAATATTTGACACAGACGGGCCTTGACAAGACGGTCGGCGTGACATTCACGGGCTGCATGGGTCTGTGCGCGCTGGGCCCCGTCCTGTACATCATGCCGGAAGGTGTCTTTTACGTCAAGGTGACGCCGCAGACGGCCAAGGAGATCCTGTACAACCACATCGGCCACGGGCGCATTTTGGAGCAGTACACGTACTACGATATCAACCAGAAAAAGTACATCCCGCTGATGAAGGATATTCCGTTCTTCTCGGAGCAGCTTCAAATCGCGCTGCGGCACTGCGGCAAGGTCGATTTCATGTCCCTCCCCAACTACATCGGCGTGGGCGGGTTTTCGGCCCTGGCGAAGGCGGTCACGGAGATGGACCGCAAGGCCGTCATCGAGGAAATGAAGCGAAGCGGCCTGCGCGGGCGCGGGGGCGGCGGGTTCCCCACCGGCATCAAGTGGGAGGCCGGGATGAACGCGCCGGAGGGGCAGAAGTACATTATCTGCAACGCGGACGAGGGCGACCCGGGCGCGTTCATGGACCGGTCCCTGATCGAGAGCGATCCGTTCAACCTGATCGAGGGCATGATGATCGGCGGATACGCCATCGGCGCGAACAAGGGCTTTGTGTATGTGCGGGCGGAGTATCCCATCGCCGTGCATCGCCTGAACAAGGCGATTGAACTGTGCCACGAGGCGGGCCTCCTGGGCAGCAAGATTCTGGGCAGCAAGTTCGACTTTGACCTGGAAGTGCGCATCGGCGCGGGCGCGTTCGTCTGCGGCGAGGAAACGGCCCTGATGCACTCGGTCGAGGGCAAGCGCGGCGAGCCGTCGCAGAAGCCGCCGTTCCCATTCGAGCGCGGCCTGTACGGCTGCCCGACCATCATCAACAACGTCGAGACGTTCGCGAATGTCGCGGCGATCATCGAAAAGGGCGCGGACTGGTTCGCGGCCATCGGCGTGGGCAAGAGCAAGGGCACGAAGGTGTTCGCGCTGGCCGGCGACGTGGTGAACGCGGGCATCGCTGAGGTGCCGATGGGCATTTCGCTGGGCGATCTGGTGTTCAACGTCGGCGGCGGCATCCCGCGCGGAAAGCAGTTCAAGGCCGCGCAGATCGGCGGACCGTCCGGCGGCTGCATCACGAAGGAATACCTGAACACGTCCGTCGACTACGATACGCTGATTTCGCTGGGCGCGATCATGGGCTCCGGCGGTCTCGTCGTGATGAGCGAGGACACGTGCATGGTGGATACTGCGCGGTTCTTCCTGGATTTCATCCAGGACGAGAGCTGCGGCAAGTGCGTGCCCTGCCGCATCGGCACGAAGCGCATGCTGGAAATCCTGGAGCGCATCACCCAGGGCGAGGGCAGGGAAGAGGACATCGAGGCGCTGGACGAGCTGTCCCATAACATCAAGGAGACGGCCATGTGCGGCCTGGGCCAGACGGCCCCGAACCCTGTGCTTTCCACGCTCCAATACTTCGCCAAGGAATACGAGGAGCACATCCACGACCACCGGTGCGAGGCGGGCGTGTGCTCGACGATGTTCATTTCGCCGTGCCAGAACGCGTGCCCGGCGGGCGTGAACGTGCCCGGGTACATGGCGCTGATCCAGCAGGGCCGCTTCATGGACGCGTACCGGCTGATCCGGCAGGACAACCCCTTCCCCGCCGTGTGCGGCCGCGTGTGTACGCACCCGTGCGAGCGCAAGTGCCGCCGCGCCGGACGCGACGAAGCCATCGCCATCTGCGACCTGAAGCGGTTCGTGGCCGACTTCGCGATGAGCCACGAGGAGCGATTCACGGACGACATCGTATACCCGATGAACGGCAAGAAGATCGCCATCATCGGCGCGGGCCCGAGCGGCCTGACGTGCGGGTATTATCTGGTCCGCCTGGGCTATGAGGTGGACGTGTTTGAGAGCCATTCGCAGGCGGGCGGCGTGCTGGCGTACGGCATTCCGGAGTACCGGCTGCCGACCGATGTGCTGGAGCACGAAATACAGGTCATCAAGCAGGAGGGCGTCAACATCCACCTCAATACCGAGGTCGGGCGCGATATCTCCTTCGCGCTGCTGCGCGAGCAATACGACGCCATCTACCTCGCCACCGGCACGCAGTTCCCGAACCTGGTCGGCGTGGAGGGCGAAGGGCTGAAGGGCGTGTACCATGGCCTGCCGTTCCTGAAGGACATCCACTTTGGCAAGCGGGTCAAGGTGGGCAAGAACGTGGCCGTCATCGGCGGCGGATCGACCGCGATGGACGCGGCGAGAAGCGCCATCCGGCTCGGTGCGGAGAAGGTGACAATCGTCTACCGCCGCACCGTCGAGGACATGCCGGCCGACAAGCGCGAGATCGAGGAAGGCGTGGAGGAAGGCGTCCAGATTCTGGAGCTGACCGCGCCGGTGCGGTTTGTGGGCGACGAAAAGGGCCGCGTGACCGGCATGGAATGCCAGAAGATGGAGCTGGGGGAGTACGACGGCAACGGCCGCAGGAAACCCCGGGCCATCAAGGGAAGCGAGTTCATCCTCTCGGCCGACATGATTATCCCCGCCGTCAGCCAGCACGCGGACTTCCCGTTCATCAGCAAGGATGATGTGGAACTGACCGCGTGGGGCACGATGGTGACGGGCAAGCACAACCTGATGACCTCCATCGACGGCGTGTTCGCGGGCGGAGACCTCGCGCGCGGGTCGGACACGGCCATCACGGCGATCGCGGACGGCAAGCGCGCCGCCTCCAGCATCGACGCGTACCTGGGCGGGTCCGGGAAGCTGAACGTGGGCAAGCCCATAGAGATTCCGCCGGCATACGTGGACGAGGACAGCGCGGAGTACAGCCGCTTCCCGCAGGAAATGCTGCCGCCGGATAAGCGCCGCGAGGGTTTCCGCGAGGTATCGCTGGGCTACCGCAAACTGAACGCCGTCGCCGAGGCAACGCGTTGCTTGCGCTGCGATAAAAAGTAAGGGGTGTCATCATGGCTGATAAAGTGGTAACGGAGAAAGTGCAGAATATCACCATCAACGGAAAGCCGCACGCCGCGAAGGACGGCCAGACCATCCTCTCGGCGGCGCAGGACGCGAACGTATACATCCCCAGCCTCTGCTACCTGGAGGGCGTGCACCAGTTTGGCGGTTGCCGCATGTGCATGGTGGAGGTGGAGGGCGCCAGGACGCTCGTCGCCGCGTGCATGACGCCGGTGCGCGAGGGCATGGTGGTCAAGACCAACAGCGCCAAGGCGCGCCACGCCAGGAAACTCAACTGCGAATTGATCCTGTCCGACCACCCGCAGGACTGCCTGTCCTGCGCGCGGAGCGGCCAGTGCGAATTGCAGGACATCTCAAAGACCCTGGGCATCAGCGAGGCGCGCTTCAAGGGCGCCATGTCCAAGGGTCTGGTGGACATCTCGCCCTCCATCACCCGCGACACCGGCAAGTGCATCCTCTGCCGCCGGTGCGTCAGCGTGTGCAACGAGGTCCAGCAGGTGGGCGTCCTAAACGCGCAGAACCGCGGCTTTGCCACAACGATCGGGCCGTCCGGCGGGAAGTCCATCGGTGAGGTGGACTGCACCAACTGCGGCCAGTGCATCGCCGCGTGCCCGGTGAACGCGCTGAGCGAGACGACGAGCATCCCGCAGGTGTGGGACGCGATCAACGACCCGACCAAGCGCGTCATCGTGCAGGCCGCGCCTGCCGTGCGCGTGGGCATTGGCGAGGAATTCGGCATGCCGGTGGGCACGCCGGTGACGGGCAAATTGGCCACGGCGCTGAAGGAACTGATGTTTGACGACGTGTTTGACACGAACTTCGCCGCCGACCTGACCATCATGGAGGAAGGCTCGGAGTTCCTCAGCCGCGCGAAGGCGGTTCTGCAGGGCGGCCACGCCACACTGCCGATGATTACGTCGTGCAGCCCGGGCTGGGTGAAGTTCCTGGAGCACCGGTTCCCGCAGTGCGTCGGCAACCTGTCCACGTGCAAGAGCCCGCACATGATGCTGGGCGCGGTGGTGAAGAGCTACTACGCGCAGAAGCTGGGCATCGACCCCAAGGACATGTACGTCGTGTCCGTAATGCCCTGCACGGCCAAGAAGTTCGAGATCACGCGGCCGGAGATGAAAAACGGCGGCCTGCCGAACGTGGACGCCGTCATCACCACACGCGAGCTTGCCCGGATGATCCGCGAGGCGGGCATTGACTTCGCGAACCTGCAGGATTCCGAGTTCGAGGCCCCGCTGGGCATGTCGTCCGGCGCGGCGGACATCTTCGGCGTGACCGGCGGCGTCATGGAGGCCGCGCTGCGCACCGTGTACGAGCTGGTGACCGGGCGCGAGCTGCCGGGCGACAACCTGCACGTTAAGCCCATCGTGGGCCAGGACCAGATCAAGGTGGCGGAGCTGACGTTCGAAAACGTGCTGCCGACGTATAGCTTCCTGGAGGGCTTCACGGCCAAGGTGGCGGTGACGAGTGGCTTCGCGGGCGCGGAGATCCTGATGGAGGAAGTGGCGGCCGGCAAGTCGCCGTATCACTTCATCGAGGTGATGGGCTGCCCAGGCGGGTGCGTCTGCGGCGGCGGCCAGCCGAGAACCGGCGTGCGCACCAAGTGGAAGGACCGCGCGGACGGCATCTACCAGGAGGACGAGATGAAGAAGCTGCGCAAGTCGCACGAGAACCCGCACATCCAGCGGCTGTACAACGAATTCCTGCTGGAGCCGCTGGGCCACAAGTCGCACGATCTGCTGCACACGCACTACACGGAGCGCGGGCTGTATAACGAGATGGTGAAGGACGAGGAGAAGTAAGCGGGGCTTATTGGGTACAAGAGCGCCGGGTGCGCCGGAGGGAAGCGCCGTCAGCGGTGAAAAAGCGACCCGAGGGCACGCCTGGCGTTCGATCTATTGGAAAGGATATGATTGGATGGAGGCAAGATGGGCAATCCGTGCCGAAACGCGCATTACCCTGCCGATGTTCAGGGCGTTCAATTGGTTCACGCAATTCCACAGCAAGTATTACCGGATCTATCGGGCATTAGCCGCTTTCCTGATCCCCCTGCTGTGCGTGGTTCTGCTTATAACACGATTCATGCCTTTTGGGGCTGGCCTCACCATGTTTTTTGCTCTTACGTTTTGGTTTGCGCACAGAAAAACGAATCAAGCCTTCGAGCACACCCGTACAATATTTGAGAGTGGCTATACTTACGAATTTAGCGATGAAAAGCTGATCGCCCGCTCCGAGGGGGCCGTGTCAAGCGATACCCAGGAAATCCTGTACGACGGATTGTACAAGGCTTTCGAGACAGCGGATATGTTTTACCTCTATATTGGCCCGCTACAGGGCTACATCCTCCCCAAAGCCTCCTTCACCCAAGGCACGGCGGACGACCTTCGCGCGCTGCTGCGCGAGAAGCTGAACAAGCGGTTTGTGGTGTGCTGGTAGCCGTCCAAGGCACATTGTAAAACCCGCCACGCACGACAAGCGCGCACATGCGAGGCGAATATTCCTTCCTTGCATGTGCGCGCATGTTCGTTTGGTTTACATACGCTATATCACGCTTGCCAACACATCACGTCCGAATCATCAATTCCTCCCGCATGTCCTCGCCCGCGAACACCATCAGCGCGCGCACCTCAAGGCCCACGGCGTCGCCCGCCTGAATCGACGGATACGAGAGCGGGTCCGCGATGACCCGAAGGATCACGTCCGGGCCGAGCTCCACGCGGCAATCGTTCACATCGCCCAGGAAGTAGCGGCTCCGCACGGTGCCGCTGAGCTGCCCCTGGCCCGGCGGCACAAAGCGAACCGTCTCCGGGCGAATGGCGGCGATGACTTCGCCGCGCTTGTCGCCGTTATACAGCAGCGTTTGCTCGATGTCCGTCAGGCGGATCACGCCTTCCTCCGCCGTGCCCTGCAGGAACTCCACCTTACCCACAAAGTCCGCAACAAAGGGGTTCACGGGCGCGCTGTAAATCTCGTTCGGGGTGCCGACCTGCTGCACGACGCCCTGCTTGATCACCACGATGCGGTCGCTCATGGCCATGGCCTCGGTTTGGTCGTGCGTCACATAGACGACCGTGATGCCGAGCGCCGTCTGGATCTCCTTGATTTCAAAGCGCATGCTCTCGCGCAGCTTGGCGTCCAGGTTGCTGAGCGGCTCGTCCAGCAGCAGCAATTCCGGTTCGGCGACGAGCGCGCGCGCTAGCGCCACACGCTGCTGCTGCCCGCCGGAAAGCTGGTTGGGGTAACGCTTGCCGTACTGGCCCAGGTGCACGATGTCCAGCACCCGCGCCACCTTGGCATCGATATCCGCCCGGGAGTGCTTCATAATCTTCAGCGGGTAGGCCACGTTGTCGTAGACCGTCATGTGCGGCCACACCGCGTAGCTCTGGAACACCATGCCGATGTCGCGTCGCTCCGGCGGCACAAAGGCGTTCTCCCCGCTGACCAGCCGATCGCCGATATAGACGCTGCCGCTGGTCGGCTTTTCAAACCCGGCGATGATGCGCAGCATCGTGGTCTTGCCACAGCCCGAGGGGCCCAGCAATGTGACGAACTCCCCATCCTGGAGCGTTTCGCTGAAGTTTTGCAGCACGACGTTATCGCCAAATGCCTTGGTCACGTTTTGTATGGTGACGGTGGACATGGTTGCACCCTTCCTTTCGCTAAATCGAAAACTCGCCCTTGGTGATGCGGTTGAGCACAAAGTTGAGCGCGACCACCACCATCAGAATGCCAAAGGCCATCGCCGACGCCTGCTGCTGGCTTGTGAACGTCCAGTACTCGTGCAACTGCACGCCGATCACCTGCGTATTGGAGGAATACAGGAGCGTTGACATCGACAGTTCATAAAAGCTGGGGATGAAGATTAAAAACCAGCCCGCGGCAATGGAAGGGCCGATCAACGGCAGCGTGATGTTTTTCATGGTTTTCAGCCAGCTTGCGCCGGAAACCTGCGAGCATTCCTCCAGCGAGACATGGATCTGCGACATGGCCGATGTCACCGTGCGCATGCCCATCATCTGATACTTGACGAGGTACGCGATAATCATGATGTACGGCGTGTTGTACAGGCGGATGCCGAAGCGGCCGCTCATCGTCATGATGAGGCCGAGCGCGATGACGACGCTGGGCGAGCTGGAACCGAGCGTGATGAGGAAGTCCGGGATGCGGCGGCCTTTGATCCGGGTGCGCTGGAGCAGATACGCCATCACGCAGGAGATCAGGATGCCCGCCGTCGCGGCTACCGCGCCGTACAGCAGACTATTGCGCATGCCCTGCAAAATGGCCGGACGGGTGAGTATCTTCTGCCAGTGCTTCCAGGTGAAGTTGCCCGCCGCGGTCAGCGGCTTGCCCAGGTTCTGCGTGACGGAGGTCGTGGCCACGGTGGCGAAGGGGAGCACGATGACAACCACGGCGAACGCCACCACCAGCAGCGTGATGGGGATGCGCCAGCGCCCCAGGTCCACGATGTTTGGCCGTGTGGACTTTCCGGACACGGTGACATATTGCCGCTTGCCAACCACAAAGTCTGACACGTACAGCACCAAAATGGCCATCAGCATCAGGAACACGGCCAGGCACGTGGCGTCCGTCAGACCCTGCGCGTCGCCGATGGAAACATAGCTGACGATGCGCGTGGTGACGGTGTGGATTTGCCCGGGCGAACCGACGATGGACGGAATGCCGTAGCACGACGCCGCCGACACAAATACCAGCAGCGCCCCCGCGACGATGGAGGGCGTCATCATCGGCAGGGTGACGGTGAACAGCGTTTTCAGCGGCGACGCGCCGGAAATACGGCTGGCCTCCTCCAGGGACGGGTCCATCTTTTCCATCGCGCGGGAGATTGTGATGAACGCATAGGGGTAGTAGAAGGTGGTCAGCACCCAGATCAAGCCGCCCAGCGTATAGATATTAAAAGGATTCTCCTGCAAATGCAATAAATCCCGGATGAACACGTTCAGGTTGCCCACCTTGGGGTTTAGCAGGCGCAGCCAGGCCATCGCGCCCAGGTACGGCGGCACCATATAGGTCAGGACGAACAGGCTCCTGAAAAACTTGCGGAAATACATGTTCGTGCGCCCGACCAGCCAGGCGAGCGGGAAGGCGATCAGCGTGCCCAGCACCATGGCGCAGCTCGCCGCGATCACCGTGTTTTTCAGCGCCGTCCAGTTCAGCTCATAGGTATAGATGCGCCTGAACGCCTCCAGCGAGAAGGAGCCGCTGGAAAAGAGGGAACGGAAAACCATGTACAGCAGCGGAAACACCTGAAAGACCACCATAAAGGCGACGATCAGGCCGATCAGCAGCCACTTGATATCAAAGTGCCAACGCCCCATCTGTCGGCGTTCCCCGGGAACCGGCGTGATGCTCATTGTTCATACTCCCTTGCCCGCGGAATTACAAAAAAGAAAGAGGCCGCCGCTTGCGCTGGCGGCCTCCGGGATCTTGCCTCTTGAACGGCTTACTTCGGGATGGCGATGCTCTCTTCAAAAGCGTTGCGAATTTCGTCCCGCTTGGTGTAGCAGCGCACCCAATCCACGCCCATGTCGGTTTCGATCAGGCCGTTGGTGTCGATGGAGTCGTATGGCACATCCGTCACGGTGGACAGCACGGAGTGCATCCAGCCATTGAGCACAAATCGCTGGCCGTCGTCGCTCAGCAGCCAGTCGGTTACCGCCTCGCACGCCGCGATGTTCTTGTTGGGCGCGTATTCCTCCGCGATGGTCATGACCGTGGACGGGATCATGATGTTGCCGTCGGTGGGGTAAATCACCGCCAGTTCGGAATCCTCTTCCTCGCGCAGCTTCAGGACGGATTCCTCCAGGATCATGATCTCTTTGCACTCGCCGGTCTGCAGCTTGGTCAGCGCGACGGAGCCGGATTCCACCATGATGCCCTGTTCGCCCAGCGCCTTGAAGTAGTCATAGCCGTACTTGTCGCTCAGCGCGGCAACGGCGGCCATGGCGGTGCCGCTGGTCAGCGGGTTGCCCATGGAGATCATGCCCTTCAGCTCCGGGTTCTTCGCAAAATCCTCAAAGGTGGTCGCCAGTTCTTCCGGCTGGTACATTTCCGGGTTGTACGCGAGCACCATGTTGCACACGCGCACCGGATACCAGTACCCCTCCTCATCGTAGGGGAAGCGAAGGTCCTTGGCCGCGTCGGTCATGTAGGTGTGCAGGTAGCCCTTCTCCTTCAGCTCCAGCGAGTACGCGGGCTCGGCCACGAGCAGCAGGTCGGCCTGGATGGATCCGGCGTCCATTTCGGCCGCGAGCTTGGCCTGGATGTTTCCGGTGCCGCCGTAGAACGTCTGCACGTCGAGCTTCGGAAACTCCACCTTGAGCGCCGCGACCATGGCGTCCAGCACGTCCTGGTAGATGGAGGTGTAGATCATGATACTCCCCGTGATCTCCTCATTGACCGCCAGCGCGGGGGCGCTCATGAGCCCAACCGTCATCAGGGCGCACAGCAGGAAAGCCACCAACTTCTTCATTTCGACACCATCCTCCTTCATAATATCAGGTCTTATGTACATTGTAACCAAACATGCAGGATTTGTAAAGTTCAGAACATCCTCCCTGAGCAAGTTTTTCGGCGTTCGCGACGCGCAATGGTCCGCAATGCGGAGGAACGCTTCACAGGGCAGCCGTTAAGCCCAAGCCGCCCACGGCAACACAAAAGCGCGCCCCATCTTTCGACGAGGCGCGCCCATGCTTTTTCTTTTTGGTAGGTCCTACAGCGCCTTCGCACTCTTTCCCGCGATGTCGATTTCCAGCTTGTTCGCAAACTCGCCGAACAGCTCGCCATCATACCCGGTCAACGCAAGTTCGATCTTGTCTGGCATCGCGCCGATTGGGTCGAACACATACATGGACCAACGCATATCCCTGTTTTCAAGCATGCGCGACTCGTTCAGCACGAACATCGCCGCCTTCGCATCCCCGCCCGCTGGGAGCATCAGCGCCCCTTGGCCCATCGTCCAGCCGTCGCAGCGCAGGAACACGCAGAAAGCCTCCGCGGAATGGCTGACATACACTTCCTCCACCCGTGAATTGCCCATCGTCACATCCACGGGGAAGCGGACCGTCTTCGCCAGGATCGCTTCCGGCGCGGGCAGCGTCTCCTCGTATTCATCCAGCGTGGGACCATCCTCCGCCCCGATCAGTCCCGCCGTCATCTTCACAGACAGATTGTCGCGCGGAGCGTCCGGCATCAGCACATAGATAAACCCCTTGTTCATCACCCGGCCGTCCTGCTCGCCGTAGAACACGCGCAGGTCCGGCAGCAGCCGTTTGCCTGCCGCCTGCAGTTCCGCGCCGCTTGTCACGCCCATGATCGTCGCGCCGGTCGCGAGTGCGATCTGATATTCCGGTTCCTCACGCAGGGCGGGGTTCAGCAGGTTGCTCTCCACCAGCGCCACATCCGCTGACAACGCCTCCGCCGTGAGTTCCAGGCGCAGGATGGTGCCGTCGTAGACGATGGTGGGGGTGATGCCCATGGTCACGGATTCTTCCGCCAGGGAGATGCCCGCGCCGCCGCAGACGGCCAGGCACACGGCCAGGGTTAGGGATATCCAGGTCATTCGCTTGTTCATCGCCTCTCCTTTCGTTCCGCGCCCGCCGTGCGATGGACGGACGCACTTCGTATGCTTGGTTACAGCACCCGCGCGCTCTGTCCCGCAATGTCGATTTCCAGTGTGCCCGCCAGCTCGTTCGCCGCGCCCGTGAACCCGGAGAGCGTCAGGTTGATCTTGCCGGGCAGCGCGCCCTGCGCGCCGATTGGGTCAAACACGTACATGGACCACCGCATGGCCGAGGAGTTGCGCATTTCGTCCAGCGTGAACCGCGTTTCCATCCCGCCGCCGCCCGAGTCCAGCCTCGCCTCGGACCGGGTCCCGCCGTCGCAGCGCAGGAACACGCAGAACGCCTCCGTGGAGCTGGAGATGTACACGCGCTCGATCTTCGCCCCGCCCATCGCGATGTTCACCGGGAATGAGGCCGTGTTCGCCGGGATCGCGGCGGGCACGGGCAGCGTTTCGCTATACGTGTCCAGCGCCTCGCCGCCGTCCTCCGCCACCAGTTCCGTCTGCGCCTGGACGGTCAGGCCGTCCTTCGGGGCGTCCGGCGTCAACACGTACAGAAACCCCTTCGTCATCGCGCCGCCGTTTTGCCCGCCGTACTGCGCGCGCAGGTTCGGCAGTTTCGCGTTGCCCGCGTGCACGCTCACATCGGCGCGCACGCCCATCAGCGTAGCACCGGTCGATACGGCCTCCACGACCTGCGGGTCGCCGGCGGCGTCCGGGCTCAGCAGCCCGCTCTCCACCAGTGCGGCGCCCGCCGGCGGCGCGGCCGCGATTTCCACCCGCAGGATCGTTCCATCGAACAGGAGCGTGGGCGTCACCGCCATGGCCGCCGTTTCTTCCGCCTGGGCAATGCCCGCGCCGCCGCACACGGCCAGGCACAGGGTTAACATCAGGGATATTCGCTTTTTCATCGCCATTCCTTTCGTTTCGCGCCCATGGCATCGCTTTTGGGACGCACCTACCAATAAGAGGGAAATGCGGGTGGAATTGTTCCCCCGGGAATGTGGCGTGAACCTGAACAATGTGGGCGGAGCGGGATGCGGGGCGGCGTAGCTCTATTCGAGACACACGTGAAAACCCTTGGTATACTTTGTGAAAATGTGCGCGAGATCACGCCGGAACGCTGCAGATTCCGTGGTGATTTCGCCCGCAAAAGGAAGGGGTTTCTTCCGGATTTCCCGGAGGGCGAGCGATTTTACACGTTAGCGCCGCGATCAAGGAAAAAGGTGGTGTGTATGCGGAAAAAGGTGCTGGGACAGGCGCGGGGTTCGTGCTCCTGCTGATGGTGGCTGCGTCCGCGCTGGCGGCGGGGAGATTCGGCAAATCGGAGTGTTTGAGGCAGTATGCTGAACTGTTGAAATGGGAATAATTTCCAGGAAGAGAGAAGAAGAGGGTATTGCCATGAACGAGAAGGAAAAAGAACTGGTAGGTTTGCTGGCGGAGCGATGCAAAGGTATGAGAGATGCGCTTTGAGAAAAGTTTGAACAGGGCCCTGTTCTGCCATGACCGGTTGGGCGTCCGGCAGATTGGCTAACGTGAGGCCCTGCCTCGCCGCCCGGAGTTTTTCACTTTGGTTTTCCGGGCGGCAAAAGCGGCGAGGTACTCCTCGCCGCCTCCGCCGAACTTCACGCGCCGTTCCATCGTTGCCCTATCCTGTCCGTGCGCAAATGCGGTTTTGGTATTATCATTGTTCTTCGGAGGCGTCTATTTACACACTTCCTGGTGCACTCCCGGATTTCCGCCAGGAATCCCTACCTTAGGGCAGAGCCCTCCAGCGTTCTTCCCCCGCAGCTCACACCGCGTCCACGTCCCATTCTTCGTTCAGCTTCGGCACGTCGGTGACGAGTTGCTTCGTATACTGGTGCGTCGGATTCAAAATGATCTCGTCCGCGTGGCCGCGCTCCACAATCTCCCCGCGCTCCATAATGTACAGTGTATCGCTGACATAGTACGCCAAGCCCAGATCGTGCGTGATGAACAGGATCGTCATGCCCTTCTCATCGCGGAGCTTCAGCAGCATATCCAGAATGGTCGAGCGCGAACACGCGTCGATCATGCTCGTCGGCTCGTCCGCGATCAGCACGTTCGGCTGCATCATGAAGATGCGCGCGATCATCAGGCGCTGCATCTGCCCGCCGGAGAGCTCAAACGGGTATTTGTTGTACAGCTCCTCGTATTTCAGGTTGACAAACTGGCAGGCATCCTTCATCTTCGCGCGCTTTTCATCGGCGTGCAGGTGTTTTAACCCCTGCAACGCGAGACAATCGTTCAGTATTTTGTCCACGCGGAAAAACTGGTTGAACGTGGAGAACGGGTCCTGGAAAATCGCCTGGATGTTCCGCCAGTAGTCGCGCCGCTCATCGTGGTTCCTCAGCATGCGCGGTTTGCCGTTGTAGAGAATGCCGCCGCTCGTCTCCTTCAGCAGTCCCAACAGGATTTTCGCCAGCGTGGTCTTGCCGCTGCCGCTCTCGCCGACGATGGAGATGATCTCCGCCTTGTGCATCGTAAAATCAACGTCCTTGACCGCGTGCACAGCCTTTTTCCCGCCGCCGAAAATCTTGTTGACGCCCTTTGTCTGCAGCAGGATGTCTTGCTCGGTGAACAGCCTTTGCGCCATCACGCTTCACCTCCCCGCACACTCGTGTCGGCCGCGTATTTCCTGCGCAGCTCCGTCTCCGTAAAGATGCAGCGGTGATACCGCCCCTCGCCAAAGGGGGTGACATCCGCCTTTTTCGCCCGGCAGCGTTCCTCCGCGTACATGCACCGCTCGGCAAAGCGGCAGCCCTGTGGCGGGCGCTTCAGGTTTGGCGGCGCGCCGGGGATGGCGATCAGCTTCTGCTCCTTCATGCCCTCTTCCGGCACGATGATCGATCCCATCAGCGCGTGTGAATACGGATGAATGGGGTCGAAGATCACTTCTTCGCTCGTGCCCTTTTCCACCAGTTCGCCGGCGTACATCACCACGATGTCGTCGGCCACATGGCGCAGCAGCGGCAGTTCGTGCGTGATGAAGATCATGGACTTGACGAACCCGTCGCGCATCATCTTGCGCAGCATCGCGATGACAATCTTCTGACTGGATACGTCCAGCGCGGAGGACGGTTCGTCCGCGATCAGCACCTTCGGGTTCAGCAGCGTGGACAGCGCGATGACCGTGCGCTGCTTCATGCCGCCGGAAAGCTCGGACGGGTAGGAGTACAGCACGCGCTCCGGCAGGTTCAGAAACGCGAACTTGCCGCGCGCGATGTTGATCATCTGCTCGTGCGACAGTTCCGGCCGGTGCTCCGTCAGGATGTCGATGATGAACCTGGAGATTTTTTGCGTCGGGTTCAACGCGTTCATCGCCGCCTGGGGGATGTACGCGATTTCCGTGCCCAGGTACTTCACGCGCAGATCCTCGTACTTGAGCTTCATGATGTCCGTGCCGTCGATCTCTATTGTTCCGCTTCCGTACCGCAGCGGGGGATAGTAGTACCCCATCAGGCTCAGCGCCAGCGTGGACTTGCCGCACCCCGATTCGCCCGCGATGCCGAGCACGCGCCCTTCCATCAGGTCCAGGTCAACCCCGTCCACGGCGTAGACATTCTCCTTCAGGCGCGTTTTGTAGTAGGTTTTCAGCCCACGCACTTTTAAGATTTGCTCTGCCATGGTATCAACTCCTTATCTTGGGATTGAACACCTGGTCCATACCGCTGTTCATCATGTACAGGCCGAACGTGACCATCGCGATGGCGCCCGCCACCGGGACAAACTGCCACCAGCGGCCGGAACGGACGGCCTCGTACTGCATCGCCCAGTTGATCATCCGGCCCAGGGAAATGGCGGTGGGATCGCCAAGGCCCAGGATGGCCAGCGTCGCCTCGCTCATGATGCCGGACGCGACCTGCAGGATGAACGCCATCACCACATAGCTGGCGATGTAGGGGACAATCTCCGTCAGGATGATGTGCGCCGTGCCATAGCCGGTGATGCGCGCCATGCTCACATGGTCGCGGTTCCGAAGTGACGTCGTCTGCGCCCGGACCGCGCGCGCCGTCCAGGGCCAGGCGGTCAGCCCGATGACAAGCCCCGTGACCCACGCCTGCTTGATCTGCCCCACGGCGATGGAGATCAGGATCAGCACGATCATCGACGGAATGACGATGAAGATGTTCGTGATCGTCGTGATGATGTTATCCACCATGCCGCCGATGTAGCCGGCCATCAGGCCCAGCAGCAGGCCGATGGTCGTCGCGATCGCCCCGGCCATCAGGCCGACGATCAGCGACAGCCGCGCGCCGTACGCCATCTCCAGGAAAATATTCCGCGATAGGCTGTCCGTGCCAAACGGGAAGCCCTCAAACGGCGCTGTGTCCTTGGGAATCAGCGTGGTTTTCTGGACGCTGGAAAGCGTCTTGACCGCATCCTCGTAACCGCCGCCGTCCAGGCGGGCGTCAATTTCTATGACCCATTTGTACGTCGCCTCGTGACTGGCGAGGACTTTGTCCACGTCCAGCGCGTCGCCCAGCGCGAGGAGTTCCTCGCGCACCGTTTCATCCTCGATTTCTGCGGTCGCTTCCGGGCCCTTTTCCCGTATCAGGTCCACGGCGGCAACCACGGCCAGATGGTGCGCTTCCAGCCTATCCTGCTCCGCGCGCGCCGCTTCTTCGTCGGCGGGCACACCCTCGTTGGCGCCAAGCGTGGCGCGTAGCGCCTCAAACTCGTCGTAGAGCGGGTTGGACTTCTTCACCTGCTTCGCACCGGACAGCGCCTTGGCAACCCCGCCCGCGTCCATCGCCGCGCGCACGTCCGCCACCACGGCGGCGAGGTCGGGATCGTTCTCCTTTTCAAGCGCCTCCAGCTCCGCGTATATCGCCGCGTCATCCTTGGCCGCCAGCGCGTCGCGCAGCTTTTGCGTGTCCGCGTACAGCGGGTTCGACGCCCGGTCGGCCTTTGGGTCGTCCGTGTTAATCATCGGGTAGACGATCGCGTAGGTCACCACGATGAGCACCAGGAGAAAACCGATCACAAAGCGGGGGGAGCGCAGCATGGTTCGGATTGAATGCATCGATCAGCCCTCCTCTTGCTGGGCGGCCCGCACGCGCGGATCAATCAGCCCGTACACGATTTCGATCAAGAAGTTGGCGACGAGCACGGTCATCGAGATGATCAGCGTGCAGCCGGAGATCATCGGATAATCGACATTCCGGATCGCCTGCATCAGCTTTTGCCCGATGCCCGGGTAGCTGAATACAATTTCCGTAATCAGCGCACCTCCCACCATCGTGCCCAGCGACAGCGCAAGGCCCGTCACCTGCGGCAGCACCGCGTTGCGAAAAACGTATTTGGTTACTTTTTTATCGCGAATGCCGAGCAGCTTCGCGTAGAGGACATAGTCAGCGTTCAGCTCATACAGCGACATGGACCGCATGCCGATGGCCTGCCCGCCGATGGCGATCAGCACGAGCGAAATGAACGGCAGCGCCCAGTGTGATAGGAGCGACCAGATGAACTTGAACGACCAGGACGGCAGAAGGTCCACTGCGTACGCGCCGCCGATGGGGAAAATCTTTATCGCCACGCCGAACACGTACAGGAGCACCAGCGCGAAGATAAAGGCCGGAATGGAGCTGAGGAAGAGCGCGACAGGGAAGACCGTCTTGTCAAAGACGCCCTTCTTGTACGCCGCCTTCGCGCCGAGCAGGTTGCCCAGTGTCCACCCGACGAGGATCGCGGGAAGCTGCAGCCCGATCGTGTACGGAAGGGAACCGCCGAGCAGTTCTGTGACAGGCTTGGGGTAATAGTTAAACGAACGCCCCAAATCTCCGCTGAAGATATTTTTCACGTAGAGAAAGAATTGCTGGATCATAGGCTTGTCCAGGCCAAGCTGATTGTAGAAATTGGTCTTGATCTCAATGGCGCGCGCCGTGTCCGTCATGCCCGCCGTCAGACCCTGCAGGATGATGTCCACGGGGTTGCCAGGAATCAGCCTCGGCAGGAAAAAGTTCAGCACCAGCGCGACGACAAACGTCAGCAGGTACCAGAATGTTTTCTTGGCGAGGTACTTTCCAAAGCCTCTCATGCTCGTATCACCCCCGTTAAGAATGGGCGGCTCCCACAAGTCGGGAGCAATAAAGAGTGAAAGAAAAGAGGGGATGGCGCGCAAACGCCATCCCTTCTCGCTTACGCTTATTTCTCGACGGGTGTGAGGTTGTACAGGGCTTTGATTCCCGCGCCATCCGTGCAGATCATAGGCGGGGTGTTGGTGCCGTCATCCTTTTTCGGGAAGCCGGTCCAGTAGCCTTCGTATGTGGTGTGGAACACCTGCGGCCGGTACATGAGCTGAATGGTCGGCAGATCCTCCAGCCAGATCTTGTTGATCTCCGTGAGATACTCCTTCAGCAGATCTGGATCAGCCGTGCCGGCGGCCAAGTCGATCAGCTCGTCCACACGCTCATTTTGGTAGCGGTTGTAGTTGCGGTTCGTGGCCGTGCCAATCGCGGGTACGCCCTTGGAATACAGGATGTTGAACGCGGCCTGCCACGGCATCGCGACGGAGAGGCCCGGGTACGGGGTGTACATCACGATGTCAAACTGGCCGGCGTTCAGGTCGTTGAAGAAGATGGAGGACTCCGGGAAGTACGTGACGATGTTCAGGCCGATCTTCTTCGCGGATTCGCACAGAATCTCCAGCGACATGTTCCAGTCGGACCAGCCGTAGGGGCACTCGGCCTTCCATTCGAACTTCGTGCCGTCCGGCAGCTCGCGCATGCCGTCGCCGTCCACGTCCTTATAGCCCGCCTCGTCCAGAAGCCGGTTGGCCTCGGTCAGGTTGGCGTCCAGGTCCGTGGTATCCCACATCAGGGCCTGTACCTCTTCGTCCTCCATATCGACATAATCGCCGAACAGGTAGGGGTTGTAGAGGCAATAGATCAGCGGTTCGCTGTAGTTGCTCATCGCGTTAACGTTGATGGCCTCATAGTCCAGGCACAGCGCGATCGCCTTGCGCACGGCATAGTCGTTCAGGCCCGGCTTCGTCAGGTCAAAAATCAACGACGGAATGCTCGCGCCCAGGTGGTACGGCGCCTCTTCAAAGTACGTCGTCACCGGAGCGTCCATGGACTCCTGCAGCTCCCACACGGAGGGCAGGAACTGCTGGGACACGTCCACCTCGCCCTGGGAGAACGCGAGGTTGCCGGCCGCGTTGTCCTGGTAGATCGGATGAACCAGGTACTTCACCTCGGTCAGCTTGCCGAACATCTCCGGGCACTGGCCCCAGTAGTTGTCGTCGCGGATGGCCACGACGCGGGTCTCGTCATAGAAGTAGATCTTGAAGGCGCCGGAACCGACAGGGTCGTCCTCGCCAAAGTACGTGTTCAGCTTCTCTGCGTCCCCGCCGAACTCGTCCTTGATCTTCGGCTCCCAGATGTGCTGCGGAATGATCCGCGTGGTGGCGAGCGTCGCGGGGCCGTAGTGGACGTTATAAGGATCGGCGACCAGCGTGAAGCGCACGGTGTAGTCGTCCACCTTTTCGACCTTATCAAAGTAGCTCCACACCTTCGTCCACGTGGTGTTGTAGCCGCCGTCGTCCACGTTGCCGATGTTAAACGTGAACACCACGTCGTCCGCGGTCAGCGGCTCGCCATCGTTCCAGTGGGCCTGCGGCTTCACCTTCACGATGAAGTTCAGCTCGTCTTCCCACTCGATCGGGCCGTCCGCCAGCAGGGGCTCGTTCTCGTTGGTCAGCATGTTGTACATGTAGAGGGCTTCGTAGATTGCCTGGCGGTTTTCATCGCCCATCGGGAACCCGGTGTTCGCCATCGCGAACGGGTTGTAGTTCGCGGGCGTGCCCCACTGCAGGCCGTTGTACACGAGCGACTCTTCGCGCGGGATTTCTGTGACCTTGCTCTCGGCAAAGGCCGTGGTCATCCCAAACAGCATCACAGCCGCGACCAGGATTGCCAGGAACCGTTTCATACAAGAACCTCCTCACGATATTTCTTCCGCGCCGACGCGCGGGAGGGTTTGAAAGAGAGGGTATATCACCTATGATTTTATTTATTATCGCATGTGGGTGCACAAAAGAACAGTGCAAATCTTTTGATTTTGTGGTATAATAGTTGCGATCACCGGCGGAATTCCCTGGTAAATCAACATAATTTAGCAGCGAGGAATTTATGAATAACAAATATGAAGTTATTGAGTACCCAGATCCGCTGCCCATACGCACGTATTTTCACAGCCTGGATTCGTTCCGCATGCACTGGCATCAGGAAATGGAGATTCTGTTGGTTCTGAAGGGATCCATCCATGTGCTCATACAAAATACGACCTATACCATCGAAGAAGGCGAACTGATCGTGGTCAGCCCCAACACGATCCACGCCACGCAGCAAACCGAGGAACCGAACAATGTGCTCCTGCTGCAGATCAACTGCGGCCGTTTTGGCTTTAACGACGCGAACATCGACTCGCTCGCGGTGGAATGCGCCGGCGGGCCGGAAAGCCACCCGCAGATCGCGATACTCCGGCAGTGCGTCTGCTCCGTCATGCTGGAGATGATCCACAAGCAGTCCGGCTACCTCTACCACGCCGCCGCCCACGTGCAAATGATCTTGGGCATCCTGCTGCGCCACTTTCCCCATCGGGCCGAAGCGACGCTGGAAACCGTGAAGGCGAAGGACCGCGAGCGAATCCACCGCATCTTTGATTACATCAACACAAACTACGCCGGGAAGGTCACGCTGACCGACCTGGCCGCGCGGGAGTACCTGAGCGTCAGCCACCTGTCCACCTTCATCCACAAGACGATCGGCATGAGCTTTGGCGACTACCTGAGCTCCGTGCGCCTCAAAGCGTATCTGGAATGCCTGCAGACGGACGCGAGCACGCCCCTGGACGATATCGCGGAACAGTGCGGCTTTTCCTCCCCGCAGTTCGCCTCGTCGCTTTTTTTCAAGACCTACCGGACGACGCCGGGCAAGTACCGCAAGCAGCTTCAACAGAAGAATGCCTTCAAGCTGGAGGCGCTCAGCGCGTCCGAAGGGGAGGGGTACGTGTCGCTCTACCGCCCGACGGACCTGTCCGCGGTGCTGCGCTACGCGAATGAGGCCCAGGAAAGGCCGGACCCGAACCGGTCCGCGGAGCGCGCGGAGGAGATCGAGCGGATCAGCGCGGCGGCGGCGCAGGGCCGGTATCACCGCTCCTGCCTTTCGATCACGGCGATCGGCCGCGCGTACGAAGGCCTGCTCTCCCACGTGCAGGACAGACTGCGCACGCTCCAGCGCGAGATCGGGTTTACGCACCTGCGCTTTCACGGCATTTTCAGCGATGAAATGATGATTTTGAAGCCCGACGAGACGGGCAGCATCCACTATAGCTGGCGGCTGGTGGATCTGCTGTTCGATTTCATGCTCTCCATCGGCCTTAGGCCCTTTGTGGAGTTTTCGTACATGCCTTCGCTCTTCGCGTCGGGCACGGCGACGGTGTTCGCGTGGCGCGGCAACATCACACCCCCGGCCAACATGGATGCCTGGCGCGCGCTGGTCGACGCCTTTCTCGCGCACTGCGTGGCACGCTACGGCGCCGGGGAAGTGACCGGATGGATGTTCGAGGTATGGAACGAGCCGGACTATCTGGGCGTTTCCTGGGGCGGGACCGAACAGGAGTATTTCCATCTATATGCCGAAACCGCCGCCGCGGTCAAGCGCCGCGTTCCCGGGGCACGCGTGATGGGGCCTTCGGCCACGCTGGTGGGCATTGAAAAGCGCTGGCCGTCCGCCTTTATGGAGTATGTGAAGCGGAACCAGGCGCCGCTGGACGCGTTTTCCATGCACGCGTATTCGGAAATACTCGACGGCAACAGCCTCCGGGGGCAATTGCAGGACATGCTCCGCGAGCGGCATTCCATCGCGCCCGCCCACCCGCTGTTGGGGCAAAACTACGCGCAGCACATGATCGCGCTGGCCCGGCGGCAGCTTGGCGAAGCGCCGCTGCCGGTCGTGGTCTCCGAGTGGAACCTCACGATGGCGCTGTATAACCCCATCAACGACAGCGCGTTCGCGGGCACGTCGCTGCTGTCCACGGCACTCGCGTGCGACGCTTCGGACACGCTGCTGGCGCACTGGACCACGACGGATTATTTTGAGGAACAGCGGACGCTTCCGCCGGAGGAATTCTTCGGCGGTTTTGGCCTCATGACCACGAACGGCATCCGGAAGGCGTCCTATTGGGCCATGTGGGCGCTGGCGCGCCTTGGGGAAGAGATTGTAGCCAGGCCCGCTCGCGGCATCGTGACGCGGTCCGGCGGGCGGTACGCGCTGCTCGCCATCCACCACCCCGAGACAAAACCCGCGTATGACATGGCCTACGCGCACGACCACGGCGCGCTGCGCGAGCAGGGCGATGTGCGCTTTGACTGGCGCGTCGAAGGGCTGACGGGTGTGTTCCGCGCGAAACGGTATCGGTACGACCCCGCGCGCTGCGACGGAAAGACGCTCTTGGCCGCGAAGGGCTTCCGGGAGCCTCTTTCCGCCGAGGACGCTTCGTATTTGGTCCACGCCGCGCAGCCGGTCCGCAGCGAATCGGTCCTTCGCGCCGAGGGGGACGCGGTGACGGTATCTTTCTTTCTGCCTCCGTGTGGGTTTGAGCTGGTGGAGTTGATTCCAGAGGGGTAGGGGCATACCGCCGCCCTACGCGGCGCAATGTTTTTTCCGTTTCTTCTGAAAAAATCCGGCAATCGCGTTCGTCCTATGCTCGTAGGGGATACATGGCATGGGTGAAGCAGACGTCAAGAAAGAGGAAGCGCGTGAAGAAAACCCTGTTTTGTGTGGCATTACTGCTCGTTTTGACATCACAGACGACCATCGGCCTGGCAGACAGCATCGGTTCCATCACCGCCGTCATTGACGGCAAATCTTCCGAACGGGTCCACCTCAGGGAGCGGCCGGCGAAGGACGCAAAATCGCTCGGCCTGTACTACACGGGCACGGAGGTTCAGTGCGGGTCGGCTCCATCCGCCAAATGGACGCGGGTGGTTGTCGGCGCGCAAGAGGGGTACATCAAGTCCGAATATCTGTACACCGGCCCTGACTTGGGCCGCGTTTCACCCAAGCAACCCACGGGGATCGCGGATAACCAGAAGCGAAACAGTTGGGTCAATCTGCGCGCGGCGCCTATTGCCGACGCAGAGGTCCTCAGCAAAATTGACAACGGCACCGCCGTCACGATCCTCGGCGAAACCGCCAATCGCTGGTACTATGTCAGGGTGGGCGGTCACGAGGGCTACATGATGTCTAATCTTGTGCTCGTGGGAAACGGAACGCCATCCGGCGCACCCGCCGCGCGCGGCGGCTTCCGGATGCAGCAGTATACCGAGGTGCCGAACCCGGGCGGCTCCATCCGGATACAGTACCCCGCGTTCAGCGGCAAAGGGGCGGACACGCTGAACGTGATCGTCGATGAAGAGGTGCGTATGCTGGCTTGGGGCTTCAAACGCCACATGGTTCAGGAACGTCCCCTGGCCGCTGATTTCCAGGCCGCGGTTACGCTGTACAACAGCAAAATGGCCAGCATCGTCTTTTGGGGCTGGTATGACGCGGGAAGCGGTGACGGGTACGAGAACCCACGCTCCCTGCTTACCGCCCTGAACATCGATCTTTCGACCATGGCGCACATGCGGCTTCGCGACCTGTACGCGGTAAACGCGGGCTTTGAGGAGATATTCCTGACGAAGTCATATTTTCCGACGAAGCCCAATACCTCTTTTGACGCGGGTATTTTCTTTGAAATGCGAAAGTATTCCACGCGCGAATACAACCCGAACGGCGCGTTTTACCCGCCGGACAGAGTGCAGTGCTTTCTGAAGCCGGAGGGCATCGTCATCAGCGTTGGCGCGCCGCGCACCACCGGCAGCGATCACTTTGAGGCGCAACTGCGCTACAGCGACATCCAGCCGTATTACCTGCCGGCGCAGCGATATTGGGAGGACTGACGCTCCGTTTCCATGTCCCGGCAAGGCGTCAGCAGCCCAGCATCCGCCCGAACGCCGCGTCAAACGGCGGCCCGATCAGCCCGCGCTCCGTGGCGAACGCCGTGATGAGCGCGTGCGGCGTCACGTCAAACGCGGGGTTGAACACCCGGACGCCCTCCGGTGCGGTGCGTGCGCCAAAGCGCAGCGTCACCTCGGTCTCGTCGCGCTCCTCAATGGGAATGGCCGCGCCGTCCGGGCAGTGCATGTCGATTGTCGGCGTGGGCGTGGCGACATAGAACGGAATGCCGAAGTGCTTCGCCAAGATCGCCACGTTCAGCGTGCCGATCTTGTTCGCCGTGTCCCCGTTCGCCGCCACGCGGTCACAGCCAACGATGCAGCAATCGATCTTGCCTGCCGCCATCAGCGAAGCGGCCATGTTGTCGCAGATGACCGTCACATCCGCCCCGGCGGCGTGGAGCTCATACGCGGTCAGCGTCGATCCCTGCAGGCGCGGGCGCGTTTCGTCCGCGTAGACGCGGGGGCGCATGCCGCGCTCCATCGCCAGATAGATGGGGGAGAGCGCCGTGCCGTAGCGGGATGTGGCAAGCTGGCCCGCGTTGCAGTGCGTCAGGATGCCCATATCGTCCCGGAGTCTTGGCAGCAGCGCCTCGCCGATCCGGTGGCAGATGTCCTCGTCCTCCGCGTGGATGCGCTTCGCCTCGTCCAGCAGCGCCTCGCGGATCGCCGGGACGGGCTGGCCCTCCATCGCGAATGCCCGCGCGGCCATCCGGTCCGTTGCCCAGGAAAGGTTCACGGCGGTTGGCCGGGCGGACGCCAACCACGCGGCGCTGTCCCGTAGCGCGGGCAGAAACGCTTCGCCATCCGGCAGCGCCCGCGCGGCCAGCAGCACGCCATACGCCGCCGTGACGCCAATGGCGGGCGCGCCGCGCACGATCATCGTGCTGATCGCGTCCCGCACGCCCTCCACCGTGTCGATCTTCACATACGCCGTTTCCACCGGCAAAATCCGCTGATCCAGCAGCCACAGCGCGCCCGCCGCGTCGTCCCAGCGCAGGGCGAGGGGGATGTTTCGCGTCCCGTCCATCTTGTTCTCCTTACATAAACAAATGAATGCGTGTTCGCGCCCATTATACCATGGTTTGGCGCGCCCTCGCACGGTGCATTTACAAAAACTTTTTTAGTTTGACAAAAGTCTTTGTATCCAATACTATAGATTGATAATCCGTTATGGACAAACGAGGTGAAAACATGACCTGCCAAGAAAATCAAGGGAGGCTGGACCTGGCGTCGGTCGACGCGATCCTGCGCAAGTACCCGAACCCCGCGGACAGCCTGATCGCGCTGCTGCAGGACCTGCAGGACGCGTACGGGTATCTCCCGGAGGAAGTGCTGCTGCGCGTCAGCGAGAAGGCGGACATCCCCGCCGCGAACCTGTCCGGCGTGGCGACGTTCTACGCGCAGTTTCGCTTGTCGCCCCCGGGCAAGCATCAGATTATGGTCTGCATGGGCACGGCCTGCCATGTGAACGGCGGCGGCACCGTCGCGGACGCGGTGGAGGCGGCGCTGAACGTGCAGGAGGGCGCGACGACCGAAGACGGCCTTTTCTCCTGGGAAAAGGTGGCGTGCCTTGGCTGCTGCTCGCTGTCCCCGGTGATGATGATTGACGGGCGCGCATACGGCAAGCTGACCGCCGATAGCGTGGAGAAGATACTTGCTGACATCCGGCGCGCGGAAGCGGGGGAGGAAAGCTGATGCGGTTCTTGTTGGGATACGGAAGCTGCGGCATCGCCGCGGGCGCGGAGCCTGTGGCGGAGGTGCTGGAAGCGGCGCTTTCGGGCAGCGGGCGGCAGATGGAAAAGGTCGGCTGTGTGGGCATGTGCTTCGCGGAGCCGATGATGGCGTTCGTCGCCGACGACGGCACGGAGACATACTACGGCCGCCTGACAGCCGAGGCGATTGACGCGATTGTCCCTAGAATGCTCCGGGGCGAGGTGCCGGAGGCGAACCAGCTTACGGCCGAGGAATTATCCTTCTTAACCGGGCAGACGCGCATCGCCCTGCGCCATTGCGGGCAGATCGACCCGGAAAGCCTCGCCGCCTACGAGGCCGTGGGCGGCTATTCGGCGCTCCGGCGCGCGCTTGCCGCGCCCTCGGAAGGCGTCATCGAGCAAATGAAGATATCCGGCCTGCGCGGCCGTGGCGGCGCGGGCTTCCCGACCTGGCGGAAGTGGCAGGCCGCCCGGGACGCGAAGGGCGACTTGAAATACATCGTCTGCAACGCGGACGAGGGCGACCCCGGCGCGTTCATGGACCGCTCCGTGTTGGAGGGTGACCCGCATTCCGTCTTGGAGGGCATGATGCTGGCCGGGTACGCGGTCGGTGCGACCGAAGGGCTGATTTACGTGCGCGCGGAGTATCCGCTCGCGGTTCGGCGCCTGCAAATCGCCATGGACGCGTTGCGCGCGGAGGGTTTGCTGGGCGAAAACATCCTGGGCAGCGGTTTTTCGTTCGATATCCGCATGACCAAAGGTGCGGGCGCGTTCGTTTGCGGGGAGGAAACGGCGCTGCTGGCCTCGCTGGAGGGCGGGCGCGGCATGCCTAGGCCCAAGCCGCCGTTCCCGGCGGAGGCGGGCTACCACAAGAACCCCACGAGCATCAACAATGTCGAGACGTTCGCGAACGTGCCGTGGATACTGGAAAAGGGCGGTGAGGCGTTCGCGGCCATGGGCACGGCGGATTCCAAGGGCACAAAGGTGTTCGCCCTGGCCGGGAAGGTCAAGCGCGGCGGCCTCGTGGAGGTGCCGATGGGCATCACGCTGCGCCAGATCGTGTTTGACATCTGCGGCGGCATCCGGGACGACCGGCCCGTCAAGGCCGTGCAGATCGGCGGCCCGTCCGGCGGCTGTTTGCCGGAGCATCTGCTCGATACGCCGATCGACTACGCGTCCATCGGCGCGACGGGCGCGATCATGGGCTCCGGCGGCCTCGTCGTTATGGACGACACAGCGTGCATGGTGGACATGGCGCGGTTCTTTATGGAATTCACCAGCAAGGAAAGCTGCGGCAAGTGCACGCCGTGCCGCATCGGCACCACGCGCATGAAGGAGATCGTCGAGCGCATCACGGAGGGCAAAGGCGAGGCGGGGGACATGGAGCGGCTGAAAGCCCTGGGCGAGAGCATCCGCGACGGCGCGCTGTGCGGCCTGGGCAACTCCGCGCCGAACCCCGTGCTGACGACGCTGCGCTATTTCCCTGAGGAATACGAGGCGCACATCAACGAGAAACGTTGCCCTGCGCTGACCTGTACGGCGCTGCTCGGCTACCGCATCGACGCGGACAAGTGCACGGGCTGCTCGCTGTGCAGCCGCAAGTGTCCGACCGGCGCGATTGCGGGCGAACTGAAAAAGACATACGCGATTGATCCCGAAAAGTGCATTGCCTGCGGGGCGTGCAAAAAGGTCTGCCGCTTTTCTGCGGTCGAAATCTACAGCGGGGAGGCGGCAGTGGTATGAACATCATCGTAGATGGGCGCGAAATCTCCGTCCGCGCGGATCAGAGCCTGCTGCAAGGGCTGCTGGACAACGGATTTGACATCCCAAACCTATGCTTTCTGCCGGAATTGGAAGTGTACGGCGGCTGCGGCCTGTGCCTCGTCGAAATCAAGGGCTTTCCCAAGCCCGCGCGCGCCTGCGCCGTGAAGCCGACCGAGGGCATGGAGGTTGCGACGACCAGCGAGCGCGTGCAAAAGAGCCGTCAGGTATCGCTCGGCCTGCTGCTGAGCGACCACCGAGGCGACTGCCGCCCGCCGTGCCGTCAGGCGTGCCCGACCAACCAGGATTGCCAGGGCTACATCGGCCTGATCGCCAGCGGCCAGGTGGACGACGCGCTCCGCCTCATTATGGAGGATAACCCGCTGCCCGCGTCCATCGGCCGCGTGTGCCCGCACCCGTGCGAGGAGGCGTGCCGCCGGGAACTGCTGGAAGGGCCGATTTCCATCATGCAGCTCAAGCGGTTCGCCGCCGAAACGGCCGGAACCGCGTTCGCGCCGGAGGTGGCGCCCGCGACCGGCAAGCGCGTCGCGATTGTCGGTGCGGGGCCGGCGGGCCTTGCCGCCGCGTACTACCTCGCGTGCAAGGGCCACACGGTGGACGTATACGACATGATGCCCGCGCCCGGCGGCATGCTGCGCTACGGCATTCCGGCGTACCGCCTGCCCAAGGACGTGGTGGATAGCGAGGTTGCCCGGATCGAAAAGCTGGGCGTCACGATGCACTACAACCAAAAGCTGGGGCGCGACATCGCGCTGGACGATCTGCAAAGGCGCGCGGACGCGGTGTTCGTCGCCGTGGGCGCGTGGGAATCCGCGTCGCTCGGCTGCGAGAATGACACGCTGCCCGGCGTGCTCGGCGGCATCGACTTCCTGGAAGCCGTGGCGCGGGGGAACGCGCCGGACATCGGGAGCCGCGTCGCGGTCGTCGGCGGCGGCAACACGGCGATGGACGCCGTGCGCACCGCAATCCGCCTGGGGGCGAAAGAAGTGCAGCTCATCTACCGCCGCACCCGCGCCGAAATGCCCGCCGAGGATCTCGAAATCGAGGAGGCCGAGGAGGAGGGCGTCCAGTTCAGCTATCTGGTCGCGCCGGAGCGCGTGCTGGAGGAAAACGGCCGTGCCGCTGGACTGCGCCTGTCGAAGATGCGCCTGGGCGAGCCGGACGCGTCCGGACGCCGCCGCCCCGAGCCGACGGGCGAAACGGTGGACGTGCCGTTTGATACGGTCATCGCCGCCATCGGCCAGAAGGTGCGGCCGGACGGCCTTGACGCGCTGGAAAAGCACCGCTGGCGCACCATCAAGGTGGACCCGGCGACCTACGCCACCAACATCGAAGGTGTGTTCGCGGGTGGCGACGCGGTGAACGACGGCCCGGGCATCGCCATCACGGCGATCAGCCACGGCAAGCAGGCCGCGCTGACGATCGACAGCTACCTGAAGGGTGATTTGCAGCCGATCATCAAGCCGTTCTACGTGGAGCGCAAGGACTTCACGAAGGAGGACATCCCCGAG
The DNA here is from genome assembly GCA_031550535.1 of Eubacteriales bacterium. Lineage (GTDB taxonomy): Bacteria > Bacillota > Clostridia > Christensenellales > Aristaeellaceae > Avichristensenella. The sequence goes on from JAVBOM010000045.1 coordinate 44,026, forward strand.
ACGCCCGAGGTGACCCGTGTGAAGGTACATACCGGCGCACCGGAGGCGCGCGCGAAGCACTTTGACGAATACGTGGAAACGCTGACGAAAGAGGCGGCCATGCACGAGGCAAGCCGCTGCCTGGAATGCGGTTGCTGCGACCTGTACGACTGCCGCCTGCTGCCGCTGCTGCAGCAGTACAAGGCTGAGGACGCGGGCATCACTGGCCACGCGCGCAAGAACCCGCCCGACAGGAGCCACCCGGTCCTCTGGCGGGACGAGAACAAGTGCATCCTGTGCGGCCTGTGTGTGCGTGCGTGCCACGAGCTCGTCGGCGTCACGGCGCTGGGCTTTGACGGCCGGGGCTTTGACACGGCGGCGCAGCCCGCGTTTGACTGGCCCATGGCGGGCAGCGATTGCATCTCGTGCGGCTACTGCGCCGCCATCTGCCCGACCGGCGCGCTGCAGGAGCGCCGCCCGTTTGAAAAGACGCCGCCGCTGCCGCTCATGAAATCGGCGTTCACCTGCCAGTATTGCGCGCGCGGGTGCCGTTTTGAGTTGCACCGGTACGGCAACCGCGTGCTGAAGGCGATTCCGCTGTCTCAGAAGGAAAGCTGCTCCATCGGCCGGTTCGCGCCGGTGCTGGAAAACCAGGGGCTGGAGGGCATGACCGCGGAGCAGGCGGACGCGCTGCGCAAGGCGCTGACCGGCGACCTGCGCGCGTTCATCGGCGACAAGCCGAAGGCCGTGGGGCCGGTGGCGCTGTAGGCGCAAAGGCAAATGCCGCGGCCCTTCTTCTCGGCTCGTTCGGGAGGAAGGGCCTTTGCTAAACAGCGCAGAAAGGATATGCACAGTGGATGTACGCATAACGCCAGGCACAGAGGACGATCTTGGCGCGCTGGAACGCCTCTACGACGCGCTCAACGACCATCTCGCCGCCACCGTCAACTACCCCGGCTGGAAAAAAGGTATCTACCCGGTCAGAGCGGACGCGGAGGCCGACATCGCCGCACGGACGCTCTACGTGGCAACGGTGGATGGCGCGCTCGCCGGGTCCATCGTGTTGAATCACGAACCGGAGCAGCCGCCGGTGAACGGCGCGTGGCAGGTGGACGCGGCGGACGCCGAGGTGCTGTCCATTCACCGCTTTTGCGTGCACCCGGCGTACCTCCGGCGCGGCATCGGCGGGCTGCTGCTCGCTTTCGCGGATGCCGTGGCGAAAAGCGAGGGCATGAAGGCCATCCGCCTGGACGTGTACGAGGGCAACTCCGCCGCCATCCGCGCGTACGAAAAAAGCGGCTATGCGTACATCGATACGGTGGATCTCGGCCTGGAGCAGTTTGGGCTGAAGTGGTTCAAGCTGTATGAGAAGGTCATCTTCGCAGGGCAATAGCGCAGCGGAGCCGGTCTGGCGTCATAATCGCCAGACCGGCTCCGCTGCGTTCTTCCCCGCAGTGTTCGTTACTCCAGCGCCCGGACCGACGACATGATCTGGGTGGCAAGCGCGCCGAACGCCGCGTCGTCCTTGGGATAAAACGTGAAAAAGTATACAAACCCGCTGTCCCCGGCAACGGTCAACGCGCCAAAAGCGTTGATGTCCGGCCGGTCATAGCGGAGGAACGGCACGCCATTGAATGATACTTCGGACGCGTTTGCGTACTGATCGGATGCGGCCAGCGCCGCCGCGAGCGTCTCCAGCGCCTCCCCACCGCTCTCGTATACCTCCAGCCAGAACAGCCTGCCCTGATCTTCCGTGCCGGCCATGAACCGGATGGCGGGGTTGTCCGCCTCAAAGACGAACCAGCGATTCGGCAGCATCAGCTCGAAATTGTACTCCTCAAAGGGCAGATACGCGCCTTCAAACGTGATATCTACTTCTACGGTCTCCGGTTCCGCGCCAGAGGACGCGGGGAAAAGCCCGCACAGCGCGGTCAATGCCAGCATCGCGACAAACACACGAACATCCTTCCGGAGATTGCCAAGGGGCCGTAGTCCCTTGATTGGGGTCCGGCATCGGCGGCCTTGCCGATGAACGGATGAAAATCCTGCGGATTTTCTTCTTTGCGTCCTTCGCGCCCGGAAAATCGGGAGATTTTCAGCGGAGGACATTCCTCCTCCCCCCAACCGCGTGAACCGCGGTTCACGCGGTTGCCGCGCAGGGGCTACCATTGCCCTTCCAGCGTATCCACCAGGAAGAAACGGTACAGATCCGCCGTAATATCGTGCGCGCTGGTCACGTTCATGTTCATCACGCGGCCGTTGACCAGCAGCATTTCCGAGCGGCGGTACAGCGGAATGAACGGCAACTCCACATACAGCTCCTGGAACAGGTTTTCATACAGCATGGACTGGCGGTCGGATTTCGATTCGAGGGACGTCCAGTCCAGGATGCGGTCCAGGCGTTCGCTCTGGTATCCGCTTTGGTTCAGGTGGCTTTCCCCGGTGAACAGGTCTGCGGCCAGCGCGGCGCTCGTGGGCAACCGCCGGGCCTTGAAGTACATTTCGCACGTGCCCTGGTCCACCAGATCCACCAGTTCTTCAAAGGATACGGCCTTGGCCGTTATGTCGACGCCCAGCGCCTCGTAGTCCGTCAGGAGGCGGGGGACAATCTTGTCCATGATCGGGTTTGGCGTGTTGTAATAAAATGCAAAGCTGAGCGCGGTGTCACCCCGGTGACGGACGCCGTCGCCGCCCATTTCCCACCCGGCTTCCTCCAGAAGCTCCGTCGCCAGCGCGGGATCGTATGGGTACAGCTCGCCAAGCAGGTTACAGCTCGCGTCAAAACTGTCAAACAGCAGCATGCCGGGCACAACGCCGTACCGCTCCACGGTATCCCTGCGCGCCTGTTCCCGGTTGAAGCCGATCGTCAGCGCCTTCCTGACCGACTGATCCGCGAAGATTGGGTTCGTGAGGTCCATGCCCAGGTATCCGAGAACATCGCCCTCCCAGGTGTACACGTTGATGAACGCGGTTTCAAATTCGGTCGCCTCGTCCACCGTCTTTACCGAACCCATCAGGCTGACGATATCCACCTCGCCGCTCAGGATCGCGTCCAATTCCTCATCGACCGCAATGACCTTTAGCTCGACCGTGCCGACGTAGGGCACGCCCCGCCAATACGTGGCGTTTTTTGTCAAGCTCGCCGTCTCGCCCGGCTTGCTTGATGTCAGCGCGTACTGGCCGTATGTCATCCCGGTCGCGTCCACGCCGCGTACCGCTTCGAGCTTGTCCTCGAAAAAGCCCGCCTTGTCGGACGGATCCCTGCTGTCGGGCGCGCGCATGTCGCCAAAGAGCGAGACGCGCAGCGCCGGGATGGCAAAATAGACGATGTTGTTTGGATTGGCCGTGGTGACAGTGACGGAAAACGACTTGTCGCTGACGCGCTGGATGCCCTCGATGGACGCCGACTCACCGCTTGTATACGCGCCCACGCCCTTCACGCCGGCGCGCGTGATGTCGTATACGCCGTCAAAGCCGGGCGTCAGCAGGAGGTAGAGCGCGTTGATGAAGTCGTCGCTCGTCACCGGCGCGCCGTCGGTATAGACCACTTTGTCCTTGATGGTGAATGTGTACGTCAGCCCGTCCGCGGAAACCGCGTAGGTCGCCACGCCCGCGCCCATCTCGCCGTCGCCGCTTGTGAACAGCAGTTCGTCATACAGAAGGGACGCCAGGTATTGATCGCCCGTCGTACGCACCCAGAAGGGGTTTGTCTCGCCAAAAAGATCCGGCACACCCAGCACGATGGAATCCGTGCGCTCCCGCGCCGCCTCCGGCATATTCTTCAGCGTCTGCGCGGCATTGCTGTAGATTTTTCGGTCGATCGGGCCTTCCGCCAGCGCCCCCGCGCAGCACAGCGACAGCAAAACAGCCGCGAGCACGGCGGCGATTCTTTGATGGCGGCGCTGATTTGAAAAAACGGGCACTATTGGGCGCTTTCGCAAGAAATCCCTGCCTCTGACGTTCATACGTACTCCTTTCAGCTTTCGGAGCAGCCTTCAGGTTCCTCCGGATCCGCCGCGCGGCCCATGGGGCGGTACAGCCGCCTGTCCAGCGACCAGAGCCGCTCGGAAAACGCGCCGGGCTTCACGCGCGCCAGCGCCGCGTTCATTTCGTTGATCCGGGCGTCCACCATGTCCAGGTGGTTGAGCACCTCGGCCTCCGGAAACATGGGCGGGCGGGGGCTGCCGTACTCCGGCACGCCGTGGTGCGAGAGCACCATGTGCTCCAACATCATCAGCAGTTCCGGATCGCAGCCGGTTTGCTTGCCGGCGGCCGAAAGCCTGGCCACGCCGCGCACCAGATGCCCGATCAGCAGGCCGTCCGCCGTGTAATCCGACACGGTGCCCAGCTCACTGGCGTTCAACTCACCAATTTTGGCCAGATCGTGCACAATCACGCCGGCTACCAATAAATCACGATTCAAAGACGGATATTCATCCGCATAGTGGTTCGCCATTTTCAGCATGGAGGTGACATGGTGCAGCAGACCACCCCGTTCGGCGTGGTGGAGCTTGGAGGCGGCGGGGAAATACAGCAGGGTTTCGCCCGCGTCGCCGAGCAGTTTTTTCAGCAGCGCCATAAGGTCCGGCGAGGTCATGGCGTCCACCGCCGCGTTCACCTCGCCTAGCATATCCTCTGGCGGATGTGGCGCGCAGGGAACCAGCGCCTCCAGCGGCACGTTGTCCGCCTCGTTCGCCACGCGCAAGCGCTCCACGCGAATCTGCAGGCGGCCGTTGTATTCGTGCACCAGGCCGCGCACACGAACCACCGCCCCGGCAGGGGGAGGGGCAAACGCGCCGTCCCAGAGCTTCGCGTTGATTTCGCCCGTGCGGTCGCCCAACGACATATCCAGGTAGCGGGACCCGTTGGAGGCGGAGCGCTGTTCCGCGCTGCGCACCAGCAGAAAGCCGTCGTAACGGTCGTCCTTGATGAGTTCGGAGACGGGAGGTATCTGCATCGTTGAATCTCCTCATTGTTGATTGCCTGTTCTGACTGCCTGTCAGCACTTCCCCTTATCATATCGAAAAGGGACGCCGGATGCAAGCGTTTCGGAAATGTCACCGGCGCGTTCGGCCCGCTGCGGCATTGCCGGGGCGTGCGTTTTGGTGGTATACTATTGATAAACAACGATGCCGCGCATGTTTTTACGGAGGAAAGGGGAAATTCGATGAAAATTGCTGACAATGTGTACATGCTGACCCTGGACGGCGACAAGGGCAAGATATACCCGACGCTGATTCTGGACGGAGACGATGCCCTCCTGGTGGACGCGGGGTTCCCCGGGTATTATGACGCCCTCTGCCAGGCGCTCGCCGAGGCTGGCGTCACGCCCGGCGGGATCACGCGCCTGCTGTTCACGCACCAGGATATGGACCACATCGGCTGTGTGAGGGAGATCCGCGAAGCCGCGCCGGACGTGCGGGTTCTGGCGCATGCGGCGGAAGCGCCGTATATCGAAGGCACGGCGACACCCGTCAAGCTGGCGAAGATGGAAGCCTACGGGGACGCGCTGCCGGATGAGCAGAAGGCGTTTCTGGCCACCTTCCGGGCCGCGTTTGAAAACCGCAGGACCCCCATCGATGTCAGGCTGGCTGACGGCGACACGCTGCCGCTCGCGGGCGGCGTGCACATCATCCACACGCCGGGGCATACGCCCGGGCACATTTGCCTGTGGATTCCCGCCGCGCGGCTCATCGTCGCGGGGGACGCGCTGAACATGAGCGAAGGGCAGCTCATCGGCCCCGCGGAGCGCCACTCGCTGGACATAGGGCTGGCGCGCGCGTCGCTTGCCAAGCTGATGGCGTGCGGCGCGGAGCGTGTCATTTGCTACCACGGCGGGCTGTATGAAGGGGACGTGGCGGCCGCGCTGCGGGACCTAGACGGCGGCGCTGATTCGAAGCATCGGGAGCTATAAGAGGATTCCGCAAGGAATCCTTACCTTGACGGCGGCGCTGATTTGAAAAATCGGGCGCCATGAAGGGATTTTGCAGAAATCCCTACCTCTTGGCACTTCTGTAGGCAGTTGCCCGTTTTTCGCCCGGTTTTTTTTGACAGCGCACACTTCGCATGCTATAATGCAGTGCTACCTACTATAGAAGGGTGTGTTACATGGATGTTTGGGCAGCGCACGGAGCGGTTTTTGTCGCTGGTCAAGGAGCTGGGCGCGCAGGGCGCGCTGGTGCACAAGCCGTCCAACATGCGCTGGCTCAGCGGATATACGGGCGAAGGGCTGGTGTTCGTCGCGGAGGGCCTCAGCGCGATTGTGACGGACTTCCGCTATACCGAGCAGGCGGAGCAACAGGCGCCCGGGTACACGGTGCACATGACATCCGCGGGCAACGGGCACGAAAAAGTCGCGGCGGGGCTCGCTGAGGGCGCGGGGATGAAAACCATCGCCTTTGAGGACGATAAGGTCACCGTCAAAGAGCTGGAGGCGCTGCGTGAGGCCATGCCGGGCGTGAAGTTCGTGCCCGTGAATCAGCGGGTGGAGACGCTCCGCACCGTCAAGGACGAGGGCGAGGTCGCGCTGATTGAGAAGGCGTGCGCCATCTCCTGCCAGGCGTTCGAGTACATGCTCGGCGTCATCAGGCCGGGTCTTACGGAGCTGGAGATCCGTTTCGAGCTGGAAAGCGCGATGTACCGCTTCGGCGCGGAAAAGCTGGCGTTTGACACGATCGTGGCCGCGGGCGCGAACGGCTCTCTGCCGCACGCCATCCCGGGCAACCGCGCGGTGAAGGCGGGCGACATGGTCACCATGGATTTCGGCGCGCGCTACGGCGGCTACTGCGCGGACATCACGCGCACGGTCGCGGTCGGCTCGCTGGACGACGCCAAGCGCCGCGTGTACGACACGGTCCTTGCGGCGCAGCTCCGCGCGCTGGAAGAGATCAAGCCCGGCGCGGTGTGCAGCGCGGTGGACAAGATCGCGCGCGACCTGATCGACGGGGCTGGGTACGCCGGGCGGTTCGGGCACGGGCTCGGGCACGCGCTGGGTTTGGATATCCACGAAAGCCCGCGGCTGAGCACGACGTGTGACGCGGTGCTGGAAGAGGGCATCGTCATAACGAACGAACCGGGCGTCTACCTGCCCGGGGACTGCGGTTGCCGCATTGAGGATACGGTGCTGGTGACGAAAAACGGATGCCGGAGATTGACGCCGGCCGCGAAAGAGCTTATTATTCTGTAAAAGACATTGGAGGGACTTGTGTGATTACAGCCGGGGATTTTCGCAAGGGTGTTACCGTGGAGTGGGACGGCGGCGTCTGGGTTATCGCCGATTTTCAGCATGTCAAGCCGGGCAAGGGCGCCGCGTTCGTGCGCACGAAGATCAAGAACGTGATCACCGGCGCGGTCGTTGAGCGCACGTTCAACCCGACGGACAAAATGCCGCGCGCGCACATCGAGACAAAGGAAATGCAGTACCTGTACAACGACGGGGAGCTGTATCATTTCATGGATGTGGAGACCTACGAGCAGCTTCCGCTGAACAAGGAAGAGGTCGAGGACGTGATTCACTTCATCAAGGAGAACGAAAACGTCTCCGTCCGCTTCTTCAAGGGCAAGGCTTTCTCTGTGGAAGCGCCGAACTTTGTCGAGATGGAAATCGTCGATACCGAGCCAGGGTTCAAGGGCGACACCGCGTCCAACACGACAAAACCCGCCAAGACGGAAACCGGCTATACCGTCAGTGTGCCGCTGTTCATCAACATCGGCGACCATATTCGTATCGACACCCGCACGGGTGATTATATGGAACGCTGCTAAGCGAGAAAGGGGGATTCCATGAGCAACCTATCCGACCGCGTGGCGTACCTGAAGGGCCTTGCAGAGGGCATGGAGATTGGCGAGGAGAGCAAGCTGGGCAAGCTCGTCTGCGCCATCATCGACGCCCTGGGCGAAACGGCCGAGGCGATTCAGCAGCTTGTGGACGAGCATGAGGAGCTGGATGAGTATGTCGAGTCCATCGACGATGATCTGGCGGAGATCGAAGAGGCGCTCTTCGATGACGACGACGATGACGACTACGACGATGATGATGACGATGACGACGACCTGATCGAGTGTGAGTGCCCCCACTGCGGCAACACCATCTACTTTGACGCCGAGTCGTTCGACCTGGCGGAGGACCACACCTGCCCCAACTGCGGCAAGCCGCTGTTTGACGAGGGCGGGGATGGCGACGAGGACGAATAACCTTCGAGGCGGCACGATTTGAAAAATCGGGCGCCATAAGGGGATTTCGCGAGAAATCCTTCCCTTCAGGATGCGGCATGGAACCCCATCAGGCGGCGCTGTCATGGACAAGCGCCGCCTTGCTTATTCGCCGGCGGCGCTGATTCGAAGAATCGGGCGTCATAAGGGGCACCGGAGGGAAGCGCCGCCAGCGGCGGATAAAGCGACCCGGAGGTGCGCCGAGATACAGCGCGATGGCCCGGAAGGGACAGCGCGACAATACCGAGGAGCTTTCGCCAGAAATCCCTACTTCGCCGGCGGCGCTGATTCGAAGAATCGGGCGCCATAAGGAGATTTCGCCAGAAATCCCTACTTCTTGCGGCATATATATAAGGGCCTTTTCTTTGCCTCCTCGAACAGCCGCGCCGTGTACAGCCCCAGCACCCCGACACCGGTCAGTGTGAGCGCGGCGAGCCCCGATATCAGCGCGGCGGCCCAGGCGGCAAAGCACAGCAGACAAACGCAGCCAACAGCGGACAACGCGCCCAGCAGAAACGGCAGGTACAGCGGCGCGGGTGTCAGGCTGATGATGCCCTCAATGGCGTAGCGCAGCAGCGCCCAGAACGACCACTTCGTCACGCCCGCCACGCGCTCCACGTTCTCATAGCCGATATACCGCACGTCAAAGCCGACCCACGCGAACAGCCCCTTGGAAAAGCGTCGCCGCTCCGAGAGGCTTAGCACCGCGTCCACCATATCCCGCCGCATCAGGCGAAAATCGCGCGCGCCGTCCACAATCTCCACCTGCGATACGCGGTTGACCCAGCGGTAGAACGCCCGGGCAAACGCCGACCGCACGGGCGGCTCGCCCGCGCGCGTCACGCGACGGGTGCCCACGCAGTCGCAGCCCGTCTCCCGGATCATTTCGAGCATTTGGGGCAGCATTTCCGGCGGGTCCTGCAGGTCCGCGTCCATCACGGCCACGTAATCGCCCGTTGCGTGGGCCAGACCGGCGTGCAGCGCCGCTTCCTTGCCGAAATTGCGCGAAAAGGATAACACGCGCACGCGGCCGTCCTCCCGCGCCATTTCGCGGGCCAACGCAAGCGTGCCGTCGCGCGAACCATCGTCCACGAGCAGCAGTTCAAACGCCACGTCCGCCATCCGCCCGGCGATTTCGCCAAAGCGGCGCAGGAAGTGCGGCAGCGCCTCTTCCTCGTTATAGCAGGGCACGACAATCGAAATCAACATGCGCCCAGTATACCACAGCGGATTTTCGCATGCAAACCATGCCATACTACGAGCAGGGCGATTTTATTAGAAATCGCCCTGGGAGAAGGTCGATGCCTGAACACCTGCGGGCGTTCCGCGCGGCGCCGGGACCGCATGTATTGATCCCTCCATAAGTCTGTTGGGACTGGTTCTGGATCACAGACCTGACGTACATGAAGCGGAACGCCGTCGCCCCTGTGGGGCAATCAGACGGCGTGGAGGTTGGTTTCCGCACAGAGCCGGAACCGAGCGCGCCCTGTGGGCGATGAAGCGAGGTGAAGGTTCAGCCCGACACAGAGCGATCGACCAACGGGAGAGCGCGACAATGCCGGGGTGCGTGCCGCATAGCGGCGCGACAATGCGGGAACCCCTGTGGTCTCTCGAACTCTCTGGGCTGGTTCGGTCCGATAAAATCGCCCGATGCTAAGAAGAATTAAAAAACGAACGGAGGCGCGAAAATGCTTACCGTGCTCATTCGCTCAACGCTCCTGTTTATTGTCGCCGTCTTTGTCATGCGCATGATGGGCAAGCGGCAGGTCAGCCAATTGCAGCCCTACGAGCTGGTTATCGCCATCATGATTGCCGACCTGGCGTCCACCCCCATGGGCGACATCGGCGTGCCGCTGCTGTACGGCATCCTGCCCATGCTGACGCTGATGATGCTGCACAGCGCGATTTCGCTTGGCAACATGAAAAGCCAGCGGTTCCGCGCGCTCATCTGCGGAACGCCCAGCATATTGATCCGCAAGGGCGTTGTGCAGGAAGCGGAGCTGAAGCGCATGTGCATGGACCTGAGCGACCTGCTGGAAGAGCTTCGCGCGTCGGGCGTGCTCAGCCCCGCCGACGTGGGCACAGCGATTCTGGAAACCAGCGGCAAGATGAGCGTGTTTCCAAACGCGGACAAGCGGCCCCTGACGCCGGAGGATATGGGGGTGGCCGTGCAGTACGAGGGCATCCCGCTGACGCTCGTGATGGACGGGGAGGTGCAGTATCAGAACCTGACCGTCGGCGGCCTGGACCTGAACTGGCTGAACAACGCGCTGGGCGACGCCGGATTCCGCAGCCATGACGAAATACTGCTGGCGAGCCTGGACACGCGCGGCATGCTGTTTGCACAGGGGCGGGGGAACAAGCCGCGCTTGGCGATCCGGCAGGCGCTGGAGCCGGAAAAGGTGGCCTGGTGATGAACAAGCGGATTCTTTGTGTCGTGATTACGCTGCCGGTCGTCCTCGCGCTGGGCATCAGCAGTATGGTTTTCACCCAATCCGTATCGGAAATGTATGTGGATCAGGTGCGCGAGCTGGAGGAGCTCGCCCGCGCGGGCGATATGGCCGGGGCGCAGAAAATGCTGACCGACATCGCGACGGAGTGGCGCGAAAAGGAAACGTTCCTGCAGCTTTGGGTGGTCCATCAGGATACGGACACCGTGACAAGGCATATCATCGGCGTGCAGGTCGGGCTGACGCTCGGCGACGAGGCGCTCTTTTTCGATCATTCGGCGCAGTTAATCGAGGCGCTCCGGCACCTGCATCACCGGGATGATTTGACGCTGGGAAATGTGCTGTAACCTATGAAAAAACCGGTTTCCGGGGGTCTCGGAGGGTCTTTTTGCGCCGAAAGACGCCTTTTGGCGGAGAAAATGAGAAAAATCAAGGATTTTCTAGAAAAGTCGGCAGGAATCAGTACAAACACGGCGAATAAGGCGTCGTTGAATCCAACATGCTATTATTAGCTAGGTAAAAAACAAGGAGGGGTCCCTAAATGAACAAGACAGAGCTTTGCGCCGCGGTCGCCGCGAAAACTGGTATGGCCAAAAAAGACGCGGAGAAGTTCACCAACGCGTTTGTCGAGGTAATCACCGAGGCGATGCAGCAGGAGGACAAGGTCCAGATCGTCGGCTTTGGTTCCTTCGAGGTGAAGAACCGCCCGGCGCGCAAGGCGCGCAATCCGCGCACCGGCGAGGAAATCGAAATTGCCGCCACAAAGGCTCCCGTCTTCAAGGCCGGCAAAGCGCTGAAGGACAGCGTGAAGTAAGGCATTCTTTATGGGCAAACCCGTGCGGTTGTTTCGCACGGGTTTTTCGTACTGTTTATGCATATGTGATTATGGAGGAAAACATGCGCCTGGATAAATACCTGAAGGTTTCCCGCATCATCAAGCGGCGCACGGTGGCCAACGACGCGTGCAGCGGCGGTCGCGTATCGATAAACGGCAAGCCGGCCAAGCCCGGCGCTGAGGTGAGCGTGGGGGACGTGCTGGAGATTCGCTTTGGCGACCGGCTGACCCGCTACGAGATCCTTTCCATCAGCGAGCACGCGCAAAAGGCGGATGCGGCGGACATGTACCGCGCGCTGGAGCCATGAGCGCCTGGGCGCTCATCATGGCGGCGGGGTCCGGCACCCGCATGGGCATGGCGACGAACAAGGCGCTGCTGCCGCTCGCCGGGCGGACCCTGCTGGAGCGCAGCGCGCGCGCGTTCGCCGGGCTGACGGACGGCGCCGTGATCGTTGCGGCGGAGAGGGATCTGGACGCGATCCGCGCAATGGGGCTGGACGCGAAAATCGCCGTCGGCGGGGATACGCGGCAGCGGTCGGTCTTGAACGGCCTGCGCGCGCTGCCGGAGGACGCGGGCATCGTGCTGGTGCACGACGCGGCACGCCCGTTTGTCACGGAGGAAATCATCCGCCGTTGCATCGATTCCGCCGCCGAGTACGGCAGCGGCGTCGCGTGCGTGCCCATCAAGGACACGGTCAAGCGCGTCGGCCCGGCAGGTACGGTGCGGACGATCCCGCGCGACGCGCTCCGTGCCGCGCAGACCCCGCAGGCGTTCCGCGTCGCCGCGCTGAAAAGGGCGATTGAGGCGCTGGAAGCGCGCGGCGAGACGGCCACGGACGACGCCTCCGCGCTGGAAGCCGCCGGGGAGACGGTCCGTCTGGTGGAGGGCAGCTACGACAACCTGAAGCTGACCACGCCGGAGGACATGGCGCTGGCGGAATGGCTGTTAGACCGGCGGTCGGACGGCGGCGCGCCGCGCGTGGGCTACGGGTTTGACGCGCACCGACTGGCCGAAGGCAGGCCGCTGGTGCTCCTGGGGGTTGATATTCCGTTTGAGAAGGGCTTGCTTGGCCACAGCGACGCGGACGTGGCGTGCCACGCGCTGATGGACGCGCTGCTTGGCGCGGCGGCGCTGGGCGACATCGGTCTGCATTTCCCGGATAGCGATCCCGCGTATAAGGGCATTTCGTCCATGCGGCTGCTGGAGCGCGTCGTGGCGCTGCTGCGCGCGCGCGGCCTGGCCGCGTGGAATGCTGATGTGACCATCGTGGCCGAGCGGCCAAAGCTGCGGCCGTACATGGCGGCCATGGCGCAGGGCGTCGCGGATGCGCTGGGCATTCCGATGGATCGGGTGAACGTGAAGGCCACGACGACCGAAGGCATGGGCTTTGAGGGCGAGGGGCGGGGCATGTCCGCGCACGCGGTGGCGACGGTGGGGCGGGCGGAGTAAAGGGACTAGGGGGGGCGCTGGGACGCTGTCCTAGACCCTGCCAAAGGGATTTCATCCCTCTGGACTCCCTTCATTTCGCCTTGCGGCGGGAGATGCGTATAAATCCATTGAGGATTGCTACCAAATGAGGTGTTCTTGTTGAAGCAAAGGCGGCTAACGCAACCCTTCGTCATCCTTTCGCTGCTGGGCTTCATTTTTTCGTGGTCTGCGCTGACGAACGCGTGGAGCTACTCGGATCGCCTTTTCCCTGGCGATGTTGTGCAAGGAGAGTTCCTCTACGCGATCATCAGCCGCGCTGTTTGGGTCCTCCCGGCGTGCATACTCATTGCCCTGTTTTCCGGGCGTTTGAGCATCCACGCAAAAAACATGGTGCGAAAGCCCCCGAGCGGCAAGCTGTTTTTCGCGACCCTCTGCTTGTCGCTGCTGTACTGCGGCATTCTGATGCTGGTTTTCCATGGCGGTTTCTGGCGCAACGCGGAGGAATCCGTCGCAAGGCTGGCCATCCGGTTCCTGGTCGTGGGAATCGTGGAAGAAACGGTCTTTCGCGGCTGGGGATACAATGCACTTGCTGCTTTGGGTTCGCGCAAGCGGGCCGTGGTCATTTCCACGGCCGCGTTTGTCGTGCTGCATTGGCCGGCGTACATCATCTCATTTTTTCTGACGGGCGCGTTTCACTGGTCGGGTATATTGTCCCAAAGCGCGGCCGCGATGGTTTGGGGCGTCACCGGTTGCCTTTTGTTCCGGAAGGACGGCTCAATCTGGTCCGCGATCGCGGCGCATTCGTTCTATGATTTCATCTTCACCGTCTTTGTGGGATAGAATAGCAAAAGGGATGCCCGACCGTACCTATGGGCATCCCATGATCGCTATGTAGAATCACTTTCCGCTGTGCGGCGAAATGAAGGAATTCCAAAGGGCATACGCGCCTCGGCATTGTCGCACCGCTACGCGGTACTCTCTGTGCCTCGGCGAACCTGCGCGCCGTCTATCGCCCCACTGGGGCGACGGCGCTCCGGTTGCTTTGACAGGTTCGTTTGGATACAGAGTGCCGCTTGCGGCACGACAATATCCAAGTGCCAGCGTCCCAGCGTCCTTTCGTACCCCCTCACCGCAAAACCTGCAAGATATGGCACTTCAAATACTGCGTCTCCGGGGACGCGGCCAGGATGGGATGATCGCGCCCCTGCGTTCTGGCCTCGATCTGGCGAAGCTGCACCTTCGCGTCCGCCGCCGCCGACACGAGCATATCTGCGAACGCCTCCGGGGACACGTGGTGCGAGCATGAGCACGTGATCAGGAAGCCCTCGTCACGGATCATCTTCATCGCGCGCAGGTTGATCTCCTTGTAGCCGCGCAGCGCGCCCGGCACGGCGGCCCGCGTCTTGGTGAAGGCCGGCGGGTCCAGGATGATGGCGTCGTATTGGTCGCGCGCGTCATACCGCTCCCGCAGCAGGTCAAATACGTTCGCCTCCACGAGTTGGAGAGGCAGACCGTTTTGTTCGGCGTTTTCCTTTGCCTGCGCCAAGGCGAGGGCCGAGATGTCCACGGCGGTTACCTCGGCGGCACCGTAGCGCGCGGCGTGCAGCGCGAATGAGCCGGTGTGCGAGAAGCAGTCCAGCACGCGGCCGCCCTTGACAAACGGCGCGATGGCGGCGCGATTCTCCTTCTGGTCCAGGAAGTAGCCGGTCTTTTGTCCTTCCTTAAAATCGACGACAAACCGAACGCCGTTTTCGACGATTTCCGCCCGGTCCGGCGCTTCGCCGCGCAGCAGGCCCTGTGTCTGTGACATGCCCTCCAGCTCGCGCACCTTGACATCGCTCCGCTCCCAGACGCAGCGCGGGGAGAGCGCCTCCGTAAGCGCGTCCACGACGGTGTTCTTCCATTGCTCCATGCCCAGTGCCAGCGATTGGATCACGATCACACCGCCAAAGCTGTCCGCGACGAGCGCGGGCAGGCCGTCGGACTCCGCGAAGATCAGACGGCAGCTCGTAAGGTCCGCAAACCGCTCGCGGTACGCGATGGCGCGCCGGACGCGCTCCCGGATGAACGCCGCGTCCACCGGCTCGTCCCGCGTGGTGAACATGCGCAGCGAAATCTGCGAGGCGGGGTTGTACATCGCGCGGCCGAGGAACTTGCCCCGCGAATTCGCCACCTCCACCACATCGCCGGGCGTGAACCCGCCCTCCACGCGGTTGATGTCCGACCGGAATACCCACGGATGCCCGCGCAGCACCCGCTTTTCACGCCCTGGGTTCAGAATGGCCTTTGCCATGCGCCGTATCAACTCCTTGAGGAATATCAAATCCAAAGGATAGTATACCACGGGACGCAAGCGGGGCAAACGCGTGAAATAAAGCGCGGCATACCAACGCCCCGCTTTCCCGGTTGACAGAACAGGCTTGGCTGCCTATACTGACATTGCATCAAAAATAACCCCACAAGGAGAAACACACGTCGATGGGCATTTGCGTGATTCGGATTCGCTAAAAAGGGTGTACGAAACGGCCGTTTGACGGCTATTTTGTGCGCCTCTTTTTTGCTTCCGAATCAAAGCAATCGAGGTGTGTTTTTATGTCCGCAAAAAGGGCTTCCTATGGGCAACCCGCGTATTCCGTGTCGCAGAACTTTCTCACCAGCAAGCGCACCATCGCGCGGCTGATCGGCATCGCCAAGCTGTCCGCCGTGGACGACGTGATCGAGATCGGCGCGGGCAAGGGCCACATCACGCGCGCGCTGGCGGGCACGTGCCGGTCGGTCCGCGCCTACGAAATCGACCCGCGCCTGTGCGGCCATCTGCACGCGGCGCTCGGCGGCACGCGGAATCTGCACATAACTGAACAGGATTTTCTCCAGGCCCGCCTCCCGGCACAGGGAAACTACAAAGTATTCTCCAACATCCCCTTTTCCGCCACCACGGCGATCCTGCGCAAGCTGACGGAAGCGCCCAACCCACCGCAGGGCGCGTGGCTCGTCATGGAGAAGGGCGCGGCGAAGCGGTTCGCCGGGCTGCCGGGGGAGAGTGCCGCGTCCCTCGCGATCAAGCCGTTTTTCGATGTGCGCATCGCGTACCACTTACGGCGAGAAGACTTTCACCCCGCGCCAGGGGTGGATACGGTGCTGCTGCACCTTTCGCGCAAGGCTGCACCGGACCTTCCGGCCTGCGAGCGGTCACGTTTCGCCGCGTTCGTGGCCGACTGCCGCCGCCTGGGGATTAGGTCCCGCCTGACGCCGCGACAGATCGGGATGGCGCTGCGCGCCGCCGGGCTGCCGCCGATCGAGCCTTCCGGCGTGATGCTGTATGTGCAGTGGCTCTGCCTTTTTCGATGTTACCGACAAATACGGCACAGCGCTGATTGACAGACGCATTCCGCGTTTGTATACTCAATCAATAAAAGCTGAATGAAATACCGGAGGAACAGTCGCATGCAGTCGATTATCGCGAACCCCGCGCTGGCGGAGGCCGGCGCGCAGAAAATACGGTGGGCCGCGGAGCACATGCCGGTGCTGACGGCCATCCGGGAGCGGTTTGAGGCCGAGCGCCCGCTCGCGGGGCTTACGCTCGCCATCTCCATCCACCTGGAGGCCAAGACCGCCTTCCTGGCGCAGACACTCGCGGCGGGCGGGGCTACGGTCGTGGCGATGGGCAGCAACCCGCTGTCCACGCAGGACGACGTATGCGCGGCGCTCAGCGCGTCCGGCGTGACGGTGTTCGCGCGCCACGCGTGCACCGCCGAGGAATACGAGGAATATCTGATCCGGGGGATGGAAACCCGGCCGCATGTGCTCATCGACGACGGCGGCGATCTGGTGCACATTCTGCACGGCGTAAGGCCCGAATTGGCCGAACGGCTGATCGGCGGCTGCGAGGAGACGACGACCGGCGTGAAGCGCCTGCGCGCGAGGGAGAAAGAAGGCGCGTTGCGCTTCCCGATGCTGCTGGTGAACGACGCGGACAGCAAGCACCTCTTTGACAACCGGTATGGCACGGGCCAGAGCGTGTGGGACGGCATCCTCCGCACCACGAACCTGACCGTCGCGGGCAGCACAGTGGTGGTCGCGGGCTACGGCTGGTGCGGCAAGGGCGTGGCGATGCGGGCGAAGGGGCTGGGCGCACGGGTGATCGTGACCGAAATCGACCCCATCAAGGCGTGCGAAGCCGTGATGGACGGCTTCTCCGTGATGCCGATGGCCGAGGCCGCGCCGCTGGGGGACTTCTTCATCACCGTCACGGGCTGCAATCAGGTGATCGACGTGCGGCATTTTGATCTGCTGAAGGATGGCGCTGTGCTGGCCAACGCGGGGCATTTCGATGTGGAAGTGGACATGGCCGGCCTGCGGGCGCACGCTGTACGGCATTTCACGGCGCGCAAGAACATTGAGGGGTACGCGCTGCCGAACGGCCGCACGGTGTACGCGCTGGCCGAGGGGCGGCTGGTGAACCTCGCGGCGGGCGACGGTCACCCGGCGGAGATCATGGACATGAGCTTTGCGCTGCAGGCGCTGTGCTGCGAGTATCTGGTCCGGGAGGGCAAGAGCCTCGCGCCGGGCGTGTACCCGGTGCCGCGCGAGGTGGACGCGCTGGTGGCGTCGCTACGGCTCGCGTCGCAGGGTGTGCGCATGGACGAACTGACCCGCGAGCAGGCGGCGTATTTGGCCGGGTGGGCATAAGAGAGGCATTCCCTATGGAAGCAATCCAAACGATGACGATTCAAAGCGCGCGGCTGCTGCTTCGCCCGCTCACGGCGGACGACTTTGCGGCGATCCACAGCTTTGCCAGCCGCTATGAAAATGTGCGCTACATGCCCTGGGGGCCGAACGGCGAGCGGGAAACATGGGATTTTCTGCGGTTCGCGATTTCCGAATGGGAAAAGACGCCCCGCGAGCATTTTCACTGGGGTATCATCCTGTAAGAGACGGGCGAGTTGATCGGCGACTGCGATCTCGCGCTGCGCGGGGAAGGCGAGGCGCGCCTGGGCTGGATTCTGCGCCGTGACCGCTGGAACCAGGGCTACGGCACCGAGGTCTGCGGGGCGCTCCTGCGCTTCGGCTTTGAGACGTTGGGGCTCCGGCGGATCGTGGCCCTGTGCGACGCGGAGAACCACGGTTCCTACCGTGTCATGGAGAAGAACGGCATGCGCCGGGAAGGGTTTTTCTTCCAGACACGCCGCGCCAATCCAAGTTCGGGCGAGGCGTGGCGCGACGAGTATCTGTACGCGATGCTCACAGACGAATGGGATATCCGCAAGGAGATCGCGTGCTATACCGCGCTGCCTGCGCAGTTTGACGGGTTCATCGAAGTGCCGCTGCTCACGGATGGGGAAATTGAACTGGTCTGCACAGGGAAAAAGCCCGCGAATCCAGAGAAGAAACATGTGCCCACCTACTGGTTTGACATCCATAGAGGCGGCGAACGTATCGGGACGATCGATCTGCGCATAGGCTATTCGGAGGGGCTGTATTACGGCGGGCAAATCGGCTACGGCGTGGACGAGGCCCACAGGGGCCATGGGTATGCGGCGAAGGCTTGCCGCCTGCTCGCGCCGGTGATGCGGGCGCACGGCATGTCGCTGGCGTTGATTACAAACGATATCAGAAACGCCGCTTCGCGCCGTGTGTGCGAAAAGATACCCGCGCGGCTGGTCCGTGTGGCGCGCGTGCCGGAGTGGCACGGACTGTACCGGCAGGGGCAGCGATGGGTGAACATTTTTGAGTGGATGCCCGAAAAAGAACATTGATGGCGGCGCTGATTTGGAAAATCGGGCGCCATGAAGGGATTCCGCGAGGAATCCCTACCGCAATAGAAAAACACTTGCACTTTTTTATATTTGTGGTATACTATGAATATCAAAGATAGTCAAAAATGGAGGATTTCCCAAATGCGACCATTGACAGACAGCATCGAGGCGTTCATCAAATCGCTGCTGGATGAGGGACAGGAGCAGGTGGATGTACAGCGCAATGAGCTGGCGCAATACTTCCGCTGCGCGCCGTCCCAGATCACATACGTGCTTTCCACCCGGTTCACGCCGGACCACGGATATGTCATCGAAAGCCGCCGTGGGGGCGGAGGGTACATCCGTATTGTGCGCCTTCGGGAATCACCGGGCAGCAATTTGCTATATCTTATTAACAAGCGCATTGGCGAGGCGATTTCCAGGCAGGACTGCGACGCGATCATATCCCAGCTCAACGAGAACGACGTGATTACCGACAACGAAGCGGGCTTGATGCGCGCCGCCATCTCCGGGGACGCCATCAACCTGCCGGTCGCTTTTAAGGATGCGCTTCGTGCGGGCGTGCTGCGCGCCATGCTGCTGCAGCTCGCGGGCCGCATCAAGGGGGAGGATGAATAGCGATGCTATGCGATGATTGCAAGAAAAACCCGGCGACAGTTCGCCTGATCGCCATCGTGGATGGAAATAAAACCGAACGGAACCTGTGCGCGTCGTGTGTGGCGCGGCAGAAGCTGCAGCTACGCTCGGATGGCGTGCAGAGCATGTTGTCCGCCATCATCAGCGGCGCGGGCAAGACGACGATCAAGCACCCGGGTCTGCGCTGTTCCGCGTGCGGGATGGAATACGATGATTTTCTCAAAACCAGCCGGCTGGGCTGCGCGCAGTGCTATCAGGACTTCCGGGCGCAACTTCGCCCGCTCCTGATCCGTCTGCACGGTCGCGCGCAGCACGCGGGCCGCGTGCCGGAGCGCGTGGAGGATTCATTGAAGGCGCTCAGCCGCATGGAGCACCTCCGGCGCGAGATGGACCTCGCCGTCGCGTGCGAGGACTTTGAGCAGGCCGCCGCGCTCCGGGACGAAATGCGCATGCTGGCCGCCACGTGCCAGGGAGGGAAGATTAATGACTGACAAGAGCGTGCGCGACGTGGTGCTCTACAGCCGCGTCCGTCTGGCGCGCAATTTCGCGGATATCCCGTTTCCCGCCGCCATGCACGGCGATGACGGTGCGGAGGCGCAATTCCGCGCCGCCGACGCGCTGGCCCACGCGCCCGAGGGGCACGACTACGCGATGCTGCGCATCCAGGACATGGAGGATACCCGGCGGCGCGCCCTGGCGGAGCGCCACCTGATCAGCCGCGACCTGCTGAGCGCGGGCGAATATGCGGCCGTGCTGCTTCGGCGCGACGAGACGGTCAGCATCATGCTCAACGAGGACGACCACCTGCGTATCCACGCGCTTTTGCCCGGCAACGCATTGGAGGAAACGGCGGCGCTCGCCTTCGCGGTGGATGACGCCATCGGTAACCGCGTCAACTACGCGTTTGACGCGGAGCTCGGCTTCCTGACGAGCTGCCCGACCAACACGGGCACCGGCATGCGCGCGTCCGCGCTGCTGCACTTGCCGTCGCTCACCCGCTCGGGCGGGATGGGCGCGCTCGTGCAGGAGCTGACCAAGCTCGGCCTTTCGCTCCGCCCGCTGTACGGGGACGACGGCGAGGCGCAGGGCGAACTGTATCTCATCAGCAACCAGGTGTCGCTGGGACGTTCAGAGCAGGAACTGCTGGACGCCATCGACGCCGTCATCAGCGAGATTGTGGACCGGGAGCGCGCCGCGCGGGAACTGCTGCTGCTGGCGAGCGATTCCGCGCTGGAGGACCGCTTGCTCCGCTCGCTGGGCATTCTGCGCTACGCGCGGCGGCTCGGGGAGGCGGAATGGATGCGCCGCTGGTCGGATGTCCGGCTGGCCGTGCAGGCGGGGCTGCTCTCCGTGGAGCTGACGACGCTGGACACCCTGCTGGACCAGGCGAAGCCCGCGCACCTGGAAATGGCGGCGGGCGAAGAACTGACGACATTGGAATGCGAGGAGCGGCGGGCGAGGCTCGTCCGCGAGGCGCTGAGCGTATAAATGGAGGAACACACACATGGCATTTGCCGGTAGATTTACGGAGCGCGCACAGCGCGCCCTCATCGCGGCGCAGGAATCCGCCAAGCGCATGGGACACGATTACGTCGGCACGGAGCACCTGCTGCTCGGCCTGCTGAAGGAGCCGGCCGCGCCGATGCAGGCGCTCCTGGGCGACATCACCTACGAGAGCGCGATGGCGCAGGCGGAGCGGCTGGTCGGCCGGGGGGACGGCTCGTCCGAGCGGATCGCCTACACGCCGCGCACAAAGAAAATATTGGAATCCAGCCTCTTGGAGGCGCGCCAGCTCGGCCACAAATACATCGGCGCGGAGCACCTGTGGCTGTCCCTGATGCGGGAGGGCGAGGGTGTCGCGGCGCGCGTACTGCAGGACCTGGGGCTTGACCTGCGCAAGACGCGCGAGAAGTTGCTTTCGGAAATGCGCGACGGCGCGACGACCGAGCAGGGCGGCGGCAAGAGCGAGACGCCGACATTGGATCAGTACGGCCGCGACATGACCCGCGCCGCCGAGATGGGCGAGCTGGACCCGGTGATCGGGCGGCAGATGGAGATCGAGCGGATCACGCAGATATTGATTCGGCGCACAAAGAATAATCCGGTGCTGATCGGCGAGCCGGGCGTGGGCAAGTCCGCCATCGTGGAGGGGCTGGCCCAGCGTATTGCCGAGGGCACCATCCCGCACATGCTGCGCGGCAAACGCGTATACTCGCTGGACATCGCGTCGATGCTCGCGGGCAGCAAATACCGCGGCGAATTTGAGGAGCGGTTCAAGAACGCCGTCGCGGAGCTGAAAAAGAACGGGAATATCATCCTGTTCATCGATGAGATGCACACGATCATCGGCGCAGGCGGCGCGGAGGGCGCCATCGACGCGTCCAACATGCTAAAGCCCGCCCTGGCGCGCGGCGAGGTGCAGTGCATCGGCGCGACGACGCTGGACGAATACAGGAAGCACGTAGAGAAGGACCCGGCGCTGGAGCGCCGCTTCCAGCCGGTCATGGTGGGTGAGCCGACCAAGGACGAGGCGCTGGCGATCATCACGGGTCTGCGCGACAAGTACGAGGCGCACCACAAGGTCCGCATCACGGACAGCGCGCTGAAGGCCGCCGTGGAGCTATCCGACCGCTACATCAGCGACCGGTATCTGCCCGACAAGGCGATCGACCTGATGGACGAGGCTGCGTCCCGCGTGCGCATTCGCTCGTTCACGCCGCCGCCGGATGTCAAGGAGCTGGAAACACGGCTGGAATCGCTCGCCAAGGAAAAGGAAGAGGCGGTGCAGCACCAGAACTTTGAAAAAGCGGCGGGCCTGCGCGATTCGGAGCGGCGGCTGCGCACGGAGATGGACGAACTGCAAAAAGCCTGGGAGTCCGACATGGATAAGCCGGGTGAGACGGTGGACGAAGAGGAAATCGCGCAGATCGTCGCGAGCTGGACCGGCGTGCCGGTACAGCGGCTGACCGAGGACGAATCGCGCCGTCTGCTGAAATTGGAAGAGATTCTGCACAAGCGGCTGGTCGGCCAGGACGAGGCCGTGGCCGCCGTGTCCCGCGCCATCCGCCGCGCCTACGCCGGGCTGAAGGACCCCAAGCGCCCCATCGGCTCGTTCCTGTTCCTAGGCCCCACGGGCGTGGGCAAGACGGAGCTGTGCCGCGCGCTCGGCGAGGCGCTGTTCGGTGACGAGAACGCGCTGATCCGCGTGGACATGAGCGAGTACATGGAGAAGCACTCCGTCTCCCGCATGATCGGCTCGCCGCCGGGCTATGTGGGCCACGAGGAGGGCGGCCAGCTCACCGAGAAGGTGCGCCGGAAGCCGTACGCGGTGATCCTGCTGGACGAGGTCGAGAAGGCGCACCCGGACGTGTTCAACCTGCTGCTGCAAATGCTGGAGGATGGGCATCTGACTGACTCCAAGGGCCGCGTGGTGAACTTCAAGAACACCATCGTCGTCATGACCAGCAACATCGGCGCGGCGACGATCAGCAACGACAAGCGTCTGGGCTTTGGCGCGGAAAGCGCGCGCCTGCAGAACTATGAGGACATGCGGACCCGCGTGCTGGCGGAGGTGAAGAATTTCCTCCGGCCGGAATTCATCAACCGCCTGGACGAGACGATCGTATTCCACGCGCTGTCGCAGGAGAACATCGACAACGTGGCCGTGCTGATGCTGCGCCTGGTCGCGGAGCGGCTGGAGGAGCGCGGCATCCGCCTGACAGTGACGGACGACGCCGTGAAGCACCTGGCGAAGGTCGGATTTGACGTGAACTTCGGCGCGCGGCCGTTGCGCCGCATGATTCAGCGGATGGTCGAGGACGCGCTGTCCGAGGAGATTCTCGCCGGCACGCTCAACCTGGACGACGACGTAGAGGCGTACATGGACGGCGAAACGCTGAAATTCAGGCGGCAGAGCGTGGGGTGCACGGTGTAATAGCAAGAAAAGGGCCGTCCGGACAGTGCGTTCGGGCGGCTTTTTCTTGTAGAGCAATTTCATCAAACGTAGGCCATATCTTGCGCGTCTTTTCGTCCCTCGCGTTGTCTCGTCCAATCAGCGTAGCGCTGCTACGCTTCTTTCCCTCGACTTAGCGAGGAACGAAAATCCATCGCAATCTATTGTCCTACGTTTTCTTCATTTGCTCTAACCCTCTATGATCGTATACGCGCCGCTACCGCGTACGGCGTAGCGGCGGTCCATGTCCTCGTGCTCGGCGGCCACAGGCGGCGCCTCCGCGTGAAAGCGCACACAAGTACCGCATGAGGCGCTCACCTCGCGCGGTACGGGCATCATTTTCGCCGTGATGCAGTTTTGCCGGCAATGCTTATAAAACCGCATCGCGCCGTAATGCGTATGGAATGTCGCCAGAAACTCCATGCCGCTATTCCTTTACAAGCGACATCGTGTACCGTCCGGCTCCCGCGCTGACTGTGACACGGAATCCTTTGGCGTGCGCGAAGCGCGTGCAGTTTTCCACGCATACCTGGCTGTCGACCAGCAGTTCGATCTCATCCGCCGTATCGATTGCCTGTTTCAATTGTAATACCGGCTCCGGGCAGGACAGCCCGCACGCGTCTACTATCTTTTTCATGCCGTTACCCCCTGCGCAGCTTTCCTTGTGTTCAAAACAGCAACCGCGAAGAGCACCACCGCGCATACCGCGACCGCGATCCGGCCGTTCGGCGTGGTGCCCGCTGCCGACGACGCCAGGCCGAAGTTGTGGCACAGCGCCGCGCCGACCAGGAAACCGAGCACCGTAACCCCGGCGTCGCCGCTGCCGCTGCCCGCCAGCACCAATTGCCGGAGCGGGCAACCGCCCAGCAGAACGGACCCGAACCCAACCAGGTACAGGCCCAGGATGTTCCAGATCCACTCGGTATGGGCGATCGGCTGATTCGCGATGCCAAGGCGGAAGTTGCCGCTGAGTACATTGCCCAGGAGCACCGTCGCGAAAATGATCCCGAAGCACAGAAGCATGCGGAAATCCTTGAACATGACGGCGTCCCGAATGCCGCTGATGAAGCACAGGCGGGAACGCTGCGCCACAGCGCCGACAATCAGCCCGCCGGCCAGCGCGATGAGAATCGGCGCGTGCAAGGATCCCGGACCGCTTATGCTAAAGAAGAGGAAGGATGGCGCGGCGATCAGCAACACGAGCAGGAGCACGCTCAGCACGGGCATTCCCGCGCCCTCAATGGCCGGCTGATCATAGCTGCGCCGCAGGGAAAAGCCGCGGTTCAGGAAGAAAATGCCGGTCACAATGCCCCCGGCAAAGCCCACGAGCCCGATCACTGCGTTCAAGTCGCCGCCTGCCATCCGAAGCACCATGCGAAGCGGGCAGCCCAAAAAGACCAGCGCGCCGACCATCACGCAGACGCCCAGCACGAACCGGGTCAGGGGGGACGATCCGCCCTTTGGCGCGAATTCTTTTTTCAGAAGCGAGAGGACAAAAGCCCCGATAACAATGCCGATGATTTCAGGCCGGATGTATTGCACCGCCTCCGCCCGGTGAAGGCCCAACGCGCCCGCTGTATCCCGGATAAAGCACGCGACACACAGCGCCATGTTTGCGGGATTGCCCAAAAGGCCTAATGCGACCGCCACCAAACCGACGACGAAACCGGCGATGACGGCCATCTTTGAGGGTTTCATGTTCCATTCCTCCTCATTTTTGCCATTGTTTCGATTATACTGTAAGGCATATAAGGAGTGAAATTCGGATTTTGAATAAGTTAGGCGTTGATTATTCGGCAACAGGTGTCCCCGTCGTAAAAAAGCGCCGGCAATGATCCGCGAACGCCCGCTGCAGCGGCGAAAGCGCGAGTTCCTTGTTATGGAGCAGATGGATTTGCCTGCGGAATAAGGGGTTGTTCATCTCGACCACCCGCAGACGGCCGGTTTCTTGATGCATGGTGGCGGCGATTTTGGACACCAGGGATACGCCAACACCGTGCGAGGCCGCCACGATAATGCTGTGCGTGTCCGAGAAATAGGCCACGACACGCAAATCGCGCGGGTTGATGCCGCATTTCGCAAGGATGGCTTCGGTTTCCGAGCGGGTACCGGAGCCGGCTTCCCGCATGATGAAAGGGACTTGAAGGATATAGATGGATAGATTGTCGCGGATTGTGCCGTCGCTTTCCGCCGTGCCGTTCGGGAGGACAAGCACCAGCTCATCGTCGTATATGGGATAGTGGATGAAGCGGGCGCTGTCCGGTGTGGTGCCGATTAAGCCGAAATCATAGCGGAATTTGCCCATTTCGCGTTCCACCTGCCTGCTGTCCGCCTGATCGACGCGAAAGACGACGTTGGGCCATTCCCGGCGGAAGGACGCGATAATCTCTGGGAGCAGGTTTTGCGCCGGGATGGTGGAGGCGATGATGTCTATGGAACCCGTTGCTTCCTGGTTCTCGCCGTAAAGGCTGTGCACCGCCTGATCCTTGAGCGAGAGGATGTTTTGCGCGTACACGAAGAGATCGGCGCCCGCCTTTGTGAGCGATACTTCCTTTGTGTTGCGGATCAGGAGCTGTACGCCGAGCTCCTTTTCAAGCGCGCTGATGTGATTGCTGACCGTCGGCTGGGAGAGGTACAGCACCTCCGCTGTTTTGGAGAAGTTCAGGCTCCTGGCCACGCTGACGAACACCTCAAGATGCTTCATTTCCATATGTGTTACCCATTCTTGATTATTTGCGCGAGCGCGGACAGGAATTGGTCAACCTCTGCTTCCGTGTTTTGGTGGCCCAAAGAACAGCGCACCACGCCGCGCGGGAAAGTGCCTAACGCTTTGTGGGCCTCAGGCGCGCAGTGCAGACCGCAGCGCGTCATGATGCCGTATTCTTCGTCCAGCCGCGCGGCGACAGCGGCGTTGTCCCATGATGGAAAATCCAACGCGGCGACGGCGCACCGATCCGCCGGATTCATAGGTCCCAGCAAACGTACGCCCGGGATGGCGCGCAAGCCGTCTGTCAGCCGCGCGAAGAGCGCCATTTCCCGGCTGTAGATCGCGTTAATGCCGATCTTCTCAATATAGTCCAGCGCGGCGGACAGCGCGGCGATGCCGGGCAGGTTCAGCGTGCCCGCTTCCAAGCGGTCAGGGAGCTCTTCGGGCATGTCCGCCAGGTGGGAATGGCTGCCCGTTCCCCCGGCGATCAGCGGGGTCATTTTGTTCGCGATGGCCTGCGACAGCACAAGGCCGCCAAGGCCTTGCGCCGCCAGAAAGCCCTTGTGGCCCGCGAACGCCAGCATGTCGATATTGTCCCGCCGCATGGAGAGGGGGAGGACGCCGGCGGTCTGCGCGCAGTCAACCAACAGCAGCGCGCCCCGCTCGCGGCAAATCGCGCCTACCTCCCGCACGGGCAGGATGGCGCCGCACACATTGGACGCGTGGGTCATCACGACAAGTTTTGTCTGTGTGGTGATCTTTTCGTCCATGTCGGCAAGGTCCAGCATGCCGTCCGGCCCGCAGCGGGCGACATCCACCAGCACCCCTTGCCTTTGCAATTGGGCAAGCGGGCGGAGTACCGCGTTGTGCTCCATCCGTGTGGTGACAACGCGGTCCCCGGGGCACAGCAGCCCCTTGAGCGCCATATTGAGGGACTGGGTAACGCCGCCGGTAAACACCACCTGCCTGCCGGAAGAGCAGCCGAACAGGCGCGCGATTTTCTCCCGCGTTTCAAAGACCAGCGCGGACATTTCATACGCGCCCGCGTATCCGCCACGGTTGATGTTGAAACAGCCCCGCTCCAACACGTTTTTCACCGCGTCGGCTACGCCGGGCGCTTTGGGGTGGGATGTGCTGGCATTGTCGAAATAGATCATGGTCACGCATTTTCCTTTCAAGATGGCTGAAAGAAAAGGTAGGGATTCCTTGCAGAATCCCCCTATGGCGACCGATTCTTCGAATCCGCGCCGCCGTCATTGTACCGGTTGGGAAGGTGGGTGTCAAGATTACGCGCGCAGTTGCAGTTTCCTCCCGTATGGATTATAATAATGGGAACATTCATACGGGAGGCCCCCATGAACCTGGAACAGCTCCTGGACGCCTTGCGCGGGTCGCCCGCCTTCATGCAAAATGTCACCCACTGGGAGACCCTGCCCGCCCGTCCGGCGCGGCTGGCCGCGTTCCCGGAGGGGATTGACGAGCGCATTCCGGCGGTGCTGCGCGCGCGGGGCGTCGCGTCGCTCTATACGCACCAGCGGCAAGCGGTGGACGCCATCCTGCGCGGGGAAAACATCGCCGTGGTGACGCCGACGGCCTCCGGCAAGACGCTCTGCTATAACTTGCCGGTGATCAACGCCATCCTGCGGGACGAGGACGCCCGGGCGCTGTACCTGTTCCCGACCAAGGCGCTCTCCGCCGACCAGGCGCACGAGCTGTACACGTTGGTCGAGGCGCTGAACGCGCCCATCAAGGCGTACACATACGACGGCGACACGCCGGAATCGGCCCGCCGCTCCATCCGCCAGGCGGGGCACGTGGTCGTCACGAACCCGGACATGCTCCACGCCGCCATTTTGCCTGGGCACACCAAATGGGTCAAGCTGTTCGAAAATCTGAAATACATCGTCATCGACGAAATTCACGCCTACCGGGGCGTGTTCGGCTCCAACCTCGCCAATGTCATCCGGCGGCTAAAGCGGCTGGCCGCGTTCTACGGCAGCCATCCGCAGTTCATCTGCTGCTCCGCCACCATCGCGAACCCGAAGGAGCTGGCCGAGCAGATGACGGGGGAACCCATGACGCTGATCGACGACAACGGCGCGCCAATGGGGGAGCGCCACATCGTGTTCTATAACCCGCCGGTGGTGAACCGGCAGCTCGGCATTCGCAAGTCCTCCCTGTTGGAAACGCGGACGATCGCGTCGATGCTCGTAAAAAGCGACGTGCAAACGATCGTGTTCGCCCGTTCCCGGCTGCAGGTGGAGGTGCTCGCGAAGTACCTTAAGGAGCTGGTGCGGGATTCGCTCGGCAACGCGGGCCGCGTGCGCGGCTATCGGGGCGGGTATCTGCCCACCCAACGCCGCGAGATCGAGCACGGGCTGCGAAACGGCGACGTCACCGCCGTGGTCGCGACGAACGCGCTGGAGCTGGGCATCGACATCGGCAGGCTCGACGCGTGCGTGCTGTGCGGCTACCCCGGCACCATCGCCAGCACGTGGCAGCAAGCCGGGCGTGCGGGGCGCAGGCGCGGCACGTCGCTGGTGCTGATGGTCGCGTCGTCCTCCGCGCTGGATCAGTATATCATCAGCCACCCGGAGTACTTCTTCAAGCAGTCGCCAGAGCACGCGCTGGCCAACCCGGACAACCTGTACATCCTGATGAACCACCTCAAATGCGCGGCGTACGAGCTGCCGTTTATGGACGATGAACACTTCGCCACGAGCGAGGCCACGGAGCCGATGCTCGGCTTTCTGGAGGAGCAGGGCTTCCTGCGCCACACGGCGGGCCGCTGGCACTGGTCCACGGAGGAGTTCCCGGCGGCGGAGATCAACCTGCGCTCGCCCGGGGACGAGAACTTCATGATTATCGACATCACGGACCCGGCGAGCCACCGCATTATCGGCGAGATGGACCGGTACACCGTGCCGATGCTGCTGCACGAGCAGGCGATCTACATGCACGACGCCGAGCAGTATCAGGTGGAGGAGCTGGATTTTGAGCACAAGAAGGCGTACATCCGCCGCGTGGACGTGGGTTATTACACCGACGCGGACCTGAACGTCAGCCTGCGCGTGCTGAACGAGGACAAGCGGGACGCCAACGCCACGCCGCCGCGCAGCCTGGGCGAGGTGCTCGTCACCAGCATGGTGACGCTCTTCAAAAAAATGAAGTTTGACACGCACGAGAACCTCGGCTTCGGCCCGGTGGATCTCCCGGAGATGGAGATGACGACCAGCGCATGCTGGTGGACTGTGCCGGAGGAGATTGGCCGGGCGTTCGGGGACGACGCGCTGCAGGGCGGCATGCTCGGCATCGCGGCGGTGCTGCGGCAGATCGCACCGCTGTACCTGATGTGCGCGCAGCGCGATTTGGCGGTGCTGTACCGCGTGCGCGACCCGTTCACGCGCAAGCAGACCGTGTACCTATACGACAACTGCCCCGGCGGCGTCGGGCTGTCCGAGAAGATTGACGACCTGCTGCCCACGCTGCTGGAACGCGCCCAAGAGGTGATCCGGCAGTGTCCGTGCGAGGAGGGATGTCCGTCCTGCGTCGGCCCGGTCGCGGATGTCGGCCCGCTGGGCAAGGCGACGGCACTGGAAATCCTCGCGAGGCTCGCGCCGTGATTCCGGACCTCAGGGCGCGGCTGAAGGCCGTTGCCGACAAGCCGAAGCCCGTGGCCGCGCCCTGCGATTGCAAGGTGATGGAGGCGAGAACGCCGCTATCTGCGCTGGGGGATGTGCTGTCCGTGGAATCCGCGCATGTCCGCCGGTTGGGGCTGGATTTCCCGGCCTTCGATGTCAGGCGCGCGCTGTTCCTGGACACGGAGACGACCGGCCTACGCGGCGCGGGCACGGTGGCGTTCCTGGTGGGCCTTGGCTGGGTGGAGGGCGATGCGTTCGTTGTCCATCAGCTTCTGATGCGGGACTACCCGGAGGAAGTCCCGCTGCTGCAGCGCGTGGCGGAGATTCTGCCCAGGTTTACCAGCGTCGTCACGTTCAACGGCAAGAGTTTTGACGCGCCCCTGCTACGCGACCGATTCACCATGGCGCGGCTGCGCGGGGAATGGCGCGACCTGCCGCACCTGGACCTGCTGCACGCGGCGCGGCGCACCTGGCGGCTGCGGCTCGGCACATGCTCGCTTTCGAGCCTGGAAGGGGCTGTGCTCGGCATTGCGCGGGAGGGGGACATCCCCGGCAGCGAGGTGCCGGAGCGGTACTTTCAATACCTCAAGACCGGCGACGCGTCGCTCCTGGACGATGTAACCCTGCATAACGCGCAGGACATCCGGACGCTTGCGTCGCTGCTGGTGAAGCTCACGCGCGTGTATGCCCAGCCCGAAGTACAGGAAAGCCTATTGGATGTGTTCAGCATCGGCTGCGCGCTGGAAAAGGTGGGCGAAGGGGAGCAGGCACGGCGGTGCTTCCAGGTGGCGAGCGTATCGGCGCTGTCGGAGCAGGCGCGCCTTCGGCTGGCGCAGTCGTACCGGCGGGAGAAGGACTACCTGGGCGCGGCGGACGCGTACAGGGGGCTGATCGCGCGGGGCGAGGCGGGGCCGGACGCGTACACCGCGCTGGCGGTGCTATTGGAGCGGTGGCTGGACGACCCGGCCGGCGCGCTGGACATTGTGGACAAGGCGCTGTGGCGCTTTTCCGGCGGGGGCTTTTTGCGCCGCGCCGATGAAGAGGCGATTGCGGCGTTTTCAAGGCGGCGCGCGAGGCTGCGCGCGAAAATCAACCGGAGAGCGGAAGGGGAATAGCGATGGGAATGCTGACGGACTGGAAGGCACAAAAGGCGCTGATGGCGCACGGCAAAGGGAACAACGACGAGGCGTTCAAGCTCTATCAGGAGGCGTATGCCGCAGGCATGAACAAGGCGCGCTATCTGCTGCCGTACTCCATCCTGCTGCTGCGGCGCGGGGAGTACGACAAGGCGGCGGAGGTGCTGAAAAAAGTCGAGAAGGCCCCGGGCGGCATCACGCCTGACCAGCGCGTGCAGATGCTGACCAACTACGCGATCTGCGCGTGGAAGCAGGGGCGCATCGAGTACGCCGTGAACCTGCTGCAGGAGGTCTACAGGAAGGGGCCGAACGGCTCCATCTACGGCGTGCTGGGCTTTCTGATGATCGAAAAGGGCGACCTGGACGAGGCGCTCGCGTTCAACCAGGAGGCCGTGGCGTACGACGACGAGGACCCCATCGCGCTGGACAACCTGGCGCAGACATATTACCGCCTCGCTGGGGATAAAGAAGAGGCGAAAAAGTGGTTTTTGAAGGCGCTGGAGCAGAAGGAAGGCGCCATTGACACGAACTACTTCCTGGCGCTGTACGACATCGACGAGGGGAAACTGGAAAGCGCGCGCGAGCGGCTGGAAACCGCGAAGGGCGGGCGGTTCTCGCCGCTAAACTTTGCGACACCGGCGCTGGTGGACGAGACGCTGGCCAAGATCGAAGCGCAAGCACAAGCATAACGCGAAAGAGAAAGCGGGGAACATACATGCGGTACGAAGGAGACCGGGTGGCTGATCTTACAATCGCGTACATCGGCGGCGGCTCGCGCGGGTGGGCCTGGGGGTTCATGACGGACCTAGCGAACGACGCGCAGATGGAAGGCACGGTCCGGCTGTACGACATCGACCGGGAAGCGGCAGAGAAGAACGCCGCCATCGGCGGCAGAATCTCCGCCCACCCGGACGCCAAGGCCAAGTGGCAGTACGAGGTGAGCGATAGCCTGGAGCAGGCGCTGACGGGCGCGGATTTTGTCGTCATCTCCATCCTGCCGGGCACGTTTGAGGAGATGCGCTCGGACGTGCACGCGCCGGAGCGGCTTGGTGTGTACCAGCCCGTGGGCGATACGGTCGGCCCGGGCGGCCTGATGCGCGCGCTGCGCACCATTCCGATGTACGTGGAGATCGCGCGGGCGATCCGCGATTTCTGCCCGGCCGCGTGGGTGATCAACTACACGAACCCGATGTCGCTGTGCATGCGGACGCTGTATGAGGTGTATCCGGCGATTCGTGCGTTCGGCTGCTGTCACGAGGTATTCGGCACGCAGAAGCTGCTGGCCGCGATGCTTGCGGACATGTGCGGCATCCAGGGCGTCACGCGCGAGGAGATCAAGGTGAACGTGCTGGGCATCAACCACTTCACGTGGCTGGACAGCGCGTCTTTTAAGGGCATGGATCTGTTCCCGCTGTATAAGGAGTTTTCGGCCAAATACTATGAGACTGGCTTCCAGGCGGGCAAGGACGACAACTGGATGAACAGCGTGTTCGCGTGCGCGCACCGCGTCAAGTTCGACCTGTTCCTTAGGTACGGGGCCATTGCCGCCGCGGGCGACCGGCACCTGGCCGAGTTCATGCCGCCGTGGTACGCCAGGGACCCGGAGACGGCCAGAAGCTGGTGCTTCGGCCTGACCACGGTGGACTGGCGCGTGGAGGACCTAAAAAAGCGCATCGCGCGCCGCGAGCGGCTGGTCAGCGGTGAGGAAGCGATCGACCTGAAGGGCTCGGGCGAGGAAGGGCATCTGCTGCTGAAGGCGCTGCTGGGCCTGGGCGACATGGTGTCCAACGTGAACCTGCCGAACCGTGGCCAGATTGAGAACCTGCCGAAGGACGCGGTGGTGGAGACGAACGCGCTGTTCCGGCGCGAGGAGATTCGGCCCGTGCTCGCGGGCGAGCTGCCCGGCGGTGTGAAGGCGCTCGTCGCGCGCCACGTAATCGGGCAGGAGAACACGCTGCGGGCCGCGCTGACGTGCGACCGGGATTTGGCGCTGGCGGCGTTCCTGAATGACCCGCTGATGAGCTGCGTGACGCCCGGGGACGGGGAAACACTGTTTGACGAGATGCTGGCCGCGCAGCGGGCATATTTGCCGGGCGGGTGGTTTCAGTAAAAAGGGGAATGCGCATGACCGCTTTCTGATGCGCGGCGAACGGAAAAGCCGGACGGCCAATGGCCGCCCCTACGGTGGGGTAGGAACGCAAGGCTGGCCGCGCGGTAGGCCGTAGGGGCGCGCATCGCGTGTCTGCCCTGTGCTGGGCAACGCCTGCCGCGATGCGGCACGCCGATAGAGAGCGGAATCCGCTGTGCAAACGAAGGAACGCCAAGGGATGAAACCCCTTGGTGTTCCGTCGTTTTCACAGCGATTTATCCCAACGCCTTTTACCTTGTCAACTGCACCCGCGCGCTGGCGAGCTGATCAGGGCAGGAGGTTCCGTTCT
>JAVBOM010000006.1:0-150891 GCA_031550535.1 Eubacteriales bacterium
CCAAGTTCGCGCGTGGCAAGGGCAGAGGAATGCTCGCTGTTCTCGGGTGGATTGGCACTTCTCCACTCCTGGCGCACGCATCAAGCTCAAGCGTCTTTATCCCTTAATCGCTGATTCCTGATTTGGTGCGGTACTAGCACAACGCCGGGGAAAACGTAGCCAGAATGAACAAGCCCTCCCCGCCGGCCGTCACGCGGTGCGGAGCGTTCTTTGGAATCACCGCCACCGTGCCCGGGCCGTATCGCGTTTGCCGGTTCGCCACCAGTGCTTCGCCGCTTCCCGAGAGAACCGCGTGAACCTCGACCTGCGCCGGATGCGCATGCGTTTCCAGCGAACAGAATGGTTCCACTTTGACCAGATGATAGCTGATATCCCCGCCCGTCGCGCCGCCCGTCACCAGGTGCTTCAGGGATACGCCGTGGAAAGTTTTGTGCGGGACGTAGCCGATTCCGCAGGATTTTTCCTCGAACAGTTCCGCGATATTCATGTTAATGCCTCCGTTCTGATCGGTTTGTTCTTCCGCAAAGTGTACCTTCAAAAGAGCGGAACTGTATTGCAGATAATTGCGGAGTTGCGCAGAATGAAAGCGCGGCCCTCTTCAAGAAGGCCGCGCTTTTCTGCTCTTAACACCTTAGTTGTGCCGGGTTTCCCCCATCAGCTCGCCGTTCTCGTACGTGCGCTCCACCACGAAAAAACCGTCGGGGCCTGCCACCGGTTCCCCCTCCAGGCCGAGATACTCCTCCTTGATCCATTGCCGCCGGTCGTTGTATTCCCGGCGCAAGGCCGCGTATCCTCTTGGGATCAGCATGGGCGCGCCGTCCGCGCCCTCATACGATTCCAGGGTGACATTGCCCAGGTCATCGTACTCGTAGCGAATACCCGCATAGCCGGAGGAGGAGAACACCGGCGCGCCGTCCGCGTCGAAATACGCCTCCGACACCTTCTGCCGCGCGTCGTTCCAGGTGCGCCGCATGATCGCGTAGCCGCGCGAAACCGTGACCGGGTTGCCCTTCAGGTCGTAGTACGCCTCTTCGGAAGCGTTCCCGGCCTCGTCGTATTGGTACCGGATCTCCGCGTACCCCGCGCTGAGCGCCACGGCTTCGCCATCCGCGCCGTAATACCGCTCCACGGTTTTTTGCAGGTCGTCATCATACTCCCGGCGGACCATCGCGTACCCGCTGCTGGTCATCTTGGGCTTGCCCTGCGTGTCGAAGTACGCCTCCATCAGAATTTCTCTCCGGTCCCCAAACTCCCGCCTGCGTATCGCGTACCCGCTCGCGTTTTCCATCGGTTCGAGCGCCTCGTCCAGCCAGGTTTCCTCGCTTACGTTCCCATTCTCGTCATAGCCCTTGCGCAGCGCGGAGTGCCCGGCACTCTGCAACGCCGGCCGGCCTTCCGTGTCCAGGTAGACCTCCAGCGTCACGCGGCCGTTTTCGTCGTACTCCCTCTCCAGCATCGCGTATCCGCTCGTTGTCATCATCGGCGCGCCGTCCGCGTCCAGGTACGTCTCGCTCCGCACGGCCCCCGCCTCGTCGTATGTCCGCGCCAGGCCGGCGTTGCCGCGCGGCAGCGCCATTGGCGCGTCGTCCGCGTCAAAGTACATTTCCCGCGCAATCCGGCCTTGCCCGTCATACTGCCGCCGCATCCCGTAGTAGCCGCCGCTTGAAGTGATGGGCTGCTCATTTTCATCCAGATACCACTCGTGGGCGACCTTCCTGTTTTCGTCGTATTCCCGCAGCAGGACCGCGTACCCGGGCCGCAGCCGCGTCAGCGCGCCGTCCACGCCATAGTACCCCTGCCGCGCCAGGTTCCCCGCGCCGTCGTATTCCATCGTCCGTCCCGCGTACCCGTCCGCCGATTCGACCGGCGCGCCGGCCGCGTCATAGAACATTTCCCGGCTCACCTGGTTTCTGTCGTTATATGTCCGCGTGATCGCCGTGTAGCCCTTCGCGCAGGCGGCCACCGCGCCGCTCTCGTCCAGGTATGTGTCCGTCACCGTGCCGTCCTCGCCATACGCGCGCGTGAATCCCGCGTACCCCGCGTCCAGCGCGATGGGGTTGCCGTCCGTGCCGTAATACCGCTCCGCGCTCATCCGCC
Organism: Eubacteriales bacterium; assembly: GCA_031550535.1. Lineage (GTDB taxonomy): Bacteria > Bacillota > Clostridia > Christensenellales > Aristaeellaceae > Avichristensenella. The sequence continues at coordinate 2,098 of JAVBOM010000006.1, forward strand.
GCGCGTCGTCCCACGCCCGGCGCACGATTGCGTACCCCCCGCGCGGGATGGCGAGCGGGTTGTCCTTCTCGTCAAAGTACGCCTCTTCCACGATGTTCCCGGCGTCGTCATACGCCCTTCGGAGCCCGGCGTATCCGTCCGTGGTGATGACAGGGTTGGCGTCCGCGTCCAGCGACCACTGCGCGGCGATCCGCCGGTTCTCGTCATATGTGCGGGCGACCCCGGCAAAGCCCTTGGGCACCGACACGGGCTTTCCGTCCGCGTCAAAGTACGCCTCTCCCACGGTGTTGCCCACCTCGTCATACGCGAGCGAGCGAGCGGCGTACCCTGCCGGTATGACAAGCGGCGCTCCTTGCGTGTCAAAATACGCTTCCCATTCCGCGCGGCCGTCCGCGCCAAACCGGCGCTCAATCGTCGCGTACCCGCGCGCGGTAATCATCGGCGCGAGCGACGCGTCCAGGTAGGTCTCCCGGTTCAGGTTGCCCTCGCCGTCATACGCGCGGTCCACGGCATAGTATCCGTCCGCCAGCGCGACGGGCTCCCCCGAAGTGCCCAGATACCGCTCCCGCGAGACGCGGCCGTCCGCGCCATATTCCCGCTCGACCATCGCGTAGCCGCGCGGGATGGAGGTAACCGCGCCGGCCCCGTCCAGATATTCCTCCCGGCTGACGCGCCCGTTCTCGTCAAACGCGCGGCGCACGCCCGCGTACCCGGCGGGGATCACGAACGGCTGCCCATCGCCATCGTAGTACTGTTCCTGTATCCGCTGCCCCTGCTCGTTGTACCCATACGCGATGGCCGAGTACCCCGTCCGGACCGCAGCCGGCTCTTCCTCTTCGTTCAGGTACGCTTCGCGGATGACGCGCTTCGCGCTGTCGTACTCCCGGAGCATTTCCGCATACCCCCGGCCGCCCGCGTACGCGTGCCCGTCCGCGCCGTAATACGCCTGCCGCGCGACGTTTCCCTGCTCGTCATACGCGAACGCGACGCCCGCGTAGTCGTCCGTCGACAGCGTCAACTGCCCTTCGGCATCAAAGTACTGTTCCGCAATGCGCCGGCCCTGGTCGTCGTACGTGCGGACCATCCGGACGTACCCTTTCAGCCCCGCCACCGCGTTGCCGTCCGCGTCCAGGTAGGTTTCCTCCACCAGGTTGCCCGCGTCGTCATACACGCGCGCGGCACCCGCGTACCCGGCGTTTTCCGGGACCAGCGGCTTGCCTTCGACATCGAAATACCGCTCCTCCACGATCTGCCGCTTCTCGTTATACACGCGATGCACCGACGCGTACCCGCGCGTAGCGTGCAGCATCGGCTTCTCGTCCTCGCCAAAGTAACTCTCCCGGGCGGGGTTATCCAGCGCGTCATATTCGATCGTCCTCGCCGCGTAGCCCGCCGTTGTCACGATGGACTTGCCGTCCGCGCCGAAGAATTCCTCGCCGGTCTGCCGTTTGGCGGTGTTGTATGTCCGCTCCACGGCGGCATACCCGGCGGACAGCGCCACGGGCGCGCCCTTTTCGTCGAAGTGCGCCTCCCGGACCAGGTTGCCCGCCTCGTCATACGCCCGCTCAAAGGCCGCGTAACCCGCCGCCAGCGAGAGAGGCTCCAGGGACGCGTCAAAGTACGCCTCGCCCGTGATCCTGCCGGCCTCGTCATACGCGCGGCGGACCATCGTGTAGCCGGCATGCGGGGACTGCGCCGGCATCCCGTCCAGGCCGTAGTACGTCTCGGACTCCGCCAGCTTTTGCGCGTTGTACGTGAACGCGATCTTGTGGTAGCCGTCCGCGCAGAGGACCGGTTTCCCCGCCGCGTCAAAGTAGGACGTCTCCTTGATGTTGTCATGGTCGTACGCATACTCAGCAATCGCGTATCCGTCGTTCGTCAGCGTCAGTTCGCCATCCACGTCCAGGTACTGGCGCTGGTGCAGGACGGACCGCGACCCTGATTTTTCATACACATAGCGAATGCCCGCGTAGCCACCTTCCGCCAGCACCGGTTCCCCGTTTTCGCCGTAGTACCATTCCTCGGCCAGTTGGTCGCCGGACCGGTCCACGTATTCGTAGGTGGCCCTGGCATAGCCTTCCTTGCCCAGCGCAATCCGCCCGTCCTCGTCGCGGTATTCCGCGGTCGACACGCGCTGGCGGCTGTCGTATGTTTTGTACAGCTCGGCGTACCCTTTCCGGGCGGGGATTACGAGATTGCCCTCCGTGTCGAAATACCGCTCGCCCGTAATCAGGTTGCCGGTCACCCGGTCGTACTCGACATACGCGTACCCGTCGGCCAGCATCATGTACGCCCCGTCTGCGCCAAAGTATTCTTCCTTGATAAGGCGCAGCCGGTCGTCGTAGGTGAACGCCTTCTTGGCATACGATCCGTTCGGCACGGCAAGCGCGCCCTTGTCGTCAAAGTACTCCACCGACACCAGCTTGCGACCGCTGTACGTGTTGACCATGCGGAAATACCCGGCCGCGATCACGGCCGGTTCCTCGTCCGCGGTCCAATAGCTTATTTCCAGCAAGCGCGCGGTGCCGTCGTACTGCCGTTTCTCAATCGCGTACCCTTTGCGCATCTCGACCGGCTTGTCGTCGACATCATAGTACGCGGTGCGCGACGGCAGGTTGTGGCTGTTGTAGTCGATGGTATAGTAGCAGTATCCGTCGCTGTTCATGACGCGGTTGCCGGCCCCGTCCAGCCAGGTTTCCTGTGTCACGTACTTTCCCTTGTACTTTTTCTCCGTCGCCGCCTCCTCGGCAAGCGCGTGCCCGGCAAACGCGGCCAGGAGCGTCAGGGCCAGCCATAACGCCAGAAATCCCCTTCCCTTGCCTCGGCTTTGCATCCATCGCATCGGGTATTCTCCTTTCGTATTGCCACGCATGGCGGGTTGTTCGCTCACGGATATAGAAATTCCTGGACACGCGCGGCTTCCGCTTCCATGTCCTCCACGTATACGACATTGTGCGCCTTGACGTATTTCACGCGCCGCTGGTCAGGCGCGGGGCTTCTGTCCTGCGCAGGGGCCGTCACGCCGGTCCGCAGCACCGCGGCGGCGGCGTTCATGATCTCCGCGGCCTGTATGTTCGTCCGCATCAGCGGCAGCACAGCCTGGGCAAACGTCATGATGCCCTCCAACCCGCGCCCGAACACCTGCCGCATGACCGCGGTCAGCACGATCCGCTGCCGCTCGTTGCGCCAGACATCGCCCGCCTCGTCGTCCTCCTGGCGTCCCGACATATACGCGACGGCCTGCGCCTGCGTCAACTTCTGCACGCCCGCCTTCCGTAGACCCGTCGCCGCAAGATCCTCCTGGCGGATCTCGATCTCCACGCCGCCGAGCTTGCCCACAATCCTGCCCATGTCCGCCTTGTTCACCATGGCGTACCGGTCGACCGACAGCCCAAAGAGCGCGTTCACCTGCGCCAGCAGCGCGTCCGGCCCGCCCAGGTAGTTCACCAGGCAGAGTTTTGTGTCCCCCTGGCCCGGCAAGGTCACGTGATAATCCCGGTCAACGCTCAGCATTCGCATCGACCCGTCGCCAAGGTTCAGCGCCGCGATGAGGATCGCGTCCGCGCGGCCATAGGCCGCCTTGCCCTTCGCGCCGCTCATCCCTTTGACATCATCCTCGCCGATGAGCAGGATGGACAGGTAACCGTCCCGCTCGGCCAGCGCCTCGAATCCGGGGATCAAAAGCAGCAACATGGACACGATCGCGAGGCATATGGCCCGCTTCACGGCGCACCCCCTTGCCCGCCCAGGTCCAGCGCGTACGTGACCGTCAACGCGTCGCCCCGGCGAAGGGTCACGTTCAAGGGCCCCACCTGCCACACCGCCTTGCGGTCCGTCGCGCTGAAGGGCACGCCGTACCGGAGGCACACGGAGTAAAACAGCGACGCGTACTCCGCCCTGCCGCCTCGCTTCATCTGAAATTCCCGGGCCGTCATCACGCCGTCCGCAAAGTGATAGGTCAGCTTTCCGGCCTCCATATCATACAACAGCACGTTCTTCGTGACGGTCACGGTCTTTGCGCGCTGCCTGCCTGCCTCCACCTCCGCCACCTGCTCCATCGTGTACGCCCAGGGGATTCCACGGAATGCTTTTTCATCGGCGGAAATATCTGCCGCCGTTTCAACCGACGCGGCGGATGTCGCGGCCTCCGCCAGGGCGGTGGAACCCGCGAGCGCCATCCAGAGCGCGAGCGCCGCGCCCAACGTCCGTCTTGTTTTTTCCTTCATTCGCGTTGCTTGCCGCGCCCCCGGGCGAGGGGCGCGTCCCTCTCCGTCAAAGTCAAAACGCGCGGATGCGGCTGTTGCCACCCGCGCGCTCTTGCGTCGAACTCTGCATACTCTATTATTGGAGTTGCCACCCGCGCGCTCTTGCGTCGAACTCTGCATACTCTATTATTGGAAGAAGTCCTTCGCCACCTGGACGGTGCTCGCAAGATACCAGGCTTCCTCCTCCGCCGCGCCCTGCCGCGCAAAGACGTAGTTGTTGTTCTGGATGTACGTCCGCTCGCTCTCCGACCTGCCGGCATATTCCCCCTGGTCCGCGTATACGACCTCAAAAGCAACGCGCACAAATGGGATCCGCGCCGAGCCGGAAATGATATAGCCCCGCCCATTCTGAAGGCTCGCTTGGGCGAACGCCTCCGGCGCGATCTCCTCCGCAGGCGTGCGCGGGATCAGCGCGCCCGTCGACGGGTCAACGAGCGCCGCGCTGTCCAGCCCCTGCTTTAGCGCCTCCAGTGCGCTGCTCAGCGCAGGTTTGTCCGCAGCGTTCAGCGCGTACAGCACCGCGTCGATCTGATCCTCGACGGGAAGCTCCGCCAGCTCGCCCGCCAGCGTCTCGCCGAAGAAATTTTCAAGCCCCGCGATGCGAAGGCTCGTCACCTCGCCCGACGCGCGCTTTTCCAGCAGGTCCGACGCCGTCGCCCGGAGCGCCGAAAGCGGTACGTCGTGATCCGGGGTCGTCGCCTGGAACACTACCCGGTCGTACACGCGCAGCGCGCCGTCCGCGAAGAAAACCGGCTCGCCCGTCTCCACGTTCGTCGCGGACGCCGCAGCGCCGCCCATCGCCATCATGGCAACCATGAGCCATGCAACCAGCCTTTTCACCGTGACCCCTCCTTTGATCATCATGCCTATCGCGCCGCCCATTCCTCCATGCACCTGCGCACGGCCAGGTCCGGGGCGTTTTCGAACCCGTCCATTTCCCGCAGCGCAGCCGCAAAGCGTTTGTAATCCCCAATGCGGTGGGCGTCCGACGCGACGCAGTCCACCAGCCCGTCCTTCAGCATCCGCCTGGCGGTCCGGCGCTCCATGTCCCATGGCCGCCCGTCCAGCGCCTCCGCGTCCATCTGGATCATCCCGCCCAACGCCCGCACGTCCATAAGCGCCCTCACGTTCCGCTGCACGAAGGGATACCGCTCCGGATGGGCTAAAATCGGCAGGATATCCTCACGCGCGAGGGCGTCCACCATCGCCATCGCCTCGTCCTGCCGGGTTTGCGGCTCCAGCTCCAGCAGTAGGCACCGCACGCCGTTCACTTCCATTTGAAAGCAGAGCGGCCGGATGTTCTCCGTTGCCATCGCGATCGCGATATTGAGCTCCGCGCCCAGCGTCAGGGCGATACCGCGCTCCGCCGCCGCCGCCTCCACGGAGCGAAACACCTTTCGCGCCGCTTCCTGGGACGGAAATCTCCGGTTTACATGCGGCGTCGCGATGATCCGGGTGATCCCGGCCGCGCACGCCTCGTCAAGCATCGCCAGCGTTTCTTCCATCGACCGGGCGCCGTCGTCCACGCCGGGCAGAATATGCGCATGAATGTCAATCATTGCTCCGGCGGCCTTCGGCGGGCAGTGGAGCGGACGGAGGTAGGGATTTCCTTGGAAATTCCTTTATAGCGCCCAATTTTTGAAATCAGCGCCGCCGCCCACGCTTCCGCGCGCCAATGCGCTCCTTGCGTTATTTACCACAACCCGCGCGGGGGTCCGGCGAGACGGCGCGCGACGCCGCCCAGGGGCAACATGCTGTGTACATACGCATCATGCACGCCACATGCCATTATCCTTACGTCCATGCGCGACAGAACCCCGGGCGCCGCGCGTGCCGGTGATATTTCCCCGCAAGCCTCTGCCAAAAAATGGATTTTCGCGGCCTGGCATATGGTTTCATCACACAACAATCTTCAATTCACTTTAGCATAATTTGGGCCGTCAGTCAACCGCCGCGCCGGGGTGTGCGGGGCAAAAATCGCCGCCCACGGCGGTTTTCGGCCCGGGGCGGGAACGCGAGACCGCGCACCCCGACGCATCTTCCGGCCGGGATGCGCCCATGGAATCCCATCCCCGTGTGAATCGTCTTTTATGCATCACCCGGAGGAGGAACATAAATGAAAAAAGCAATGGTCTTGGGTCTGGTTCTTGCGCTGACAGGGGCTATTTCCGGCATGGCGATGGCGATGCCGATGGATACACAGCCGCCCGTTTTCACGGTGATGGCCGGCGGCGAGGCGCTTCCTTCCACGGTCGGGCTGAACAGGTGGAACGGCGCGATGGTGAAGCGCGCGGACACGCTGGAAGCCTTGGCCGCGGAAGGCGGGGCTCTGCCCTATGTGGCGCTCGGCACGGAAATCACCTTCGACTTTGGCGGCGCGACGCCTGACAGCATGGAGATGACAGGCTACGTACTGAACAGGGACGGGACGCAAAAGTACTGGCTGGACGACCCACGCAGCGAGGTGACGCCTGTCTTTGAAAACGGCGCGGGCACGTTTCAGTTTACCGGAAACTTCCTGACGCTGCTCAGCTCGGACAGCGCCGACTATGGCCAGGGGCAATCCATGCAGGGCTTCAAGCTCACCTGCAACTGGGGCGAGAACCAGTGCGAGTACGCGTTCATGCTGCGCACGGACGCGGGCGTGTGGAGCGGGGACAGCGAAGCGGGCGGGAAAGTCTCGCCGGGCACGCCGGTCCGTGTCACGGGCACCATTCTGGACGCGTCCATGAACACGATCCAGATCCGGGCGGAGGATGGCCGCGTATTGACCTTTTCGACCGCCGAAGCCGATACGTCCAAGTGCGACGGCCTGACCGTGGGCTCCGGCGTCGATGTGTTCTATACCGGAGAAATCGTCGGGGAAAATACTTCCAGCGCGACGGTGACGGCTTTGATCCAGTAGAACTCCATTTGCCGGTTCGCAAACAGACGCCGCCCTTCGGGCGGCGTCTGTTTGCGTCCGCTTACTTTAGTTCCTCCCCGTACTTGTCCACTTCCTTTTGATTCCCCAGCACAAAATGCCCCGGCTCGATCTCCTTCCACACCGGCTTATCCACGCTATAGTCGTGCACGCTGGGATTATAGACCGTCAGCACCTTCTCCTTCTCGGCGATCGGGTCCGGCATCGGGATGGCGGAGAGCAGCGCCCGCGTGTACGGGTGCAGTGGGTGCCGGAACAGCAACTCCGTCTCCGCCAGCTCGACCAGCCTCCCCTTGTGGATCACGGCGATGCGGTCGCAGATGAACCGCATCACGGACAGATCGTGCGAGATGAACAGGTATGTCAGCCGCTTTTCCTTCTGCAGCGAGGCCAGCAGGTTCAGCACCTGCGCGCGGATTGACACGTCCAGCGCCGAGATCGGCTCGTCCGCGATGATGAATTCCGGCCCCATGATTAGCGCCCGCGCCACGCCGATGCGCTGCCTTTGCCCGCCGGAAAACTCGTGCGGGAACCGGCTCGCGAACTCCGGCAGGAGGCCCACGTCCATCAGCGCCTGATCGACGCGCGCCTTGCGCTCCTCCGCGCCCATGCCCTTCTCCCAGCTATACAGGCCCTCGGACACGATATAATCCACCTTGGCGCGCTCGTTCAGCGAGGCCATCGGGTCCTGGAAGATCATCTGGATGCGCCGCGTCACCTCGCGGTCGAGCTTCTTTTCGATCCTGCCGTCAATGCGCTCGCCCTTGAACGTGATCGATCCGCCCGCGATGGGGTATATGCGGATGATCGCCCGCCCCAGCGTCGTCTTGCCGGAGCCGCTCTCCCCCACCAGGCCGAACGTTTCCCCTCGGTAGATGTCAAAGCTGACGCCGTCCACCGCGCGCAGCACGTTTTTGCCCTTGCCGAATGTCACGGTCAGGTCGCGCACCTCGATCAATGTCTCGCGGTCTTTCTGCTTATTTTGCATCGCTCGCGCCTCCCCGTTTTCCGTGCAGCGTCTGGATCACCGGCGGCGGCGCGATTCTGGGCGCGCGCGGGTCCAGCAGCCAGGTGCGCGCCTTATGCGTCCCGGTGATGTCAAAATACGGCGGCCGCTGCTCAAAATCGATGCGCAGCGCGTGCGGGTTGCGCGGCGCGAACGCGTCGCCCTGGATTTCATGGAACAGGTTCGGCGGCGTGCCCTTGATGGAATAGAGCGGCTGCCCCTTCACGCCAAGCTGCGGCAGGGACGACAGCAGCGCCCACGTGTATGGGTGCGCCGGCTCGTAGAACACCTCTTCCGTGGTGCCGAGCTCCACGATGTCGCCCGCGTACATCACGGCGATGCGGTCGGCCACATTCGCCACGACGCCCAGATCGTGCGTGATGTAGATGGTTGTCAGGTCATATTTCACTTTCAGCGCCTTGATGAGCGCGAGAATTTGCGCCTGGATCGTCACGTCCAGCGCGGTGGTAGGCTCGTCGCAGATCAGCACCTTCGGCCGGCACGCCATCGCGATGGCGATGACCACGCGCTGGCGCATGCCGCCGGAAAACTCGTGCGGGTACTGCTTGGCGCGCCGCGCCGGGTCCGGGATGCCGACATCCGCCAGCATCTCGGCGGTCGCGCGGTGCAGCGCGTCGCCGGACAGATGCTGGTGCAGCGCGATGGCTTCGCCAATCTGCGCGCCGACGGTTTTCAACGGGTTCAGGCTGGTCATCGGGTCCTGCATCACCATGGCGATCTCCTTGCCCCGGATGGTCAGCCATTCCTTCTCCGTGGTGAACTTCGCCAGATCATGGCCGCCGTACGCGATGCTCCCGGCCGAGATCCAGCCGTTTTTATCCAGCATGCCCATGAATGTCTTGACGAACACGGACTTGCCGGAGCCGCTCTCGCCCACGATGGCGAGGCTCTCGCCCTTGTGCAGTTCCAGCGAAGCGCCGCGTATCGCCGTCAGCGTTTGCCCGCGCAAGGAGAACTTGACCTCGACATCCGTGGCGCTGAGGATCGGTTGTTGTGTCATTTCTGTATCCTCCTCACGCATGTTTACACATGGTTGTGGGGGTCCGCCGCGTCGGCGAACGCGTTGCCGATGATATAGAACGAGATCGTCACGATGGACAGCACAATCGTCGGGAAGATGAGCTGATAGCTCTGCGAGGTGGAGATCAGCTTTCTGCCGACATTGATCAGGTTGCCCAGCGACGGGATGCTGACCGGCAGCCCCAGGCCGATGTACGTGATGAACACCTCGTTGCCGATCGCCGCGGGCACCGCCAGCGCCATGCGCAGCATGATGACGGACACCAGATACGGCAGCAGGTTCCGCGCGATGATGCGGAACGTGCCGGTGCCCAGGCAGCGCGAGGCGAGGTTGTAGTCGCGGTCGCGGATGATGACGATCTGGTTGCGGATGAAGCGCGCCATGCCGACCCAGCCGGTGATGCACATCACGAAGATCAGCGTCGATACGCTCGGCCGCATGATATAGGAAAAGAGGATGAGCACAATCGTCGTGGGGATGTTGTCCACCACGTTGTAGATTTCGGTCAGTATCCGGTCCAGGGCGCGCACATAGCCCCACAGCACGCCGATCAGCATACCGATCAGCGCCTCGACCACGGCGACCATGAAGCCGATGTACAGCGACGTGCGCGTGCCGGACCACACCAGCGACCACAGGTCCTGCCCGGCGTTGTTGGTGCCGAAGCGGAACGGGATCGTCGTGGGCAGGATGCGCAGCTCGGCCTCGCCCACGGTGGTGCCGGTCGCGCCGCCCTCCGCCAGCCGGAGCGAATCCGCCGCGATGAACAGCTCCAGATCGCCGCTCAGCTCACTGTCGGGCATCAGGCGGATCGTCACCGGGAAGTTGGACGTCACCTCATACGGCACGGCTTCCGGGTTCTCCGGCAGCTTCAGCTTGGTGGTGAAGTCGTTGATGATATAGCCGGAATAGTTTTCATATTGTACATGCACCCAGTCGCCGAGGTACTCGTCCACGGTGATCGCCTGCCGCCGCTGCACGGTGGCCACGGCGGTTGACACCGCGTACCACGCGTCGTCGATCTTCCGGACGACGACCAGCTCCGTGCCCTCGGCCACCTGCGCCACCACCGTGGTCAACGACGGCGGCACGTTGCTCATCTGCATCCGGGTGATCGGATGGTCGATGATGAAGTTAGCCGGGTACTGCTCCGGCAGCAGCGGCTGAATGAACGTGAACACCAACAGCACCAGCAGCACGCACAGCAGGCACACGGCGACCTTCTTCTTCAGGAACACGCGCAGCGTGCTGCCCCAGTAGCTGTAGTTGGAATAGCCGGTGCGCTCGGCGGCCGCATCGTCCTGCGCCACCTCGTCAAACGGGCCGATGCTCGCCGCGAACTTCCGCCCGACCGCCTGTTCGAGCTTCTGGCTCTTCATATCGCGAAGCCGTGCCATCAGCGCGCACCTACTTTCTTCGCGAAGCTGATGCGCGGGTCGATCGCCAGCATCAGCAAATCGCCAAACAGCAGACCGATGATGCCGATGCAGCTGTAGATCATCACCAGAATCTGCACCATCGGGTTATCCTGCCGCCGGATGACATCCACCAGCAGCCCGCCCATGCCCGGCACCGAGTAGAGCGATTCCACGTAGATGGATCCGGCCACGGTGTACAGCAGCGACGTGGGGATGTAGTTGATCATCGGCACGAACGCGTTGCGGAACACGTGCCCCATGGTGATCTTGCGGTTCTCCACGCCCTTCGCGCGAGCGAGCGCCACATAGTCCTTGTTGCTCTCGTCCACCATGTAGCGCCGCAGCCACATGGCGTAATACGCGATGTTGCCCAGCGACAGCGAGATGACCGGCAGAATCCAGGTGACAAAGCTGCCCCGGTCGAACAGCATCGATACGCCCAGCGCCTTGGACCCAAATGCCTGGATGTAGATATGATAAACGGCCGCGGGCACCGCGTTGATGAACACGATGAACATGGTGCCGAACACATTCCAAAACTTCGCGCCCGAACGCGCCATCGCCCCGCCGAGCGGCACGCCCAGCGCCAGCGAAATCGCCATGGAGATCAGCCCGAGCTGCAGCGAGATCGGCACCTTGGCCGCGATGATGCGCGTGATCGGCGTGCCCACGCTGTACCGCGCGGAGACGCCCAGGTTGCCGTGCAGCAGGTTGACAAAGAAGTTTTTGAGCTGCACCGGCAGCGGATCCGTAAGCCCCATCTGCACGAGCTTCGCCTGGATGACCGCCGGGTCCAGTTTATCGAAATTATCGAAATACCCCTCAATCGGCATCTGCCGGACAAGAATGAAGACCACGGTCAGAATGATCAGCAGCGTGACGACCGCGGCCAGCACGCGCTTGACAATGTACTTGAGCATGCCTCATCCCCCTCTATTGCGGCGTCGCGATTTGAAAACCGGGCGCCCTTGCGGGATTCCGCCCGGCATCCCTTCCGCCGACAAATATAACCAGAAGGGGGCCCGGCAAGGCCCCCGTCCTGGTTTCGTTGTTTGTTCTCAGTTTCCCGCCAGCGCCGCGCGCTCGTCAAGCCACTTGTCGTACTCGTCAAAGTACTCGTCCGTGCTCATCGGATGATCCATGACCACCTGGCCCTTGAAGCGGTAGTTGGAGATGCCGAACGGTGCGTACTGGCTCTCGAACGGGTTCAGGCGCGAGGCGACATAGCCGCCCGTGCCGTAGCCGAACGGGATGATGACCGCGTGCTCGATGAGGAACGCCTCGGCCTCCGCGAAGGCGAGGTAGCGCGCGTTCAGGTCGTCGGTGATCGCCTTGGCGGCGTCGACCAGCTCATAGTACTTGTCGATCAGCTTCACGCCGTCGATTTCCTGCGTCAGGCCCTTGTCGTGGAAGTTATAGGTGTTGTCCACGCTGAACGGATCGGTGTACGTCTGCGGGTCCGCGTAGTCCGGGCCCCAGTTGCACTTCATGAACGCGTACTTGCCCGCGCGGCGCACCTCGGACAGGAAGCCCGTGGACGGCCCGGTCAGGATGATGATGTCGATGTAGTCCGGCCCGAACAGACCTTCGAGTTGCTGCTCGATCACCTGGCACTCCTCGTCCCAGCCGCCGACGACCGGGTTGTACGGCATCAGCACCTTGATGGGGAACGTCGCGCCCGCGGCCGTAAGCTCCTCAATCGCCTTGTCGCGGTATTCCAGCGCGAGGTCCGGCTGGAACGTGCCCGAACCCAGATCGTCGATCGCCTTGACCGCGCCCATCTGCACATAGTCCACGCCAGAAAGCGCGACAAATTCCGGCGGGGTGACGGTGTTGTGCATGTTGTTCTCGGGATTGTCCGGCTCGGTGATCAGCATCGCCTTCACGCGGTCCAGACCATAATAGAAGGACTGGCGGAAGTTTTCGTTGTTGGCCGCCAGCGCCCAGTTCTCCGGCTCGTACTCGGCCTCGAACTGCGGCACAAAGTCGAAGCAGAAATAGTAGGAGTAGAAGCCCGTCTGCCGGACCGGCCGGATCTGGCTCGCCTTCGCCTCGTCCTTCAGCCACTCGGAAGCGATGGCCGAATCGATGTCCGCGTAATCGATCTCGCCGCGCAGGTACATCTCGGGCGAAACCGTTGTGGATTCCTTATTGTAGGTATACGAGATCCCGGCGATAAAGACGTTTTCGCCATCCCAGTATTCCGGGTTCTTCGTCAGCATGCGCTTCTCCTGCGGCTTGAACTCCGACAGGTAGTACGCGCCGTTGTACAGGATCGTGTCGTTACCGGTCGCCAGGCCGAAATCATCGCCCTTTTCGGTCAGGAACTGCTCGCTCACCGGCATGAAGCACACGTATGTCAGCATGGACAGGAAATAGGGCACCGGCTCAATCAGCTTGTAGACGACGGTCTTATCATCCGGCGCCGTGATGCCGACGGTCTCCCATTCCATGACAGGCGCGGCTTCCTTGCCGTCCTCCGGCGTCGTGGTGCCGTCGTAATACGCCTGCGCGCCTTCAATGACCTCATAGATAACGTTCGCCGTGGACGCGGCGTGCTGCGCGTCCAGGATGTACTTGGCGGCGGCGACAAAGTCGTTCGCGGACAGCTCCGCGACCGCCTCGCCCTTGCCGTCGACCCACTGGACGCCGTCCCGCAGGTGGAACGTCCAGGTCAGCCCATCGCCGCTGACTTCCCAGGATTCCGCCAGCGCCGGCTGCACCTGGCCAAACCGGCCGTATTCCACCAGCGTGTCGATCAGGTTGGACAGCAGGGAAAACTCGTTGGTCGTGCCGGTGGTCAGGTAGTTGAGCGTCGTGACCTCGGCCGAGTAGAGCTCGCGGTAGACGTCGTTTTCCGCCGAAGCCATCGGTGCGCACGCAACGCACAGCAGAACCAGCCCCAACAACAGTGCCAGAGAACGTCTCATGGGGGACCCTCCTTTTCGTTTCTATCGGGTGAACCGCCGCGCTCGCCCGTGGGTGGCGCCGCGAGTTTCCGTATAGAATAGCATACGGAATTCGAAAATGCAATTTCAAAAAACGCAATCTCATTTATCCGCAAAATCCGATGCGCAATCTCTTATAAATGCATTTGCATGAATCCATTTCTGCATTTCATGTGTGCTCACAGGTCCACGCCACCCACCGCGCGCACACAATTCGTATGCAAATAGTATACAATCGTTGCGATGAATTGTCCAGATGGAACAAGTCCTTTTTTAAGGATTTATGGCCCGCGTGCGCATTTTTGTCTCGGGGTGTTTGATTCTTTCTATGAAGCCGGTTATGGCTGGAGTATTCCGGGAGAGTCTGCCGCGCTCCTGCCGGTAAGGCGCGGGTTGTCTTCCATGTACATTGCTGCTTCCGTACCTCATGGGGGCAGTCGCTGGCAAGAGGCACTGCGGAATGTACGTGGGCCGGGCTGTGAGACATATGGGGAAACAAGCAAAAACCCCTTGAAAACGTAGTGTTTTCAAGGGGTTTCGCGTGGTAGCGGCGACCTGATTCGAACAGGTGACACTCCGGGTATGAACCGAATGCTCTGACCAGCTGAGCTACGCCGCCATGTGAATTGCGCGCGATGTTCCGCACGAGACGAACGGAAGTATAGCATAGCCCGCACGAAAAATCAAGGGGGTGATCCGCCAAATTTAGGGCAATTTCATTTAAGCGGAAGCGAGCAAAGCGAGCGCGAAGGAATCATCAATGGCGGCCATTTTGCGTTTTCTGTTGACACTGGCCATCCGAGAGGACTCAGCCAAAATGGCGGCCAGGGCGAACTTGCGCAAGAGGGACAAGTTTTGCGCGGCATTGGTAACAGATATGCGCTTTTCATGCGCCGTCTGTGTGTCGACCACGTTGTAGCCGGTCGCCAAAACACCAACGTAGCGGTTGGACGTGCATTGGTCAATCGCTATGTTACCTTGGCGGGCAGGTAGATGCCCGCTCGATCAGGCTCGTTTTCAACAACACATGCCGCACTTCAGCTTCCTTCTCCCCCTCAACCATGGAAAGGATCATCCCTGCCGCCTCCATGCCCAGATGCGTGCGCGGTTTCTTGATCGTCGTCAGGGGAGGCTTAATCAGCATGGCAAACTGCGTATCATCAAACCCAACCAGCGATACGTCTTCTGGTACGCGAAGCTGCAACCGCGCAAGAGCATTCAATATACCCAACGCCATGATGTCGTTGGAGGCGAACATGGCCGAAAACCGTGCCCCACTATTGACAAGGGACAGGGTAGCCTCATAGGCGCAGCCTTCGTCATACATACCCACGCATAGGATGGCCGGATCCGGCTCGACACCGGTCTCGCGCATGGCGAGGAGATAACCTTCTTTCCTCGCTCTGCCGGTGTAGTAGCGTGGATCACCTTCCATAAAGGCTATCCTCCGGTGTCCAATATCCAGAAGGTGCTTTGTCGCCACATATGCTCCCTGTACATCGTCCGCCATAATACTGCTAATGGGCAGGTCGTCAAAGCGGTGATTGACCAGCAAAATCGGCAGATGAATTCGAGAGATGCGGTATGCCAGGCGAGTGTTTGTTTCCAACCCCAGGATGATTACACCGTCCAGATTTCTGTTCAGCAGCGCGTCCACAGCTTCCATACCCCCGCCATCCGCCGCCTCATCCAGAAACAAAGAAAGCATGTAGCCGGCTTTGTTTAGCTCTCGCGTAAGGCCGGACAAAATGCCCGGTAAAAAATCCGTGGGAAACTGAGACTTAAAAATATCATACAATATCAAAAGGCCGATGTTGTAATTTTTCCCAGAGTTCAAGGCTCGCGCCGACATGCGTGGGGAAAACCCCATCTGGTCGATGATTTTCATGACCCTCTGGCGCGTTTCTTCCTTTACATTTGGCGAGTTATTCAGCACGCGTGATACCGTAGCGTGCGATACATTGGCCAAATTGGCTATATCTTTGATGGTCATCCGTTACCTCACACGTTTTTTCTTCATCTTAGCACACGTGTACAATCATGTCAATCTGTGTTTTTTTACTATGCCTTGACTTGCAATCTCGATTTTGGTATAGTGAATGTGAACGTGTACATTCTTTCTTTGGAGGGTATGCGCAATGTCTACATCCGTTACCTGGTTGGGCCAAGGGGGCTATGCCGTCTCATCGGAAGGCGCCCGCGTAGTCATCGATCCCTACCTGAGCGATTCACTCTGCGCGCAGAAGCGGTATGACGAAGGCTTCCGGCGACTCGTTCCCCCTCCCGCTCTTCCGGAGGCGTATTGCGCGGACACAGTAATCGCTACCCATCCGCATACGGACCACCTGGATGCGCAGACCGTCGTGCCCATGCAGGCAAATGTCAGGCGCTTTGCGGGGCCCACCAGCTGCGTTGACGCCATGAAATCTATGGGCTTGCCGTCCGGCAAGCTGGCATTGTTTGACCGCGGGGCCAAGTTGAGGGAAGGCCCTATCATTTTGGAGGCCGTCTACGCCAACCACACCGAGGACAGCATCGGCGTTGTTGCAACGGTGCCGGAGGGCAGTATGTACTTTGTAGGCGATAGCCTTCTGGACGATCAAC
This sequence comes from Eubacteriales bacterium, assembly GCA_031550535.1. GTDB lineage: Bacteria > Bacillota > Clostridia > Christensenellales > Aristaeellaceae > Avichristensenella. The sequence goes on from JAVBOM010000006.1 coordinate 18,304, forward strand.
TGCTGGCGCTACCAATCCGCCCTGATATCATTTTCTGCTGCATCAATGGCCGCTTGGGCAATATGGACGTGCGGGAAGCGGCAAGACTTGCTAAAGCCTTGGACGTCCGGGCAGCCGTTCCCTGCCATTACGGACTTTTCGCCGCCAACACGGAAGATCCCCATTCGTTTGTCCGGGCCATGGAGGGAAGCGGAATACAGGTTTCGGTGTTGTCCGTCGGTGTGCCTTATTCCTTTATGCAATTGTTGGGAGGCGTTTAGCATGCGGGAAAACCCTTTGAAACAAAAACTGGCTGCTGGGGAAGCGGTGATTGGCACTTTTGCCAAATTCAACGATCCTGCCAGTGCCGAAATATTGGCGCTATCCGGCTTCGATTTCTTTGTGCTGGACAATGAACACGTCATGTTTAGCCGCGAGACCATTATCAACATCCTGCGCGCCGCGGAAGCAAGCGGCATCGTGCCCATTTTGCGCGTTAGAAAAAATAGCGATATCGAAATTCTGCAACTGCTGGATGCGGGCGCACCGGGGGTGTTGGTACCCCAGGTAAACAGCGTCGCGGAGGCACAAGCGTGCGTATCCTATGTGAAGTATGCGCCGGAAGGCCGTCGAGGATTCGCGCCCACACACCGCGCCGCCCGCTACGGCACAATGGACCCGGTGCTTTATGCCCGGCTTGCCAACGAAAGAACATTCCTGGGCTGCTATTGCGAAACAAAAGAAGCGGTTCAGGCGGTTGAAGATATCGCCCGCATCCCCGACATCGATGTTCTGTTTATCGGGCCGATGGACTTGTCCGCCTCCTATGGCGTAACAGGCAACCCGAAAGCGGAACCCGTCCAAAACGCCATCGCCCATGTATGCGGCGTGTGCCGTGCGGCCGGCCGAGCCGTAGGAACGATCGCCTCGAACGCAGAGGAGGCCCACGCCCTGATTCGATCCGGCCTTCAGTTCATCACCATCAGCTCCGATCAAGGAATGCTGCTATCCAAAGCAAAAGAACAAATGGCCGCGATGAAGCGGCGCTTGAAAGAGGTGCAGGCATAAATGCGTCATGTCATTCTCGTACCGCAACCAATCGCCGACGAAGGCGTCGCTTTTTTGCAGGCGGAAGGTTTTGATGTCCGGCACGGCTCCGGCATAGACCCCGCCACCTTGATCCGTGAGCTTGACGGATGCAGCGGCGTACTGGTCCGCACGGCCGTCATGAGCGACGTGGTGATGGCAGCCGCGCCCACGCTGCGCGTGATTGCCAAGCACGGCGCGGGGGTGGACAACATAGACGTGGAGGCCGCCACCCAAAGAGGAATACAGGTCACAAACGCTCCCCTTGGCATGACAAATGCCGTGGCGGAGTACGCCGTGACGATGATTCTTGCGCTTGCGAGAAAACTGATTCCCTGCGACAAAGCCTACCGGGCAACGGCTGATTTTTCTTTGCGCAGCACGTTTAGCTTAGTAGAATTGGCCGGGAAAACGGCCGGCATTGTCGGCATGGGCCGCATCGGACGCGCAACGGCCAAGCGGCTTTTGGCTTTTGATATGGGGGTGGTGGGATATGATCCCTACCTTTCGGATGCGGACTGGCCCGATGGTATCGGCAGGGCGGATTCCCTTTGGAATCTCATGCCAGCTTGCCACTTTCTCTCCCTGCATCTCCCTTTGACCGAAACAACACGCGGCCTTATTTCAGAAGAACTGCTTGGAAGAATGCGCCCGGACGCATACTTTATCAATGCCGCGCGCGGTGAGATTGTGGATGAGCAGGCGCTGATTCGCACGCTTGAGAAAGGCCGGCTGGCAGGCGCCGGGATAGATGTTTACGCCGTGGAACCCCCGCGGCCGGATCATCCTTTCTTTCACATGGACAACGTCATCGTGTCCCCACACAACTCAGCGCTGACGCCGGAGGCCGCAATCCATATGGCGGTTGACGCCGCGCGAGGAATCGCCGAGGTACTCCGGGGTATGCCGATCACCTGGCCGGTAAACCGGCTGACTTGATACCGAAGAAAGGCAGTTATCATGACGCGCTGGCCGCAAATTATTGTTCTTGATGATGATCCCACGGGCACGCAGACTGTTCACGGCGTGGATGTCTATACCCAGTGGTCCAAACCTGTTTTGACGGATGCCCTCCGTACGGGAGCCCCATTGTTTTTCGTGCTCACAAACTCGCGAAGCTTTTCGCGCGATAAAACTGTAGCCGTTCACCAGGCGATCGGCGAAAACATTGCTGCCGCGTCCAAGGAAACCGGGCGGCCGTTTCTGGTAATCAGCCGAAGCGATTCCACATTGCGCGGCCATTACCCCATCGAAACGGAATCGCTTAAAAACGGACTGGGCACAGCGTTCGACGGGGAGGTCATCGCTCCTTTTTTTGAGGAGGGCGGACGGTATACTATCGAGAATGTGCACTATCTGCGCAAACAGGATGCCCTTGTTCCCGTTGGTGAAACGGAATTTGCAAGAGACACCACCTTTGGCTACCAACACTCTCACTTAGGAGCCTGGGTTGAAGAGAAGACCAAGGGGCTATTTAAAAAAGAAAACTGGCTTTACATTCCGGCAGGACAGGATGTCAAATCCACGCTGGAGGCGCTTATGAGTGCTTGCGGGTTTCAAAAAATCATCGTCAACGCATCTACATATCAGGAACTTACCCCTTTCCTGGAAGCGCTGAACATAGCTTGGAAAGCAGGCAAGCGGTTTCTGTTTCGCACTGCGGCCTCCTTTGTAAAGGCGATCGGCGCGATCTCGGATAAACCGCAGCTTGCACGCGCCGCATTGGTAGATGGAGGCAACACAAACGGCGGACTCGTGGTTATTGGCTCCCATGTGCAAAGGACGACAGCGCAGCTTCAGATGCTGTTGGATTCTCAGCTATTCGTAACGCCTATTGAGTTCAACCAGCATCTTGCATGCGAAGAAGGCAAACTGCAAAACGAAGCGGATAGGGTATCCCGGCTTTGCGAGGAAAGCATTCGATCAGGAAAAACCGCCGTTGTCTACACCAACAGGCAGCGTCTGGATCTGCCGGGTGGCGAGGATCGCCAGCTATCCCTTGCCACAGAAATTTCCGGCGCGCTTGTATCCGTGGTGTCTTCCTTGCGCACAAGGCCGCGTTACCTCGTAGCAAAGGGTGGCATTACCACCAGTGACATAGCAACCCAGGCGCTGCGCATCAAAAGGGCTCGCGTCATAGGGCAAATCCGCCCCGGCATCCCGGTTTGGTCGCCATATGAGAGCAAATTCCCACGCCTGCCCTTCATCGTATTCCCAGGAAACGTCGGATCAGACGAAACGCTGCTGGAGATTGTGTCCGAATTGGAAACCTGACAGGGGAAAATTGCGTAAGGCGGGCGCGCCCGAGTGGCGGCCCACCTTCCTTTGTTCTTAGGGCGTGTTTCAAAAATGGAAATCGTGCAAGCCGGAGTGGATTTTTCGACAGATCAAGGAGTTTAAGCGTGGCTTAGCAGCGCTACGCTGAGCGGAAAACGACGCGGAGATGCCGGAAAAGACGCCCGGTTTGCATGATTTAGCTTTTTGATCTAGCCCCTAAAACGTTTTTCCGTTCTGCGTTTTCACCCCGTCCACATAGGCGCTGTCCAGGTGCGAGGGCAGTACACTGCCGCCGTCAACCACAACGCTTGTTCCGGTAATATAGGCCGCGCCATCGGAAACCAGCCACGCCGCGACCTTTGCGATTTCCTCGCAGGACGCGTACCGCCCCAAGGGAATGCGGCTAGCGAGCTGGAGACCCCGCGGCGTCTCATCCTCTCCTTCGCGCAACTTTGTGCACCCCGGTGCCAGCGCAACCACGCGGATGCCATAGGGCGCCAGTTCCAGCGCGGCATGCTCGGTAAATTTGGTCAGCGCGGCTTTTGTCGGGCCATATACGTTGGCGATGGGGAAATTGCAGCGTTGGTGGATAGATGTAATGTTTACAATGACACCTTTCCGCTCGTTTTTAATCATCTGCTTCGCCGCTAGCTGCGTAGCAAAAAACGCGCCCTTCCAGTCCGTGTTGGTGATGCGCTGCCACAGCGTTTCCGTACATTCAAGCAACGGAAGATACTCCGTGATGCCCGCGTTGTTTACCAATACGTCGGTACCACCCAGGTCATCTTCCACGCGCGCAAACATGGCCTGAAGCGCGTTTATATCGCCTACATCGGCACGGATGGCAACGCAACGCCTACCCATAGCCTCAATCCGATCACGGACATCCAGGGCCATTTCTTCGCTGGATAGGTAATTAATGCAGATATCATATCCGCACGCCGCCAGCTCCAGCGCAATTGCGCGGCCAATTCCACGACTTGATCCGGTAACAAGCGCTGTCTTACTGTCCACGCGCAAGCTCCTCTCGGTGTATTACGCAAGCCTATAGTGCAACAAAAGCGCACTGTTTTTCTCCAGTTCGACGCAAATACCTTCCGCCATGGTGTCCGTGCCGCGCTTCATGAATACCTCGCCGGTGTATGGATTTTCAAACTGGTATTCCCTCTCCGCCGCCAGCGCACGCGGGTAGACGGTCCGGCTGCTTTCCTCGCCGTGCATTCGGAACACCAGCAAAAATCCTTCGTCCGTTTCGGGCGCATGGAACTGCCAGCCGTCCCAGTCCGTCAACGCCCTGGGCTGTGGGAACAAGGCGTAATAGTCCTCCTTCAGCAGATGGCGAATAGACTTGTACACCGTAATGTGACGCTTTGTGCGCGCAAGGTCTTCCTTCGGCCAATCGGCGAAGTTTTGCGAAAAGCGCAGGATGCCGCCAAAGCGCGTTTGGACATATGTGTCCGGGTAGTCGTGCCCTGTCCAGGTGCAAGTGTGGATCACCCGGTAGGAGGGCATGACGGTGTTCAAACCATGAATCTGGTTTCTGACGATATCATCCTGGAAGTTAAAATCCGATCCGTGGTGGATGTGGGCGTGACCAAACGCGCCCAGGTCAAACCGTCTGCCGCCGCTGGAGCAGTTCTCAAGCACAAGGGTCGGATTGAGACGCCGAATTTCATCCCAAACCCGCCACACCCCTCGGATGTGGTTCAGCTGCAGCATTCCCCTGTGCGCCGGGTCGTCATGGTGCGTCCAGTAGGCCATGGGATCAATGTTGTTATCCCACTTAAGTTTATGGATCCCCCATTTTTTGACCAACCCACAAATGAGGTCGATGAAAAAAGCCTGAACCTCCGGCAGACCAAAATTGACCAGGCACATGTTCTTCTCGCCCGGGCTTGGATGGTAAAGCATCCATTGGGGATAGGCCCGCGCCATGTCCGAAGTGGGAGACGCCTGCTCGGGGTCAACCCATGTGCAGTATTTCATTCCATGGGCACGAACAAGGTCGGCCAGCGGCTCAATGCCATTTGGAAACCTGTTTTCATCCACGGAAAACCAGTTGCCGATGCCCGTGGAGGCGTCCCCGCCGGCTTCCTTGTGCAGCACGCAGCCGCCAAACCATCCCCAGTCAATCTGCATCCATTCAAAACCCAGTTCCGCACACACCGGCACTTGCTTCCGGAATATCTCATCGCAAATGCTGGGGCCAAAGGTGAACGCGTGGTTCCAGGTAACGGGCGCGCCCAGGTCTTCCCCCCTGTATTTGGGATACCAGTCGCGAATAAACCTGCGCAGCGCGTTGCGCCCGTCCTCGATATCACCATCCCAGAAGCCCAGCAAAGCGCGCGGAAAGGTCAGTTCCTCCCCGGGCCTTAGCGTCGTGTCCACATCGCGGATGCCGCCTTTTACGTACAGGTATTCGTCCTGGCGTTTAAGCGTAATCTCCCACGCGCCCGACCATTCCAGTGCGCCGTACACACCGGAGGACTCCTCGTCGTCCGTGAGAAAAAAGAAAGGCATTTTGTCATCCGATGACCGGCCGGTTTCGCCGGAGTCAATCTTGATATCGGGCCAAAGCGACCCCATCAGAATGCGCTCGTCCATCTGGAAAGCATAGGGTGGGAAGCAAAAATGCGTCGTGCCGCCGCCGATGGTGTGCAATTTGGTGTCACCAGTCCATGCGGCATCAAAGGCCACATGGAAAGAATTGAGCCTTTCCACATGCTCAATGAGCTTGGTCCCCCTGTTGAATGCCTTGCCTTCCAGCAACATGGCGGAATGCTCTGGGTAGTATGTGATGTGAACGTCCAGGCGCAGATCCCCCGCCGCCTCCTCAAAGCGGATCAGCCGTTTGGGTCTGTTCCCGCCCGCCGTCATCTCGTCCGATACCATCGCAAGGCCCGCCATGGTTCCGTCCGTAGTCTGATGCCTTGCGCATACGGATACGCCGGCGCACGGCACCAGCGCCCGGGACATCAAACCATCGGGCCGCGCATCGCCAAGTCCCGCTAGCAGATCCGCGTCCTGCGCAAACCCCGCGGTCACTGTCCTCGGCTGGAACGCGCCCACGCCGTCCCGCTTGCAGGATTTATACACCATCCGCTTTTCTGTGCGCGCCATATCGATCATCCTCTCGTTTGAGTATTTCTTCCTGACAATAGGGCCTATGCCATCGCAAGCACGATGCCATCCTGTGCGGGAACGCTGACGCGCAGGTGCCCGGCCCTCCATTCCCCTGGCATATCCCCCCAATGCGCCTTGACGGGCGAGAGCGCCGCGTACGCCCCTTGAAGCGCTATGGTTGCCTCGTATGGCGTGTCATGGTTGTTGACAATCCACAAAGAGAAGCCCTCGGGACCGTTCTGCAGGCGGACAAGCAGATGCCTCTCGCTGCATGTGCAGGCCTGCAAAACCCCAGCGCGGTCAAGGAGCGCGCGGTAAAAGGCGCGCATTTCATCCGTTTGGTGTTCGTAAAACCCAAATCCGACGCTGGTGCCCATGAGCAGCGCCCTACCTTTGCCAAACGTGTTCTCCGTGATCGCGACGTGACCGTTTGCGAATCTTCCCAGCGATCTCGCACTGGCGAGGGTATAGCCTTGCTCGTAAATACCGCCATACACCCTCTCGCAGCCCAGCGCGGCAAAGGAGAACTTCTCGGCGCTTAGCACACGCCCCCCCATATAGAAGGACGCCTGGCGGCAGCCAAACAGCGCATCCAGCCCAAGCCCGGGCTGTACGGCATCGACATGCCCCATATCATCCGCAAAGCCCGGGCAACCCTCACTGATCAGCGTTCCTCCGGCGGCAACCCACGCTTTGAGCCTGTCGGCGCTTTCCCGCGTCAGGCGCATCGGGCAGGGCAGGTAGGCAACGCCATAGTCATCTAGTTGTTCCAGTTTGATGATATCTGGCTGCACGGTCAGATCCAACAGCGCGTTGTACGCGCCCCGAAAGGCATGTATGTACGGGCCGGAACTGCCGTCCAGCAAGTGGAAGTAAATCTGGGTTTCCGGGCAGTTGAGCAGCGCGATATCGCCACGAATGGGCGCGGACGCCATGAGCCCGGCTTGTTCTGGCGCGTTTCCCCAGTGGCTCATGCGCGCCGCAGCCTCCGAGCGATCCGTCGGCGAACCATCCATGTTGTAGTAGGCGTACCTGTCAAACAGTGGACCATCCACCAGGCCGCGCCACCGGCTGGAAAGAAGGCCACGCGTGCCCGCCGCCAACGCGGTCAAATCGTTTGAGCGCAGATCATTCCCCGTTCGGATATGGCGAAATAGGGTTTTGTCCTGAACGGACAAATCGTCCAGCCATCGATTGTTCTCGTTGTATTCGTTCGAAAACCGGCTGTCTGCGTACTCGTGCACATGGCCCGCGCTGCGCTCACATGCCCAGATCGGTTTCCCACGGGACCCCGTACGCGTCAAATCCGGCGCAATCACCCGCGTCCACCGGCGAACGCTATCCGGATTCCTTTCCAAACCGTCGCCGCCTGTGTAGCCGTATCCGTCCAGACAGGCAGAGAATGCCCACGCGTCATCCGCCGCGTCCAGGCGTCGGTGCAGACTGGCATCGCCGACGCCGTGCGCCAGCATGGCGGCGTCCGGATCCGCCGCGCGCAGCGTTTCTACGCGCCAGGCAAACTGCTCCGCCGATGTCTGCGCGTGGTAATCGGCATAGTCGAAATACTCCGGGTACGGTTCCCTGCCGGCCGGGATATGCACTTGCGACCAGTCGGTCAGGGAATAGCGTCGCCAGGCCTCGGCCAGATTTTTCAGATCACCGTATTTCCCTTGCAGCCAGCGGCGAAAGTCTGCCTGCGACGCGGGGCAAAAACAGCGTCCAAACCCGGATGAAAACTGGTTTGTTTCGTTCATCACGTCATAACCGCCAAGGCCGGGATGACCTTTGTACCGTGTGGCAAGCACCGTAAGAAAGTTGCCGGCCAGTGCCTTAAAATCCCGGTTATCCAGGCATAGTCCCGAAAAACCGCCCGTTGCGGAGGAGTTGCGCATCTGGCTGCCCACCCGTCTGCCCTGCGCGTCTTCAAACCGCGCATGGGCGTACGCCGCAAACGCCCATTCCGGCGCCGCGTGGATGCACTCGGCGATGATCGTTTTGATGCCGTATTTGGCAGCAAGATCGAGCTGCATGTCCCATTCGTCCCATTCGTACACCCCGGGCGCTACCTCGATTGCGTTCCACATAAACCAGTGCCGGAACGTGTTCATTTCATCCCGCGCCGCCTGCGCATAATCCCTCTCAAAATCTTTGCGCGGCGGGTTTGACTTTCGGAAATAGACCGCCCCGTACGGCAACTGTGCGAATCCCTTGTAGGCCATGGATGCCCCTCCTTTTGCAATCGCGCTCAGCCGAGCGAAACTACGACTGCGTCTCGTCTGCCTACCGTAACGCAAAGCGTGCCGCGCGCCGTCATCTCAGGTGGCACGCCCCAATGGGTCCGCTTCGGAGAAAGCCCGGCGTACTTCCCGGCAAGGATGATTTCGGCCTCGGCCTCATCCTTGTATGCGTTGACAATCCAAAGCTTGGGTCCACCGTCGCCATCGTGCAAGCGCACGATCAAACTCGGGTTGCCGGACTTGACATGCTGCTCCACACCCGCCCAATCAAGGAGGGTTTTGAAAAACGCGCGCATTTCATCTGTTTGATGATCATAGAAACCGAAACCGGGACTCGTACCCATTAGCAGTGTTCTGCCCTTGCCGTACTGGTTTTCGATCGCCGCAACGGCCCCGTTGTCGTACCAGCCGACGGCCTTGCCCACGGTCGGCTCGTACACCTGTTCGCAGACACCGCCATACACGACAGGGCAATCTTTGAAGGAAAAGTACATGCCTTCGCTGCGGATTTGATTGGCGTCAATGAAAAAATCCTTTTCACGGCATCCGAACATTTCATCCAAACCCATGGCAGGCTGCAGACCCGCCACGTGCCCGCTATCGTCCAGATACCCGGGACAGCCCTCGCTGATCAGAACCCCGCCGTTCCGCACCCAGGCCTTCAGGCGCTCCACGCTTTCCTTTTTCAGGCGGAACGGGAACGGAAGGTAAGCGCATGAGTAGTGCTTCAACTGCTCCAACTTGATGATGTCCGGCTGCGCAGCCAAGTCCATCCACGCGTTGTACGCGCCGCGCACGGCGTATGTGTATTGCCCCGCGCTTTTGCTCATCAACTGCACACAGATCTGGCTTTCCGGGCAGTTAAGAATAGCGATATCCCCATAAATGGGCGCGGAAGACCATAGGCTCTTTTGCTCGGGAGCATTCGCCCATTTGGCGTTCTTCGACGCGGCCTCCGAACGGTCGTTGGGTGAGCCGTCGTTGTTATAGTAACCCATCGCACCAAAGAACGGGCCATCGTCCAGGCCGCGCCAGCGGTTGGAAAACAGGCCGCGCACGCCGCCTGCCAACGCGACGAAATCATTTGCGCGAACGTCTTCGCCGGTCTGTTTGGACCGGGTGTCTCGGCTTACGCCCGTGACCTCTTTTTGCTCTACCCAGGTATGATTTTCGTTAAACTCATAGCGGAAGCGGTTGTCCGCCAGTGAATACGTCGGGCCTGAGGTACGCTCGCAGGCCCAGAAGGGCTTTCCGTCCGACCCCATTCTCGTCACGTCGGCGGACAGCATCTTTTCCCATCGTTTGTCCGTTCCGTACGCGCGCGGCGCGATTCCGCCTCCTCCGGAGTATCCGTAACCATCCAGAACCTTCGCGTATTCCCAGTCGTCATCCGCGCCTTCCAGGCGCCTGTGGAGGCTTGCGTCATGCACGCCGTGCGCCACCATGGCCGCGTCCGGGTCCACTGCGCGCAGGGTTTCCACGCGCCAGGCAAAGGTGTTGATGGAATTTTCCACGTGATAATCGGCATAGTCAAAGTATTCAGGATAAATTTCATACCCGCGCGGGATCTGCACCTGGGACCAGTCCGTCAATGAATAGCGCCGCCAAGCTTCCGCCAATGTTTTCAGGTCGCCATATTTCTTTTGCAGCCACAGCCGGAAATCCGCTTGGGAGGCGGGGCAGAAGCACCTGCCAAAGCCGGAGGAAAACTGGTTTGTCTCGTTCATCACATCGTAACCGCCAAGCCCGGGATGGCCCTTGTAACGTTTGGCAAGCACGGTTAGAAAATTGCCCGCCAGCGCTTTGAAATCCGTGTTGTCCAGGCACAGCCCGGAAAATCCCGCCGTAGCGGAGGAGTTTCGTAGCTTGCTGAGCGACGGCTTTCCATCCGCGTCCACGAATCTTGCGTGTGCGTACTCCGCAAACGCCCATTCCGGCGCGGCATGGATACACTCCGCGATGATGGTCTTTATACCGTATTTGGCCGCAAGTTCCAACTGCATATCCCACTCATCCCAGTCGTACACGCCCGGGGCCGTTTCGATGGCATGCCACATGAACCAGTGGCGAAATGTATTCATCCCATCGCGCGCTGCCTGCGCATAGTCGCGTTCAAAATCCGCCTTCTGGGGGCTGGATTTTCTGAAATAGACCGCCCCGTAGGGGAACTGCGCAAATCCCTGGTATGCCATAAGTGCCTCCTTTTGCGATGTTGTCGTCTTCGTCAACAACCCTCAAGGGGGAAAACGTCCTCCCTTGCGAGATATCCGGGTAAAGCAATGTTCAAATGAATCCCCATTGAAACTCGCCGATCTACGGTCTGGCTGTGACATTGTCCCAGCCAGACCCCATCAGAGGGTAAAGCAGTTTGGCGTTTCTGTGCTCTTCCACGACAGCCCATCTACGTTGGATATTGATCAGATTCCGTCGGGCTGCACCCTTTCATACACCGCTTGGATCTTGGTTGCGCCCCGGGTGGCACATTCTTTCACATAGGCGGCCCAGGTTTCATCGGTCACTTCCAGCTCTCCGTAGATAAACTTAGCCGCCATCTCGTCCACATAGGTCTTGAGGCTGGGGAAGTACTGGTTGATGATGTCCTGATCCTCGATTTCGAAATTGACAGGCGGCTTTTGCGCTTCGATGTAGCCGAGAGACACGGTATCAAGCTGATACTGCGCATATTCGGGCGTGTAGCCTTGCAACTCGCGCTCCATGATGCTATAGCCGCGGAAGGGCAGCACGCCGCATCCGTAATCGGCTTCCAGGCTACGCGTACCGCCTTGATCCTTATCGTACTCAGGGTTCAATACAGCCTTGCCGTCCACCCAGTCATAGGTGACGCCTTCAATACCGTAAGTGTAGCGGTTCCATGCCGTTTCCGAATAACGCATCCAGTCAAAGAACTGAATAGCCTGGATGAATTTTTCTTCGCCCAACCGCTGACGGCAGTATTCTGTGATGTTGTAGTTGTACTGCCATTTTCCATCCGTGCCTGTGCTGTAAGCTCGCCCGTAGGGGGTCTCCGGCGGGAAACAGACGCGGTAGGCAAAGCTGTCGCCCATAACAGGCGTGGCGGCAACGGTGGCAACATCCGTGTCGGAGTAGTAGCACACCTGCGCATAATACTCGCCATTGGACATGAACGTACGCATTTGCTGCCTGGCGGTGGAGAGGTTTTCGCCGTCCAGCAGGCCTTCCTTGTTGAGCATGCTCAGCCATTCCAGCGCGCCGCGGGCTACATCGCTGGTGGAACCGTACACATAAGCGCCATCGCGGTACGTCATGCCGTGATAGGTGTTGACCGCGTTGCCGAACATGGGTATGTCGTTAAACATCCGGCTAACAAAGTTCCCCAACTGTTGCAGACCATCCACAAAATGCAGCCCTCTCATCTTGGGCTCGTTTTTATGCAGCGTCCGCAGCGCCTCGGTAAACTCATCCATGGTTTTGGGGTTTTCAAGCCCATACTTCCGCATCAGGTCGTCTCGGAAGAACAGTTGGAGATTGTTGACCGTAAACGCGCGCAGTTCAGGCATGTTGTAAAACTTTCCGTCGTTCATCCGGAAGTTGTCAATGGTTTCCCAGGCATTCACGGAGTCGGCCGCGCGCTTGAAGTTTGGCATGTAGTCCCAGTAATCGCTGATGGGTACCCAGATACCGTCATTGTAGTACGTTTGGAACACCTGGCAAAAGGTGAAGATGTCAGGCGGGGAGCCTGAGGCGATAAAAGCGTTTGCCTTGGCGATGTTATCATCCGTGGTCACCGGAATGATCTCGAGCGTAACACCGGTGTGCTCCTTGAAAAACTCAACCCAACCCCAGTCGGGATTGTAAGGCATGCGGGCGTCTTCATGGTAAAACATGGTGAGCGTCAGGTCGTCGGAGATCCAGGAATCCGGTTTTTCTCCCTCTCCAAGGGCAGGCGTGAAAGTAGCCAGCAACAGCGCCGCCAGCAACAGAGACAGGTACCTGAGATGTTTCATGCGATTCCCTCCTAGCGTTTCATATTTTATTGGGATACCCCAACAACGACGCGAAACTTATTACCCCTTCAAAGAACCGACCATCAAACCCTTTTGGAAATACTTCTGTATGAACGGATAGGCTGCTAAAATGGGGAGTACCACCAGCAAGATTGTCGTCGCCCGGAGGCTTTCGGCGTTCATCAAAAGGTCAACATTCACCACTTCATTGGCCGCGGTGGAAAGGTCATTGCTGAACCCCGCGCCCATGACCACCTTGCGCAAATACAGAGATACCGGCTGCAGGTTTGTTTTGTCCAGCAGTAGCATCTGCCAGAACCAGCCGTTCCAATAGCCCACCGCGTAAAACAGGCACATGGTCGAGATGACGGCTGTCGAAAGCGGCAATACGATGCGCCATAGCGTCTGAAACGGGTTACACCCGTCAATCATCGCCGCGTCCTCAACCTCTTCCGGAATGCCCATAAAAAACGTGCGCATCACGATGACATTCCACGTACTGATGGAAAAGGGAATGATGATACCCCAAACGTTGTTGATGAGACCGAAGTTTCGGATGTTCAGGAACTGAGGGATCAGCCCCGGGCTGAACAGCATGGTGAACAGCAGCACCTTCATGAAAAAGCCGTTGCCGGCCATTGTGCGTTTGGATAACGGATAGGCAAGCAGAACGGACATGGCAATGGAAAACAGTGTGCCGGCAAAGGTATACAAGATGGTGTTCCTATACCCGACGAAGAACATCTTGTCCCCCATCACCTTCGTGTAGTTTGCCAGGGAAAAACCAATGGGAAAAAGGGTAACCTCCCCGCGCACAACGGCGCCCGGCGTGCTGAAGGAAACTGCGATGATGTTGATAAAAGGAAGCAGGCACACAAAGGCAAACACCAACATTCCAATGTAGTTTATCACCTGAAACACCATCTGCGGCTTTGTCGGCTTCATATTTTTCCCCCTTACCACAAACTGTTTTCCGATACCCGGCGCGCCACCATGTTTGCCGTGGACACCAACAGCACCGACACAAGGGATTCGGCAAGACCAATGGCCGTACCCACCGAAAACGCACCCTGCTGCAACCCGATGCGATAAACATAAGAAGAAATGATATCCGCAGTTTCATAGGTGGAGGGGTTATACAGCATAATGACCTTTTCATGCCCTATGTTCATGAATTTTCCAATGTTCAGAATGAGGGTAATGATAATGGTGGGCGCAATGGACGGCAGCGTCACGTGCAGCGCCTGCTTAAACCGACCGGCGCCGTCGATAACCGCCGATTCATATAGTTGCGGATCCACCGCGGAAATGGCGGCCAAATAAATTATGGCGCTCCATCCGGTGCTTTGCCATAGCCCGGACAGCACGTAGATTGGCTTAAACCACGCTGCCTGGATAAGAAAGTTGATCGGCGTTCCGTCAAGCGCCACGATCACCTTGTTGATCAACCCGATGCTTGGGGAGGTGAGCTGGAAGATGATACCGGCCACGACGACCGTTGATAAAAAATGCGGCAGATACGAAATTGTCTGCACGATGCGGGAGGTTCGCTTCTGGCGCATTTCGCTGAGCAAGATGGCAAAAAGGATGGGGATGGGGTAACAAAGCACATTGCTAACCAGACCAAGCACCACATTATTCACGATGGCACGAAGGAAAAGCGGATCCCCCATGACCTGTTCAAAATAGCGAAATCCAACCCAATACTGCCCAATCATTCCGCTGGCTGGAGAATATCGGCGAAAGGCGAGTACCAGCCCGATACAGGGAAGAAGCTTAAAGCAGACGATGAGTGCAAAGGGAACCAGAAGCATGCTGTGATAGTATGCGTTCTTGTCTTTGAAGGTACAGTATGCCAACAACCTGCGGGATATGGGCTTTCCTCGCTCGCGCATGAATTTTTCCATTTGGCAACACTTCCTTCCACGTTTTACAAAGAACGAAATGTACACGTTAACATTTTTTGTATTGTAGCTCATTTGGATATGATTGTCAAGTGTTATAATGATTTTTTGTTTATTATATTAGATAAATATACCGAAATTCTAACAATGAAAAACTTCTCCGTCTCGGCTCTTCTATAAAATGTAAACGTACACACAGATCTTACCGGAAGCAAAGCCTGCAAAAGAAACCCCACTGGTAGTGATAACGCTGGAAGCGCCGTCTTCGACCGCTAACAAAAATCGTTACGCACGCTGCAGTGGTCATCACCACGCTGCCGGTGACGTGAAGCTATTGCTTTGACTGTTTTGCCAAGGGGCGCAAAACCAGGCGGGTACTGGAAAGGGTGTAAAACCGCATGACTGATACGAACACTCCCGCTACATCTGCGGCAATAAGCGTCGCACACATACTTGTGATTCGATATCCATCGCGGCGAATATCATTCAACCGTTCGTCGTCGCATGCGTCGAAGAATACCTTCGCGGTTTCGACTTTGATGTAATCGCGAATGAAATCGCCCGGCAGTTCAATAACGCTTCCCCTGATCTGTTGAAGGAAAAGGGCGAGCTTCGCCAGATCGACACGCAAATTCACAACGGCGTCAAAGCCGTATTGTCTGGGATGAATGTCCCGGAATTGGAAGATGAGATCGACCGTCTGCGCCGTCGGAAAGGCGGGCTTGAAGAAATCATCAGGACCGCTGAAGGCAGAAAAAGCAAAATCGGCGCGGTGGTCCTGGCAAATAGAATGCGCAACATGGCTTCCAAATGGAGCCAGTCGCGCGCAAAAGAGGTTATAAAAGAACCAATCCCGATAATCCACGCGAATGAAGATGGTTCATTCACGGTGAATATCGGGGTAGTACTTACAAATGGTTGCGGGGGAGGGATTTGAACCCTCCCCCATACACACAACGATATAAAATAGGAATAAATGTTCTCTATAAATAGTCCGATTTAATTGAATTATTGATCGTGCCCATCAACAGAGAACAACTGAAAAAAACGCTGGTTATGGTCAAAATTGTGGTCAATTATGGTCTGATTATTTGTGATAAAAAATAGGCATTCCGAGCGATGTACGCATGCAGTCGGAATGCCGTTTCCGGTGCTGGCGGTGCTGTGTCTCTCGGGTGTCCTCGCGCGACGCAAGACCTTTTTTGTCGGGTGCCCTTCGCCGTTCCCAGCGCTGGTGGGGCTGTGCTGTTTTTCGCTGCCGGGGAGTGCTGTATGCTGCCAGTGCGACGCAAAGCCGCCAGCACGGCCCTTGCACGCCTTCCTCCGAGTTGTCCATGGTTCGTGGGGCGGATCACAGCCGCTAAGAGTATCCGAACCCAATTCGCCCACCTTGCCGGTGAACAGGGGGACGAGATAGCAATGAAAAGGGTACGACTTCAATTCGTATCCTTGACCTCACACAGGAAGCGGCACGGCGGCGAAAGGGTATCACTTCAAGATATACCCTTGATGGTGCGCGAGAAGCTGGGCGGCAGGGAAAGGGCACTCATTCAACGAGCACCCTTGACGGCGAACGGGAAGCAGAATAGTGATGAAAAGGGTGTTCCTTGAAGTAACACCCTTGGCGGCTGGCGGGATAGGTGACTGCTTGCGGTCGGACCGGGACGAATACCCTACCCCAAGGCCAAGGATTTTGTCAACATCCAAGATAAACGTGCCGCGATAACCCGCGTCAGCACAGAATCTTCCGATGGAAGGGTAGCGTTCGGTAGCAAGCTTTGCCGGCTCAATGCCTGACTTGGTATCGTGGATATTGGCCGCATGAACGACGACTGCAAGCAGATTCCCCATGACATCTACGACAATATGCCGCTTGCGCCCTTTCGTTTTTTTCCTCCGTCAATGCCGCGTTCTTCGCTCGCGCCCACAGTCTTGACGCTTTGGGAATCGATGATTCCGTACGTTGGCTTGGGGCTGCGCCCCGCATCTTCGCGTGTTTTTGCCACCATATGCTCTAAAATCTTGTCCCAAAGCCCGCTGTTCTTAGCGCGCCTATAGAAGCTATGCACTGTTGAATACGGTGGAAAATCGTGCGGTAGATGACGCCACTGGCACCCTGTCTTGACAAAGTACAGCACCGCGTCCGTCAACTCTCGTTTCGGCCATGAAGTCCTGCGTATAGCGGCGCTATCTCCGCCCATTGCTCATCCGTCAGGTCGCTCGGGTATGCTTGCTCCCGCTTCTTATATTCTTTCATCTATCCAGTATAGCATATCTTCCCTTGTGAATACAGGTTCTAAAAAACTCAGTCGATGGACAAGAATCATGGTTACTCCCATGGCGAAGTCAATGTAGGGTCAAGAGGTGCCCAAGTGCGCACCGTTGATGAGGTTATACCGTTAAAACGGAGATGAGAGGAAACCTGGAAATGGCCGGCTTTGTGATGACGGAGTGTGACACCGCGACGAACTCGGATATTGCCGCCGAGCGAATCCATGCTGAAAAGAATGGGATGTTTTCGTATCGCTCGGCACCGCCTCCGGCAAGCAAGGCAGTCCCGCCGCCCGCGTCGACGCTTATGACTCCGCCGACCACCAAGGACCAGTGCCCACCGCCACCGATTTGTTCACAACCATACCCCCATCTGTACCTTGCGATGGGTTGATGCCGATAATCCATCCTCGCGGGCGCGATCTTCGGCGGAGCCTTTCCGTCAGTCCTTGAGCGCCACCAGCAGTTCCACTTCAACCGGAATATCCCCTGGCAGCACGTTGACACCGATAGCCGAACGCGCTGGGCAACCGGCTTCCTCGCCGAAGATCTCCGCCAGCAGCCGCGAAGCGCCGTTGGCGACCTCCGGTTGGCGGCAAAAGTCGTCGGCGCTGGCGACAAAAACCAGCATCTTCGCGAAACACCGTACGCGGTCCAGATTCCCCGTGTCCCGCTCCAGCACCGCCAGCGCGTTCAACACACAGCGGCGCGCGGCCTCCGCCGCGTCCTCCGGCGACACCTCCGCGCCAACCTTGCCGGAAAAAGGTGGCAGACCACAGATGGCCGGACCGCAGCCGGAAAGATACGCCAGATTATTGCCAAAGAACTTGCAGTACGCGTACAGGCCGACCGGCTTCGGCGGCGTGGGAAGCGTGATGCCCAGCTCCTTCAGTCGGTTCGCAATGTTTGACATGTCGAATCTCCGTTTCGTTCTCTATCGGCCCTCTCGTCAGCCCATAGCGCGGCGAGGTTGTGGAACGTGTGGCGCACATGGATGATCTCGTCACTGTCGCGCGACGGGTGCACGCGATTTGTCAGCAGCACCGCGTACAGGTCCCTGGTTGGGTCCATCCACAGGCTCGTGCCGGTAAAGCCGGTGTGCCCGTACGATATGGGGGAAAACAGGTCCCCGGCGGGAGAACCGCAGGGGTCCTTGCCCTGCCAGCCAAGGCCGCGCGCCAGGTTCAGCCCCTGGGTATGGTTCCTCGTCATCAGGACGATCGTCGCGGGCATCAGGTAGCGCGCGCCGCCCGGTGCCTTGCCGCTGAGCATGGCGCGGCACAGCTTCGCAATATCTTCCGCCGGCGCGAACAGCCCAGCGTGCCCGCAGACGCCGCCCATCACCACGGCATTCTCGTCATGCACCTCGCCAGTGACGACACACCCGCGCCACGGGCAGTTTTCTGTGGACGCGACGCGGTCAAGCAGCGGTCCCTTCGGGCAGTACAGCGTGCCGCGCATCTCAAGCGGGTCAAAAACCAGCGATTGCATCGCCGCGTCGAGCGGCGCGCCGGTGATAGCCGCGACGATCTCCCCCAGGATGATAAACCCCTGCGACGAGTACTCGACCGAAGGAATCGTCAGGTCGCGCGGCGGCATGTACTGGATACCGAGCAGCATCTCTTCCTTCGTGCGGCACGTGCGGTAGAGCTGCACCTGACCGTGGATCGTGCTGGTATGCGTCAGCAGCGCCAGCATGGAGATGCGCCCTTTCGGATGCCTCCTGAACGACGGCAGGAACCGGTCGACCGTGTCGTCCAGACAGATATGTCCCGCCTCAAAGAGCTTCATGAACGCGACCGCGACGATGGGCTTGGTGACAGACGCGAGGTCGAACAGCGTTTCCATGCCCGCACCGCCCCGACCGTTGCCGAGCGTCCCGACGGACCCCGAAGCGATTTCCTCCGTCCGTGTGCCTATGCTGTACGTGGCGCAGGTGAACGCGCCGCGTCGGACGCTCTCGTCCAACAACCGATCCAATCGATTCATTTCTTATCTCCTTTTAGCAGCTTCCGCGCGACGCCCTCATACGCCCGCCCGGCGGCGAGAAGCTGTGCGATTTCGATATACTCGTCCGGGGCGTGCGCCTGCTCCATGCTGCCCGGGCCAAGGATCACCGTTGGGATATGGGCGATGTTCACGAGCTTGGACATGTCACACCCGCCGTTGAAGCCCGTTGGCCGCCCCCGCCTGCCGGTGACCTCAAACACCGCCTCAAGCGCCGCGCCGACGACTGCTTCCCCCGTGTGCGTCTCTGACGGTACCGTCGCGACGATACGTTCGGCCGATACGTCGGCCTGCGGGATCTCCGCCTTGAGCGCGGTCAACAACGCCGCCAGCTCACCGTCAGCCTTCGCATGAGTTTCCCCAGGCAGCAGGCGGCGGTCGATAATCATCTCGCACCGCTCGGGAATCGTATTCTGCCGCGTACCGCCGCCGATGACAGTGACGCTCGCGTTCGCGGGGCCAAGGATCGGGTGCGGTGCCGCTTCCAGCGCCACGTTCAGGCCGTTGTAAAGCCGAATGAACGCGGCGGCGTGGTCAATCGCGTTGATCCCTTCACGCGACCGGGCTGAATGCACCGCGCGGCCATGGAATGTTAGCCGCCGCATGTACGTCCCCTTGTGGACAGTGCAGACGGCAAGCTCCGTCGGCTCGCCGACGACTGCCGCGTCGGCCTTCAGGCCATTTTCCGCCAGGAACAGGCTGCCCAGCCCCCCGGCCTCCTCGCCCATAACGGCGGTCAGAAGCAACGTGCCGGAAAGGCCCGCCGGGTTCCTGACCAACGCCTCGATGGCGCACAGCATCGCGGCCAGGCTGCCCTTCGCGTCGCACGCGCCGAGGCCGTACGCGCGCCCGTCCCGCTCAAACGGCACAAACGGGTCGAACGCCCACTGCTGTCCGGACGGGTTGTTGACATCCATGTGCGTGTTGAACACCAGCGTTTTCCCCGGCCCGAACGCGTACGACAGCAGGCAATTGGGTTTGCCGGGTTCCACCTCCTGCAGCGTGACCGTCGCGCCTGTGTTGCCGCCAAAGGCGGCCAGCGCCTCCGCCACCGGAAAGACATTGTTCGGCGGCGTGGTGGACGGGATCGCAACCAGCGCCTTCAGCTTCTCCGCGGCGGACAGACCGTACAGCCAGCTCACGCGCACACCTCCTTGGGCGGCGGCACGGACGCGTCAATCGCGGTCCACCGTCCCTCCACGATCACGCCAACAGGCTCGATCACTCGCTCCACATGGATCCCGTGCCGCGCGGCGTCGGTAAACGGCGGATCGTCTCCGCACGGCGGCCGCAGCCGGAAAACCGTGCCGTTCGCGCGCGGGTTTCCGCACCAGCCGGTCAAGCCGAGCCGTGCCGCCGGGATGTCCGTCACGGAACGGATCACCGCATCCAGCGGCATCCCGAGCGCCAACAGCTTCGTCATCGTGACGGCGAGGCTGTACGCCGGGCCATTCACGCTGCGCCCGTGCAGGTCAGTGCTGATGCTGAAATCGTAAAACCCACGCGCCAGGACCCCTTGCGCGACCGTTGCGTCAAAGCTGGCCGCGCCGTGGCCGATATCCAGCAGGACGCCTCGCGATAGCGCCGCTTCCATCGCGCGGATCGGCGTGCCGTCCGCGTTCCACAGTGGCATGTCCTTGCCGTGGAAGCAGTGCGTCACGATATCTCCGGCGCGAAGCAGCCGCAAGTTTTCCTCGTTGGACGGCGGGCACTCGCCCATGTGGACCATGATCCGGCAGTTCGCCAGCTCCGCCGCCTCGACAGCGCGGCGAAGCGGCGCGGTGCCCCTGTCCTCCACGATGATGGCGCTCGATCGCGCTTTGATGCCCTTGATCAGCGCGGGATGGGCCAGCACCGCGTCGGCGGCGCGCCTAGGGTCCGCCAGCCGCATATCGAAGTACTCCTGCTTCGTCGTCAGGCCGATTGCGCTGACGTTCAGGAACGCCAGAATCTTTGTTTTCGTCGCTGGGATGACATAGCCGGTCAGCGCACCAAGCGTTTCCGCACCCGCGCTCCCGGCGTCGATCAGCAGGTGCACGCCCGTCTGCAGTCCAATATCGTCCGGGCGCAGCCCGAATGACGTGGTACCGTGGAACACATGGCAGTGGCTGTCGATCCAGGGCGGACTGAGATACAAGCCTTGCGCTTCGTCCAGC
Source organism: Eubacteriales bacterium (assembly GCA_031550535.1). GTDB lineage: Bacteria > Bacillota > Clostridia > Christensenellales > Aristaeellaceae > Avichristensenella. The sequence goes on from JAVBOM010000006.1 coordinate 39,330, forward strand.
GGTTCAGCCCACATGGTTCGCACCCCCATCCCCGTCGTACAGGTGGCACGCGACAAAGTGTTCCGCGCCGATCTGCCGCAGCGCGGGCATTTCCGCCTTACACCGGCCAAAGCACGCAGGGCATCGGGTGTGGAACCGGCAACCGGAGGGTGGATTCGCGGGGCTGGGCACATCGCCGGTCAGCACGACCTGCTCCCGCCTGTGATCAATATCCGCGACCGGCGCGATGGATAGCAGCGCCTTCGTGTACGGGTGCAGCGCGTTGTCGTACAGCTCCGTGCGCGGCGACAACTCAACCAGATTGCCCAGGTACATCACGCCCACCTTATCGCTGATGTGCTTGACTGCCGCGAGGTTGTGCGAGATGAAGATATACGAAAGCCCCAGCTCGCGCTTGAGTTCCATCATCAGGTTCAGAATCTGCGCCTGGATGGACACGTCGAGCGCCGAGGTCGGCTCGTCCGCGATGATCAGGCTTGGGCGCAACGCGATGGCCCGCGCAATGCCGACGCGCTGTTTCTGTCCGCCGGAAAACTGGCCCGGAAACCGCTGTACGTCGGTCGCGTTAATGCCGACCATGGTGAGCAGTTCGACCGCCTTCTTTTTCGCTTCATCCCGCGTTAGCACGCCGTTGACGAACAGCGGTTCGGCGACGATGTCACGGACGCGCATCTTCGGGTTGAGGGACGCCTGCGGGTCCTGAAACACCATCTGCACGCGGCGGCGGTGGCGGCGCAGTTCCGCGCCGGTCAGCCGTGTGATGTCCTGCCCGTCAAAGAGAATTTTGCCCTCACCCGGCTCGTATACACGCATCAGTACCCTGGCGAGCGTGGACTTGCCGCAGCCGGACTCGCCGACAATGCCGATGGACTCCCCGGCCCTGAGCGTGAACGATACGTCGTCCACGGCACGGATGTCGCCTATTTTGCGCTTGAGCAGGCTGGACCGAATCGGGAAGTACATTTTCAGGTGTTGAACGTCCAATAGCAGTTCACTCATGGGCCGCCTCCTCCCCGGCGAGAAAACACCGGACAGAATGGTTCGGCGCGATCTCCGCAAGGGTCGGCATCTCGCCGGAGGCGCAGCGCCCGCACTGGGCGGCGTCGCACCGCGCTCGGAACCGGCAACCGTCCGGGTAATGCGCCGCGTCGGGCACGGTGCCGCGAATCGAGTACAGCACATCCTTCTGCTGGTCCATAAACGGGATCGACTCCAGCAGGGCTTGCGTGTACGGGTGTACCGGGTGCTTAAACAGCGTGCGCGCGTCGGTCGCCTCCACCACCTGCCCCGCGTACATGACGACGACGGAATCCGCCATCTCCGCCACGACACCAAGATCGTGTGTGATGAACATGACAGCCATGCCGAGCCGAGCCTTCATGTCGCGAATCAGGTTCAGCACCTGCGCCTGAATCGTCACGTCCAACGCGGTGGTCGGTTCGTCCGCGATCAGCAGGTCGGGCTTGCAGATCAGCGCCATGGCGATCATCACGCGCTGGCGCATGCCGCCGGAAAGCTGGTGCGGGTATTCGCGCACGATCTTGTCCGCACGCGGGATGCCTACCATCGCGAGCATTTCAACCGCCTGGCGTGTCGCGTCCTTCGGTGTGGCGCCAGTGTGCGTCAGCACCGCCTCGGCAACCTGCGCGCCTACCGTCTTAACCGGGTTCAGTGAGGTCATCGGTTCCTGGAAGATCATCGAGATTTCGCTGCCGCGGATGCCGCACATGACTCCGTCTGACAGCTTCGTCAGATCCTTGCCGTGCAGCAGGATTTCGCCGCCCGCGATCTGCCCGCGCGGCTTGGGGATCAAGCCCATAACCGACAGCGCCGTCATGCTCTTGCCGCAGCCGGACTCGCCGACGACGCAGAGCGTCTCGCCCTTGCCGACAGAAAAGCTGACGCCGTCGACGGCCTTGACCCACAGCCCGTCGTGACGGGAGAAATACGTCTTTAGTTCACGGAGACAGAGCACCGGTTCCGCCATGTTGATCCCTCCCCGCTACGCCTGCTGAGGCTTTTCCAACAGTTTCCTGAGCGAATCGAAGTCCGCGCGCAGCCGCTCCTTCGGCAGGCCCACCGCCTTCATCACGGCGGATGGCTGCTTCAGCCCGGAGCCGGTTATCACGCAGACGACCGTCTCGTTGTCCTTGATCCACCCGGCCTGCCGCGCCTGCTTCATCGCAGCGACCGAGGCCGCCGACGCGGGCTCCGCCGCGATGCCTTCGCGCGCCAGATCGCGCATGGCGGCGAGGATTTCGTCCTCCGTGACGCCCATCGCCGCGCCGTTTGAATCGTAGATCGCGCGCAGCACGCGCCGCCCGTGGTGCAGCGGGCTGTCCGCCGCGATGGATTGCGCGATCGTCCGTGTCGGATCTCCGTACGCGCCCGCCTCGTGGCTGCCCCGCAAGAACGCCTGCTTGTAGTGCGACGTGACCTCCGGCTGCACGCCGACCATTCTGGGCAGCCGGTCAGACAGGCCGAGCGCTTCCGGCTCGCGGAAGCCCTTCCACGCGCCCCACAGCCCTCCGCCCGTTCCGACCGGGTGGAACATCGCGTCCGGCGTTCGCCCGAGGTCCTCGGCAATCTCATACGCGTAGGTTTTCATCGCCTCGTGGCGAATAGGGTTGATGAAGTTGACGAACTGATACAGACCCGGCTCCCCGGATGCCCTGGCGAGCATTTCATCAATCTCGGCAAAACAGTCGAACTCCAGAATCGCGGTCCGCGCGCCGTACAACCCAATCATCGCCATTTTCGTCTCGCTGGCCACATACTCCACGCACACCAGCACGTTCAGGCCGCCACGTGAGGCGTATGCCGCGAGCGAGGCACCCGCGTTGCCGGATGAGTACGTGAACCCACGCGTCACGCCGATTTCCTTCGCATAGCTCACCGCAAGGCTGAACCCGCGATCCTTGAAGCTACCGGTCGGCATCATCGTATCGTTCTTGAAATATAGGTTTCCCAGCCCAAGCGACGGCCCGAGGCGCACCGACCGGATGAGCGGCGTCAGCCCTTCGCCAAGCGAAACAACGCTCTCGTCGCGCATCTCCGGGAAAAAGCCCCGGTAGCGCCACATGGAGCGCGCCGCCGGGTGCGTCGCGATTGCCCGTATTCCCTTGCGCATCGCGTCCAGGTCGTACCGCACTTCCAGCAGTCCACCGCATGCGGGGCAGGTGTTCAGCGCCTCGCGCATGCCGTAGGTTTTTCCGCAGTCATCGCAGCGCAGTTCCATTGCGTAGCCCATTGTTATTCCTCCCATCAGCCGGACCGCTGCTTGGAGTTGGGGTCCAGATAGGTGTTCAGCACATCGCCAAGGATGTTGATGGAAATGACGATCAGCAGGATGCACACGCCCGGGAACAGCGAGATCCACCACGCGGTGTCCATGTAGAGCTGGCCCGCGTGCAGCATGTTGCCCCAGGTGGCGGTGGTCGGCGGGATACCGACGCCGAGGAAGCTGAGCGATGACTCGGCCAGGATCGCCGTGGCGACCTGGAATGTGGCGATGGTGATCACCGGCCCGATCGCGTTGGGCAGGATGTGCCGGAACAGCAGCCGGAACGTACCAACGCCCGCCGTCTGCGCTGCCGTCACGTAGTCGACGGTGCGGATGCTGAGTACCTGTGAGCGCACAATCCGCGCGTAAGACACCCACCCGGTCAGCCCCAGAACGAGTATCAGCTTGAAAAACCCGCCGCCGAATACCGCGATGATCGCCAGCGCGAACAGCATCGACGGGAATGCGAGCTGGATATCGGCCAGACGCATGAGGAAGGCGTCGAACTTTGGAAAGTAGCCCGCGAGCAACCCGGTCGCGATGCCGATGCTGCCGGCCAGCAGAGCCGCCAGTACGCCGACCAGGATGGACGCGCGGCTGCCATAAATCAGCCGGCTGAACAGGTCGCGGCCAACCTCGTCCGTGCCCAGCAGGTATTTAGTGTCCCCGCCCGCGCACCAGGAAGGCGGCAGCAGGCGCTTCATGATATTCTGTTTGTTTTCGGCATACGGCGCGAGCAACGGCGCGAAGATCGCGCATAGGATGAAGATCAACAGCACCGTGGCCGCAATCCAACCGACCGGGCTGCCAATGACGCGCCTGAGTTTCCTAAACATGCGGCTCACCTCGCTATTTATAGGTAATTCGGGGGTCAATGAACATGTACAGGATGTCAACAATCAAGTTGACGAGCACGAATACCCCCGCCAGCAGGATAATGCACGCCTGAATCATCGGGAAATCGCGCGCGTTGATGGATTGGATCAACAGTTGCCCGACGCCCGGCCACGCGAATACCGTCTCCGTCACGACCGAACCGCCGAGCAGCCCGCCGATCTGCAGGCCGATGACCGTCACAGTGGGCAGCATGCTGTTGCGCAGCGCATGGCCGGTGATGACTTTTTTCGGCATGACACCCTTTGCGCGCGCGGTGCGCACGTAGTCAGTGCCTAGGACCTCGATCAGGGACGAGCGCAGCAGTCGCGCGGTGAGCGCCATATAGTGCATGCCTAGCGCGATGGCCGGGAGCACCAGATACCGCAACCCGCCGTACCCGCCGGTCGGGAGCCAGCGGAGCTGCACGCTGAACAGCATGATCATCAGCATGCCGACCCAGAACACAGGCATAGCTTGGCCCATGACAATCAGCGCCATGATCCCCTGGTCCACGATGGTGTTGCGCTTCAGCGCCGCGATGATGCCCGCCGGGATCGCGACGATCAGAGCGAAGCCAAGCGCCGCGCCTGCCAGTTTCAGCGTCGCGGGCAGCCTTTCCACAATCAGCCCGAAAACGGGCTGGAAATAGCGAAGGGAGTAGCCGAAATCAAGCCGGAGCAGGTTGCCCAGGAAGATGACGTACTGCTGCAAAATCGGCTGGTCTAGGCCGAACTGCGCGGTCAGGCGGTTCACCTGCTCTTGCGTAGCGTCCGGCGGCAGCATGATGGAGATGGGGTCGCCCGTCATCCGGGCGAGAAAAAAGACGATGGTAGCGGCGCCAAACAGCACGAACACGGCGTACAGCAGCCGCTTGAGGATGTATTTGAGCATGATGCTTCTCCTCAGCGGGGGCAGGACGGCATACGCCGCCCCGCCCCGGGTGTAGCGAAATGAAACGGTTATTCTACGGGCTTAACGTCGTACATCCACAGCAGGCCGATCACGTTCGGCGTGTAGGTGATGTCCTTGGCGATGGCGAACAGGTTGTCCTTCTGCCACAGGAAGATGAAGAACGCCTCGTCATTCAGGATCGCCTCGGCCTTTTTGAATGCCTCCAGGCGGACATCGGGGTCGATGTTGGTTTCCTCGGCGATGACCAGCTCGTCCAGCTCTGGCGTGCCGCCGCGCGCATAGCGCCGGTCGGACTTGGCGAACGATTGGTAGTTGCTCATGCCGTCCATCGTCCAGCCGGTGTTGGTGGTGTAATACAGGTTGCCCGCCTGGCCGGAGGAGCGGAGCGACGTCATCGTGCTGCTATCCACGACGTTCATGTTAACCTTGATGCCGATTTCCTCCAGGAAACCGACGATCGCCTGGATTTCGGTTAGGTCGGTGTTGGTCGCGTCGAAAGACAGCTCAAATCCGTCCGGATATCCGGCTTCGGCCAACAGAGCCATCGCCTTCTCAGGATCGTACGCGTAGGACTGAATTGTCTCGTCATGCCCGAAGTTCTGTAGCGGAATTAGCGAGCCGGACGGGCTGCCATGGCCGCCGAACAGAACATCAATAATGCCTTCGCGGTTGATCGCGTAGTTCATCGCCTGGCGGACTTCCTTCTTGCTGAGCGGCTCGGGTGCCGTGTCGATGCTCAGGAAGGCCATGCGGATGCTCGGTCCGGAAACGACCTGTATGTTCTGCTCGTTCTGGACGGACTTGGCAAGGTCGTACGGAATGCTGTTGGTCATGTCGATCTCGCCGGTCTTCAGCGCCGCGAGCATGTCAGCCTGGTTCGGCACGACGCGGAACACGAGCTTGTCAAACGCGGGCGCCCCGCGCCAGTGGTCCTGATACGCCTCCATGACCACCTCGGAGTCCTTGATCCAGGAAGCGAACTTGTAGGGGCCGGTACCGACCGGGTTCTGTGCCAGGAAATCGTTGTCGTGCGCCTCGGTGTAATCCTTGGACAGCATCACGCCGCCGAACATCACCAGCTTATTGGGGATGATCGGATCCGGGTTTTTAAGCACCAGGTTGATGGTATAATCGTCCACGATGTCCACGTGATCCAGCGCGGCCAGCTCGACGATGGGTGACGCCGTGTCCGGGTTGATCAGGCGTTCGAGCGAGAACTTGGCATCCTCGGCATCGAACATATCGCCGTTATGGAACGTGACGCCCTCGCGCAGCCTGAACTGCCAGGTTGTCTCGTCCAGCGCCTCCCACTCGGTGGCGAGGCTGGGAATCAGGTTTCCTTCCGTGTCGCGGAAGACCAGGGTGTCGTACATGTTGATCAGCACGTTCATTGACGACATACCGCCCTGCTTCTGGGGGTCCATCGTCGTGGCGTCGATCGCCTGCGCAACGACGAGCGTGCCTGCGTCATTGGCGTACGCCGTCACCATTGAGGCGCACAATACCATGGCAAGGATCAGCACCAAGGATAGTAGCTTCTTCATGGTCTCGCTCCTTTCTATACTTCAGCAGCACGCGCTGCTTGGGCGCTGTCGTTGGCCTCGGCCTTCATGTCGTTTCTGAGCTTGTCCAGGCAGGAATACAGTGTGTAGCGGGAGATGCCCAGGAACTCGCACACCCTGTCGCTGGATTTGGTGATCAGAAACGCGCCGTTCTGGTCCAGGTACTGCAGGAACTGCGCCCGCTCTACCTTGTCCATCAGCATTGCCGGCTTGCCCACCAGCTTCTGGCCTTCAATTAGGAAGTGCTCCAGCAGTTGTTTTACATCCGTCGCGAACACCTCGGACTTTTCTCCCGCGGCCTCAAGCGAGTAGTTGTTGGACGCGTGGAGGTACGCCTCGTAGCGGACGGATTCTGTGATGTCGGTATTGACACAGACGCATCCGATCACGCGACCGTCGTCGTCACGAAAGTAAACAGAAGAAGAGCGAAGAATCTTCGCGTCCGGCGTATGGGTAATGTAGTTATAGCGGTCGCCATTGACGACGGTGCCGCGCAGCACCTCCAGCCCCAGGTTCGTGCCGGAGTCGCCGACTTTGCGCCCGGTGATGTGGCCGTTCCGGATATCGACGATGGTGTGATCGTATTCCCGCGTCAGGTCGTGCAGAATGACCTCGCAATGGGTGCCGAAGTGCTGCTCCATCATGTCGAGGATTCTGGTCAGCATTTCCTTTTGCTCGTCGATGTGTTTCATCCAATTTCTCCCTTTGGGGTGATTGCGGACAGCATACCATACAAAATATCATGAGTCAAGACAAATAGTTTTGTCATACTGAGGATAATTCATATTTTATCGTTAAAAATTGTGTTTTTTGATTACAGTATTTGGCTGTCTGAAGAAAGAGGCCCATAAAGTCAGACTTTTTGTCTTGGTGAAAGCTCCTTGTAACCCGGCCAGGATTGACAATCAGCCGTTTGGGCAGTACGGAACAAAACAGCAAGCAGCGCCAGGGAAAAGTCCAGTATACCTCCACTGCACAACCGCGCGGTTTTTCAATATCGATCGAAGAGAGGCATGGCAGTCAAAGGAACTGGAGCCGGGGTACGCATTCGTTTATGTCGATGAAATGAACCGGCAGTATCACCTCTATGTCAATAACAAGGTTGCCTCGAACAACAACCTCATCGCCTTGCTTGATCAGAGCTATCCCGGTATGAACACCCACTTCAAAAGCCCTGTCCGCGAGGACGGAAGCCAGAAGTGGGTGGATTTTGCCGCGTCCTTCTGGCATGTGGACTGCATCCGAGGCGGTAGCCGGGGCGCATTCACAGGCCACCACCAGAAGTGGTGCAAACGCCATGGCTACAACTTCAACGCCGCCAAAGCCGAGACCATCTACCAAGAGGCCAAGGAGCTCGTTCCTGTATTGCCCAAGAATGAAAGCACCAAGCTGCTCGTCCTTGAGGCGATCGGCCAGCTCAATGCGGTATCCCGCACCGTGGAGGTTTTGCGCACGGAGATGCGGCGTCTGGCAGAAACCCTTCCCGAATACCCCGTAGTGATGGCCATGTACGGCATTGGCCCATCCATGGGGCCGCAGCTCATGGCCGAGATTGGCGATGTGCGCCGGTTCAAGCACAGAGGCGCTCTCACCGCTTTCGCGGGCGTTGATCCGATGCCTAGCTAATCCGGCGGGCATCGGCCCGGAGGTGACAGTCAAGGCGCTGATGCATGAGGCGCTGTACGGCGAGTGCGTGCCCATTGTCGTGGGCGACCGCGCGCCGCTTGCGGACGCGATGCGGCGAGTGGGGCTTGATGCGCGCATCCATGCGGTTGACCGCGCGGCGGATGCCTTGGGCGTGCCCGGTACCATCGACCTGATCAACCTGGGGCTGATCGGCGAGGGCGGCTGGCATTACAAGGAAGTGAGCGCCCAGACGGGCGAGGCGGCGTTCCGGTATGTGGAAAGGGCGATCCGGCTTGCCATAGCCGGGGAGGTAGACGCGGTCGCCACGGGGCCAATCGGCAAGGAAGCCATTCATTTGGCCGGACACAACTACTCCGGCCACACGGAGATTTTCGCGGACTACACAGGCACCAAGGCGTACGCGATGCTCTTGGCATCGCAGAACCTGCGCGTGATCCATGTGACCACTCATGTGGCGCCGGAGGAGGCGTGCCGCCGCATCGTCAAAGAGCGCGTGCTGAAAACGATCGAACTGGAATACTTCAGCATGCGCCTGCTCGGCGTTGCCAGGCCGCACGTCGGCGTGGCGGGGCTCAACCCGCACAGCTCGGAGAACGGGCTGTTCGGCCATCAGGAGGTTTGAGAGCATGCAAAACCCCAACCCTCGCCTGCAAGTTTCCAAGCGACTTCTTGCTCTGCGTCAAGCCGCCCTTGAGAGGATCACCAGCCAGGAAGGAAAGCTGCTGCGGCTGAACCGTTCGATCCAGTCAGAAGGTGTGTTCGGTGTGCTGAAGCAGGGTTGCGGCTTCCCCAAGCCCTACCAAGCCATTCACTTCGCGATATAACGGCACTACCGCCGGTACGCCTCCACGCCCGCGCGATACACGCGGCAAACGCTGGTCAGCGCAGCGATATCGGTGGACGAATCGCCATCTACGATCAGCAGGTCGGCGTCCAGCCCTTCCCGGATCAAACCCGTCTCATCGGACAGCCCCAGGATCGCCGCGCCGTTGTACGTCGCCACGCGGATCGCCTCCAGGGGGGTAACGCCGTAGTTCACCATATGCCGCAGCTCCATAGCGACCGGCGTCCCTTCCCGCTCGATGCTCAAGTCCGTGCCCGCGCCCACGCGGACATCTGTGTCGTACAGCGCCTTGAAGTGCTCGCGGTACGCGTCGTCGTACGCCCGGAAGATGTCCGCTGCCTTCCGGTTGGCGGGCGTAGGGTCCTCCTCACAGCGATTGCGCAGCTGGGCCGCGTGCAGATGGTACGGCGTGATGGTGGGCACCCAAGACAGACCCTTCTCCCGCATTTGGCACGCCTGCTCCACCGTCAAAAACGACCCGTGCTCGATCGTGTCAAACCCGGCATCAATGCACATCTGGATGGCAGGCTGCATGCCCGCGTGCACGGCGATCTTTTTGCCGACGCGGTGGCACTCGTCCGCCGCCGCGTTGAGTTCCTCCTGGCTGAACTCCGGCGTGTGCGTCCTTCGGCTCGTCAGAATCTTGATCCACTGGCAACCCTGTTTGATGTTGCGGCGGATCACCTTGCGCAGCTCCCAGGGACCGTCGACCTCCTCGCCGCCGCCGGGGAACTCGCTGCCGTGCCCGCCCGTCATGCAGATACCGTTTCCGCAGGGAATCATCCGGGGCATCGGCCCTTCGAGCACCCCGTCCTCCACGGCCGCCGCCAGGCTGGAGGTCAGCAGGTTCTTGCTCGCCACGTCCCGCAGCGTCGTCACGCCGTGGCGAAACACGCCGCGCGCGTTGCGCGCCGTAACGAGCGCCAGCGTGAAGTCGTTGTTCCGGAAATCAAACGGCCTACCGGACCAACCGCCCAAGTGGACGTGCAGGTCGATCAGCCCCGGCAGCAGGGTCGCATTCTCAAAGTGCTCTGCCGCCTCCCCGGGATACGCTTCTATCAGCGCGCGCCGTGGTCCCACGGCCCTGATCTTTCCGTCCCGCACGCGGACGGCATGTTCTTCCAGCACCGTCTTGCCGTCCCCCGTGATAACGCGACTCGCCGACAGGATCATCCCAACCTCGCCTCCCTTTCATCCATGCTTTACTATTCAACAGACGTCCAATTTGCCCTTTCAGTTTTCTATTGAAATGCGACGAAATATGTGGTATACTGAAATAAACTTAGTTTAAGTGCACATATTTTATTCAAAATTTGGCATTTTTCGCATATAACCGTAGAATTTTTCAATCCCCCATCAATCCTTCTTGGCATTTTCTTGATAGGAGGTCACACCATGAGCCGTGTTTTGGTTGTTGTGGTAGGTCATGTTTTTGTCTCCTCCATTTGTGAGATCCTGCACAGCAAGGGCGATCAGGTGACCCTGGCTACCACCCGCGAGGAGGCGCTCCTGCATTTGCAGCAGGAGCGCCCTGACTTCATGCTCGTGGACATGAGCGGCACTCACGCCGCGGAGTCGGGCTTCCTGGTGCAGATGAAGAGCGCGCTGGAGCGGATCAAAATCTACGTCTTCGCGCTCGACGAGGACGCTTCCCGGGAGGATCTGAGCGAAAATGTGCGCTTCAACCTGGCGGAGTACCACATTTTCGACCGGAACTACACGCTCGGTTCCCTCAAGTCCATCATCGAAAAGATCAGGGTCGACATGGACATGGAGCGCCGCAGATTTTACATGAACCGATTCCTGAACAAGGCATACCCGTACGTGGTGAACGACTACGTCGTCAACATTCTGCGCGGGGATGTCAGCGATATCGCGGAAATCCAGTATAACTTCAACCTGCTCAGCCTGCGCCTGCTGTACGGCAACCTGCAGGTCATGAGCATCGCCGTCAGCCCGCCGCCGGACAGCGGCCACCAGTGCGAACGGATCAAATCCATCATCGCCAAGGTCATGGAAGCGAACGGCAATAATATCGTCGCCCAGGTGGAGCGCAACCTGTTCTGCGCACTGTTCAGCTTCTGCCGCGAGCGCAACGACCAGATGGTTGACCTTAGGTCGCGCAACTTCGCGCGCAAGATCAAGTACGAGCTGCACAGCGAGTTGAACTGTGTCGTGACCATCGGCGTCAGCACCATCTGCAGAAACATCAAGAACATCTCCACCTACTATAACGAATCGCGCCGCCTGCTGTTCAACCGCATCTACGAGGGCGAAGGCCATATCTTCCACGCCGTTCCCGAATCGGAAGCGCCGCCGGGCGACGATGTCATCCACGACATTCTTTTCGTTGACCTGGACAACCATCTCAAGAGCGGCGATTTTGACAAGGCTCGCGCGTGCATCGACACCTTCTTTGAAACCCTGCGCCGGCTGCGCTTTGACGCGATCAAGCTGCACATGATCCTGGTGGAGCTGCTGTCCGTGCTCAGCTTCATCGCCGTGCGCAGCGGCATCACGCTGCCCGACGGGGAGAAGCAGTCCTGGCTCACGCACGACTACCTGCTGTCCGTCTCCTCCCTGTCGGAAATCAAGGTGCGCTTTACCGGCTTCATCAACCAACTGCAGCACGCGCTGGTCAAGGGTATGGAATCCGGCGTGGCAAACAAAATCGAGCGGATCAGGAAATACGTTAGCCAGAACTACATGTACGACATCTCCGTTCGGGACATTGCGGACATGCTCGGGCTGACCCCGAACTATGTCAGCAACATCTTCCGTCAGAGCGCGGGAATCACGGTCACCCGCTACATCAATACCGTGCGCATCGACAAGGCCAAGGAACTGCTCAAGTACACGAACATGAAGATCTACGAGGTGGCCGACAAGACCGGGTTCAGCAACCCGTCGTATTTCTGCACCGTGTTCAAGGAGATCACCGGCACGACGGCCATGCTGTCCCGCTAAGCGCCAAACGCCGTATGGTAGTGCGCTGCGCGCTCGTCCAGCGCCCGGCCGTCGATCGCGCCCGTCTCCATGAACAGGCGCGCCGTCGCCTCGTCCGGGATGCCCGCCCTGCCGCCGAGCCGCGTGCATTTGATGGCCGCGACCGCTTGCGCCAGCCGCGCGCATTCCACCGGCGGAAGCCCGGTGATCATGCCGTGGATGTACGCGCCGTGAAACACATCGCCCGCGCCCGTGGTATCCCGCACCGGCACTTGATGTGAAGGCAGTTCAAAATAGCCCTCCGCCGAGCGCACCGCGCACCCCTTCGCGCCCAGCGTGATGACGGCGACCTCCGGGCCGCGCGCGCGGACATCTTCCAGCACCGCACGCACGCCGCCGCGCGCCGCGCAGTCAAAAAAGTGCTCCGCCGCGATGAACACGTCGATCAGGCCGAGGTGTTCCTCCATCGCGGCGTCGTACTCGTCCGCATCGACGACGACTTTTCCGCCGGCCTCCCGCATCAGGCCGGCGGCTTTTTGCGCGGCGGGGCCCATGTCCGATAGGTGCAGCACCCGCGCTCCCCCCAAGGCGGACTGGTCAATCCGCGCGGGGTCGATCGGCCCGACTGCGCCGCGCCCGCGCAGGATGGTCCGCTCGCCCGTACCGGTCACGGCGAGGCAGACGCTGTGCCGCGTCGCGGCGGAGGGGTCCACAAGCACCCGCGACGTGTCCACCCCGTGCCGTTCCAGGTCACGGATGCAGAATGCGCCGTACGCATCGCCGCCCACGGTGCCGATGAGGGCGCCGCACGTTCCGAGGCGGCCAAGGGCGGCCAGGGCGGTGGGCACCCGCCCTCCGCCCTGCCAGCTTTCGTCCGCGAAGTCAGCGAAACCGTTGGCCTTCGGCATGGCATCCAGCTCCAGGATATAGTCCACGGACGGAATCCCAATCCCTATGACCGCTGTCCCTTTTATGACATCCATCGTCCTTACCCCTTCATCATCGCGAACATGCCGCGCAGGAACGCCTTGACCTCCCCTTCCAGCGCGCGGGTGCAGCTCGCCATCTCCTTGTCCGATTTTTCCCCGTCGATGATGTCCTTCAGGCCGTTGTAATACGCCTGCCGGTACGCGGTGCCGATGTTGACCTTGCTGATGCCCATCCGGATCGCCCGGCGGATCTGCTCCTCGGGCACGTCGGTGCCGCCGTGCAGGGCCAGAGGAATATCCACGCGGCTGCGGATCGCCGCCAATCGGTCAAAGTCCAGCGCCGGGGTAGTCGGGTAATTGCCGTGCGCCGTGCCAATCGCGATGGCCAGCGTGTCCACCTCCGTACGCCTCACAAAATCTGCCGCCATCTCCGGGTCAGTGTAGTACGCCCGGTTGGTGTAGTCGTCCACATTGGACGCCCTGCCAACGAACCCGAGCTCCCCTTCCACGTCCACATCCAGCGCGTGGGCCGCACGGACCACCTCGCTTGTCACCCGCACGTTGTCCTCATACGCCAGGGACGAACCGTCGATCATCACGGAGGAGAGGCCGTACTTGATGGAGTGCAGCACTGTCTCAAACGTCTTGCCGTGGTCCATGATCAGCGCGACCTTTCCCTTAGACCGGCGCGCGAAGTTCAGCGCCATGCAGGTGAACATCGACGGATGCATGGACCCGTAGTAGTACATGCAGATCACTGGCTGATTCAGCTCTTCCCCGACCTCCGTCGCCCACTTGATACTCTCTACATTAAAAGAATCAAAAGCGACCACCGCTTCCCCGCGGGCCGCGGCTTCCCTTTCCAAAACACTTGCCTTATACAGTGCCATCGGTCATTCTCCTTGCTTGCTTGTCTGTCCAGCCGGGGCGTTCACGCGCAGGCCGTGCTCACGCGCGGTCTGCGTCCACGCCCCCAAAATACTTGCACGCTTCGTGCAGAATGCGCGCGTACTTGCCGTGCACGCAGGCGACGTGGTGGATGTACGGCCCATGGATGAACTTCTTCTCCCACTTCACCCAGTCGTCCACCTCCACCCACAGGTATGTGCCCTTGGTCGGCGGGCCGTCGGTGCCGCGCGCCTCATCCGCGAAGAAGCTGTACTTGCCGCCGATAGCGTCCAGCCGGGCGACCGTCACATCGCCGCCGCGAATCTCAAAGTTCCCCTGGCAGCGGACGATCGACGGCTGGCTGCCGTCCTTGGCCAACGAGCTGGGAAAGGGACCGCAGTGCCAGAGCAACTCGGCATTTTCGTTGTCCGGGTGCCGGACGGTCAGGTCCGCGAGGAAGCACGCACTCTCCCCGCGCGCGGCGGCTGTCACCAGCGCCTGCGTGATCGCGCCGAGGATGTCTGTCTCGCACGCGGTCGGGACGCCTTTGTCCGCTAGGTCGCCAAAGAGGAAGCATGGCGCGACGCCCAGCTCGTATGAGAACGACCAGTTGCACTCCGCACACATCACATGGCAGTCAAACTGCCGCGCCAAATCCATGATCGCCAATTCGAGCGCCGCCATGTTGACAAGCGCCTCCGCCTCCATCGCCTGGCAGTTCGCCTTTGTACCGTACTCCGCCACGAGCGTCTCCACGTCCGCGCGGCGTTCGGCTAAGATCTGCTTGACCCGCTGCATGACCTCCACATGCAGGATCGGCACCACCTCGATACCAAAACGCTCCATCAGCTCGCTCTCGTTGACCTTCACGCACATGAACTCCCGGGGCCGCAGGCAGATCTGGCCGATCCGGATGCCGGTCCACGCCTTGACCACGCACGCCGTCCGCACGAAATCCTCAAAGCCCCGGTCCAGGATCAAGTCGTCCAGCCAGCAGTTTTCAATGTAGGTAAATGGGACGCCCATCCGCTGCAGCGCCTTGCTGCTGACGAAAAGCCCGCATTGCGTGTCGGTATGCCGGTTCACGAGGTCCTCGGGCGGCCTGTCGTCGCGCGGCCCCCAGAGCAGCACGGGTTTCCCCACCGCCTTGCCGAGCCGGCCGACGACCTCCTCCGCGCCGTAGTTGCAATGCGGCATAAACACCGCGTCCACTTCTTCCTGCCGGAATCTGCGGGCCACCTTTTCCACATCCATCGGGTCAAACAGGATGCCCTCGTCATTCAGCCAGTCGATATCCACCAGCTCGACGCCGCCGATGCGCTCGCAGAGGGCGTTCACGCGCTTCCGGATCAGGGCGCCGTTTTCCACCGCGTAACGCGGGTCCGGGAAGCCTACCCGGCGCGTCGGGGCGTACCCCAGTTTGATTTTGTGTGCTTCTTTCATCGCTTTTTCCTCCCGCCCCGGACCGTCAGCCGAAGATACGCCGCTGCGCCTCATCAATGGCCTTCAGGTCTGCGTCGCTCAGTTCCCACTCGCCCGCGCCCGCGTTCTGGGCGATCTGCTCAGGCGTTTTCGCGCCGACGAGCGCGCTGGTCATATACGGCTGCTGCGCGACCCAGTTGATCGACACCTGGGACACGGGCTTGCCGTACTTCTCCGCCATCTGCCGGAGCAGCGCCTGCAGCTCCATGAACTTGCTGAACATCGGCTCCTCAAAGTAATGATAGAAGTTCTTGCGCATGTCGCCCTGGCCGAACTGCGGGGGCTTGGTGTATTTGCCGCTCAGCAGGCCGCCGTCCAGCGACCCGAACGACAGCACGCCGATGTTGTGCTGGTGGCTCGCTTTAATATAACCCTCATCCGCGCGGGACAGGAGCGAGTAGCGCGGCTGGATGGAATCGATGGTCGCGTACTTGCCCGCCTCGGCCGTCAGCGCCGTATCGAAGTTTGACACGCCGATGTAGCGGATCTTGCCTGCCTTTTGCTGCTTGCGCAGCTCCTCCATGGTGACTTCCAGCGGTGTCTCCGGATCGGGCTTGTGGATCTGGTACAGGTCGATCACATCCACGCCGATGCGCCGGAGCGAATCGTCCAATTCCTTGCGGATGGCGATGGGCCGCAGGTCGTTGCAGAACGTATCGGCGAAGTTTCGGTACAGGCCGCACTTTGTCGCCACCACCACCTTGTCCCGCCGTCCGGCGATGGCCTTGCCCATGACCTCCTCGGCGTGGCCGTTGCCGTAGCACGGTGCCGAATCGATCAGGTTGATGCCGTGGTCTATCGCGCATTGGATCGTCGCGATGGAGTCCTTGTCATCCACGCCGCCCCAGAACTGGTTGCTCATCGGCCATGTGCCGAGGCTCACCACCGAAACGTTCAAGTCCGTGGTCCCTAATTTTTTATAGCGCATAACGTTTTTCCCTTCTCTGTGTCGAATAGAGCCTTCCCCCTACCCCTTGACCGAGCCGATCATGATGCCCGTGATAAAGTACCGCTGGGCAAACGGGTAGATGATCAGCATGGGCACGGCGGAGATGATGATCGTCGCGTAGCGCACCTTAACCGTCGTCAGGCCGATGTCCGTATAGGAACTGGCCACCTGCGCGGTGGCGGACTTGAAAAAGTCGCTCATCACCATGTTGCGCAGCACCTGCCCGAGCGACCACATGCGGCTGTCCTGGATGTACATGACCGACGAGAAGTAGTCGTTCCAGCGGCCGACCGCCGTAAACAGCGCAATGGTCGCGAGCACCGGCTTGGACAGCGGCAGCACGATCCGCCAGAAAACTGTCAGGTGCGACGCGCCGTCGATGAACGCGGATTCCTCCACCTCGTCCGGCAGATTCCGAAAGAAATTCATCATCAGGAACACGTTGTAGCCAGACACGAGCACCGGCAGGATCAGCGCCCAGTAGGTGTTCATCAGCTTCAGGTTCTTCACCAATAGGTAAGACGGGATCATGCCGCCGGAGAACAGCATGGTGAAAAACACCAGGAACGTCAGCAGCCGGTTTCCGTCCAGGTACCGCTTCGTCAGCGGGTAAGCCGTCATGGCCGTCAGGAGCGTCCCCCACAGCACCGAGGCGGCCGTCACAATTGTCGAGACGCGGAAACCCGACAGCACCAGCGTCGTGGGGTGCGTGATCAGCACCTTGTACGCGCTGATGTCAAACCCGCGCAGCCAGAAGTAGAAGCCGGTCGTGGGCTTGTACACCGTGTCGCTGAGCGAGTACATCAGCGTGTGCCAGAACGGGGCGATAAAAATGACCACGAGAAAAGCCATGACGAGCAGGTTGACCACCTCAAACACGCGCTCGCCCACACTGCGCTTGATGGCGTTGGGCTTAATCACCGGATGACCATGCATGGCGCCGCCCTCCTACTATCAGAATAGGTAGTGCTCGTTGTCCGTCACCCGCTTGCTCAGGAAGTTCGCACCGATAACCAGCAGCATGCCGACGATGGACTTGAAGAACTGGGCGGCGGAGGTCAGACTGTAGCTTGACTCCACGATGCCCCGGCGGTAGATGTACGTATCCAGGATGTCACCGGACTTGTACACCAGCGGATTGTAGAACAGCAGCACCTGCTCAAACCCTGCTTCCAGCACGCGCCCCATGTTCAGGATCAGCAGCACGATCACCACGCCGGAAATGCCAGGCAGCGTGATGTGCCAGATCTGTCGGAAGCGCTTGGCGCCGTCCATCATCGCGGCCTCGTACAGTTCGGGGTTGACGGACGTGATCGCCGCCAGGTAGATGATGGCATTGTACCCAATGTTCTTGTACACGTCTGTCGCCACCAGCATGGTGGGAAACCACTTGTTGGACGCGAAGAAATCAATCGGCATGATGCCAACGGATTTGAGGGCCAGGGAGACGATGCCATCCGTCGTGTTAAAGAACATCATCGTGAAGCTGTACATGACCACCCAGGAAATGAAGTACGGCAAATACGACACCGTCTGCACGACGCGCTTCACCTTTGTCTGGCGCAACTCGTTCAGCAGCAGCGCCAGCAGCACCGGCGCGGGAAAGCCGACCGCGATCTTGTACAGGCTGAGGGTAAGTGTGTTGCCCAGAATCTGCCAGAAGTTTGTCGCGAAGAAAAGCTGGTCAAAGTACGACAACCCCGCCCATGAGCTTTTGGCAATGCCCTTGAACACGCTGAAGTCCTTGAAAGCGATGACAAGCCCGTACATGGGTACATAGCGGAAAATCACAAAGTAGATCACACCGGGGAACAGCAATAGATACAGATACCGATTGCGCAGCACGCGCTTCGCAAGCGGCAGCGCGCCCTTTGCGCCTGACTCCAGTTTCGCGGACCGTGCACTCATCACAACCCACCTGCTTTGCTGAGGATGATTATCCTGCGCCGTGCGGCTAAAACTTTACCAACTCTCCGGTGCGCGCCGACGCGTAAATTCCGTCGATGAGGCGCATGATCGTGACCCCTTCCTCAGGCGGAATGCGGTCCGGGTGCGCGCCCGTCCTGATGCAATGGACAAAGTGTTTGAACTCGTTCATCAGGTACGGCGTGTGCGGCGCGTAAATCTTCGGCTCCACGTCCACGAGCAGGCCCGCCGCGCTGGTGAAGACCTTAAATACGTCGCCGGAGTTCTTTTGCTCGAACTTGACGCCCCCCTTAGTGCCGTATAGCTCGTAGAAGAATCGCTCCTCGGCGGTGTTCGTCACGAACCCGTGCTCGATCATCATCGACAGGCCGTTGTCGAACTCCGCGAACGCGACCGCGAGGTCCTCGATGGGATACTTGACCTCCGGCGGAATTCCGTAGCCGGGGCAGACGTACAGCGGGTTTCGCACCAGGTCGTTCAGGAACTTCTGGTACGTGCGCGCCTTGACGGAAACCGGGTTGGGGTACCCGGCAAAGTGCAGCGCCAGATCGATCGCGTGGGGGCCGGTGTCGATCAGCGGGCCGCCGCCACAGATGCCGAGATCCGTGTAGTGGTCGATGTTGTGCGGCGTGATCTTGCGCTGCGTCCATCCGCACTTGGCGAAGTAGATGTCGCCCATGCCGCCCTCGTCGATGTACCGTTTCAGGAACTGCGACTCCGGCAGGAACCGGTTCTGCAGGCCAACCATCAGCTTTTTGCCCGTCTGGCGGGACACATCCAGCATTTCCTGCGCGAGGTCGCCGGTCATGGCCATCGGCTTTTCGCAGTGTACGTGCTTGCCCGCCTTCAGCGCCTCGATCGTGACCGGGTTGTGCAGGTGGTTCGGCAGGCACACGCTGACGAAGTCAATGTCCTTGTCCGCGATGAGCTGATGCAGGTCTTGGTACTGCCGGGGGATGTTATACCGGCGCGACTTATCGTCCATCTTTTCCTGCACGAGGTCGCAGCAGGCGACGATCTCCACGTCGTCCTTCAGGACTGAATAGCCGTCCAGGTGCTTGGGGGAAATATTGCCGACCCCGATGATGCCGTATTTGAGCTTGCTCATGGACTCACGTTCATCCTTTCGGTTGATGGGGTTCCGGTTGACGCGGGGGTATTTTGAGGAAGGGGGCTTGCCGGCGAAGTGGCCGGCAAGTCCCCCAAGGCTTTTACTGCGCGAGCAGGCTGCCGAAGGTCGTCTCCACGAACGCGTTAAACGCTTCACGATCCTCCGCCGACCGCTGGTACAGCGCCGACATTTCCTCCTCAAGCTGGGTGCCGCCGCGCTTGTAGTAGTCGCTGACGAACGTGTCAAAGTAGGAGATGTCCTCCTGCCCGGTGATGATGGACCAGAACGCGTAGTCGCGCATGGAGAGCAGGTCGGAGTAGTACTTGTTGTACTGCGGTCGGGATGCCGCCGCGGACGGGAAGAAAATGCGCTCGCGCATCGCCTTGCTCGTCTCCGCGATGTTGTTGACGCAGGTAAGAGCGTACTCCCCGTACTCCATGTTCGCCTCGTCCTTGCGATTGAAGAACAAGCCGGGGATGCCGATACCCTTCATCTCGCGCGCCTCGCCGATGGCCAGGAGCTTCGCGGAGCCGTCCTCATTGCGAACGTAGTCCACGCCCTCCTCGCCAAAGGTGCGGAACTGGTAGTTGTCATACTCGATGGCCTCGCAGACGAACTTGACGACCTCGGCGGGGTACTCGCAGTTGGTCGTCACCGCAAAGCGCAGGGCGTTGGTCGTGTCCTCCGGCTTGTCCGCGGCAAAGCCGTCCGGGCCCTTGAGTGGCTGAAGCCATTCCATCTGCAGCGTCGGGTCCGCCTCAAACAGCGGCAGAAGCGGCGCGCACCGGCTGCTCAGGCACCAGACGGTGAAGTACGTGGATCCGGCCTTGTTCTCAGCATACGCCTGGAACTGGTTCTTGCCGCCCACCACCAGGTTGGGGTCAATGCAGCCCTCGGCGTACAGGTCGCGCAGCAGCGCAAGCGATTCCTTGCACTCGGGCATGACGGAACCCCACTTCACGGTGCCGTTCTCCTGGATCATGTAGCGCGCTGGGTCCACGCCGTACGCGGAGAAGAACGGGTACAGGTGCAGCAGGTCATTTTTTACGCCCGTCACGCCGTACGTGTCGTCCACGCCGTTCCCGTCCGGGTCTTCTTTAGTGCAGCGGCGGATGAAATCAACATACTCGTCCAGCGTCTCAATCTTGTCAATGCCGAGCGCCTCGCGGTACGCCTTGCGGACGAGGAGCACGTTGTTTCCCGCCTCCGACACGTCCGAGGGGATCGAGTAGATCTTGCCGTCCGCGCCGTAGCAGCCGAAGATCGGGTCCAGGTTGTACATCTCTTTGTAGTACGTCAGCAGTTCCTTGCCGTATTCCTGCAGGTAAGGCGTCAGGTCCACGATCAGCCCGGCCTCTTCCCACTCGGTGTATTCCTTGGTGGCTGTCGTGCTGTACACGATGCAGTCGGGCATGGTGCTCGGGTCGCTCATCAGAAGGTTCAGCTGCGTTGCCCCCTCGGGACGCGTCACCTGATCGCCCAAGGAGATCCACTCGATTTCCACGCCAAACCGGTCGTTCATCGCGTCAATCCAGGGCGCCTCGGGGTTGGTCAGCGGGTAGGTGGCGATGATCGAGAACTTGGGGCGCGCCGCGGTTTCCGCCGTGGCGACGCATCCAAGCATCGAAGCGGCGAAGGCAAGCACCAGCGCCAGTGAGACCCATTTCTTCATGGACGGACCCTCCTTATTGTTTGTGGGAAACCTGTATCGCCTTTCGTAAGGCCCCTAGGGGCTGCCGGGGAGGGATGCCGCGATCGGCGGAGCGGGCGGCTGAAAGCGCATTGGCGCGTGGGAGGGGCCATTGCTTGCTGACCGGTTCTCTGCCGCCTTGCCTCGCTTCGCAAACGGCGCGCATCCCTGCGGCCGTCCCTAAAGCATAAACTGTTCCAGGTGCTTTTGCGCCAGCAAGAAGCCTTCCTTGCGTCGTTCGCCATCATACAGGTTGTCCTCATGCTCGACGAACACGGGACCGTCATATCGCGCGTCATAAAGGAGCTTAAACACCTGTCCCCAGTCGATGAGCCCGTACCCCGGCAGGCGGAAGCTGAAGGGCATGTCCCCGCCGCCGATCTTCCGGCCGATGTGGCCGTACCGGTAAAGCTTTTCGGCATCGATCTCCGTGTCCTTCGCGTGCACGGAGAAGATGCGCGGCGCGTACTCCTTCAGCGCGCGCAGGTAATCGATACCAAGGTACACAAGGTGTGACGGATCGAACTCCAGCCCGACCGCCTTGGACGGCACCGCGTCGAACAGCGCGTCCCACAGCTCCGGGCTGTAGCACATGCTTTCGGTTACCAGCGGGTAGCCGCCAAGGCCAGGGCAGTTTTCAAAGCACAGCTTTACGCCCTCGTCCTCGGCGACCTTGACGTACGCGGGCATCTCCCGGCGGAGCATCGCGAACCGCTCGGCGGGGCTCTGCTGCTTGTCCCCCATGGAACCAAAGGTGATCTTATCGCCGCCAAATCGCTTGAGCAACTTGATGAGCTTTTGGAAATAGGCGAACGTATCCCTGCGCTGCGCTTCATCCGCGCTGAGGATGCCAGTGTGGAAGTACGCGATGGAATCCAAGGTAACGCCGCTCCGCTTGAACGTGTCCTCCCAGCCCGCGATTTCCGCCTCGGTCATCGTGTCCAGGTCGAACGGCGTCCGCCCGCGCACCAGGATGCCTTCCACGCAGGCAAAGCCCGCTCTTCCTGCAAATTCAATCAGATCCTTGTCGAGAACGGTCATGATGCCAAGCTTCATTATCTTTATACCTCCGTTCGCTGGCGCGCGTTTGAGGGGCGCGCCGTAGGGGATGTCGTGGCAGGATGGAAGAACGCCAAAGGGCTTCACACCTCAGCGTTTCCAATCCCTGCCGCTTCGTCCGTCATCCCATCCCGATCGTCTTTTTAATCCGCGCGATGTTGTCGTGGCTTATTTTCGCGCTTTCCAGGCAGTCACGCTTTGACTTGTCCTGCTCCACGGCGAACCACGAAATGCCCGCCGCCTCGGCGCTGCGGAAGATGGCCGCGAAGTCCAGCATGCCCTCGCCGATCTCGCCGAAGGATCGCTCCCCGTCGTCCAGCATGTCCTTGATGTGCAGCAGGCGAATCCTGTCCGCGTGGCTTTTGATGAACCGCGCGGGGTCTAGGCCCGCGTATGCCACCCAGTACGTGTCCAGTTGGAAGGAGACGTACGCCGGGTCGGTGTTTTCCAGCAGCAGCTCGTAGCCGGTCTTGTCGCCGTACGCCACAAACTCAAACGCGTGGTTATGGTAGAAGAAGCAAAGACCGCGCGCTTTCAGCCGCCGGCCGAGCGCATTGAGGCGCTCCGCTGAGCGGAGAAATGCTTCCCTGTCTTGGCGCTCGTTCTCACGCAGGGCGCTGACCAGGACATTCTGATTCCCGATTGCCAGATTCAGCGCGCAGATGGTCTCGAACGCATCCTCCACATTGCCGGGGAAATCGTAGTGATGGCCGGACACGCCGAAGCCGGTTTCGCGGAAAATCCGCTTCCACTGCGCCGCGTCGTACGGGTACTTGCCGCCCAGTTCAATATTTGTATAGCCCATCGCCTTGACGGCGTCCAGCGTCCCCCGGTAGTCCTTCATCAGCGCCGGCGCGACGGTGTACAGCGCGAGCGCAACCGGAATATCACGCATGTGCTTTTCCTTTCTGCGGCGCGAACACAGCGTTATCGCGCCTTAGGGGATTTCTCGCGAAACCCCCGCGCTCGGTCAGTTCATGGTGGCCTCTTCACAATCTCCACCAGATAGCCATCCGGGTCTTCCACGAAATACAGCCCGTGCTCCAACTCCTCCAGGTGTACGATACCCGCCGCTCGGTGCCGTGCCAGATCCTGTTCAAATTCGTCCGTGTAAAAAGCCAGGTGAAACTCCCGGCAGCCCAGGTCATACGGGAGCGCCGCGTCCGCGTGCCAGGTCAGTTCCAGCCGGAAATCCGTCGCGGCGTCCTTCATGAACACGAGTTGCAGCGGTCCCACGTCAATCCGCCGGTACGCTTCCAGCCCGAAATGCGCCTGGTAAAACGCGACGCTCGCGTCCAGATCAGCCACGGAATGGTTGCCATGGTAGAACGTAAGCATGGATGTTCCCCCCTCCGTGTACAACCCTATTCGATCGGCGCGAGCGACGCCTGAAAATGCCGCAGGATGGGTGGTTCCCAGGTGATCCGAAAGCCGCGCTTCTTAGCGTGTGCGTTTTTCGCCACACGGAGGATGCCCGCCGCGACCTGGTCCAGGTGCGCCTGCGTGTACACCCGCCTGGGGATCGCGAGGCGGCAAAACTCAAACTCCGCCTGGAGCTGCTTTCCCGTGTCCGGGTCGTTGCCGAGCATGTAGGAGTCGATCGCGGAGGCGCGCACGCCGGCCTCCTTGTACAGCTCCACACACAGCACCTGCGCGGGGAACTCGTAGTACGGGATGTCCGGGTACATCGCCTTGGCGTCCAGGAACACGCCGTGACCGCCCACCGGCTTCTGATAGCCGATGCCCGCGTCGTCCAGCAGGGACGCGAGGTATGCCATCTGCCCGATGCGGTAGCGCAAGTAATCTTCATTGATGCTCTCGTACAGGCCAATCGACAGCGCTTCCAAATCGCGCCCCGCCATACCGCCGTATGTATAGAAGCCCTCGAACGAAATACAGTTCGCCTTCAGCTTCAGCACCACATCGGACGCGCTATTTTTCACTCCGATCAGGCCGCCAATGTTGACGATACCATCTTTCTTGGCCGACATGACGAACATATCCGCGTAGCCGAACATCTCCCGCGTGATCGCCTTAATCGACATATCCTTGCACGCATCCTCGCGCGTTTTGATGAAGTACGCGTTCTCGGCAAAGCGAGCGGCGTCAATCGCCAGCGGCAGGCCGTACTTGCGGCAGACCGCCGCTGTGTCCCGCATGTTGGCCATGGAGACGGGCTGCCCCCCGGCGGAGTTGTTCGTGATGGTCATCACGACCAGGCCCACGCTGTCCGCGCCCAGTTTTTGAATCTTCTTTTCCAGCAGGGCGACATCCATGTTGCCCTTGAACGGCGTGATATGCGCCGGGTTCTTGGCCTCCTCCACCACGCAGTCCACCGCGCGGGCGCCCGCGATCTCCACATGGGCGCGGGTTGTATCGAAGAACATATTGGAAATGGCGTATTTACCCTTGGACAGAAGCGCTGGGAAAAGCACCTTTTCCGCCGCGCGGCCCTGGTGTACGGGCATGATGTACTCATAGCCGAAAATATCGCAACCCGCGGCTTCCAGCTTAAAGAAGCTGCTGGCGCCCGCGTACGATTCGTCCCCACGCATGACGCCGGCCCACTGCTCCGCGCTCATCGCGCCGGTGCCACTGTCGGTGAGCAGGTCGATGTACACATCCCGCGAGGCAAGGTTAAACAGGTTGTACTTTGCCGCCGCGATTCTCTCCATGCGCTCTTCCTTGGTCAGCATCTTGATGGTTTCCACCATTTTGATCCGGAACGGTTCCGGCTGATACGCGATCGCCATATGATTCTCCTCCTGCGGCAAGCGGCCGCTGTCATCGCGGCCGCCGCACGATTTGTCAGTTCCAGCCGAGCGGGAACATCTTCTCCATTTCAGCGTCCGTGAGCCTGAACCGCTCCACATCCGCCACGTCTTCCTTGGTCTTGAAGTTGAACGCGGCGCCGCCGTTCCCCCATGGTGCGGCAAGGTGCGTCCACGCGTGGTAGTAGTACGTGTACACGAGCAGCGCGCGGCAGACGGCGGCCATTTCCGCCTTGCTGTCCACCTCGGTCAGCACGTCCAGGAACCGCTCGAGGAAGCCCCAGATCTCCCGCAGGCCCGCGTAATCCAGGAACTCGCCGCTAAAAGGAAGCATGTAGCCAGCCAGCACGCGGACATGATCGATGGTGAACAGGTCATCGCGCAGGCAGTGGTCGATGGTGATCAGGCTCGGCTGGGTGATGCCGCGCACCTCCGCGTCGGCGAAGAAAAGCGTGGTGAAGAATTGGTTGTACGCGCCCGCGGGGGGCGTCATGGTGCCCGTGCGCATCCGCTTGACACCCGTGGGCTCACACAGTGTGATGTCCTTGGTCGCCTGCTCCAGATCCGCCTTGAGCTGCAAAGCCTTCTTGTTCATGGTCAACCCTCCTCTATGACGCTGTAGCGCACCTCGACGACTTCCTTGGTGACGAGCATCGATTCCCACAGGCGCTTGCCGACCGCGCGGAGCGTATCCATGTCCTCGTCCGCCACCTGGGCGATTGGGTTGGTGGCCAGGTACTCGGTGTTAAAGCCGTAGGTCAGCCCGATGAGGCCCAGGCCGGTCCACAGCAGGCTGCCGTCCGGCACAGCATCCAGCAGCGGAGACTTGTCGATCATGTCCTTGTTCTCATCCAGGATCAGCGGGGCGTAGTGGTACAGTTGGTACCCCGCGACCATCGCGTGCAGTTGCAGCGCATTAAATGGAAGCCCCGCGCAGAATGCGTCAAAGAGCTTCCGGTTGTAATCCAGCGGGTTACATTTGACTTGCTGCCCGAGCGACGGCCATTCGATCAGAATCTTTTTGGTGGACATTGGGCAACCCCCTTCTCAATCGTAATAGGATTGGGTGGCGTGTAGAACGCCGGCGGGCTGGGCCTACGTGGCGTTCCGAGGTACGCGCCTGGATTTATTGTAAGCTGTGCATTTACAAAACTCCATCCATACATCTATGATTTTATTTAAAATGCACCGATCTTCGCGTAATTTATGGATAATTCGCTTTCCTCTTCCATAAAACGGCGGATTACTCACCATTCATCCCGTTCATGTTTTTCAACAAATTGTAGAAAAATAAAAGAAAGTGTAGATGCATATAATTCATCCATACGCCGTGTGTGCTATGGTAAGGTTGGCGAGTGGTCTGGGTTCCTGGGGGAACCCCTTAGGAGAAGAACGACACGGTATATAGGAAAGGGTGGTGACAGACAATGGAGGCAACCCGGCTACCGTGGCGCCTGGAACACAACCGGATGCACACGTACCCCGGCGGCAGGGAAATCGACCGGTTTTGGGGCACGCCCGACAGTTGCGTCCGCGATGACCGGCCCGAGGCGTGGATCGGCTCCACGACATCCTGGGCGCGCGGAACGGACCCGACGCAGGGCCACAGCGTGTGCTACAGTCCGTATGTGGAAGGGCTTTCTCGCCAAACCCCTTCAGGGCGCAGATACTCCGAATGTGCGCCGCCCTCCGGAAGCACCCGCCAGTATCTGATTGATGCCATCCGAAACGCCCCGGCGGACATGACCGGTGACGAGACGGGAATGGGTGTGCTGGCCAAGCTGCTGGACGCCCGGGAGCAGCTCGGCTTCCAGTGCCACCCGGACCGGGATGTCGCGCGGCGGTATTACGGCGGCCTTTTGGGCAAGACGGAGGCATGGGTGATCCTATCCCTGCGGGACGACGCAAAAGAGCCCCCATATGTGCTGCTCGGCTTCCGGGAGGGCGTCACACGGGAACGGTTCGCCGCTCTGTACCGCGCGGGCGACATTGCCGGGATGGAGGCCCTGGCGCACCGTGTCCCGGTACGGGTGGGCGACGTGTTCCTTGTCCCCGGCGGCGTCCCGCACGCGATTGGGCCGGGCTGCTTCCTGATGGAAATCCAGGAGCCTTCCGATGCGACGGTGGTCGCGTGGCGGCCGCCGTGGATCGATCCGGCGGGGTATGACGCGTACGACGAGCGCGTCCTGGCAACGTTCGCGTATGGCGGGTTATCCTACGCGGAGACGGTCAGGCGCTACCGATTGGAACCGCATGTTCTGCGGGAAGGCGCCTGGGGCTGCGAGATCCAGCTCATCGGCCCGGAGGACACTCCGTACTTTTCCTGCACGCGGCTGGAAGCCGCCGCGCCCACCGCGTATCCCGCCACAGGCCGAGCGGCAATCGGCCTGGTCCTGCGCGGCGGCGGCGAACTGACGCACCCGGACGTGCCGCCTCTGACGCTGCAAAAGGCGGACGAACTGTTCTTCCCCGCGCGGATCGCGGAGGGGTTCACCATCGCGCCGGGGCCGAACGGCATCACGCTGATGCTCTGCCATCCGGGCGGCGCGGCGCTCACGCCGTGAGAGGTAAGGACTATTACAGTACGGATACTTTGCGGAATCCCCTTATGGCCAGAAATCTCCGGTGGCGTGCCTCCGCATAAGGTTGCCGCGCGCACCGCACACAAGGAGGGACTGTTATGAAGCATCATGATCTCACGGGTAGGACCGCACTCATCTACGGCGGCAGCGGCCTCATCGGCGCCGCCATCGCCCGCAGGCTGTATGAAAGTGGCGCGAATATCGCGATCCATTATTACCGTGGCCGGGACAGCGCAGTCGCCCTGGCCGCCGCGCTTGACCCTGCGGGCGAGCGCGCCTTTGTCATTGGTTGCGACATAACAAGCCCGGATGCCGTGGAGACAACGACAAGTGCCGTCGTGACGCGCTTCGGCTCGTTGGATATCGTCGTGAACACGGTACACGCGCCGTTCACCCCCAAACCTGTCGCCGAATCCACCGTGTCGGACTGGCGGCTGCACCTGGACGCGCTGACTGGCCACTTCAACATCTGCAAGGCTGCGCTGGCCCCCATGCGGAGTGCCGGATACGGGCGCATCGTCTACATTTCTGCGGCGCTCGCGGTTCGCTACGCGCCCGGCTGCGCCATGTACAGCACCGTGAAGGACGGGCTGAACGCCTTCTCTCGCACCCTGGCGCTGGAAGAGGGCAAAAACAATATCACCGTCAACATCATCGCGCCGGGGCGTGTGGACGACTGCGACAGCGAGAGCGGGGATGACTGGGACGAAATGACGGAGACGTTTCTAGCCCTGTGCCCGCTCGGCCGTTTCGCGACCTCACGGGACGTTTCCAGCGCCGTGCTATACCTCGTGTCCGAGATGGGCGACGGCATCACCGGGCAAACGCTGTTTGTCACCGGCGGCGAGATAATGCGGTAAAGCAGTAAGGATTCCAAACGAAATCCTCTGATGGCGCCCGATTTATCAAATTCGCGCCGCCGTCAGGGAGCAAAGATGCGGGATGGAGGGATTGCCATGCGGTTGGATGGAAAAATCGCCCTGGTCACCGGCGGCGCGCTTCGCGTGGGAAGGGTGCTAAGCTTGGCGCTGGCCGATGCCGGCGCGGACGTGGTTATCAACCACTACCGAACCCCGAAGGAGGCCATGGAAACGCAAAGGCTGATCGAGGCCAAGGGCCGTCGCTGTCTGCCAGTGGAGGCCGACGTTTCCAGCATTGTGGAAGGCCGTGCGATGGTCGACACGATTGAGAAGGAGTTCGGGCGGCTGGACATCCTCGTCCACAACGCGGGCAACTTCAACTTCTGCCCGTTTGAGCAGGTGACCGAGGCCGTCTGGGACAGCTCGCTGAACCTCATCCTGAAGGGGCCCTTTTTCCTCAGCCAGGCTGCGGGCAGGCTGATGATGAAGCACAAATCCGGCCGAATCATGGCCATCACCGGAAACTCGATCTACGAAAACTGGCCGGACTTCATCCCCCACGCCATCGCCAAGACCGGCATGGGGAAGCTTATGCAGGAGCTGGCCGTCGCTTACTCGCCGTACATCCAGTGCAACGCGATCTGCCCCGGCACCATCCTGCGCGGGGACGACGGCAAGGACGACGAACAGCGCGCCAAACGCGGCGAGTCGTCCGACGACATCATCATCAACGGCATCCGGCTGTTTAACGGCTCCCCGGACGATCTAGCCGAGCTGGTCGTGTACCTGAGCGGGTGCGGCGGCTTTTTGACGGGCCAGGTCATTTCCATTGACGGCGGGAAGACCATTATTTAAATCCAGGATACAGGAGGAACGGCCATGCGCACCATCGGCGTACAGGAACTCTCCCCCATCGGTTTCAAGCCGTACGGCACGTATTCCGACATGCTCCGCCCGCAGGGGCCTGTGTTCACGCACGGCGCGGAAGGGTTTTACCGCGACATGGAAACCATGACGCTCGGGCCGAGCAACGCTCCGGCCTTTGCCATCAACTATACCGTCGAGCGCGACAAGGTGATTGAGTTCATGGAGTACCACACCGCCACGGGCGAGGGCATTCTGCCGCTGGACGGCGACATCCTGATCTACGTCGCGCCGGCCACTGGCAAGGAGGCGCTGCCGGTGGAACAGCTTGAGGTGTATCGCATTCCGAAGGGGACGCTCGCGGTGTTGAAGCCCGGTGTATGGCACGGCACGCCGTTCACCTATAAGTGTCAGACGGCAAATGTGCTCATCGTGCTACCCGAGCGCGCATACGCGAACGACTGTGAGACCATATTCCTGGCGGATAATCAAAAGGTTCAGATCGAAATCTGATAGGAGGAGGCGAACGCCATGAAGCATGCGATCGGCATCATCGGATACGGTGGCATGGCAAGCTGGCACCACGAAAACCTGATGAAAGCCGGGCACGAGCGGTACGCGCTCCTGCCCGGCACCCGGGATATTCTCTTTTTCAGCAGCGAAAAGAGCGATTATAGCCTTGTGCCGCTGAACCTGGCGTTCGTGGCGGCATACGACGTGGACCCGGCACGCCTGGACGCCGCGCGCGCCCGGTCGCTGCGGGTCTTTGACAGCCTGGAGGCGTTCCTCGCGTCGGACGCGTTTGACATCGTCCTCATCGCCACGCCGAACCACCTGCACGCGGCGCAGGCGATCGCCGCGATGGACCACGGGAAGCACGTGGTGTGCGAAAAGCCGGTGGCCCTGACTGTGGCGGGGTTGGATAGCATGATCGAGGCCTCCCGGCGCAATCGCGTCGTCTTCACCGTGCACCACAACCGGCGGTTGGACAAGGACTTCCGCATCATCGCCACCGCGCTGGACCAAGGCATGATCGGCACGCCGTACGTGATCGAGTCCCGCGTGCACGGCTCGCGCGGCATCATGCACGAATGGCGCGGGTACAAGGCGTACGGCGGCGGCATGCTGTACGACTGGGGCGTACACATGATCGATCAGTTGATGTACCTGATACCCACCAGAGTTACGGATGTGTACTGCCGCATGCGTTCCGTGAAGGCCGTCGAGGTGGACGACTATTTCAAGGCTGTGCTGACGTTTGAGAATGGGCTGATCGCGCAGGTGGAGGACGGTAATTACTGCCTGAAAACGCTGCCGCGCTGGTACGTCAATGGGGACAAGGGGTCGATCTACATCATCGGCTGGGAATGTGACGGCGCTGTCGTGCAGGCGAAGGAAACCACGGTGGAGTGGGTGCCGGAGATCATCCAGACCGCCGCCGGGCCAACGCGCTCCATGGCGCCCCGCCCAATGGACACGGTCGTGGAACTGCCGCTGCCAACCGTCGAAACCGACTGGGCCGACTACTATCGAAACCTACTGGCTGTGCTGGACGAGGGCGAGGCGCTGTTTGTCAAGCCCGAGGAGGTCCGACGCGTGATGACGGTGCTGGAGGCGTGTATGGAATCGTCGCGAACGGGGCGCACGGTGGCGGTGGACGTGTAAGGATATGGGGCTGCCACGGTTAAGGAAAAGGGATGCTGACCCAGACCCTGTAAAGAACCTTCATCCCTCTGGACTCCCATCATTTGCCTCACGGCGGGGATGGGAGTCCAGAGGGATGAAATTCCTTTGGCGGGGTTTCAAGGGGCAGTACCCCACTGGCGTTCCTTCTCCCCACCGCAACAGCCCCTTTTGCTTCACGCAATCGCGCCGCGCGCCTGGCAGTACGCGCAGATTGCTTCAAAGATCAGCTTTCCAACCACCGCGCCGCCGTCAAGCTTACCGACGCACTTGTCCGGGTAGTACGCGGCCCGGCCGTGCACGGCGAGCATGCCCTTCGTGCGCTCCGCCCCGGTACTGGCGGCGAGCGAGGCCTCATTAAACGCGTACAGGAAATCCCCGCACGCCTGGCACTGGTCGAGCGCGTCGACGGCCGGACAGAGGGCGTCCAGGACAGTCTTTTCGCCCGGCTTTGACTGCGTTTTGGACATCACGAACGCGAGGCCTGCCTGCATCGCCTCGGCCATCTGCGGCAGCGGGACATTTACATACCCCTGCAGCTTTTTCGCCATGCCCATCATAAAGAACGACAGGATCGTACCGAGCGTGGAGGGCGCGCGCTCATTCATTGCGGACGCGCAGCGCATCAACAACCGGCCAACATCCGCCTCCTGCGACGCGGTGGCGCACACGGCCACGGCCTGGAACCCGCCGCGCATGGAAACGCCCAGGTCGCCGTCGCCGCTCTGCTGGTCAAGCTGGGTCAGGTACTCGGCCTGCGCCTGGATCAGCGCGCTGACGTTGACAAGCGCGCCCGCCATCTTCTCCGCCGTCATCATTTGACCACCACCTGCCCGTTCGCGTTCGTGTAAAACGGCGTGCTCGCCGGACTGGCCAGCAGTTCCTTCAGCTCCGCGTCCAACTTGAACACGGTGATCGACAGGCCCGCCATTTCCATTGAGGTCGCGAACTCGCCGACATGCGGCAGGAACACGGTGGCCCCCATGTCCGACAGCCGTTCGTGTACCCTGCGGTACACGATGTACTGCTCCTCCAGCGGCGTTGCGCCCAGCCCGTTGACCATCACGGATACCTCGTCGCCCAGACCCAGCGGCATGTCGGCCAGGAGCTTGTCAAGGATCGTGTCGGCGATCTCATCCGCGGTCAGCAGGCGGGTCACCTCGATGCCCGGTTCGCCGTGGATGCCCATGCCCAGCTCCATCTCGTCCTCGCCGACGGCAAAGGTCGGCTTGCCCGCCTCAGGCACGATGCACGCGGACAGCGCCACCCCCATGGTGCGGATGTTTGCCAGCGCCCGCTCGGTCGCGCTTGCCACGGCTTCCAGCGGCAGCAAACGCTCGGCCGCGGCACCCGCCACCTTAAACGCGTAGACCAAACCCGCGACACCGCGGCGCCTGTCCGCCTCCGCCCTGGGGCTGGACGCGACATCGTCCCGCACCTTGACGCTAAGGGTTCGGATGCCGTCCTCAAGGCCGACCGTTTCGCACGCCATGTCAAAGTTCAAGCTGTCTCCGCCGTAGTTGCCGTACAAGCAGAGCACGCCCGCGCCCCGGTCGCACGCGCGGATCGCCGCCGCCATCTTCCCGGCCGATGGGGATGCGAACACGTTGCCCACCGCGCAACCGTCTAGCATGCCCTTGCCCACGTAGCCCATGAAAACGGGCAGATGGCCGCTGCCGCCCGCCGTGACAACGCCAACCTTCCCCAACCGGGCGGGCGGGCAACGCAGGACGACGCGCGTATCCCCGTCCAGGAGCCGGAGCCTGTCGCTGTGAGCGGCCAGGATGCCCCGCATGGCCTCGTCCACAAACGCGCCGGGCTTATTGATAATCTTTCGCATGATTCCCCGTCCTTTCTTTTCGCCAGATATCCCACGATAGGCGATGGTAAGGATTTTTAACGAAATCCTCTGATGGCGCCCGATTTTTGAAATCCGCGCCGCCGTTATGGATGAATCCACAGATAACGCCAGTGGCGATACCGTATGCCAATATTGTAGCATCGCGCCTGACAGAATGATCTTTAAATATATACGATTTTCTCTGAATGTCTTAGATATAATACTATTTTGTCATAAAGGTAGCGACAATAGGGGGGATATGATAAAATAGGGAGGGGGGTGATAGCATGCCAATGACATACCAAATTAGTGCGGAACAAGGTGTGGAAATATCACAAAATACGCGTAAAAGTAAGTGCATTCAACAACTTTGGCTATGAGATAGGCTGCGGAAAAGTCTGCTGTGCTACCTTGTTTTCGTCTGGTACAGGTTCTCCGTGGCAGTGACATACGTCACCGTGCATGGTTCGGTCCTGAGCGCATCTAGAGGCGTCCCGGGTGGCACGGGGACAATGTCCGCAATCGGTAGGCCCCGGCTGTCCAGGTGATGTGTAGCGGCCCATAGGGCGTCGCCCTCGTCCCTGGCACCCTGCACCCGGATGATCTTCCGGGTGTGGGTGCAGGTGTCCATGACGGAAAGACCCGCCGTAAATGTGTGCATGCGGCCTTCTTCCTTGCGCGCACTGCTCATGGCATAACCTCCTGATAGCCCGTGTACGGATCGTATAATTCTTCCTGAATGGCGGAGTACAGCTTCCGTAGATCGTCAAACAGCGCAAGAAAGCGCGCATAATGCTTCTCATAGGCTGGATGATGCTCGTTTGCCTTGAGCCACGCGTGACCGCAGCGGATGCGATCAAGAACCAGATTGTATTGGCGCTTGCCTGCGGCGGTTATCGCCTCCTGCAGCCACTCGTCTGGCAGCACCGCGCGGTCGTTGAGGCAGACGAGGTTGTCCCGCATGGATACGCGAACCTTCCTGTCCAGCGCGATCAACCCCGCCTGTAGCGCCAGCGCCCAGCGCTGCATGGTGGACTCGTCTCCGAGCGGCATGGACACTCAGCGGCGGTCTCCGTCTTCTGCACTCAGAGGCTCAAAGCGGTTGTTGAGCGCCTCCAGCACGGCGGGCTTGTCCGCGCGCAGAACCGCCAGCAGCGATTCCGCTTCCGGCTGCTCTTGTGGGGGTAGGTAAACCATCACGGTTCCATCGCGCGCTTCAAGGCGATAATTATAGCCGCGCAGGAGATTGAGGGCTGTTTCAATTCGCAAGGCGGAACCTCCTGTCGTAGAAAAGTGCTGTCAACCCTGTCAACCGGGCCGGGCTCACGTTGATATATAAGGCTTTTTGAGGTTGACAGTTTCCTGACTGCTGTTGTCAACCCTCTGGGCATACCGTCAACCGCTGTCAACTCTGTCATATGCCGCCAGCCTCGGAAACTGTTGAATTGTATGGCATTCTTCACACCTTGCCCGGTGGAGGTTGACAGGGTTGACGGTAGTTTTCACTTACAGTGCGAACGCCTTTTCTTCGGTGCGACGCGAGATGATTATCTTGCGAACCGTCTTGCCTCGCGCTTTTGTAGCCCGACGCTCGATTGTGATACCGTCCGCCTTGAGACGGTCGCCGAGTTTTGACAGCTCCACGCCCAGCCTTTCAGGGGTGAGCGCGCCCGGGAAATCGAGCGACTCCCCATAAAGATCGTTCACAAGCTCGCGTGCCGTCCCCTCCCAACGCTGGCGGGACGCCATCAGCGAGAGGAGAGCTTGCGCGATGGGCGAGTCCCGGTATGCCTTCTCCGCCCGGTACGACTCAGAGTCCGATCCAACGCATGTCCAGCGGCCTTCCTCGAATCGCACCGCCAGAGACATGCGCTCGAATTCCCGGGCCTCTGCGGAGAGTGTCGCGTCCTTACTGTCCCGTGCGCCGTCGAGCAAGTAAATCGTGTCAGCGGTCCCGGGGATACCCATCGAACCGGACAATCGCTCAAGTGGATCGGCGCTCGCGCTGTTCCCACCCTTTTTAAGATGGTGGACGAGCACAACCGCAATGCCACGGGTCAACGCGAACCGCTGCACACCTTCGAGGATGCGATAGTCGGCATCGTAAGCGTTTTCGCCACGCTTCGGTAGGGGCTTCACCTTCTGTAGCGTGTCAATGATAACCAGTCGGGGATTGCTCACGCCGTCGCACCAGGTGGTCAACTGCTCCACCAGCCCCGAACCGATGCGCGCCGCTTCATGGGTGATGTGTAGCGTTGGCGGTGCTTGTCCCTTGAGCAGCTTTTCAAGCCGTTCGGCTACGCGGTATTGCCGCGATTCCAGGTCGAGGTACAGAACGGCTCCTTGCTGGCAGCGCATCGCTAGGAAGTCGGTTCCGCCAGCAACGCATACAGAGAGCCATAAGTGCAAGCCATGATTTGCCGCGCTTGGGGACACCGGCCAGGACCGCCAGTCCTGCAGGCAGAAAGCCGTCCACGATGAATGGCGGGCGGTCGAACTGCTTGCCGTAAAGCTCGCTGGCGGCGTATGTATCCAAGGGGAGCACCTTCAGCGGCGGTGGCGCGGCCTGATGGACGACAAGCCCTTCCGCAAAGCTGCGAGCTTTGCCGTCGTTCGCTATAAGCGCCTCAGCTTCCTGTAGCTGCTTGCGATACTCCATCCGCGATGCCTCCCTTCATCATCGTGTATAGCTCCGTCGTCGTGGCGGTTTCCAGCTCCGTGATTGCCGCCAGCACATAATCGCGAGAGCGGAGTGCGTCGCAAAAATCCTGCGGGAAATCGTCCTCCGGGCTTATGCCACCCATGGCCTGGGTGGCATGCTCGATTAGGGCCTTGTCTAGCTTGTTCAGCCGTGCGACCTCGACGCCGCGCCACTGCGTCAGACGCCGTAGCAGCGCCCTGGCGGGTGCCTCTCGCCGCGCCTCCTGCGGGGCACCCTCCGCCAGCAGCCGCGCTGCCTCGCCCTGGGAGCATGGTGGCGGGCATCGGTGTGGAATTCATCCGCATGCACGATCTACGGCACACCTTTGCCATGCTATCCTTGCAAATGGGCGCGGACATCAAGACGCTACAGCAGGAGCTAGGCCACGCCACAGCGAGCTTCACCCTAGACGTGTACGGCCACGTGTCGGACGAGATGCTAAAGGCCAACTCAGACAGAATGCAACAGTTCATAAACGAGTGGAAAACGCGGCAGTGATTTGCCTCCCTGGAACGCGTTTCAACGCTGGTTATGGTCAACATTATGGTCAAACAGCAAATTTCGGACATGAAAAAAGCCCCGTATCCGTTGAGATACAAGGCTTTTCGAATGGTTGCGGGGGAGGGATTTGAACCCTCGACCTCCGGGTTATGAGCCCGACGAGCTACCGGACTGCTCTACCCCGCGTCGTTATCGCCGCTGATAGCGGCAAGGGTTATTATACCGCAGCGCGCCTCCGTTGTCAACCTTTAAACTCAGTTTTTTGCTCTCAGCAACCGCAAATGTTCCAACACCTTTTCGTGGCTCTCGTGCCAGCCATCCCATGCCCTATAGTCATCGCACGGAAACTCCCCACATGCGCCGTATTGATTGATGTGCTTTTCCCCACAGCATACACGAAAATCACGTTTGCCGCAGCCACAGCGCCAGAAGCAATCGTCCGTGATATTCCAACATCCTTTGCACAAAGTGGCCTTTTTCATCGCCGCCTCGGCGCCCTCGTTTTCCCCTATTCACCCTGGGATTTGAAACCACCCGGCCCTCGATTCGGCCGCTTTCACATCCTGTTCCATCGTGACCTTGTATTGACCGTACGCTTCACAATCCATTCCGCAGGCCGCCAGCTTCAGCTTGTTCATAGCCGGTCCTCCCATGTACCGTCCATTCAAGGTGAACGGCGGCGTCCGGCACACCCCGTCCGACGCCGCCCGTCCGCTCCATATCGCCTACGAAAGCTCCACAATCGCGTATCCGTCCACCGCTGGAACCGTCACGCGCCCGCTCGTCACCTCAAGGTCCTGCCCCTCCGGCACCAGCCTGGCCCGCGCAAACCCGCCCGGCAGGTTCAGCGAGAGCGTCAGGTCGCGCACGGCTGTGCGCTCCTCGATGATGTCGATCGTCGCGGACTTGCGCACCGGGATGTACGACAGAATGTGCGCGCACGCGCGGCGCTGCTCCGGCTGCGCCAGGAGCTGCACTGTCACCGTGGACGGCCCGTCGTGCCGCACCAGCCGGTCCGGCAGCAGCAAATCCACGGCGTTCCGCACCAGCGCCTTCACCCAGTTTGGCGCGTTGTCCCGGTACTGGGAGAACAGCGGGTGCGAAAACAACAGCACGCGCCCGTCCAGGAACGCTGCCGGGTACGCCTCTCCCTTTTCCGACGGCGTGTACCTGTGCGAGCAGAACCGCTCCCCCTCCCGCGCGAAGTACGGTGCCCGCGCGCGGAGGGCCACCTCGCCGCCCGTCTGCGCAAGGCGCGCGCCGGGCAGGTAGATCGCGTATTCATTCCCCGGCTCCAGCCCCTCGGCCAGCGGCCCTTCGGCAACGATGAAGTCCGGGTACAGCGCCGCTTCCCCCTCATACCGCACGGGGAAGCACGCGGGGTACGCGCTTCCTTCGCTAAGCCCGCCGCGGCAGCACGACAGCACGGCCCCGCCCGCCGCCACATGCGCGACCAGCTTCGCCTGGAATGCGGGCGTCGCGCGGAAGTCGTCCGGCAGGATCACCAGCCGGTAGCCGTCCAGCGCCATCGTACCGTCCAGGATGTCAAACTGCACCGCGAGCTCTTCCAATAGCTGCACCGCGCCCAGCACGCTGTCTGGCATCTGATGCTCATGCAGCGGGCTCTCCCCCGTCAGCAGCGCCGCCTCCACGATGGGTTTGGATGGCCGCGCCCACGCCTCGCACGCCTTGAACTGGCTGTACACCTGGCCGATCAGCCGGTATGTCGCGGGGTTCAGGCGGCCGTTTGGCTCTAACTGATCGCCGATGGAGCACGCGAACCCGAACGACAGCATGCGGAACGCCTCGAATTCCAGCGCCGCCAGGTTTTTCAGCGAATGAAAATCGCCCCAGCTCGTGTGGAATTTGCCCGTCATGCCCAGGCAGTCGTGGCCGAGCTTTCGCGCGTAGCGCGCCGTCACCGGGAAGTGCAGATAGCCCCATCCGCCGCTTGGCAGGCTTTCCAGTTCAAAATGCGTGTAGGTGTCCGCACTGTCCCGCGTGCAGGGGCCGACATGCCCCGCGTTGTAGAAGATCGTGCAGTCCGGCCGGCGCGCGCGCACCAGGGCGCTCATTTCCTCCTTGAACGCGTCGATGGACCGCTTCGCGAACGCCCGCACCTGCTTGTCGTCCCCCATGTCCACGCCCTCGGCGCGCATCGCCTTGCGGCACGCGGCGCACCAGCATGGGCGGATGCCCACGATATCAAAGAACACACCGTCCAGCGCGTCGCCCAGCAGCGCCAGCACCTCGGCCGTCTGCTCCTTTAGGAAATCGCGGTATCCCGTGTTCACGCAGAGCGACTGGTAAAACCCAGGCTCCGTGAACGGCCCGCCCTCGTGCGCGCCGTCCCGCGCCCGGATGAGCCACTCGGGCCGCTCGTTCGCGGTGTAGTAGTCCCACTGTACGGTGATATACACCGGCGCTTTGATGCCCGCGCGGTGCAACGCCGAAACTTGTTCCAGCAGCAGATTCCGGCGCGAAAGATGCGGATGCACGCGCTCCGGGAACGCCCCAGAGTCGTAGTAGAGCATGCCGTGATGGCAGCGGGCGAACACGGTCATGGAGGAAACATCGGCCTCCTTGGCGGCCTGGGCGAACGCGTCGGCGTCAAAATCAGCGGCGATGTCCGGAATCAGCGCGGATGTGTGGAAATCCAGGTGCACTTGGCGCGGTGACAGCATGTCCATAAGCCCCTCCCGTTTCTGTGGTGTTTTCCTGTTTATCTCATCATAAGCCGTCTGCCGCCGGAAAGCAACGCTAATCCCGGGGAGATTTCAATTCGCTCCAGCCCGCATCAGAGAGCTCGAGAGACTGCGGTCTCTCGAAGTCAATCAGACCCAGCGGCGTGCACGATGGGTCTGCGATCCCGTCGCCAGTCCCGGTATCGCCCGGAACAAACGCGTGGGCACGAAGCCGGAGATTCCGCGCCGTATTGGGATTTCGCAAAGAATCCCTCCTGCCCTCGCTATATCCACCGCTGCGCCAGGTATTTTACCCAGCTCGCCGTCTCGCGCAGCCAGTTTTTCACCACCTGCGGCCATGTCAGCGCGCCCAGCGCGCCCGCGCCGCTCGCCTCGATGGACAGATCCCCGCAGAGGGACAGCGCGCGCCACAGGTGATACTCGCTGCTGACCACCAGCGCCGTTTCAAACCCTTCAGCTTCCATGATCGCCCGCGCATATTCCAGGTTCTGCCGCGTGTTGAAGGAATCGTCCTCCAGGAAAACGGACGCCTCCGGCACGCCCCTTTCCACCAGGTAGGCCTTCATGGCCACGGCCTCGGTCATCGGCTCGTCGTGCCCCTGCGCGCCGGTCACGATGATCGCCGGAGCGTATCCCTCCCGGTACAGCCCGAGCGCGCGGTCCAGCCTCCGCTGCAGGTTTGGCATCGGGAACCCGGTCGGGTCGATAGCCGCGCCGAGCACGATCATCACATCCGCGGGGGCCGGGTCGTCCAGGCGCGCCGCGTTCACCACAATGCCGGTCAGCAGAACGCCGCCGGTTATGGCCATCAGCAGCGCGACCGCCAGCGCGTACACCCACCACTTTTTCCACAGGCGCTTCCTTGGCTGCTCCATTCCCACTCTCGCTTTCCTTATGCTTTATACGAATTTTCTCTCTAAACGCATACGGAATATAGAACGAAACACGGCGCGGGATGCATCCATTTTCTCCCGCGCCGCGCCCTGTTTGCCAGTTCTATTTCCTATTTATCCCTGCTTTTCCACGGGGACATAGACCTCCGTGATATTCTCGTCCGGCGGCACCTCTGCGGGATCGGTCGTGTAGATTTCAAACCACGCCCCCGCCATCACATAGCCTTCCCGCTCGATCCACTCCCGAATCTTGGCGTATACAGAGGGTAGCTCCGTGTACGCACCCTTGAGCGTCGCGCGGGCGCACAGGCGCGAAGGGAACACCCGGGTGCCGCTTCCGGTCTCCCGCACGGGCACGGCAATTTCCACATCGTAGCTCTCCGGCGTGTACTCCGCGCTGTGGTACACGGACATGGGCGCCCCGATGGGCGTCAGCTTGTCCTCCGCGATTTTCCCGAACAGCCCGCTGATATACTTCCCGTATTCCTTGACATTGATCTTCTCCCGGATGGACGCGACATTCATCGGCTCCGTCGTGATGAGCTCCACCGCGATCTGTTCCAGATATGACATAATGTGCTTTCCCCTTTCCAAATTCGCAATATCCCCGTCGATTTGCTTCAGGACATCAGCATAGTTTGCCAGCATGCTTTCGATGCGCGCTCTCTTGTGCGCGATAGCCGTCAGGAGGCCCGCGCTATCCCTGGGGTTTTGCAGCACCCGAGCGATTTCATCCAGCGAAAAGTCGTATGCCTTCAGCCTGCCAATGAGCAGGACGCTTTCTAGCTGCGCCACGTCGTAGTACCGGTACCCCGTATCGCTGTCCACGTAAACGGGCCGGAGCAGACCGATTTCATCGTAGTACCGCAGCGTTTTCGTTGTGATGTTCGCCGCCTTTGAAAAACTTCCGATGGATAGCACGCTTTCTCTCCTTTACCAGCAGTTTGCAACAGTATCTCGAGATGCTTTCATCTTACACGTTCCAGCAAGGGGAAAGTCAAGGGGAAATTTGCGGAAAGATTCCGCCGGACAAAATTGTGTCAGAACACCCGTAGGCGCTCTGACACAGTATCTTCCTCTATATTGTTATACATCCGCGCTTTGCTTATCCCGTTCCTTGACATACTGTCTGTATTCCGGCGGCGTGCCCTCTTTTTTCACCGCGACCATTTCCACGGTCCCGGCGAGAGCCTTCAGTTTGCCGGTAATAATGGGCTGCAGGCACGCGGGAACATGGTCGCCGTGGTGCCGGTGCAGCGCGACACACTCCTTGCACTTCCCGTGCCAGCCGCACAGCGTGTTCGGGCATGTGCACCTCACAACGTCCGGGTCCGCTGCCAACCGCCTGTTCTCCAACACCTGCTCGTAGTATTCCTCTTTTGTCCTCACGCG
Organism: Eubacteriales bacterium; assembly: GCA_031550535.1. Taxonomy (GTDB): domain Bacteria; phylum Bacillota; class Clostridia; order Christensenellales; family Aristaeellaceae; genus Avichristensenella. Next base: position 80,226 of record JAVBOM010000006.1, read on the forward strand.
GGCCGTCCTCCTTCTAAAAATCGCGAAAGTACAGCCACCTATCGCGCAAACGCCGCGCCGTTCCCCCATGCCCAGGTCCCTTCGCCCGCGCCGAGCGCAAAGTGCGCCTTGGCGATGCCAAAGTCCAACGCCGTGCCCACATCCGTGATGTCCGGAACGTCCGCTGTCACCACGCCGCCCTTGCACGTGAAGCGCACCGGCTGGCGGTTGACGGCGGAAGGCGCTTTCTCCACAGCGGCCATGCCCGCCCAGAACCAGTCCGGCGCGTTCCCATCCGTGTCGGTCATGTCCGCCGCCACCTTGCTCCTTCGGTGCGTCACAGCCCGGATCAGCCTGTCCTTCATGCCCATCGCCTCGCCCACCGGCCCCACGGACAGCGCGCAGGCGATCCTCTCCCCCTCCGCCAGCGTGAACGGGCAGGCGTCCCGGTCGAATGTACCGCCCACCCAGCACGTGCCAAGGCCGAGCGCCGTCGCGCGCAGCACCCACAGTTCTCCGTAATATCCCAGCTTCTCCAGGCTGTCCGGGTCGTCCTTCTTGGCGATCAGCCCCACGTAGTTTTGCACGCCGGAAAACATGCCGTAGCTCCTGCGGAATCCGCGAAACGCCTCCCCGTTGTTCAGCACCAGCCGCATGGAAAAGCCGCCGATTTTGTTATAGGATGAAATCAGCGCGGTCAGTTCCTCCGCCACAGCGGGCGCGATCGGCTCCGCGCGGTAGGTACGGCGCGAGCGCCGCGCGTCGACTGCTTCTAAAATTGTCATTCGGATAACCTCCTTGACGGCGTAGATGATTTGAAAAATCGGCCGCCATAAGGGGATTTCGCAAGAAATCCCTACTTCTCCCCGCCATCATAGCCCGCCCCTCCCGCGCTGTCAATGAAAGGACGATTAGAATTCCCACACGCGTTATCCGCCGAACACCAGCGACCCGTCCTCCCCCACGGCCATCGGCGCGGGCGGCGACACAACCGTCAGCAGCCCGTTTTCCCGCGCCTCCGGCAGCAGCGCCGCCGAGACGTACATCCTTTCCAAGCTCGCCGTGTTCTTGATCCACACCGCGCGCGGGTTCACCGTCGCGTCGCGGCGCACACAGCAGTACAGGCAGAAACGCACCGCCTGCGCGTCCGTCTCCATCACCGTCGGAATGCGGCTGCTGTCCGTCTCCCGGCAGGTGATGCCGTTCACGTACATGGGCACGGGGTCCAGCTTGCCGTACAGCCGCCGGGTGATGGCGTCCGCGTAGCCGACACCGCAGGCGTTCCCCTCGGATTCGCCCGTGATGTCCAGCACCGCCAGCTTTTCCGGGTGCGGCCACGCGAAGCCCAACGTGTTCGACCGCCCGGTCACGTTCGGGTCCATGCCCGCACCGCTGATGTTCTTGCCCATCTCGCTAACGAGCAGCAGATCCAGGTCGTCAAACGGCACGCGCGGCAGCAGCGACTTGGCGTACACGAGCAGCTCCGGCTCGCGCGCCGTGAATCGCTCCGCCGGTACCGCCTCGATCAGCGCGGGCCGGTGCGCCGCGTTCTCCACCACGGCCAAGCCCATCAGGATGGGTGTGTTTCGCAAAATGACCTCGCCAAACGCCCACACGTTCTCGCTCATGCGCGGGAACCCGAGCTTATGGCAGATGGCCGCGCCGTGCTGCTTACCCAGGCCGATCGCCAGCATTTTCATCAGGCCGCTCTCTACCTTGCCGCGAAAGTCCGTGTGCGGCTTCACGCGCCCGACCGGGAGGATGTGATCCGCGCGGCGCGCGACGGCGTCGATGTGCACGTCCTGCCCGTTCGCGGTGCGGCCGACGCACACGGTCTCCATGCCCGCCCGCACCGGCGCGCCCACCGCCGCTTCCGTAACGCCGAGATGCCGCAGGATGCTCTCCTGCCCCTGGGCCGTCGCGCCGCCGTGGCTGCCCATCGCGGGCACGAGGAACGGATCGCCGCCCTTCGTGCGCACTATATCCACCAGCGCGCGCAGCATCACCGGCAGGCCGTGGATTTCGCGGCTGCCCGCCGCGATGGCGACGCTTTGCCCGGGCTGGATTTTGTCCAGCGCGGCACAGCCCGCGAGCGTGGCGCGTGTGGCGCCTTCAATATCGGTTATTTCCGGCTGCTCCTGCCGCATGGACACCTCGGCCATCATCGGGAGCGGCACTTCGGCGAGCAGCCGCTCGTAGATGTCAAATCCATTCCTCAAATCCACCGGCGCATCCTCCTTTTGTATTACACCGCGTTGTTGAGCTGGCTGTTCCACATCCGCGCGTACACGCCGTCCGCGGCGAGCAGCTCCGCGTGATTCCCCTGCTCCGCGATCCGCCCGCCGTCGATGACGAGAATCCGGTCCGCGTCCTGGATGGTGGACAGGCGGTGCGCGATGATGAACGTCGTGCGCCCGGCCATCAGCGTGAGCATCGCGCGCTGGATGTTCAGCTCCGTGCGCGTGTCCACGTTGCTGGTCGCCTCGTCCAGGATCAGGATCGGCGCGTCGGCCAGGATCGCGCGGGCGATGGCGAGCAACTGCCGCTGCCCGGCGGACAGGTTGCCGCCGCTCTCGGTCAGCATCGTTTCGTAGCCGTCCGGCAGCGCCCGGATGAACCCGTCCGCACTGGCGCGCCGGGCCGCTTCGGCAACCTCCTCATCTGTGGCATCCGGGTTGCCATAGCGGATGTTCTCCATTATGGTGCCGGTGAACAGGTACGTATCCTGCAGCACGATGCCGAACGCGCGGCGCAGGCTGTCCCGCGTGTAATCGCGAATGTCGTGGCCGTCGATCCGGATGCTGCCGCCGTTGATCTCGTAAAACCGGGCCAGCAGGTTGACCACCGTGGTCTTGCCCGCGCCGGTCGGGCCGACCAGCGCCAGGGACGATCCTGCGGGCACGCTGAAGCTGATGTGCTTCAAAATGGGCACCTCCGGCCGGTAGCCGAAGCGTACCTCCGTGAACGTAACGTCGCCGCGCACGTCCGCCAGCGTTTCCGCGTCCGGCCGGTCCGGCTCCTCCTCCGCCTGGTCCAGGATGTCAAAGACGCGCTCCGCGCCGGCCACGGCGGTCTGCAGCGTGTTGTAGATGTTGGCGACATCGTTCAGCGGGCGGATGAACTGGCGCGAGTAGCTGATGAACGTGGCGATGACGCCGACCGTAATCGCCCCGCGCAGCGCCAGGTTGCTGCCCAGCGCGCCGACGAGCACGAGGCTCAGGTTGTTGATGACGTTCATCATCGGCATCAGAAAACCCGACCAGATCAGCGCGGAAAGGCTGGCCTTATAGTACTTGTGGTTCAGGTCGCTAAATTGCTCGACCGCCGCTTCCTCGTGGTTGTACCCGTGCACAACCAGAAGGCCGGAAACGCTCTCCTCCAACTGCGCGCTGAGCGCGCCGAGCTCCATCTGCTGGCGGGAGAACAGCGGCCGTGTACGCCGGGTGATCGTGCGGGTGAGCAGCAGCGCCAGGCACGTGGGGACCAGCAGCGCCAGCGTCAGCAGCGGGCTGATGATCAGCATCATCGTCAGGGAGCCGACCAGCGATACCGTCAGGCTCATGAGCTGGCTGGTGGAGGACGAAATCGTGGTACTGATGTTGTCGATGTCATTCGTCAGGCGGCTCATCAGGTCGCCGTGCGTGCGCGTGTCAAAGAACGAGACGGGCAGGCGCTGCAGGTGGTCAAACAGCCCCGTGCGCAGGAGGCGGACGGTGCGCTGGGAAATGCCCGCCATCATGAACCCCTGCGTGAACTGGCCCAGGCCGTCCACGAGGTATGCCAACCCCAGCAGCAGCGCGAATGTGCCGAGGCTTCCCATACCGTCCGCCGCAAGGCCAATGGCGTCCACCGCGCGGCCGATCAGGAACGGAGCGAGCAGCGTCACGCCCGCGCTCATCAGCACCAGCGCCAGGATCACGAGCAGGCGCCTCCGCTCGTGCCGGAAGTACGACCATAGCCGCAGCAGTGTGCCCTTCATGTTCCTGGGCTTTTCACCCGGCATCATCCGGCCCATGCCGGGGCCGCCGCGCCCGGGGCCGCCAGGGCCGCGCATCGGGATCGGCGGGGGCACAAAATCGCCGGAAGGGCGCTTGTTTTGCTGGTCAGACATGGACGGCCACCTCCTTGCCGATCTGGGAACGGTAAATATCCCGGTATACCTCGCAGGTTTGCATCAGCTCCACGTGCGTGCCCAGCCCCGCGATGCGCCCGCCGTCAAGCACCAGAATCCGGTCGGCGGACATGACAGAGCTGATGCGCTGGGAAATCATCAAACAAAGAATATCGGCACTGTACTCCTTCAGCGCGCGCCGGATGGCCGCCTCGGTCGTCACGTCCACGGCGCTGGTGCAGTCGTCCAGGATCAGGATGTCCGGCCGGCGGATCAGCGCGCGGGCAATGGACAACCGCTGCTTTTGCCCGCCGGAGACGTTGACGCCCGCCTGCCCAAGCTGTGTGTCCAGCCCTTCCGGGAAGCCGCGCACGAATGTTTCCGCCTGCGCGGCAGCCAGCGCGGCCCACAGCTCTGCCTCGTCCGCGTCCGCCTTGCCCCAACGGAGATTATCGGCGATGCTGCCGGTGAACAGCAGGTTTTGCTGCGGCACGATGGCCACGCGCTCGCGGAGCGACTTGATGTTAAGGGTCCGAAGGTCCACGCCGTCGATGGTGACGGTGCCTTCCGTCGCGTCGTAAAAGCGCGGCAGCAGGTGCACCAGCGTGCTCTTGCCGGAGCCCGTCGCGCCGATGATGCCGATCGTCTCCCCGCGCGCCGCGTCAAACGTGATGCCGCTGAGCGCGGGCCCCTTTGCCCCCTGGTAGCGGAAGCTGACGTTCTCAAACCGCACGCCGGACGTGACCGGCGCGAGCAGCGCCGTGCCGCTCGCGTCCATGCCGTCCTCCGCGCCCAGCACGGCCTCCACGCGGCGTCCGGACACCAGCGCGCGCACAAGCTGATTGAAGATCATCGCGAACATGGACATGGCCATCAGGATCTGGTTCATGTAGTTGACGAACGCGACGACGTCGCCCTGGTTTTCGCCCTTGAGGCCGCCGATCCACAGGATCGCCGCGGTGCCGAGGTTGACCACCAGCGTGATCGCCGGGCCGAAGAACGCTGTCACGCGCATGGCGGAACTGGAAGCCGCGGTAAGCTGCCCGTTGCTGTCCTCGAAGCGGCCCTTTTCATAGGTGAAGCGGTTGAACGCCTTCACCACGCGGATGCCGGACAGGTACTCGCGGACGGTGGCGTTCAGCCGGTCCAGGGACATCTGCACCTTGTAGAAGTACGGGTAGCCGATCTTCACGCTCAGCGCGACGATGACGGCGGACACCGGCACCACCACCAACAGCGCCGACGCCATGCGCGGGGAGCGCAGGTATGCCATGATAATGCCGCCCACGCACAGGATCGGTGCTTTGACGAAAAAGCGCATCATGCCGTTCAGGAAGTTCTGCACCTGCGTGACATCGTTGGTCACGCGCGTGACGAGCGACGCGCGCTCAAACCGGTCCACGCCGCCCAGCGAAAGGCCCTGGATTTTCGTGTACAGCGCCAGCCGCGTATCCCGGCCAAACCGCTGGGAGGCGTTGCTGGACAGCACGGCGCGCGCGATGGCGAACACCATGCCCAACGCCGTCATGCCCAGCATGCGCAACGCGTACTGGGTAATCATCGCGCTGTTCTGCGGCACGACGCCCTCGTCGATCATGTGCGCGAGCAGCGTCGGCTGGAACAGGTCGCAGATGCTCTCGCCCGTGAGCGCGAGCAGCGACAGCAGCGCCACCGGCCAGTATCGGAAGAAAATTTTGAGGGTCCGTCGCATCAGGCATCGCCTTCCTTCTGTGTTTCCCCGGGCCCTTCCGCCGCGAGGAACGCTGTAAATCCGGTCAAAAAATCGAGCACCGCCTGCTTTTGCGCAGGGCTCTGGCGCTCGATGTATCGCATTTCAAACGCGCCCTGCGCCGTCTGCGCTTCCTTCAGCCGCGCGAGCGCCTCCGCGCCGTGGGGTGTGAGGCGGTAGTACACGGCCTTGCGGTTCTCCGGGATTTGATAGCTGGTGACGAGGCCGGCGTGCGTGAGCCGCGCCACGCCCTTGCTCGCGCCGCCGCGCGTGATGCCCATCGCCTCGGACAGCGCGGTGACGTTCGGGCGGTCCATCCCGCCGATCCACTGCAGCATGTCCTTACCACCGAAGAAGGGCACGCTGTCCACCTCGGCGATGATGCGCCGGTTGACGCGCTTCTTTGCGCCCCCGTATTGCGCCAGCGCCAAGGCCAACGCCTGGTCCAGTTCCATGCGGATGATTCCCCCTCACCAAACCCGTTTTGTTTCCCAGGAATCAATATACGCTCCTTTTGTTTCCCTGTCAACAAAATTCTTCGAATTCGGTGCCCTTTGCCTTCATATTTATTGGCCGCCACTTTGCGCGCATAGCCCCGCAAAAGAAAAAAACGTGTTCATTCTATGGATGATGGACAACTCGTATTTACTATTTTCATTAGAGCGCGTTCGGTTGGGCTGCATCGCGGTTGCCCGAATAATTACCGCTTCTATTGTGCGCGCCGCGGTGGTATAATACGCGGGATAATTGTTGAGCAATAAAGGTGTAAAAAGTCATGTGGCGATTGAAGCATTTTCTGATTGGCAAACCCTTGCCCAATGAAGAGCTACAGCATCAAAAACTGACGGTTTTCTGGGGCCTTCCCATCATGGCGAGCGACGCGATTTCCTCTGTCGCCTATGCCGTGGAAGAAATCCTCTGGGTCCTGGTCATGGCGGTCGGCCTGATGGCGTACACATCGCTGTTCTACGTGGCGCTTGCCATCGTGGTCCTGCTGGTGATTCTCGTCATCTCCTACCGGCAGACGATCGACAGCTACCCGCACGGCGGCGGCTCCTATACGGTCGCGCACTCGAACCTGGGCGAGATGCCCGGCCTCGCGGCCGCTTCCTCGCTGGTCATCGACTACATCCTGACCGTCGCCGTCAGCATCACAGCGGGCACGGCAGCCATCACGTCGGCGATCCCCGCGCTGCATCCGTACAGCGTCTACATCTCCGTCGCGATGATTATTTTCATGACCATCGTTAACCTGCGCGGCGTGCGGGAGTCCTCGCGCGTTTTCGCGTTCCCGACGTATCTGTTCATCGTGTCCATGCTGGTGATGATACTCACCGGCGCGGTCAAGGTGTTTGTGCTCGGCCAGCAGCCCGCGCCGATGATGCCGGTGCCGCCCGCCGCCGAGCCGCTGACGTTCTTCCTGCTCATCCGCGCGGTCGCGGCGGGCTGCGCGGGCCTTTCCGGCGTGGAGGCGGTGAGCAACGCCATTCCGAACTTCGCGCCGCCCGCGCAGAAGCATGCCAAGCAGGTGCTGGCGCTGATGGCGCTGTTCGTGCTGCTGATCTTCGGCGGCACGTCGCTGATGGCGACGGTATTCCACGCCGTGCCGAATCACTCGTTTACCGTGCTCTCGCAAATCTCCCGACAGATTTTCGGCGACGGCTTCATGTTCTATGTGCTGCAGGTGTCCACGTCCGTCATCCTGATTATGGCGGCGAACACAGCCTACGCGGACCTGCCGATGCTGATGTCTCTGCTGGGCAAAGACGGGTATTTGCCGCGCCAGTTCAGCATGCGCGGCGGACGGCTGGGCTTTTCCAACGGCATCATCGCGCTGGGCATCGCGTCCAGCGTGCTGGTGGTTCTCTTTGGCGGGCAGACGCACGCGCTCGTGCCGCTGTACTCGGTCGGCGTGTTCATCTCCTTTTCGCTGTCGCAGACCGGCATGTTTGTCAAGTGGATTCGCGGCAAGGAGCCGGGCTGGAAGCACAAGGCGCTGATCAACGGCCTGGGCATGGTGATGTCCTACGCCGCCGTCGTTTTCATCGCGGAGAGCAAGATGTTGCAGGGCGCGTGGATTTCGCTCGTGCTGATCGCGGTGTTCATCCTCGCCATGAAGCTGACCAGCCGCCACTACAAGGACGTGGCGCGCCAGCTGAGGCTCGATCCGAGCGCCGTGCAGCAGGAAACCGACCTGATCGACGTGCAGAAGTACATGATCGTCATCGTCGGCACGCTGAACAAGTCCTCGCTGAAGGCGATCAACTACGCCCGGCGGCTCTCAAACGATATCAACATTGTCGCGTTCCATGTTTCGTCCGATGAGGAGGAGGCGAGCGCGCTCCGGAAGAAGTGGGCGCAGTGCGGGATGCGGATTCCGCTCATCATCCGCAACTCCCCCTACCGGGAGATTGTGGGGCCTCTGGCGGAGTATGTCGAATCCGAGGAGCACGGATCGGCAGCCGGGGACATGATCACCGTGGTCATCCCGCAGTTCATCGTGAACACCTGGTGGAAGAACATCTACCACAACCAGACGGGTTACGCGATCAGGAAGCGGCTGCTGCACGACCGGCATATCGCGACGATCACGGTGCCGTATGTGCTGGATAAGTAGGAACACGAAGGGGCTGAAACGTTGTCGCGTTTCAGCCCCTTTGGGAGGTGGCGGCGCTGATTCGAAAATCGGACGCCATAAAGGAATTCCGCAGGGAATGCCTGCCTAATTTGCGCATATGCGCCGCAGCGCGCCGCAAATCTCGTCAATTGTGCCCCGCACCTCTTCGGACACCGGCCCATCAAACGCGATGCTCCTGGGCTGGATGCCGAGCAGCGTCACGGCCGCGCCGGTTTCGCTGACAATGTAGTCCGTCATCACCCGCAGCGGCAGCATGTGGGAACAGAAGGTCGGGCCGCCCACGTCCTGGGGCCGTATCTCCACGATGTCGCCCGGCGCGCGGCCTACATCGGCGGCGTCGATCAGCAGCAGATGGTCCGGGCGGAACCGCACGATCTTGCCGGTGAAGTTCTCGGGCGCGGTTTCCCCGGCGCAGAGCAGTATGTTCGGATGGGTCTGGGGTGTAAAAAATGCGTCAAGCGCCTCAATGACGAGCACGCCCGCCGCATCGTCGGCCTTCAGGACCGAACCCGCGCCGAGGATAGCGAGCTTTTGCGCGCCCCGAAGCCTTTCTGCAAGAAACGAATGAACGGATTCCATTATATCTCCACTTCCAGCGAACGCTTATCCCGCCGCGCCAGCTCGAAATCCTTCGTGTTTTCCAGCGCGTCCTTGTTGCACGAGTCCACGCACTGGCCGCAGAAGATGCACTTGTCCAGGTGCACCACGGCCTTGAACTGCTTCTCCCCCACCTTCTCGATGCGAATAGCGTCCGCCGGGCAGACGCGCTGGCACAGCTTGCAGCCGACGCACCTGTCCGGGTGGAACTTCAGCGCGCCGCGAAAGCGGTCGGACACCTGCGCCTTGACCGTGGGATACAGCACGGTGTCCGTCTTTTTCACCATCATGCGCATCATGTAGGGGATCATCTTCCCCATGCCGCCCGTAATTCTCATGCAATTACTCCTTTGACCACGAGATCGAGCAGTATCTGCACGATCGAGATCGGCGCGAGCACCTTCCAGCAGAAGGCGATCATCTGGTCCAGCCGGAACCTGGCCAGCGCCGCGCGCATCACCGCCAGCAAAAACACCACGATAAATACCTTGACCAGGAACAGCAGGAGCCCCACAAACGCGTTCCCGCCGATGAAAACAGGGAAGAAAATCGCGGCGATCAGCGCGGCGACCACAACCAGCTCCGCGTTCAGCGTCATCTTGAACATGCCCAGGAGCCGGCCGCTGTACTCCGTGAACGTGCCGCCGACGATCTCGGTTTCCGCGTCGGGCAGGTCGAACGGCACGCGCTCCAGTTTGCCCTGCGCGGAGAAAACCGAGACGACGAGGCCCGGCAGATTCACCAGCACCAGCCACGGATGCTGGTGGTAAAACTGCGCGATGCCGCTGATGGACCACGTGTCCGCCAGGATCGCGGGGCCGAGCAGCGCCATATAGAACGGCACCTCGTAGGCGAAAAGCTGCGTCATCGCGCGGATCGCGCCGATTTCGGCGTACAGCGACTTGGAAAACCAGCCCGCCAGGAAAAAGCCGAGCGTCGGGATCGTCAGAAAGTACATCACCACGATCAGGTCGCTCTCAAACGGCATGATCGACGTGGTGCTCCAGACCGGGATATACAGGAACGACGCGGCCGTCGCGGCAAAGGCGAACATTGGCACCGCGCTGAACAGGCGGTGATCCGCCTCGCTCGGCACCACGGTCTCCTTGGACAGCAGCTTCAGGATGTCGGCCAGCGGCTGATACCACGGCGGGCCGACCCGGTTTTGCAGCCGGGCGTACAGCTTGCGGTCCACATACTCAAACACAAGCGAGAGCACGCACAGAAACACGAGCCCGGGATAGATCAAGATTTGGAACAGGGCCAGCCCCATGGCCATCAGTCCCCCTTCCTCGCGGCGCGGACGGCGGACAAATCCATGCCGCGCTTGCCGTACCAATCGATGCTGTATTGGCGCAGGCCGTCCCAGTTAAACCGGTTCTCCTCGCCCGACGCGGCGTCCGTCACGCGGATCATGCGGTCCGTGCAGGAGAAGCACGGGTCGATCGCGGCGATGATGATCGGCACGTCGGCCAGGTATCCGCCCTCGATCATGTGCGTGATCGCGGCCAGGTTCGCGAGCGTGGGCGCGCGCACCTTGACGCGCTCGGGCTTGTCGGTCCCGTTGGACCGCGTGTAGTGGATGTCCTCGCCGCGCGGCGCCTCGTACCGGCTGATCGCCTCCCCCGCCGGGATGCGGCTGGGCACGCGCACGCTGATCGGCCCTTCCGGCATCTGCTTCAAAATCTGCCGGATGATCTTATAGCTCTCCATCAGTTCCTTCACGCGCACGATGGTCCGCCCATAGACGTCCGCGTGCTCGTCGGTGATGACGTCGAAATCCAGCTCCGGGTAAATGCCCGTGGGATCGTCCCGGCGCACGTCAAACGGGACGCCCGACGCGCGCAGCACCGGGCCGACCGCGCCGAAGCGCAGGCCGTCCTCCCGGGACAGCTTGCCCACGCCGGACAGGCGCAGCACGACCGTCTGCTCCTCCAGGATGGTCTTTTGGTAGTATTCCGTGCGCTCCTGCAAGCGCGCCACGGCCCGGACGATCTCCTCGGCCTGCTCCGGCGTGATGTCCTGCCGGACGCCGCCGATGGTGTTCATGCCGTAGTTGATCAGATTACCGCAGAGCATCTCCAGGATGTCCATGACGATCTCGCGGTCCTTCCACGCGTACATGAACAGCGTCATGAAGCCGATTTCGTGCCCCGCGATGCCGAGCCACAGCAGATGGCTGTGGATGCGCTCCAATTCGCCGATCAGCGCCCGGAGGTACTGCGCGCGCCGGGGCACTGTAACGCCCGCCAGCGCCTCCACCGTCTGCACATAGCAGGTGGAGTGCGAATGCGAGCAAATGCCGCAGATGCGCTCCAGAAGATAAATATTCTGCGTGTACGTGCGGCTCTCGGCTGCCTTTTCCATACCGCGGTGGTTATAGCCCAGCGCCACGGCCGCGGCGGCCACGCGCTCGCCTTCCAGGAGCAGGCTAAAGCTCTCCGGCTCTTCCAACGCAGGGTGCTGCGGCCCCAGCGGGACGACCATCTTTCCCATACATGCCCCTCCTATTCGTCGTGTTCGACTACCGGTTCTTTGGACGGGCCGTGGCCCACCCCGGGCTTAGGCGGCGTCCAGCCCTTGCGCATCGGGTACTCGCCGGCGGGCCAGTTGTCCGGCAGCGGATACTGGCGGCCTTCCGGCAGCCCCTCCACCCGGACGCCGAGCAAGCCTTCCAGCTCGCGCTCGTAGAACGTCGCGCCCGCGTAGATCGGCAGCACGGACGGAATGACGACGGGGTCCTCCCGGCCGGTCTTGTATTTCAGGTTCAGCAGAATGCCGTCGCTATTCGAAATATGGTAGATGAACTCGTAGTGCTCGCCGGTGTCCACGCCCGTGATCGTGCACAGGTGCTCAAACCCGAGCTCCTCCCTGGCAAACCTGAGCGCGTCCAGAAAAACATCCCCGGGCACGCCGAGGTACACGCGGCGGGTGGCGGCGGTCGCCCGGTCCTTTTCCGCCGCGGGGAAGCGTTCGGCGATGCTATCGATGACCTTCGCTTCCATCTCCGGTATGGGTTTCGCTTCCGGCTTGGCTTTCGCCTCAGGCTTCGTTTCCGTCGCCGGTTTCGCTTCCGTTTCCGGCTTCGGTTCCATGCTCTGCTTGTTTTCCGTCTCCACGCCGCCCGCCTCCCTTCTTCTTTTTCGCCTCTTTATCTTCCAGCCCCTTCAGCAGTTTCACCACGCCGTCGATGATCGCCTCGGGCTTGGCGGGACAGCCGGGCACGTACATGTCCACCGGGACCGCCGTGTCAATGCCGCCCTCCACACAGTAGCACCCGGCGAACACGCCCGCCGAGCACGCGCATGTGCCCACCGCGACAGCGAACTTCGGCTCGGGCATCTGCTCGTAAATGGTGATGAGCCGTTCGCGCTGCTGCAGCGTCACCGGGCCGGAGCAAATCAGCACGTCGGCGTGCCGGGGCGAGCCTTTAAGTTGCACGCCGAATCGCTCCACATCGTAGCGCGGCGTCAGCGCGGCCAGCACCTCGATATCGCACGCGTTGCACGCGCCGGAGTTGAAGTGGATGATCCAGGGCGACTTTCCCCTGGCCCATGCGACCATTTTGTCTACGACCTGCATGTCACTACCTCCATGACGGCGCGGATTTGAAAAATCAGCGCCATAAGGGGATTCCGCAAGGAATCCCTACCGTCTGAGCAGCATGAACAGCGCCAGCACCGTCACGCCAAGGTATACCGCCGAAGTCACGCTTAGCCCGCCGGGGTCCGTGGCCACCACCAGCACGACGACGTGCATGATGGTGAAGAAGAACGCGAACTTGAAGAACTCAGAGTAGTCCGGCTGACCCTGGTTCTCCTCCATGTCCTCGCCGCACGCGTAGGCGCGCGTTTTCCCCTCGGAATCCGTGCCCCGGGCCGCCACGCGCCGGAAAAAGGCGGAAACCCCCACGGACAGCGCCAGATAAATAATAAAGACGACCGGCGGCGACAGCAAAATGGTATCCATCGATCCTATCCTCTCAGGTTGTTCAGCTTGTGGGTGTCCAGCGTCCCGTTTTCCTTGTACACGCCGAACACAATGCCCGTCGCGACGACCAGGATCATCACCTCGACGACGATGATCGTGATGACATAGGACTGCGCGGCCGCCATGTTCCCGGTCAGGTATCCGGCGCCGATCATCAAAAGCGTCACGGATTTGGTTAAAAGCTCCACCGAGATCAGAATGCGCATCAGGTTCCGGGTGACGATCATGCTGTACAGCCCGGTCGCCAGCACTAGCAGCGCGGATATGATGAACAGCGCGGAAAGCAGCGTCATTTCGCGTCCCCCTCCTCATGATGGCGCGGATTCCCCGAATCCGCGCCGCCGGCGATCTTCGGGCGTTCGCCCGCTTCCTTAAAGAAGATCAGCACGCCGTACACGCCGGCGAGCACAATAATGATCTGCCCCAGCAGGTCCACCTGCCGCTTGTTCCAGAAAAACTCCTGCACCGTCTCTGTGGTCTGGGGCGCTTCCGCGTAGGGGATCATCGCGTTCAGGTGCGGCCAGATGGCGAACAGCGCGCCGGCCAGGATCACGATCAGCAGGATCGGCAGCGGGATGAACCTGCGGCGGCGCGCCTTTTCCTTCTCGGCAATCTCTTCCTTGGTGCGCACGCGCGTCATGCTGATGGCGCTGATGAAAACGACCGTAATCAGGCCCGCGCAGACGGACAGCTCAAACACCGCCGCCAGGTGTGCGCCGAGCAAAAACATGATGACCGATAAAATCGCGCTCACAACCGCCAGCGCAATCGACGCCTTCAGCAGGTTGCGCAGCATAATGCAGACCAGGGCGGAAGCCACCAGCCCGGCCAGCAGCAGAATCATCACCGTAAGATTCATACGCATTCACCTTTCCACCAGAGTTCTGGGGAGGTTTGGAGGGGCCGTGAGGCCTCTTCAAGTTCAATCAAATCCGGCGGCATGTACGTCGGATTTGCGCGGATTCCAAACCAGTCCGCTGACTGGTGGGGAATCTGTACGTTTGCTCAGGGCCGCCCGGAAACGCCGCTGCGTTTCAGGCCCTGTCCTCCTAACTCGTCAAAACCTCAGTTTTTGACGACCGTCAGAGCAACCCCTGTGCTTTCAAAAACACAAACACCAGCGGAAACGCCAGCCCCGCCACCACATTGACCGCGGACAGCAGCACCTGCACCACCTGCACGCTACCGCCCATCTCCGTCACGCTCTCCATCGCCGGGGCGGTCTTGCCGAAGAACACTTTCTTCTGCAGGATCAGGAAGTACGTCAGCGTCAGCACGCTGGAGCACAGCGCGGCAATCGCGATCCCCGGGGATACCGGCCAGACCGCCAGCACAATCACCAGCTTGCTCCAGAAGCCGGACAGCGGCGGGATGCCCGCCATTGACAAAAGCCCCAGCACGCTGCTCACGCTCGTCACCGGCATCCTCGCGCCCAGGCCACCCATTTCGTCCATGTTCCGCGTGCCGGTCTGGTGGTAGATGGCTGCCGCGTCCACAAACAGCAGCGACTTGAACGTCGCGTGGTTGAAATAGTGCATCACCGCGCCGATGAATCCCAGCGCGGAACCGGTGGACACGCCCAGGATGATGTAGCCGATCTGGCTGACGCTGGAAAACGCCAGCATCCGCTTGATGTCCGTCTGCCCCATGGCCGCCAGCGCGCCGATGAGGATGGACGCGAGCGCCAGGATCATCAGCACGTTGCCGAGCGCCGGGTCGGACAGGAACACGTCCCGGTAAATGCGCATCAGCGCGTACACGCCGGACACCTTGATGACGACGCCCGCCAGCATGACCGACACGGGCGACGGCGCGGACGAGTGCGCGTCCGGCACCCAGGTGTGGAACGGCACCACGCCCGACTTGATCGACAGCGCGACCGTGAACAGCACGAACGCCACGAGCATCGCAACCGGGTAGTCCCCGCCGCAGGCCGCGACATACGCGGCGATGGCGGCGAACGACGTATCCCCCGTCAGCGCGAACAGCAGCACGATGGACATCAGCATCATCGTGGTCGCCAGCGCGCTCATCAGGTAGTATTTGAACGCGCCCTCCAGCTCATCGCGCTTTTTGTTGATCGCGATCAGCAGGAAGGACGACGTGGACGTCACCTCGATAAAAACATACAGGCTGAACACGTCGGACACCATCACGACGCCGTTCATCCCGATCATGAGCAGCAGCACCGCGCTGCCGAAGCTGAACCGGCTGGATGTGGTCGTGTCCCCGGCGACAAGGATCGTCACGCAGGCGATCATGGCGATGATGAACAGCACCACCGCGCTGAACAGATCCACCGTGAACATGCCCAGGAATGTGGACTGCACGGGCGCGCCCGTGGTGAAACAGCGGGCAATGTCCACCGCCGCCAGCACGAGCTGCGAAACTGCCGCGGCCATTGCCGCCCACATGGCGGCCTTGCGGTCGTTCCACGTGTACAGGTTCAGCACCACCACCGCGAGCAGGGGAATGCCAATGAACAGAAACGGCACCGGTCTTTTCCTCCTTACGTAGCTTGGATGGCGGTATGTTAGGACAGCAGGAAGATGCCCGCCGCGATCACGACCCCGCCCAGCACCCAGAGCACGTAGCGCGACTGGCTGCCGTTGTGCGCCCCCCGTATCAGCAGCGACAGCCCGCCCGCGATGCCCGGGATGGCTTTGTCGTACACCCAGCTGATCGCGTCGTTGATCTTCAGCGACACGGCCGCGTAGCCGTTGATCGCGCGCTTGGATTGCTCATAGGGATCGAAGTACTTCTTCTCCGCCATGTCGTAGACCTGGCGCAGGCCGGGCGCGTGGTGGAAATGGTCCGCCGCCTCCACACCCTTGCCGGTCTTTTTGAAGCCCCGGTAGTGATCCAGGCACGCCAGCAGCAGCAGGAATACCGACACGCCCACCAGCAGCCAGTTCGTGTGCCCGCCCACGTGCTCGCCCGCCGCCAGGTGCGACCCCAGCACCGGCGACAGCAGATGGTTCACCACGTACGACTGGCCAAAGCCCAGCGCGAGGCACGCGGCCGCCATCAGCAGCATGGGCACGCGCATGGCCCAGGGCGCTTCCCTGGCGTGCTCGGTCGCCTCGGTGGTTTTCCCGAAGAACACTGCGTGGCCCAGCTTCAGGAACGAAATGGGCGTGAAGAACGCGCCGATGGTCGCAATGATGTAGAACACCAGCCCGCTTTCCAGCGCGCCGTCAAAGATCAGCTCCTTGGAGAAAAAGCCGTTCGTCATCGGGAAGCCCGCGATGGCCGCGGCGGCGATGAGGAAGGCGGCAAACGTGTACGGCATCTTCTTGTACAGGCCGCCCAGCTTGTTCAGGTTCGTGGTGCCGGTTTCCTTTTCCACCGAGCCCGCGACCAGGAACAGGCAGCATTTGTACACGGCGTTGTTCAGCATGTGGAACAGCCCGCCCACAATGCCCACCGGAAGGCCGGTGCCGATGCCGAAGATCATGTACCCCACCTGGCTGACCGCGTGGTAGGACAGCAGACGCTTGAAATCGCGCTGGATCAGCGCCATCATCACCGCCAGCAGGATCGTCACCGCGCCCAGGATCATCATCACAAGGCTCATCGGGGAGCCGTGCTCGAACTGGAACAGGTCCAGGCAGATGCGGGAGAGCAGGTAGATGCCGAGCAGCTTTTCCAGCGCGCCCGGCAGGAACGGCATGAACGGCGTGGGCGCGTCGGTGGCCGCGTCCGGAATCCACGTGTGGAACGGCACGGACCCGGCCTTGGAAATCGCGCCGATCATCAGCAGGATGAACGCGGCGATCCCCCAGCCGGTCAGCGGCAGGCGCATCTGGTCCATCGCCACGGTCTTGGCGAGGTATCCCGCGATGCCGATGCCCAGCATCATGCACAGGTCCGTCACGCCCGCGATGATGACGGCCTTGACAGAGGTCTTGTATGCGCTTTTGCCACCCGCCATAATCATGCCGAACATGGTGGCGAGGATGGCCTCCCAGAAGAACAGCATCACCACGAGGCTGTTGGCGAGCACCGCGCCGTTCACCATCGCGATGGTAAACAGCATGCCCGCGTACAGCATTTTGGTGTACGCCTTGCCCTTGGCGAAAACGGTGGTATATACGACGACCAAGAACGACAGGATCGCCGCCGCCAGCAGGATGAAACCGCTGAACTGGTATTGCCGCAGCGAAAAATCCATCCCCCAGCCGAGCCATGGCTTTACCAGCGTAAGCTCCTTGCCGTAGGCCGCGATGTTCAACACAAGGTTGCCGCCAAAGCCCGCCAGCAGCAGGATCTCCTTCAGACCCTTCCACCGGTCGCGGCTGAGCAGCGTCAGCACCGCGAAGGCCGCCGGGAACGCAATGATGTACACAAGCAGGTTCGCGTTCATCTGACAATCACCGCCATTTGCCGCACAATTTGGTCAATCAGGTTCGCCGGATACTGGATCAGCAGCCCGCTGCCAATGGACAGCGCCGCGAGGAGCGCGACCGAGAACACCATCGTCGCGCTGCCCTCCGCCGGGAGATGTGCCATCTCTCCCTTCGGCTCACCCAGGAACACCCGCACAAACGCCTTCAGCAGGTACACAAGCGTCATCACCGCGCCGACGAGAAACACGATGGCGATCCACGGCTGGCCGGCCTCCACCGCGCCGTTCACCACCATGTATTTGCTGAAAAACCCGCCGAACGGCGGCACGCCCATCACCGAGAACGCGCACAGGAAGAACGCCCCGGCCGTCCACGGCATGGATTTGGCCAGCCCGCCCATCTTGCGCATATCCTTCGTATGGCATCCGTGCTCCACAATGCCCGCGCACAGGAACAGCCCGGCCTTGGAAATCGCGTGCATCAGGATGTACATCAGCCCGCCCGCCAGCGCCATCTCCCCGCCGACCGAGAGGCCCAGCAGGATGAAGCCGATCTGGCTGACGGTCGAATACGCGATGACGCGCTTGATGTCGTTCTCCGCGATGGCGGCCCCGGCGGTCAGAATCGCACTGACGGCGGCGATCACCGGCACGGCGGTGTGCCACACGGCATCCAGCGTGAACGTGACCACGAACAGCCGCGTGAACGCGTAGACGCCGATTTTGACCAGCACCGCCGCGTGCAACAGCGCCGTGGCCGGGGTCGGCGCGACGCCCGCGTCCGCGATCCAGGAGTGCAGCGGCAGCGTGGCGGATTTGGACAGAATGCCGAACAGGATCAGGAGGACGGCGGCGCTGGAAATTTCCTTGCCGCGCAGCAGCGTCAGGTCAAACGTGCCGTGCTGCTGGTACACCATGATAAACCCGGCCAGCATCACCAGCGCGCCCGCGCCGGTGATCAGAAACGCCTTGTTCGCGCGGCGCACCGTCTCCGGCTCCCGGAAGAAGCCGATCAGCCGCCAGCAGCACACGGCCGAGATTTCCCAGAACAGGTACAGGAAAATCAGGTTCGTGGTGAGCGTGATGCCCATCATCGCGCCGATAAAGAGCACCACGAACAGGTAGTATTCGCTTTGGTGCTCCGCGTAGGCGATGTAGCCGAAGGAATAAACCAGAATAATCAGCCCCAGGAACGACGAGATCAGCGCCATGAACACAGCCAGGCCGTCCGCCAGGAAGCCGAAGCTGAGCCCGAGCGGCAGCTTGACATTGAACATGGCCGGCGCGCCGGAAAGCGCCTGCGGCAGCATGGCCGCAAGCAGCAGGAACGGCACCAGCACGAACACGAACGCCAGCGCGTTGCGAAACTTCACCGAGCCCCCGCCCGCCAGCGGCAGCAGAAACGCGCCCCCCAGCGGGACGAGCACGGTCAGCAGTAATAGGGTGTGACTTGCCATTTCCAACCTACCCCCAGCGTATCTTGACACATTCATGCATACGTAAGGATGCCCGGTTTCTTCAACCCGTAGCCGCACGGCCGCGAGTTTCACCCGATGCATCCTTTTTGAACCGCACCTATTATAGTGCTGTCCGGCGCGCACGTCAATGGCGCTATCCGCTATTTTTTTCGTTGATGTTTTAACAAGAAATTATGGGGAGGCGTTTCTACGTGAAGCGATAATTTTGGGTGTCCGCCCCAATTTCTCAGACAGCTTGAATCTGTCGCTATGGCGGCGTATAATGTGCCACGACGGAGCGCCGACGCGGTAAATTCCGCCGGCGCGTGCATAGAGAGGCTTGGATACATGCACGAATATTCCCTAACAAAGCAAATCGCGCGCATCGTGAACGATACCGCCCTTGCGCACCGCGCGCAAAGGGTCAGCGCCGCGCACCTTGTAATCGGCGAAAACACCGGCATCATCCCGGACTCCGTGCAGATGTATTTCGACATGATCGCCATGGGAACGCCCGCCGAGGGCGCGAAGCTCCACGTGCGTACCGTCCACGCGGAGATGCACTGTCCCGCGTGCGGCAAGAACTTTCACCGCCCGCGCTTTTCGTTTGCGTGCCCCGATTGTGGCGCGCTGGGCACGCCGACGGAGATCGGCAATGAGTTTTATGTCGAAAGCGTCGAGCTTGAAGAATAAGCCGGCGGGTATACTATCGTATGAGGAACAGGGGGAATGGATCATGAGCTCCAAAGACATCACCATCATGGCCAATATCAACGCGGAGAACGACCGCATTGCCGAAGGCATACAGCAGAGGCTCCACGGGCTTGGCATTTATACGGTCAATGTCATCGGCGCACCGGGCGCGGGCAAGACCTCCTGCCTCATCCGCATCATCTGGGGCATGGAGGGCACGAAGGCGTATGTCATCGAGGGCGACATCCAGTCCGACATCGACGCGGACAAGCTCAACGCCCTGGGCATTGAGGCCGTGCAAATCCACACCGGCGGCGCGTGCCACATCGACCCCACGCTGGTCGAAAACACGCTGGACAGGCTCTCCCTCTCGCAAAAGGGCGTGCTGTTCATCGAGAATATCGGCAACCTCGTCTGCCCCGCCGAGTTCAACATCGGCGAGGATATCAAGCTGCTCGTCGTCACCGCGACCGAGGGCGCGGACAAGCCGTACAAGTACCCGCTCGCGTTCGAGAAGGCGGGGGCCATCCTCCTGAACAAGGCGGACCTGCTGCCGCACGTGGATTTTGACACGGATTATTTCATGAAGGGCGTCCGCGCGCTGAATGCCACAGCGCCGGTGTTTACCGTATCCGCCAAGACGGGCGAAGGGTTCCCCGAGGTCTGCCAGTGGCTGAAAACCAGGTTGTAACATCGCGCATCGCGCTCACCGGCATCGTGCAGGGCGTGGGCTTTCGCCCGTTTGTGGCGCGGCTCGCGGCGGAATGCCATATCCGGGGTACCGTGCGAAACGCCATGGGCGAGGTGGAGATCGACGCCTTTGGCACCCCGGGCGATCTGGACCGCTTTGTGCGCGCCTTGCGCGAAAAAGCGCCGCCCGGCAGCGATATACAGGGCCTCCGCGAGCGGCGCGAGGCGTTAGCGCCGGGTGCGTTGCACCCGGAAGGATTCCGCATCGTCCAAAGCCATTCGCGCGGCGGCGGGCCGGTGATGCCGACGCCCGATCTCGCGATCTGCGATGACTGCGTGCGGGAGCTGTTCACCCCCGGCGACCCCCGGTTCGAAAATCCGTTCATAAGCTGCACAAACTGTGGCCCGCGCTACTCCATCATGCGCCGCGCGCCGTACGACCGGGACAACACGGCCATGGGTGATTTTCCCATGTGCCCACTGTGCGGCGGCCAGTACGCGGACCCCGGCGACCGGCGGTACCACGCGCAGACCGTTTGCTGCAACGCTTGTGGGCCAAGGCTTTTCTATGATGGCCGGGAAGGGTGCGCGGAGGACGGCGGCGCGCTGTCGATGGCTGTGGACGCGCTGACCCGTGGCGGCATTGTCGCCGTCAAGGGCATCGGCGGGTATCATTTCACCTGCTCGCCATTCGATGGTGACGCCGTATCGCGCCTGCGCGCGCTCAAGGGGCGGGAGCGCAAGCCGTTCGCCGTGATGTTTTCGGACATGGCGGCGCTTGAAGCGCATTGCGAGGTGTCCGCGCCGGAACGCGCGCTGCTGGAAGGCCCCGCGCGGCCCATCGTGCTGCTGCGCAGAACTCCTTCCTCCGGTATTTCCCCGGAGGTCTACGCCGACAGCGGCGACCTGGGCGCGTTCCTCCCCTACACCCCGCTGCAGCATCTGCTGCTTCGGCGGACCGGCCCGCTGGTGATGACCAGCGCGAACGTGTCCTCCCTGCCGATCATCAAGGACGACGCGGAGGCGCTGGACATTTTCCACGCGCGGGAAGGGCTGGCCGGCGTGCTGCGCCACGACCGCGCGATCCTGCGCAGGCTGGATGATTCCGTCGCGGCGGTGGCGCGCGGGCAGGCGTACAGCATCCGCCGGGCGCGCGGGGTTGTGCCGGCCGCGCTGCGCCTCCCGGGCGGCGGGCCGCCGCTGATCGCGCTGGGCTCGCAGCAGAAGAACACGATCTGCCTGTATAAGGATGGATACGCGTACCCATCGGCGGAAATCGGCGACCTGGACAGCCGGGAAACGCTGGCCGTGTACCGCGAGACGATTGCCGATATGGAATCGCTGCTCGGCATCGCGCCGGAGTTCGCCGTGTGCGACATGCACCCCGGGTACGAATCGACGGCCATCGCGAAGGCGCTAGGCCTTCCCCTGCTCCCGGTTCAGCACCACCACGCGCACATCGCGTCCGTGATGGCCGAGCACAGCCTGACCGGGCCGGTGATCGGCGTCGCGCTGGACGGCACCGGGTACGGCACGGACGGCACTGTCTGGGGCGGCGAGTTCCTGATCGTATCGCCGGAAGGGTGCACCCGCGCGGGGCATTTGAAGCCGGTGGCCATGCTGGGATCGGACGAATCCGTCCGCCAGGGCTGGAAGAGCGCGGCGTGCATGCTGCGTGACGCCGGGATTCCCGCGCGGGACGGCGATGCCCGCGCCGCGCTGGTCCAGGCGGCGCTGGCGCACGGGGTCAACACGATCCGTTCCTCCAGCATGGGGCGGGCGTTCGACGCGGCCAGCGCGTTGCTTAGCATCTGCCAGGAATCCACGTATGACGGGCAGGGCGCGATCGAGCTGGAAAACGCGGCCATGCGGCATGTGCGGCGCGGCGGAAGGCTGGGAGAACCGCTGCCGTTCGACGTGTTGGATGAGGATGGGCGGCTGGTCGCGGACCTCGCACCGTGTTTCCGCGCCCTGCATGCGTGCGCGGAGGGTGGCGGGAACCGGGACGCGCTCGCCTGGCGGTTCCATGCGACCGTTAGCGGCGTGATCGAAGCGGTGTGCGCCGCGCTGTCCGAGCGGCACGGCATCCGCGCGGTCGCACTGAGCGGCGGTGTGTTCCTGAACCGGCTGCTGGTGGAATACACGGTTCCCCGGCTTGAAAAGCTGGGGTTTGCCGTGTACAGAAACCGGCAGGTTCCGCCGGGCGACGGCGGCGTCTCGCTGGGGCAAGCATGTATCGGCGTGTGGTCGAAGCGATAAAGGAAGGGATTTCTTGCGAAATCCCTTTATGGCGGCCGATTGTTCCAATCAGCGCCGCCATTGAGGAGAGGTTTGCCAATGTGCATCGCGGTACCGGGGAAGCTGATTGAAATGGATGGCGGCAGGGGCAAGGTGGACATTCGCGGCAACGTGCTGCCGGTCGAACTGGGCATTGTGCAAGCGAAGATCGGCGATTATCTGCTGATCCACGCGGGCTGCGCCCTCTCGGTGATCCGGCAGAGCGAGGCCGAGGAGATCGACGCGCTGTTTGATCTCGTGCACAGCTATGACGAATAAGGCGGACGCGCTCGCGGCGGCCATCCGCGCGTATGACGGCCCGCCCATCCGGCTGATGGAGGTCTGCGGCACGCACACGCACCAGATTTCACGGTTCGGGATTCCGTCGCTCCTGCCGGAAAATATTGAACTGATTTCCGGGCCGGGTTGCCCGGTCTGCGTGACGCCCGCCGGATACATTGACCGGGCGGCGGAGATCGCGACGCGGCCTGGCTGCACGGTGCTCAGCTACGGGGACATGATCCGCGTGCCCGGGAACAAAACGTCGCTGCTCGCGGCAAAGGCCGCGGGGGGCAGCGTACTGCTGATGTACTCCCCCATGGACGCGCTCCGGCACGCCGCGCGCGAGCCGGACCGGCTGTTTTACGTGACAGCCGTCGGGTTCGAGACGACGCTGCCGCTGTACGCCCTGCTGGTCAAACGGCTGGCCGAGGAAGGCGTCGAGAACATCCGCCTCCTGCTGGCCGCCCGCGCGCTGCTGCCCGCGCTTGAGTGGATTTGCGAAAACGATCCGGACATTGACGGCTTTCTCGGCCCCGGGCATGTCAGCGCGATTCTCGGTTCCGGCGCGTATGAATCGGTATGCGCGCGGTACGGCGTGCCCATGGCGGTGGCGGGGTTTTCGTATGAGCATCTGATCGCCGCGATTGCCAGCTTGATCCGCCAGGTTCGGCGCGGCGTGCCCGGGACGGCGGCGCGGTTTGGTAAAACCGGGCGACATCAGGGCATTTCGCAAGAAATACCCACCTTGGTGCGCAACCTGTACCCGAGCGCCGTCTCCCGCGAGGGGAACGCGCAGGCGCGGGCGCTGATCGCTGCGTGCTTCACGCGTGGGCCGTCCGTGTGGCGCGGGCTGGGCGAAATCGCGGGTTCTGGCTACCGGCTCGCGCCGGAGTTTGCCGCGTTTGACGCGGGATTTTCCGATGGTGAACCGGATGCCTGGGAACCGGAAGGCTGCCTGTGCGGCCAGGTCATCATCGGCCGCGCGAAACCGTTGGCATGCGGCTTTTTTGGCACAGCCTGCACGCCCGAGCATCCGATCGGCCCGTGCATGGTGTCCAGCGAGGGTACGTGCGGCATTTGGCACGCGACGGCAAGAAAGAGGTAGGGAAGAACGCTGGGACGCTGGCACTTGGATATTGTCGTGCCGCAGGCGGCACGCTGTATCCAAGCGAACCTGCCAAAGGGATATATCCTTTTAGAATCCCATCATTTCGCCTCACGGCGGGAGGGATTCTATCTATAATTCCCCGTATTCCATCTCGGCACCCTCATCGCCCCCACCTTCACAAATCCGCGCCACTGAACGGCAAAGGAGAACTGCTCGCATGAAAATCACCACGGCCCACGGCGGCGGCGGCACCTGGATGGATGAGCTGATCCAGGGCGTCTTTGTCAAGCATTTCGCGAACGAGACGCTCTGCCGGATGGAGGACGCGGCCATCCTCACGCTGCCGCACGGCAAGATCGCCTTCACGACCGATTCGTTCGTCGTCTCCCCGCTGCTCTTCCCGGGCGGGGACATCGGACGGCTGGCCGTCTGCGGCACGGTGAACGACCTGCTGATGCGGGGCGCCGTGCCGCGCTATCTTTCCGCGGGCTTCATCCTGGAGGAGGGGCTGGACACGGACGCGCTGGAGCGGATGGCCGCGTCGATGCGCGCGGCGGCGGACGAGGCGGGCGTCGAGATCGTCGCGGGCGACACGAAGGTCGTCGAGGGGCGCGGCGGGCTGTACATCAACACGTCCGGCATCGGCGTTGTCGATACGGCGCTGGACATCAGCGCGCGAAGCGCGAAAGAGGGCGACGCGGTGATCATCAGCGGTGACCTGGGCGACCATCACGCGTGCGTGCTGTCCGCGCGCATGGAAATTGAAAACGGCATCCAGAGCGACTGCGCGCCCCTGACCGACATGGTGGCGGCGCTCCTGCGCGGCGGCGTGCCCATCCACGCGATGCGCGATATCACGCGCGGCGGGCTGGCGACGGTGCTGCACGAGATCGCCACGGCCTCCGGGGTGGAAATCGCGCTGCTGGACAGCGTTCCGCTGGCGAGCGAGCAGGTGCGGGGCTTTTGCGATATTCTGGGCCTGGACCCGCTGTACATGGGCAACGAGGGCAAAATGGCCCTGATCCTGCCGGAGCGCGACGCGGGGACAGCCGTGGACATCCTGCGCGCGTGCCCCTATGGGCAGTCGGCGCGGATCGTCGGCACGGTGCGCCGCGCGGATACGCCGTGCGTCACGATGCGGACGCGCGCGGGCGGCGTCCGGGCGATTGGGCCTCTGCCGGGCGAGGGGTTGCCGCGGATCTGCTGACGGGGGTTGGGGTTTATCGTTGTACGCCGCCAGGCGGTCACGGTTTTTCCGTGCGGCTTTGGCGGCGCTTCCTTTGGGGGGATGTTTTGTGTCGGTGTATCGCACGCTGGTGAACGGATGGCAGATCTGCGCCGCTGCGTGGCGGACGCGCGATGCGCGCCCCTACGGCGTGTTGCGCAACCGGCAAAGTGCGTCCTGCTCTGCTGCTAGGGCGGTCATTGGCCGTCCGAGCCAGTTTGCCGTGCTCCCCATGCTGCTGTGAAAGGACGGACGCGCAACCAACTCCGCATCTCCCAGATATGCCATGCAGCCCACGGAGACGTCGCAGACAGCATTTCCAAAAACGCCCAAACATATCACAACGCAACACCAAGAACCCTTGAAAAAAGCCCTCCCGCCGTGAGGCGAAACGACGGGCGTCCAGAGGGGATCGAAGCCGCATTCCGCCGGTGGCGGAATCAAATGCGGCGCAGATCGGTTTTCATACAGAGCGC
Organism: Eubacteriales bacterium; assembly: GCA_031550535.1. GTDB lineage: Bacteria > Bacillota > Clostridia > Christensenellales > Aristaeellaceae > Avichristensenella. The sequence continues at coordinate 105,826 of JAVBOM010000006.1, forward strand.
ACATTGTGCGCGACAATATGAAAACCCGGACAAAGGTCCTTTGGCAGGGTCTGGGACGGAGTCCCAGACCCCCCTCCCCCACGTACACGAAAAAGCGGCGGCGGCAGCTCAAAGGCCATCCGCACGCCGCTTCCCCTCCAGTCCCCTCTCCCCCATGCCGCGCTCGGCCGGCTTTTCACGGCGCGGCGCTATCGCATGGCCCCGGCGCTCACTCGGCCAGCGTCACCGCGATGACGGTATCGACCGGGTCCGGCAAATCGGGCGACTCGCCCAGCGATACGAACGACAGGTCCGGGTAGTTGCCCGTGATCCAGTTCTTGGCGATGGCAAGCTCCGCGCCGTCGGCCAGCAGCCGCACGCGGGCGATTTTCTCCTTGTCCAGCCCGGTCAGCGGGATGAAGCCAATCGGGTTGTCGAACACATGATAGTACACCGTGTTCCCACCGCGCGTCACGCGGCCGAACTCCGGCTTGTCCATGTCCGCCCAGCCGCAGCCGTAGATGCTCCGGCCGTTCTTCTTCATCCAGCGGCCAATTTCCGCGAGCGCGTCCAAGGACCGCTCCGGGATGTTGCCCCGCGCGTCCGGGCCGACGTTGAGCAGCATGTTGCCGCCCTTGCTGACGCACTCGACCAGCTTCCTGATGAGCATCTCCGGGCTCTTGTAGAAAAAGTCCCGCTGCGCGTAGCCCCAGTTGCCGTTCATCGTGACACACGCTTCCCACGCGACCGGTTCGCCGTCCGACTTGCGGACGCCGGAAGGCGGGATGATCTGCTCGGGGCTGACGAAATCGCCGGAGTACACGGCCGGGCTGTCGGTCATCAAGGAACCGAAGCCCTCGCCGCTCGCCTCCAGGCGGTTGTTCAGGATGATGCCCGGCTGCAACTCCCGCACCATGTTCACCAATTCGGTCGCGCGCCACGCCTCGCCCGTCAGCGGCGGATACGAGAAGTCAAACCACAGCAGGTCGATCTTGCCGTAGTTCGTCATCAGTTCGCGCACCTGACCGTGCATATAGGCAAGATACCGGTCAAAGTTATGCTCCGCGCCACGGAACGCCTCGTTGTCGCGCTCGGGGTGCTGGCGGTCGCCAAAGTGCGGATAGTCCGGGTGATGCCAGTCGATGATCGAGTAATAGAACCCGACGGCCAGCCCCTCCGCGCGGAACGCGTCCACATACTCGCGGATCAGGTCGCGGCCCGCTTTCGTGTTCGTCGCCTTGTAATCGGTCAGTGCGCTGTCGAACAGGCAGAATCCGTCGTGGTGCTTGGCGGTCATCACGACATAGCGCATGCCCGCTTCCTTCGCGGCGCGCGCCCACGCCTTCGGGTCGTAATCGATGGGGTCGAACTCGTCAAAGTACGGCTGGTACGCGTCGTTCGGTATCCGCTCCACGCTGCGCACCCACTCGCCGCGCGCGGGGATCGCGTACAGCCCCCAGTGAATGAACATGCCGAAGCGCGCGTCCTGGAACCACGCCATGCGCCGCTGGTATTCCGCCTTGTCGAACATATTTTCCTCCTCGATTGTATGGCAGACATGGGGGCTGTCGCGGCAACTCCGCCGCGACAGCCCCGCTATCCTTTCCCCAGCCTTACTTATACTGCTCGTCGTACGCCTTCTGGAACGCGTCGATCACGGTGCGCAGGCCCTTGGCCTCCAGGTCCTTCAGCCACGCGTCGTAGTCCGCGTCCACGTCCTTCGCGCCGGTCATGAAGGCGGTCATGCCTTCCTTGATCGCGGTCGCCAGCTCCGTGCGCATCACGGCCATCTCGTCCGTCTGCTCCGCCGTGAACTTGATCGGCGGGATGCTCATCTCGGGGCGGCCGAACGGCTCGTATTCTTTGGTCACCTGATAGAGCAGCGTCTCCAGACCGTCGCCACTGTACACGTCGATGTCCGCCGGGGACACCATGCCGAAGCGGTACGCCGCGTCGCGCTTGGAAATGCTCATCTGCACCAGGTGCTGGTTCTGCGGCTCAACCTCCTGCCACGGGGTGATCTGCTCATAGATCGCCTGAATGCCGTTGATGCCAAGCTGGCCTTCCTCGGCCCATTTCCAGTCCACGCCTTCCTCACCATAGTACGAGCGCAGCGAGGCCTCCAGCGTCAGCAGGTAGTCGGCCCACTTGACCGCGATTTCCGGATACTTGCAGCTCGCGGACACGACGTACGAGTTGCCGCTCACGCTGTCATGCGGCCACACGGGGGTGTTCTGGTAGCCGTCCGGGCCGACCAGCGGCAGGATGGCCGCGTACTCGCGGTAGCGCTCCTCGCCGAGCTGCGTGAACAGGTTGTAGCCGCCGGGCGCGCAGCCCAGCAGGTTCGCGTCGGCATTCTCGGCGAGCTGCGTCATCTGGATGTCGTCCTGCGTGAAGCTGCCGTTGTAGTACAGTCCCTCGTCGTACAGCTTGCGCATGTACTTCAGGCCATCGCGCAGCTCCGCCTTGTCAAACGGCACGACGATGTTGCCATCCTCAACATACAGGCCCATCGAATGCACGTTGGCACCGGTGACGGACGGCTCCAAGCCCACGTCATAGTACGTGAAGCAGTTCAGGATGAAGCGGTCGCCGGTGGAATACCAGCCGCCCAGGTACGACCCGGCGAACGGGATCTCGTCCTGCTTGCCGTTGCCGTTGGGGTCCTGGTCGCGGAACGCCACGAGCACATCGTAGAACTCGTCCAGCGTCGTGGGCTGCGCAAGGCCCAGCTTGTCCAGCCACGCCTGGTTCATCCACATCTTGCTGGCCATGGTGCAGTGGTAGCACTCGTTGACGTTCGGCATGACATAGATGTTGCCGTCGAGCTGCGTCAGCTTGCCGCGGCTGCCGGGGTACTGCTCAAACACCGCGAGCGTCTCCGGCGCGTTCTGGTCGATCAGATCGTTCAGCGGCATCAGCATGCCGTCCTTGACGCCGTACTGCTGGATCGCCGTGTTGGTGAAGTCCCCGCCGAAGCCGAAGAACACGTCCGGATAATCGCCGGTGGCGAGGATCAGGTTCAGCTTCTCCTGGCGGCTGGCGACCGGAACGGACTCAAACTCGATGTGGACGCCGGTCTGTTCTTCCATCCACAGGATGAACGCGTTCGTGTTCCAGTCGACGATCGCAGGATGCTCGGTGACCAGGAACTTGAGCGTCACCGGCTCGCTGACGATCGGCATCACGCCCGGCTCGGAGATCGTGACCTCCGCCAGGCTGCCGAACGAGAGCAGCGAAAGCATGAGAACCAAGGCGATAGCAAGCAGCTTCTTCATTCGAAATACCCTCCTTGTAATATGGTTGACGCGCGAGCGCGCAAAACCCCTCGTTACCCCCTTTAGCGAGGCGAGGAACCGAAGATTCCGAGCTATAGGAGAATTCCGCAAGGAATTCTAACCTTTCACCGAGCCGATCATGATGCCCTTGACGAAGAACTTCTGCACGAACGGATACAGCACGAGCAGCGGCGCGCTGGCGATGACGATGACCGCGTACTTCAGCAGGTTTTGCAGCCCCTTGCGCATCGCCATGTCGCGCACGTCGCGCGCCATGGACGCCTCCGTGCTGTTCAATATCAGGATGTTCCGCAGCGCGATCTGCAGCGGGTACAGCTCTTTTTTCGACAGGTAGATGAACGCGTCAAAGTACGAGTTCCAGATGCCGACCGCGCAGTACAGCCCGATGACCGCGATGATCGGCCCGGAGAGCGGAATTGTGATGCGCATCAGCATGCCGGGCACGGAGCAGCCGTCCAGCGACGCGGACTCGTACAGGTCCTCCGGGATGGTGGATTGCAGGAACGAGCGCGCCAGCATTACGTACCATGCGCTCATCGCGCCCGGCAGCACCATGACCCAGACGGTGTTCAATATGCGGAGCTCTTTCATCAGCAAATAGTTCGGGATCAGGCCGCCGTTGAAGAACATGGTGAACAGCACGAGGCCGCCGACGACGTTTCGGCCGAAGAAATCCTTGCGCGACAGGCAGAACGCGCAGAGCATCGTCATCACGATGTTCAGCGATGTGCCCAGCGCCATATAGATGAAAGAATTGCGGTAGCCGAGCATGATCTGGTCGTTCTTGAACACCGTTTCATATGCGATCAGCGTCGGCTCCTTCGGCAGAAACACGACACGGCCGCTCATCACGGCGCTGACGGACGAGAACGACGCGCTGACGACGTAGATCAGCGGATACGCGACGAGCACGAACGCGATCAGGAGCAGGATGGTCGAACAGATATCAAACACGTTGTCCGACCAACGCTGGCGGATATGGCGGGGTTTTTTGACGTTTATCATGCTCAGTTCCTCCTCATCATGGTGCGGAACCGAAGATTCCGCGCCATTTGGGGATTCCGCAAGGAATCCCCTACCTACCATAAGCCCGTGCCGGTCGCGCGGCGGGCGACGAAATTGCACAGCCCCAGCATGACCAGGTTCACCAGCGAGTTGAACAGGCCCACGGCCGTGGAGAATGAGAAGTTGCCGCTCTGCAGGCCGATTTTGTACACGTAGGTGGAGAGCACCTCGCTGACGCTGTTGTTGATGCTGTTTTGCATGAGGTAAATTTTCTCGAACCCCACGCTGAGAATGGAGCCGGTGTTCAGGATGAACAGCGTGATGATGGTGGGCAGAATGCCCGGCAGGTCGATGTTCCAGATGCGCTGCCACTTGTTCGCGCCGTCCACCAACGCCGCGTCGTACAGCTCCGTGTTGATGCCGGACAGCGCCGCCAGGTATACGACGGCGGAATAGCCGGTCGTCTGCCAGACGCCGGTCCACACATACAGGTGGCGGAAGTACTTGGCCTCCCCCATCACGTTGACGGACTTGCCGCCCATGGCCTGGATCATATGGTTGACGATGCCGGTGGTCGGGTCCGTGAACTGCATAATCATCGACACCAGCACGACGGTGGAGATGAAGTACGGCATGTAGGTGACGAGCTGCACGGTCTTGCGGAAGGAGCGGCTGCGGGCCTCATTCAGGCAGATGGCCAGAATGATGGGGATGGGAAACCCCGCGAGCAGCGAATATAGCGAAATGATGAACGTATTGCCAATGACGGTGTTCCGGGACGACGCCTCCCAGAACATTCTGAAATACTTCAGACCCACCCACGGGCTGCCGAGGATGCCCTTGCTGGCGGAGAAGTCGCGGAAGGCTATTTGGACGCCATACATGGGATAATAGCGGAAAACGAGCAAATACACGAGTGGAAGCAGGATCAGGCCATAATAAGGCAGGCTCTTTCGAACGCGTTTCTGGGTATGGGTCCAACTGTAGCGGGACACAGCATTCCCGTGGGGGCCATGGAGGCGCGGAGCCGGATCGGTCATCAAGCGGCCACTCCCGTCTGCTTACTTTGTAATCTCATATTAGCAATTTTTGTGTCATCTGTCAACCAACCATATTGCGTTTTATACATTTCTTTTTGCTTATTAGATTTAAAGCGTCTTTCATAAACTGATGTTAGCATCTCGGTTGACAAACCCGCATTCTTGCCTGTACAATGCAGGAAACCCGCCAGAGAGACGGTTTCGCGCGCTACGCGATCATCATCTCCAGCGTGCGCTCAAACGCGACCGCAGCCGCGCCGATCATGCCGCCATCCACGCCGAATGCCGACCGCACCAGCGCGAGCCTTCCGCCGGTGAAATCGGCCAGGTGGTCGCGGTACTCAGCCTGGATGCGCACCCAGAGCACGGGATACCTCTCGATCATGCCACCGCAGAGCACCACGATGCCCGGCGAATACGCGTTGACCAGCAGGTTTACGGCGATGCACGCGTACTGCACGGCGCGGTCAATCAGTGCGCGCGCCCACGGCACGCCCCGCGCGGATTCCTCAAACACGCCGTCCAGCGTGATATCCGGCACCACGGCGCGCGCCTCCTGCAGGATCGCCCAATCGGTCAGGTTGGTCTGCAAACAGCCCACCTTGCCGCACTCGCAGACGCGCGCGTTCGGGTTGATGGCGATGTGCCCGATCTCCCCCGCCGTGTTGTCCTGGCCCCGGTATACGGCGCCGCCGATGACCGCCGCCGAGCCGATGCCGCTGCCAAGGCTCAGCAGCACGGAGTTTTCATATGCCTGTGTCGCGCCGAAGCGCCGCTCGGCGAGCGCCCACGCCTTGATGTCGTTGTCAATCACGGCCGTGTGCGCCGGGAAGCGCCGCCCCAGCATGTCCACAATCGGCACGCCGCTCCAGCGGAACTGCGCCGAATAGCGGACGATTCCTTCCTGCGGATCGACAAAGCCCGGCGCGGAAAGGCCGATCACCGGGAGCAGTGGGCCCAAATGCGCGTTCAGAAACGCGTCGATCCCATCGGCGAGCCTTGTTGCCGCGTCCTCCGGGTCGCTGCCGCGCATTTTGTACGGCGTGAACGCGCTGTCGATAATCTCGCCATACGGATCGATCGCGCCGATGCGGAACCCCTGCCGCTCCAGCGATACCCCGGTGCAGCGGAGCCGGTCGCGGTTCACCTGCACGCGTTTCGGCGGGCGGCCGTAGCCCACGTCCTCCGCGCCTTCGGCCTCACGGACCAGCCCGCGCTCGATCAATTCGTCCGCAATGCGCCCGGTCGACATCGCCGTCAGCCCGGTCAGCAGCGCGAGCTGCGGGCGTGTGACCGACTGCTGGCGGTAGATGTGGTTGAACACGAGCCGCATGTTGTAACGCTTCATCAGGTTTTTGTCGACCATCCGGACCGATTCCGTCATCGCGGTTCCTCCCCCAAGCCTTGCGGTAGGGATTTCTTACGAAATCCCCTTATGGCGCCCGATTCTTCGAATCAGCGCCGCCGTCAGTGTGGCGCGGCATTGTAGCGTTCTGACTTTTTTCGATTGTACTCGCTAGGCAGGGAAATGGCAAGCGGAACACGAATCCGCTGTCACGAAAGCACATACGGAGGCGAAGCAGATGCCAGGCAAACGCAAGCGGCAGCCCGTCCGGCTGACGCTGTGGGACCAGGGCGGCGCGGCGTGCTACGACGGCGAACTCTTGTCGCTCCGCGTTCCGGAGGCGGAGATCCTCGCCCGCAGCGTCGAGTACTTCGACGACCCCGCGCCGTGCTACATCCACCGCGGCGCCGTCGTGTCCCGCATCCTGGATGAACTGACGCGAGCCGCTCCGGTGGGCGCGAAAGTCCGCGTCGACTCGCTGCCGGACGCGCTGCGCCGCGCGCTGGATGATTATCCGGCGGCCTGGCTGGAGATCGCCCCATGAAAAAACTGGTATTGCTGCTCGTCGCCTGTCTGTGCGCCGTATCCGTGGGGTTGAAGGCAAGGATTCCTTGCGGAATCCTCTCGTGGCGCCCGATTCTCCGAACCAGCGCCGCCGTCGCGGAAGAACCCGCCGAGGTACTGTACTTCCACCGGACAATCTGCGAAAACTGCCAGCCCGAGGAGGATTTCGCGGCCGAGTTCCAGGCGCTCACCGGCCGTTCGCTGTCGGACTACCGCTTCAGCGCGTACAATGTGCTGCACGAGGCGGGCCGGCGGAAGCTGGACGAAACCGCCGCCGAATACGGACTGACCGATCCGCCGCTGCCGATGGTTGTGCTGGACGGCCGCGTCTACATGGGGTCCGAACGGATCAGCGCCGCGCTGCCGGAGGATTTTCTCGGATCAGGCGGCGGGACGGACAGCATGGTCTATTACCTATACACGCCCGCGTGCGAAAGCTGCGCGCGCGTGGATGCCGTACTCTCGGCGCTGCCGGATTCCGTCGATATCACACGCGGCGCGTATTCGTTTTCCTCCCAGGTGATGGTACGAAAGCTCGATGTCAGCCGCGATCCCGGCGCGGCGCTCGCGCTGTTTGACCGCTACGCCGTGCCCGACACAGACCGCGTCGCGCCGATCGTCTTTCTGTCGGACCGCTACTTCGCCGGCGCGGACAAAATCGCGCAGTTCCTGCCGGCGGCCGTGCGTAGCGGCTATGCCGTGGGCAATGAAGCCACGGAGGCGGTGGGCGGCGATACGCCCTTGCCCGCGCTGACGCTGATCGGCACAGCGCTGGCGGGCCTCGCCGGCGGGCTGAACCCGTGCGCGCTCTCCATGCTGCTGCTGTTCCTGTCGCTGCTCGTCGGCGCGAACCGCCCTGCCGGGCGGCATGCCGCAGCGTTCCTCGGCGGCAAGTTTGCCGCGTATCTGCTGATCGGCACCGTGCTGCTCGGCGTTTTTCAGACCTTCAACCCAGTGTGGCTTCCGCTGGCGATCAAGGTTGCGCTTACCGCGCTATGCGCCGTTTTCATCGTGCTGAACCTATCCGACGCCGTCGCCGCGCGCCGCGCGCGCTATGGCGATGTGAAGAATCAACTGCCCAAGGGGATGCGGCGTTTTCTGCACGCGCGCATCGAGGCCGCGTTCGCGCACGGGCGCGGGCTGATGATCGGCGCGGCGGGCCTTGGCGTGGTCGTCGCCGGCGGCGAGTTTCTCTGCGCTGGGCAAGTGTACGTCGCGACGCTGCTGGCGTCGCTGCGGTCCGGCATCGCGTCGCTCCAGGCGTTTGGCCTGCTGATCGTATATTGCGCCGCGTTCCTTGTGCCTTCCGGCGTGCTGTGCGCGCTGGTGCTGCGCGGGCGGGCCGCGATGACCACGTCGCAGTGGGTGCTGGCGCGAATGCCGCTGATTAAGGTGCTGACGGCGGTGGCCATGGCGGCGATTCTCGTGTGGACGTGGGCTTAATATTGCATTGTTTACAAATTAACCAGGATCACGGTCACTATGGCGCGAAACGCGAGCCCGTGCCGCTCGCTTCGCGGGCAAGCCACTTTTCTTTTGCAAGCCCTGTTCGCGGTCGTAGGGAGTGCCCAAAGCATCCGTGACACGGTATACTATAGCCATGGAAAAAGAAACAAGGAAGTGCCCGAAATGCGGGGCAACGGAGAAACAACACAGCATAGGGAAAACGAAATCCGGAAGCAGACGATATCGGTGCACGGTATGCAAACGCGAGTATACCCCCAATCCCAAGAAGCAAGCATATACAGAGAGCGAGCGAAAAGAGGCGCTACGCTTATTACTGCTGGGGAACTCGGGACGCGGGGTTGGCAAAGCCCTAGGGATGAACAAGTCAAATGCATACAGATGGGCCAAGGAGGCCGAAAAAAAGGGGCTATCCGATGTGGATAAGTCCAGAAACGAAGATGGAAACATTTAAGTTAGATGAACTGTATTGGTTCGTTGGCAAGCGTAAAGGGTGCGAAAATGGCATAAACACCTACATCATGACGATGCTAAGCCGTGAACCGCGTCAAATAGTCGCCTACGCTGTGGACACCTCGGTCAACGCGGCATTGATTCAGAAGATGGTTGACGACACCGTGCAGGCTAGGAAATACTATACAGACGGCGGCAGCGCATACCTGGGCGTAGACTTTATTGGACGCCATGTAAGCAATATCAACGACAAAAGTGACACGCACAATATAGAAAGCTCCAATGCGGATTTACGCCACTACATAGCGGGATTGCGACGCCGAAGCCGATGCTTCTTCCGCAGTATTGAAACCTTGGGGGCTGTACTGTGTGTTTTCGTTCACGCCTACAACAGGTTTGGTGATGCTAAATTGCAATACATGCAAAATTATCCCGATTCTCAGTGCGTTTACCATCTTAATCATCTGGCTTATATTTGACACGGACGTTTGGACACTCCTGCGGTCGTATTGGGGGTTGACATTAACCGTATTGGCGATTATACTAACTATCGTCGCTCGAAGATCGGGTTGTCGGTAGCGATGTTTTTGCGGTCGTGGCGGAATAGGCATACGCGCACGTTTGAGGGGCGTGTCCGAGAGGGTACGGGTTCAAGTCCCGTCGACCGCACCACAAAGGGGAACATTGAGAAATCAATGTTCCTTCTTTTTGTTGCTATACCTCACTTTTCCCAGTCTACAATGTTAAACACCAGTTCGCATTTATAGCCCCAAAACCACCCTTTTACCCGACTTTATGACACGAAATATGACACGAAATTCCATATGCAATCAGAACATTGTGCGACCTGCGTTGTTGCGACCTGAATTTCGTTTTGAGCACCCGAGGCCCCGGTTAAGTTCTCGCAGCTCACGTCCAGCCATGAAAAAATCTTTTTCGAAGGCACGGTTGATTATTACGCGTACTCATGTTATGATACCGATAAAGTAACCACCGTGTAGAGTACTTGCAGACAAACGAAAGTGGAGTTCGGCAATGAAGAAAGCAATCGCAACAGTCCTTATCGCACTCGCCCTTGCTACGGCCGCCCTACCTGTTGTCGTCCAATACGTACTGCCAGCCGCAGTCGCAGAAACACTGGTGTGGATACCAACCAGGGGCGGCAAGAAGTACCATAGAAAAATGACTTGTAGTGGCATGAAAGGGCCTGTCCAGGTCGCTATTGAGACCGCCAGAGGACGTGGATTCACAGCGTGTAAAAAGTGCTACTAAGCAAACGTGTCGCATAAAAGACCCTCCAGTAAGGAGGGTCTTTGGTTCTAGTTAGGGAAGAAGTTGCCATTCGCCAATCCAGCACTCCTGCGAATAGTTGTAAAGCCGAGCCCATAGGCGTCCGTTCTCTGATTTATAACGCCATTCAATGATGTCTGCGTCGTCATCCGCTTGCGCCACACTCCACATCTGGGGGGCGCAGTCAAAGAAACTACCCACTATAGAAAACAGAGCCACCATTACAAGTACCGCAGCTAACCCCTTTTTTAGTTTTCCCCACACTTCAAGTTACCTCCCTCAATTATATGTAGATCCGGGAAAAAACCCGGTATCTCGCTCAGTGTAGCCTCATATTCGTTGTCGATAAACAAATCATATGTACCATTCGCGGCATGCACAAGGTAAGCGTTCTTTGTTGTAATGCTGAAAGTGCTCGCTGCATCTCTGTTTGGTATTGAGTATGGCTCAAATGTGGTGAAAAACGAAAATAGCATTGGCATAATCATTATAAGTGTTAGTATAAGGACCTGAAGCAACGGAATTCTCGTTCGTTGATCCAGTTCGTTATCAATGCTAACCATTCTCATTATGGATGCGTATACCTTTACGTTTCCAAACGATAACGACATGTCGTTCTTGCGCGCCTCTACCCGCGTCTTCGCCACTTTTAGCAAACACTCTAGATACGTGATCTGCTCTTCTTTCGTCATTCGAGAAATGAGAAGCCTATCGATCTTTGTTTCCAACACACCTGAGACTATACGACCAAACAAGTAAACACATGGATTCCACCAGTAAACGATCATAACAAACTTAACAGCTAGTTTTACCCATAAGTCACCCGACTTATAGTGCGCAAGCTCATGCTTTGTAATAACGGCTATCTCTTCTGCGGTGAAATGGATCATTGGGAAAACCACCAACGGCTTGACATAACCTACTATCAACGGTGTATCAACGGCGCTTGAAATTACGAACGCCAACTTTTTGTTAGAATTATGGTGCGGACACTCTATTATGTCTACATATCCAACGATTGAGGTTTCAATGTCTCTTCTAAATACTCTGTAGTTAGTCACTGTCCTCACCAAAATACCAAGGGAGACTAATATCCATATACTACAGATGACGAAGAGTACAGTTACGTTAAAATCACCGATCTCCGATATAGGCGTCGCTAACACCCTCCGCAACTCAGGAAGCCCACGAACAAAGGCGACACTATGGGAAAATGAGAACTCAACAGGTAGCACTAACCTTATTAAAATGAAAACTGCATATGTCAAAACTATAATAAAACCGGATATTTTACGAAATAAGAAAGCTTGAATGGTTGGCAAAATCAGGTAACACAAAACAATAGCAATACTACACATGATAGAGGTGGATAATACTGATGAAAAGCTGAGAGCCACCGCGCATCACTCTCCTGGAAGTTCATCTTTTTTCCGCTTAATCACCGCTTCTAACGCTTTGATTGTTTCTGTATCATTAACATTTTCAAGCATTGCGGAAAACAGCATGTCGGGCGGAACGCTGCGCGCTATCGCCTTGTGCTGAGTTATGAAGTGCTGCGTGATAAGCTCTCTCGCTTTGGCTGTTGCGACATAACTTCTTCCCAGGACATTGCCGCTCTGGACGATTGCCGCAACCTCAACATGTCCGCTTCGCAACATTTCGCGCAAAACAGTATGAACAGTATTTATACTCAGGTTACTATTTTTCTCAACAATTTCTGAAGCAGTCAGGTTTTTTTCTGAGCCGCAAAGGACGCTTAGCACATCAAGCTCTCTACTTGTCACTTTTTTCATGGTCGCCCTCACCCATTCTCTGATTATGAAACGCTTCAGATGATTCAAAGCGAACAGACTTTTGCTTTTGTAAACGCAAGATACGACAGAATTCTACCATAAACTCAGGAAAGAGTACAGTGATAGCAAGAACAAATGCTGACATTCCGAAACCCTCATTACTTCTTTTGGTGCATTGACATAGTATATTTTGTCGGATATAGTATTGTAAAAATCACAATCATTGTAAATTATACTTTCATGCGGAAAATATCTTCATTTCTGTTATGTCTTTTTATCTAAACAGCTTGAAGGCTGTTGACTATAATATGCATATGAAAAGGGGCAACGCCATGAGTGAGACTGAACAAGCCCGGGAGTTTATTGATGCAAAGAATGAAGGACGGCTCTGCATCGGGAAGTTTCCAATTGGTGCGGAGGTATGGGCGGTCGGAAAGGGAATTCTTCACGGTCGCGTTTTAGGCTACACACGAATATTCAAGCCTATGAGCGCAGTTTTTGACTGGAATGGCGGCGACGATGCGGAGTGGGACTGGTACGAGGATTCGCAGCTTTTTGCTACAAAGGAAGAAGCAATTGCAGCATTGTATAATAAGCGAAACCCATTCGAGGGCTCACTTTTAGTTGCTTTCTCGTTCGACCACTCGCATGTTTGATAATTTCCCGAAAATGAGTCTTGCACTAAGCCACCTTGAACAGAATCCCCTCCTCCGCTGCCCCAAACACTTCGCCCAGCCCCACATCCCCCCGCATCCAAGCCCGCCGCCCCTCGCGCCCGAGGATCACAGGCATGCGGTCGTGAATCGTCTGGATGTGCGCAGAGGCGTCCCGCGTCAGGATCGTAAACACTGACACAGGCGAGTCCTCCACCTCTCGGAATATCGCGGCCATGTAGAGCAGCTCCTTGTCCTCGCGCCAAAACTCATACTTGGTCTTGTCTTTCGTCGGCCTCGTCCACTCAAAATACGACGTCGCCGGCACAAGGCACCGCTGCCCCAAATACTTCGAGAAGGACCGCTTCTCCTGTACCGTCTCGCTCCGCGCGTTGATGATCGGCCGAGGCTTGACGTTCGGCTTCTCAGGGTTCTTGAACCCCGGAAATCCCCACCGCATCAGTGTGACAGCCGCTCCGTCGTCCGAATTGACGTACACCGGCGCGATGTTCGTCGGTCTGATCTCACCCGTCCGCATCTGCTCGACGACCTCCCGGTCCAGCAGCGCCCGGTTTACCGCCTCGACGATCCGTTCCATTTCCTCGCGTTCCACATCCACGTAATACCGTCCGCACATCCTTATCACCTCGTCAGCATTGTACCACATCTTCGCCTGTTTCGGGCTTTTCGATGAACCAATAATCCCCATCGTGATAAAGCGCCAGTTCGTCCACCACGCCCGTCTGGTCGTTGATGACCCGGCACATGTACCGTGTGCCCTGTCCGCCGGCGCGCAGCGACGCGGCACGCCGGACATCCAGCACACGCTCAATAAACACGATGCCGCCATCGCTCTCTCGCTGGAGTTTCAGCGGTTCGATCCGCCCGTCCGCCGCCCAGCAGGCACAGATCACGTTTACATACTCTTTTGTAGGGCTCTCGCGCCGCGCAATCGCCCGCATAGATCACGCCTCCCATCAGCCGTTATAGTAGGGCATAGCCGGCTGTATATGTTCCCTCGGCTCCTCGTCCCGCAGCCGGCTGTTTGCCCGCATGATGCCCAGCCCGATCGTTTTCGGCCCGAACCGGTTCTGCAGGCTCCGCACCGTCTCCTCCAGCCGTTCCAGCGCCATCTGGCGCTCGTCGTCCCCGAACATATCCATCTGTGTCGGGGCGTACTGCGACGACAACTGGCTGCAGTGTATCCCCAGGCTGCGCAGCGGGAACAACCCCGCATACGCCCGCTCCCTAAACAGCGCCATCGCCACCTGCGCGATGTCCCGCCCAAGTGCCGTCGCGCGGGGGATGGTCCGCTGGCACTGCTGCCATTGGAGATCGCCCGCTGTCCGCACGCTGATGCTCACGCACCGCGCCCGGAACCCATTCTCACGCAGGCGTGCGGCTACGCTGTCCGCCAGGATGTAGTACGTGCATTTCGCGTCCTCCTCGTTCACGATGTCAATCGGCGTCGTGGTCGAATTGCCAATCGACTTGATGGGCATGGACACATCACACGGCTGCACGGGCGACAGGTCCTCGCCGCGCGCGAATGACTGAATCAGCAGCCCGTTTTTCCCGAGCTTGCATGTCAGCCATTCCGGCACCGCTTGCGCCAGGTCGCCGATGGACGCGATGTTCATTCGGATCAATTTCGCGGAGGTGGCCGGCCCGACGAATAGCAGCTCGGACACCGGCAGCGGCCACACGTACTGCTTGAATGTCTCCGGCGTGATGAGGGTCACCGCGTCCGGCTTCTTCATGTCGCTGCCGAGCTTGGCGAAAGGCTTAGTAAAGCCGACCCCTATGCTGCACGAAATGCCCAGCTCGAACTTCGTCCGCTCCCGTATCTCATTGGCGATCTTCCACGCTTTCAGCCAGGTCATGTCCGGCGCACTGATGTCCACCCAGGACTCGTCCAGCCCGTATGGCTCCACCCGGTTGGAGTAGTCGCTTAGGATGTCCCGAAACTCCGCGCTGAACCGCATGTACAGCGGGTAATCCGCCGTCACCATCACCAACCCAGGGCATTTCCGCTTCGCCTCGTTGATCGTCTCCCCGGTTTGCACGCCGAACTTCTTCGCGATCTGGTTTTTCGTCAAGATGATGCCGTGGCGCGCCTCTGGGTCCCCGCCGACAGCGACCGGCAAGTGCCGCAACTCGGGATGGTACAGGCACTCCACGCTTGCGTAAAACGCATTGAGGTCGCAGTGCAAAATGTGGCGCATACCGGCAATCCCTCCCCGCAAAGAAGAACGTCTGTGCCCCAATGCTACTACGGGAATGTATGTTTGTCAAGCGGGTGAAATTGTTAAATCTGCCGCCTTTTCTTTTTTGCTTCTTGTGATATACTCATGTCGAAATGAGGTGGTGAACGTGTACTATGTGCATAGGATCGAGGAAGGCCCTGACGGGAAACCATGGGCGGTATGCGAGGGGGATTGGGACTCCATATATGTGGCGTTGTCTCGGTTTCCAGGGCCAGTAGAAGATGGCACCCGGTTCGTCGTTACGGACGATGGCGAAATCCTTTTCACGCTCTAGTCGAAAAAATGGTTCTGAGGCATACACAACGTCCCCCTACCACAACGCAAGCCCCGCCGGTCTCCCGGCGGGGCTTGCACATCACTCGTCAATCTCCTTTGCCTTCCTCTCCCTTTCTTGCTTTATCACGTTCCACACGTGTGCTCCCGTACAGCCAAGTGCCCTGGCTATCTCTGCCTGTTTTGTCCCCGGGTTCTCCTCGGCATACTTAATGATGGACCGCGCAAGGGGCGAGCTGTTGCGCACTCTTGTTTTTGGGGTGCTTTTCATTCTTCCGAGGTCCTGTACTTTTCGCTTTCCGTAATTCGGTAGGACAATCCCAGTACCTCGCAAAACATGCGCCAGATAGCCATGCGACGTATTAAACAACTTGACGACTTCCCCTTTTGTCGCGCTCGGATTCGCCTGGACGTACTTTTTAATGTGGTCAGCTAGCGGCGCATTCCCTATCCTGCTCTTGCGTCTCGCATCAAGGGTAATCCCCTCCGCATGCATCACCCTAGATACGTAGCCTCGGGACGTGCCCATCGCGTCGGCAATTTCCTGCTGTGTGGCGTTGGGGTTCGCGCGTGCATACTCGGTGACTTTTTGCGCAAGAGTCGGCGGGTCGTTGGATACATTAGCCTCCGCCAAAACAATCGACACATAGTTGCCGGTAACCCCAACGAGTTTACCGATTTCAGCGCGTGTCATTTCGGGGTTCTGCATTGCCAGGGCAATGATTCTCTCTTTGCGCTCTCGGGATGTGTCATAGTACGCGCTCCCGTTGGGCGCGGGCCAGCACTCATAGCATTTGTCCCGTTTTCGTCGCGACTCAAACTCCGCCCCGCATCGCTCGCAAACCTGTCTCATGTCACACCCACCACCCCGCGCGGGGCAGCCCGTCCATCATCACGCACGGCGACCCGTCCGGCGCCAGCCAGTCAACGTCCGCAATGTCCTCCGCGCAATACGGCTGTTTGCCCTCCCAGTCCCGCGTCACAAGCGTTAGGCCGTCCCCGATAATGACCGCGATCGGATTAACGTCATCGCTCAGCGCGGTGTACAGCGTGCCGTATCCGTCAATCTCCTCGGACCGGATCACCGGCAGCGACAACACCGTTTTGTCGATCAGGTCCGGCACCGGGATGTGGGTCGGATGTCCCGCGATCCACGCCTCGTCCACGTTCAGCGCCTGCGCCAACTCCACGACATTCTTCGGTCCCGGCGACCGGATTCCCAGCTCCCAGTTTCCGATCTGGCTTAAAGACACGCCCAGCTTCTCCGCGAGCGCGGCCCGTGTGAGGCCGCGCATGCCCCTGGCAATTGCGATGTTGTTCCTGCTCATTACCCAAACCCTCCGCCTTTGCCTCGTTCACGCCAACGTGATGCCGCCTTTTTTCTCGTCCCACATCGCGCGGCCAACGATCCTCGCGTCCTTTATCACTGGTTCTCCGTCCGACCCGACGCCACACTGTATCCCGGATACAACGTACATCTCTGACCCCATAACCATGTTGATAATCATCGCCCCGGCATGTCCGGTGCTGTCCACGGCCCAGCAGCCCTTAACGATGTCCCAGGTTAATGCATAGACGCTGACACCCTGTTCAAGTTCGCCGGTTAGGTGGTTCCTTGACCTTCCATCCTTTGGGAGCCGCTTAAACCGCAGGTACGCATTTTCTAAGGGTGCTTTGCTCATCGACTTGATTTCGCTAACAATTTCCGCATCCCGGCTGGCGTCCCAGCGCGTGACCCCGTTGTCGGCGCAACGCCGTACAATATCCCCATCCAGAGAATACACACTCCACCCAGATGGTGCAAACTCATTGTTATAGTACAACCGGACGTCGACCGTGTTGTCGCTGCGCATTGAGTACTTGATGTTGGTTATCATGGTTTGCACCTCCTGTTGTTCTCCCTTGATCTGCCTCTATTTTACATCATTTTGATGTAGATGTCAAGCGTTTTACATCAAAAAGATGTAAGTATTTTTGAGCAACAAAAAAGACCCGCCGGCCGAAGCCGACGGGGTGTTCGTTGTGCCGCCCAGGTCCCTACAATTGGTTCTGTACTATGCAAAATCATTCCCGCCCATCAGCATATACGCTGCTATGTCACCGGAAATTTTTGTCGCAAAGTCCGTCGTTCCAAAACAATATATGAAGTTTACAATTCGTTCCGCTGTGCCATTGAAAATGTTACCGTATTTTGGTACAATATTTATATGTAGAAATTGGAGGCGATCTGATGTCCAGTTGGAATGACGTTCTGGCAGATTTGCAAAGCTATCCGGCACCTGTAGATCTCATAAGAAGAAAGCATCTTGCTGCTTTGCATAATAAAACCGGGCGCAATACAATAGCATATTATTCTGCGTTCTTAAGCAAGCAAGGAATCAACAAGACAGCAATTGATGACGACGATATGGTTGGATTTGTGAATGCAGTGGATACCTTGGATACTACCACAGGCCTGGATCTTGTGCTTCATACGCCAGGTGGAAGCGTTACGGCTACTGAACACATAGTAAATTACCTGAGGAACTCCTTCGGGGGTGATATGCGCGTAATCATTCCTCAAATGGCTATGTCGTGTGGCACAATGATTTGTTGTGCTGCGAAAAAAATCTTAATGGGTGAGAACTCCTGCTTGGGTCCAACGGACCCGGGAATTTTCAATTGGAGAGCTTCTGATATTGATAGCCTTGCAACGGATGCCAAGGAAAACCTTCGAAATGGCAATGACAGAGATTACTGGATAACTCAGCTAAACCGCATTGACCCCACTCTGGTATATACAGCAAAGTATGCGATTGATTTGTCTAAACAACTTGTGGCAAAGTGGCTTGGGACAGGAATGTTCGACGAGGCTAAGGATGTAGCGAAAATCGATTGCATAGTGAAAGAACTCAGCGACAGAAAAAACTCATTAGAACACTCACGTCATTTTGGTATTGCTCACTGCCAGAAAATCGGCCTCGATGTTATCCGATTGGAAGACGACCAAGAGCTACGTGAGATCGTAATGGATGTACACTATGCCTATGATCTTACTTTTGGTAATACAAATTCTGTAAAAATAATAGAGAACCATCTTGGCAAGGCAAGGGTTCTCTATAACGTTGGGTAACAATTCACGGGTTGATCTGACAACACCTTGTGTTTGACGCACACCTCGTGTCTATCTCTCTATACGGTAGAGATATTTGGGGGCAGTGGATCTCTACTTTGTTTGCTGTGTCTACCCGCTTAGCAATCCCATAATCACGGTAAAGCTGATTTACTTCGTCAGCTATTTCATGATTGAAATCTTCGTCCACTTTCCCGCCTCCCTTCGATGATACGTGGAGTATAGCGAGTATGTCACCACTTTCGCCTTTAAAGACTTTATACCACGATTCGCAATCATTTTCAATACAAACCATCGTTTCTCTACCTCCTTAATTTAGGGAACTCTTGTTCTCATTGTATCAAGGCCAAAATGGTCTGTCAATATCATTTCTGCATGTTTCATAAAAATCTAACCAACTATCCCAAGTCCGTGTAGAATAGTATGCCTCAGTCATCGTAAAATAGTCCGCCGGTTTTGACCGGCGGACTGAGCGGTGAACCAAGAGCGAATCGACCAGAGGCGTGGCCCGTTCTGTCTTTAGTCGGTAGAAGAGTCCCCACTCGCAGTCATCTTCCGCACAGCCGCCTCAATTGTATCTATATCCACCTCAAAACCACGCTCCTGCAGCTTCTCCGCCACGTACTCCAGCTTCTGTTTGCCGTTCCCCGCGCCGTACACCTGCTCCGCCGCGTACACCAGCACATCCGTCACCATAGCGAGCGTCGACTGCTGCGCCGCCGTGGTCTTGCTCTTGATCCACGGGATGAGCTTCGCCGTAATCAGCGCCGCTGCCAATCCCAAAATAGCCTGCAAAATCGGGGTCAAATCAATCATGCCGTTTCCTCCAAATCCTTCAACCGTCCCGCGTGGTCGTCCAGCAGCCGGAAGCCGGTTTTCACATCCCGTTCCACGACGGCCAGCCGCTCCATGGCGTTGTTGTGCTTGTCCATCTTCTTTTCCAACTGCTCAATGCGGTAGTTCACCAGCTTGTTTGACACCACGATACCCGCCACCGACCCAAACAGCGTGCCCACCAGCGAGCACAGCGCGACCATTATCTCGCTACTCACGCGCCCCTTTACCTCCCCAGCAGCGCACCAAGCGCCTCGTACGCCGCCACCGCAGCCGCCCGCACATCCTCCGGCAACTCGCCTACGAGCGTCCCGCTGCCCCCTTCAGGCCCCTCAGCGCCGTCGTCTGGACCGTCCTGTGCTCGTAGGAACCGCCCGTCTACCCAGCCCGTGAACCCGTTGTACGTCGTCTGCACCCAGCCACCGCTCTCGGCCATCACCGGCACGCGCGACCCCAGCGGGATGCGCAGCATGTAGTCGCCGTTCGGCACGCGCCGCATGTTGACGCTCGATCCGCTGTCCGCGTGCGCTACCCGGTACGCCACACCCGCCATGTCATCACCGCCCTCTGTATAATCGACCGCTTTGAGCACCCCCACATGCGTCCAGCTCGCCCCGTCCACCGTGCTCTCGCACACGATCCCCCGCCCCGACGACGCGTGCACCACTTCCACCCGCGCGTTCAGCGTCACCAGCCCAATGTGTGACGCGTTACCCTTTCCGTCGGCCTTGTACCGGTCCGGTTCGCGCCCGTCCCGCTTCAGTGTGAACACCACCGTCCCCGGCACCAGCCTCCCGGTAGCCCGCGCCTCTGCCAGCGTGCCCACCCACGTGCACGCATTGCGGAACATGTCGTTGCTGCCCAGAAACGCCATCGTCCCGCCGCACTGCCGCACGCAATACTCAATCAACCCCTGGCAGTCCAGCCCCGTGGCTGTCTCCCCGCCCATCACATAGGGAATGGGCGGCTGCCTGTCCAGCAACCCCACCGCCACCACATCCGCCGCAACCGGTTTCGCCATCGTTACCCCTCCGATCTACTCAATAGCCCGCCACACCGCCGGCACCGTATCCGGCGTCCAGGTATTCGCCCCGGCCCCGCCCGCCAGAATGCAGCGCCTGCGCCACGTCCACGGCAATGGTCGTCGCCAGGTGTTCCCCGGCGTACCCGCCGAAACGCGGTCGCGACGCCGTTGCCGTGTCGAAAGCAAGCCGAATTTCGCGCGCGTTCATGCAATCACCACACTTTCATGAAACTCACCGCGTTACCACGTTAGAAAACGCGCAAGCACTCGCATACTGAACCTCCGTCTGTGGCAAAGTTAGTGATACAAAGTCGTCCCCATCCCTGCGAAAGACGGCGTGCCATGGCGCGTTGTTGCGTATAAACGACAAATACCTGCCGTCCGGCGAGAAGCTGCATTTCGTATAGGAAGCGTCCGATCCGAACTGCTTAACACGAATATAGTGCGATCCGTCCCACCTGTGCACCTCGGGAACGAGAAAAGGATTTGCTTCAAATACCATCGCAATGTACATACCGTCGGCGGTCATTGACAGTGACACGACTTTACTTTGCCGAGTGAGGCTCATGGAACCTTTGCTTTTGTACGCATCACCGTCTCTGGTGTACGTGTAGAATTGGTTGCTAGTGTCGCATCCAATCACGAGCCTGTCTCCATTCCCAGAGAGAGCCATGGCGTTGCAGGTAATCATTGGAAAAGACGCCGGGATAGCCATAGCAACATAACCATCTACAGTGCGCTTGAACGTGCGGAATTCTTTGCTGCCACAGTCGACGGCGAGATAATCGCCCGATTGGGAAATAGTCAGCGTCCTCCCCCAAAAATTGAAGGTCGGAACTGGCATCCTGACAAATTTACCTGCTTCCGGCTTGTACATAACCAGCGACGGCATGTTGTTCGCCAAGATTGCAAGTGTACCGTCGGCAGCCATTGCACAAACCCGGCTCAGCGTAGATGCGGGCGTATCTAGCTCAATCTGGGTAAGTGTATCCCGGGACCTGGAATATGTGCTTACATACGGCGCTTGCCCACTCACGACTGCGGCCATGTACTTTGCATCCGGTGTTATACTTACCGCGAGGCATGGTCCGGGCGGTTGGTGGACAAGATTCTCTGTCGGAGTTATTACGTCCCCCTGTATCTGGAATAGCTGTGCCCGCACACCAGCATTGTTCGCCCCGACAACCGTGTAATACGTCCGTTCTTCCGTAGCTATCGGTGCGTTCAAGTACCCCCGCCTGCTCATCCTCATTCGAGCTGTCCCCCAACCCGCCAGTCGTTCGCCGCCCGTTTTTTCAGCACAAACCCGGCGTACTGCCCCGGCAGCGTCCGACCCTCCTCAAACCCGTGCAGCGTCACGCCCTCCGCCGGCGCGATGGTCACCGCGCCCGTGCCCTCCTGCCGCACCTCGATCTCCGCCAACACAGGAATCGCCGCCTCCGCGTCTGTGGGGATCGTGAGCGTAACAGCAGTTTCGGAATACACTTCAAGCTGCTTCCCGATGTCGTCCACCGTCAACGCCCGACTTGTCGTCACGGTGGCGATTTCCGCAAAAAGCTGCTCCGGCTTCACCCGACCATTGACCAGGTCTGCGTAAACACCCGCGTGCCCATGATTACCCCGCGCGGCGTCGTTCGCGCCTGTGCCCAAGTTCGCGTACGCAGCACCTTTCAGCCCTGCCGAGCGGTCATCCAACGCCTTAACGCGCGCTTCCAGTGCCTTGACAACGTCCGTAATCGGCCCGAGATCTCCCGGATCACCGCCCGGATCGTCATCCCCGCCGCCGTCGCCGCCTGATCCAGTACCAGTGGAGAAAATTTCCCGCAGCCACACCCGCTGGTCTGCCTGTACAGCCTCCGCGAGGACAACCTTGCCGCCCACGACGCCCCAATCGAAGCACTCCACGCCGTCGATGTTGACGGAGGTCACGTTCTCGGCGGCCATATCGACCGGCGCGAACTCCGTTTGCCCCTCCGTCGCGGCGTGTTCCTCGGTGTGAAACATGATCGTGCCAAGGTTCGCCACGTTGATCCTGACCGTCTCCGCGTTGCCGACCTGGACCATGGCTCGGATTGTGCGACTCACGACGGTCGCGCCGCCGAACGTCGGCATAAAATCGGCCATGGAGCCGACATTCTCATATGCATACAGGATTTCGCCCAGCGCCGGGTGTTCCGCGAAGACACCCACCTCGCGGAACCAAAACCCCTCCTCCATATCGGCGGTACGCAGGGTGAATTCGAGCTGCACCACCCGGTTATCGATGGTCTTTTTGCGAAGCTGCGCGCTGGATTGCACCTCATGCACCAGCGATGTCACCCTATAGAAGGGGGTAACGGGCGACAATTCGCCGTCCCCGACTGCGATTCGCGTGATTGGCGTCGGGATACCGTGTTCCAATGACTTTAGAAGCAGGTCGTGCCCCTGGTCTGTCAAAACCAGGCCGTTGAATTTCGGCATCCGCAGCCCTCCTAAGCTATTCTTCGGCAAACATCGGTCCGCACCGGCGGCGTGTCCTCTGCCTCCTTCGTGAACGCGCGCGAGACCTCGTAGGTTTTGGCGCTATAGAGGAACTTGTCGCCCACATCGAACGTGTGGCCGTCCGGCAGGTCAACCCACTTGGGGACGGTGTGCCCGTCCCCATCGTTTTGCTCCGTATCAATGGCCGCGCTCTCCAAAATCGCCAGCCGCCGTTCCAGTGCCTCCACCCGGACCTGTAGCTTCATCATAATAGTGTCCCGCGAAGGGCCAATGTGCCGCACATCGATGCTCATAGGATCACCCCGTCAATCCGTCGAAGCGTGATAGACGTCCCCGGCTCGCGTTTGAGGACCGCCCGAACGCATACGCCCCACACATCCGCCGTTTTTGTGGCATTTTGGAACGTGAAAGCCTTACCGTTGATCGCGGCAGTGGTCACGTCCTCCCAGATGATTTCTTCCGGCGCGTCAAAACCATTGTTACAGGCGAAATACTGCTGTGTCGCGCCCAGGGCTAGTGTGACGTCCGGTTTGACCAGGATGCGCCGAGGCATTTCATCGGTCGCAATGGGTTCGTTCATGACGATGTCGATGCCCATAACGGTCTTACTCCATTGGAGTATCGCGTCCACCGCGACCGTGCCGTCATCCACGGTCACCCGTATGACATGTGCCCCATTTGCGGCCCTGGCCCACAGTTCCGCTGTGAACGATGCGGTCTGTGTAGCGTTCCGGGTCACATTTTCCGCTCGCATGAACTCCACGTCGTCGCACGCAACGGACACCGTCAGCTTGTCGCCCGGGTTCGGATCGTCCACGCTGAACTTGACCTCAAACGCGCCAGCCAGCTCACCAAGCTCCGTCGTCTCCATCGTGATAACGGGTGGGTTATTGTAGTTGATCGCGATGGGAGAGCCGACCGTGTACCCGGATTCCGCGCCCAGCGCGTCCACCGCCTTGACACGCACCTGGTAGTACACGCCCGTCGTAGGCACAGTGTCTGCGAACAGCGTCTCTGTGGTGATGCCAATCTGCGTGTACGCGGCCGTGTCCACGCGCCGCTCCCATACATAGCTGATCGCGTTGCTCTCCGGGTCCGTGGACCCGCCTGTGGAAAGCGTGAGCGCCTGTCCGGCCTGCGGGGTGCCGTGGGTGATGCCGTTGGGGTTTGTGGGGGGCTGGTTCAGGCTGCCGCGCAGCAGGATGATGCCCGTGCCACCCTGACCGCCGGCACCGGTGCTGCTGCCCGCGAACTGGCTGTTGCTGCCGCCACCACCACCGCCGCCAGCACCCATGTTGGCGGCTCCGGGCTTGCCTGCGCTTCCGCCAATAGCGTCGGTTCCATCCGCGCCGTCTCCGCCGCCGTCTGCGCCGCCCTTGCCGCCTCGGCCAGGTGTGTGAACGCTCGCGTTCAGGCCACCACCACCACCGCCACCGCTAGCACCGTAGCGCGGGGAGCCGAAATATACGGGTGACCCTTGGAAGGCGGGCGTACCGTTGGTGCCGATGCCACCATTTCCGCCCGCCGAAGCGCCAGCGCCGCCCGGTGCTCCGGGACCGCTGGTCACGCGGCTGCCAAAACTGCTGGGCTTGCTGGACCCGCCGCCTATGATCGCCGTGATGATCTCGGATATGGCTACATTGTAAAAATTTGATACCGGCCCCCCGGCACCGCCAGTGCTATAGCGGCCGTCGCTACCGCCGTCCACGATACAGAGGTCGGCGGTGAACGCCCGCTTAGGGATCACCGTGCCCGTGGTCAGGAGGCGGACGCAGTATTTGCCCTGCTCGTACTCGACGATGTCCCAATTGCCTGTATAGGTAAACGGGGCAAGGTCCTTGCTGATCGCTGTCGCCACGTTCTCGCCTCCTTCTACGCCGTCATGCGGCCCGTCTCCGGCACCCATTGACCGTCGTGCACCGTGATCCCGTCCAGCGTCCAGAATGTCACCTGGAAGCCCACGCCGCCGGAAATATCGTTGTTCAGCATCTCGTTCAGCAGTTCAAGCCGCCGCTCCCAGTCTGCCAGGATGTCGCTTAAGCCGTCGACGTCTTCGGGCAGGTGAAGGTGGCGGCCGAACATCCGGCCCTCTCTGTCCTCCGGCTTGAACATCGAAAGCGGCGTGTACGCCGCCAGGTCCTCCAACGTGGCGTAGTCCGTCGGAGGGCCGACGATCACGGCCACCTGCGCAGCACCGACGATGATCGTGTGCATCTCCAAGCGCCAGCCGACCACAGACGCGCCGTTTGCCGCCGGAACATAGGCAAAATAATCGCGCCCCCCTTCGGAAGGCGCTACCACGCTCACCGCATATAAAACATCCTTTGCCCTGTCGTCTGGCGCTTCCGGGTTTGCGGCGAACAGCCCCTGCTCCCGCAGGTAGTACCCCTCGGCATTGCCCTCGCTCCCAATCGTTGTCCATGCCGAGAAGTCTGTCCCGTCCACCCGGTAGCCCTCGATGCCATACGACCGCACACTGTGCGCGAGGCCCGTCATGGCCGTGGGGTCGGCGGGCGGCATCCCGTCGCCCACCTCAATGCGGGTGAACTTGATTTCCTTGCCCGCCTGCGCGGAGGACAGCAGCTCGCGTCCTCTGACGGTCACCACGGAAAGCCTAAAGCCCGCCATTATATCTGTTCCCCTTTCGTCACAATCGTTCCGTCGACACGCTCGTAAGCACCCATACGGAGGAGCGCCGCGTCATACGGC
Organism: Eubacteriales bacterium; assembly: GCA_031550535.1. Taxonomy (GTDB): domain Bacteria; phylum Bacillota; class Clostridia; order Christensenellales; family Aristaeellaceae; genus Avichristensenella. Next base: position 131,411 of record JAVBOM010000006.1, read on the forward strand.
TCGGCCTGCGTAACAATGCGCCCACGTATGAGCGCATGCGCCGTCACATAGACCTCAATCGACTCGATCTTCCCGTCAATGAATGGCGGAATGTCGGGCGGACGCAGCGACACGTCCACCGTATCCAGCAGCGCGACGCCGACAGCGTGATACTGCCGCAGCCACGCGACGGACACCGCCTCGATGAACTCCAACCACGACCGCGTGTTTTTCACACTGGTGATCGCCTCCACCAGACGCCGGATGTCCGCCTCGTCTGACAGCGGCATTTCAGTCGAAACGCGAAAAAAAAACGGCTCACCGCCGTAATCAAACCATTCTATGACCTCCGCGTCCGACAGCGCGGCCGTGACGACCTCCTCCACGACGGACGGTGTGCCCTTGCGCGTGTGCCAGTCCAGCGACTTGCACACGAGCCTCACCCGCGTCACGAGCGGCGCGTCCGGCTCGTAGAAATCGACGTGCCAGTCCCACGCTTTCTGGTCAACGATAGCCGGGTCAATGATCGCTCCGATGGCCGCGTCGGAAATGCTCGGGTTGGCCCGGATCGCCTCCCAGGCCAGGCGTAAGCGCAGGATGATCGCGAGGGCCGGAACGCGGCCGGTCGCCTTGCACAGCTCTGCGTCAACGGCTTCGGCCATTGCGAGGATGTCAGGGTCTCCGGCGATGGAGGGCGGGTGTAGTTCCCGTAGCGTGATCGTTTGGAGGTCACGCATGCTCCAGCCCTCCGTATCGCACGTCCACGGCGGCGTCCTGCGCAACCTGCCCCTGTTCGAGCACTGTGTATGTGGGGAAACTGATGGCGACGCGCCGCGCGCCCGCGTTCATCATGCGCCGGTGCAGTTCAGACGGATTGATGTCGCGGCCCAGCTTACCGCGCTGCCATTGCCGGTACGCCTCTACTGCCGCGTCCACCGCTGCCTGGATCGCGGGCGCGCTCGCCACATCGTTCTGGTCGATCCAGTACGTGGCGGTGATGTCATACTCAACCGGGTCTGGCGCGACCACCTCCACGTGGTCAGTCAGCGGCCTGCGGGTTTTGTCGCTGAGGATGTCCAGCACGGCATCCATGATCTCCTGCGACGGCATGGTGCCGCCCTCCAGCAGCGGCGCTACGTTGACATACCCCGGCTCAGGTGTCCACACCGCGACGTCCATAATGGACGCATGCGCTGTCTTGCCCCAAAAAGCGTATGCGCCATCCGGTCCGGCGACGCTGAACGATTCCGGTGCTTCCCGGACGCGTACACGGTACGATTCGAGGTCCTCCCTATCCGCCCCGCCCGCGCTTTCGGTGGTGTTGACCGCTGTGTCCACAAACGGGTTCCGGTCCACCAGCGTGTTGATCTGCCCCGGAAGGAAGCCGTTCCCGGTCGGGCCGGTCGCGCCGCATCGCGCCGTCACGTCCCCCGTGATCGTCCCCGCAGGGATGTCCAGCGCTTCGGTCGTGGCGAACAGCACGTCGCCTACTGCGAGGCGCGTACCCGCCGCGATGGTGGTCACGGCAGGGCGCGTGGTGGAAAGCGTGAACCGGATGGTCGTCAGCGCGGCGGAAGGTTGTAGGCGGTCGGCGCGCGCGCCGTATAGCCAGCCGATGTCTTCTATTGTATCCTCACCCGCGTAGCGCAAGAGGGTACTCTTGCCCGTTTTGTCAATGAGCGCGTTCTGCTGCGTGATGAGCAGCGCCACGGCTTCCAGGAACAGCCTGCGCGGGTCGCCCGGATACAGCCGGAAATCCGCTTGCCCCGCGAGCCGTGCCGCGCTCTCAAACCCGGCAATGACTGCCGCCTCAATGGCGCGCGCGTCCATGGGCGCGAACTGTATGTCCTGCATCACAGGTTCACCTCCCCGATGGTGACACGAGGGATCATGCGCCCGCTCAGCGCGTCCTCTGTGTCCTGGATGAAATCTATCTGGGTTATGACGGCGCGCGGCTCGTACTGGCGAATGGCTGCGAACACCTGTCCTATAAGTCTCGCTTGCGCGGCGGGCATCGGGCTGTCCAGCAGGGACCAGTCTACACCGAACGCACGGTCCAGCGGCACGCTGAACACTGGCGTGGTAAGGATCATACGAACGTTTTGCAGCACTTCCGCCACGCCCGTCGCGCTAAAATCGATCTTTGCCATTCTGTCGCCCGTGACCGTGTATGCCATCAGAAATACTCCTTCATGATAACTGCCAGTTCGGAATACTCCACGCCGCGCGGGCTGACCGCGTGGTCGGCTTCCTCAATGCTTTCAATGTACCAGTCTCCCTGACTCTCCGGTCTGCCGTTACGAATGAACGGCGCGTGCGCGCCCTCGTCTACTGCGCGCCGCAGGCGTTCCGCCTCCTCCCCGGGGTTCGCGCCGAGGCTCCTATGCAGGCGGATAACGAGGCTGATTTCGTCCTGTCCAGGCCCGCCGAACTGCGGGCGCGGCTTGCCGTTCGTGACCTCATGGAGGCCCCAGCGGCCCGTGGTGGTGCGCATGTACTCGTCGTAGGTTCGCACCTTGTCGCCGCGAACCTCGAACACAAAATCGCCCCAGGACCCGAGATTCACCGGCGTCACCTCCTACGCGTGGGTATGATGGTTGTCGCTTTTGCCAGCAGCCAGAATGTCGACCGTCGCGCGGATGGAACCGTTCACTGTGACGTCGCCGGTGATCTGGACGTTTCCGGTGATACGTATCGTTTCGGCGGTTACCACGGCTTCCTTGGCTTCCACAATCGCATAGCCGCTCGTCTTGATGCTCGCCGTGCCTGTCCCGACGTTGTACTCGATCACCGTGCCGTCGCTGTACTCGGTCCGATACACGCCGGTCGCGTTGTCCGGCATGTTGGACGCGGTGTAGTAGGACCCGAGGACGAACCCCTCCTGCTCGCCGTTTTGCAGGTGTGTGCAAAGGACATGCTCGCCCACCTCAGGCAGTGAAAGGTTGCGCGCGCCCACCGTATTGCGCTGCATCACCTGCATCTCGGCGGAGACGAACTCCTTGCCGGTCGGGCCTGTCATGTCGTCGAACGCCACGCGCACGGTGTTGTTTTTGGGGTTAACGCTGGATACCTGGCCGACGCGGATGTTACTAGGCATGCTGCTCACCTCAATATCCTTCGAGGCATCGATGGCCCTCGATCTCGTTCGTGTACTCCGTTGCGGACAGCGTGTGTTTCACCGTGTCAGCGATGTATTTCCCGTCGTACACGCCATAGCCCTCAATCGTGAACGTAGCCCCTGAACACATGCGCGGGTTTCCAATAGCCGTGATGCTGCATATCCACTCGCGCTTATTCTGCTCCCGAAGTGCTGACTTCGCCTTCTGCTTCGCGGTGCCGCGCGCATCGTAACGGATATCAGCAAAATCATCCGCGACATGGGTTGCCGGGACGATGGCTTTTACGGCCATGTCTGGCCTTTGAGGCGACATCGCCATGGGAGTGTTTACGGAGCTGCTGGAACGGTGCAGGTCACCGCGCAGGTCCGACGGCCGGGTGTTGACCACGAGAGCCTGTCCCACGGCCGGCGCGCTGGGGGGCGTGAACGTCTCCTTAACCAGCTTGCCGGACTTGGGGTCCTTATACGCCGCCGTAGCACTGCTGGCAGTATTTGATGAGTCCTGCTTTAGCTTTATTGATGTCATCCGCTTGTCGCCGCGACGGAATGTCGCGATGGGTTCGCGCGCCTCGTATTTTGCTTCATCAAAAATAACAATTTGGTTATTGAACACCTTGACGGTCGCGCCGTGGTTCCGGCTGACGCGGTGCAGGAACGCAAGATCGCCCTCCTGCCGCTGGTCGATTCGATCAAGAGCAGGATCGTCGTCCAACTCGTATACGAGCGCCAGGTCACCGCGCCCAGCAATCTCCTCCGCGATCTCCCGAAGCGTGGTATCCTCCCAGCCCTGCGAGTGCTGTTCCCGTCTGATGGAGGCTTCCAACGGAACTGAGACTGCGGTGATGTTCGCGATGGACCCGTCCGCCGAATCGTCATAGTCCATGCCGTCCAATTCGAACATGCCGCAGTCCAGCGTGTCCGTAGTCCCCGGCGCCTCCCACGACTCCGCGACAATGCGCACGCGGAGAACCGTGCCGGTTATGGCGTAAGGGGTCGCCCCGGACTTCTTCTTTCCCCCATCATACAGAATATCGTAAAAATCGTCCGGCACTTTATCCCCCCTTCTTCGCAGCAACCTTGGGATACCAAGGGCCGCGCCAATTGCCCTCGCGGTCTTCCAGCGTGATCTGAATGTCGTCTGCCTGGTCGGTGTTGTCCGTGTACGTCAGCGTCAGCGGGCCCTTGCTGATGGCCTCTGTGATGTCCTGGCCGTCATATGTGACGACCGCATAGGCACGGCGGGCTTTCCGCATCGTTACCCCTCCCTGCGCCATGGCGGCAAATTGGTCGCGGAGGACAGCACCGTTACCTCTGGGATGGTTAACATGACACCGGCGGGAAAGATGACGGTGTTCACGTGTGTAGGGTTCACGGCGACGAGGGCACCGACATGTCCCTCATCGCCATATATTCTATAAGAGGCGATGTCCCAGGTATCGCCTTGCGCCGTTTTATATGTTTTCATCAGTATGCAAGCCTCGCCTTCTGGCGCGCGTCAGCCGCGAGCGCCCTGCGCACGGCAGCCTCGACGTCCGCGCTGATGCTGGCCGCCGCGCCCCTGAGTCCCCTGACGGTTTCCGCGTCGGCGTTGCCGGTGATGTTCACATTGACCGGTATGGACACGCTTGTGGGCGTGCCGCCCGTGCCGCGCGAAAAGCCCGCCATGCGACCAGCCGCCTCCCAAATGCCGCGCGACGCCGGCCTGTTGTTGATCGGCACCACGGCCTCCGCGTCGCCGCCCTCGGCGATCTGTGCAAAGTGCGGACGGGTGAAGATGCCGCCAGCAGCATGGCCGGGGATATCAGCAACGGCTGCGTCTCCGATCGTCTGGACATCCACGGTCATGGTCTTTTTGCCGCCGAATATTTTACCGATCCAGTCTCCGATGCTGCTAAAAAAGTCGGCAATCGGCTGAAAAATTCCGAGGACTTTCTCCACAAAGCCTTTTACTGTGCTCTTAACCTTGTCCCATATTCCAGAAAAGAAACCTACAATCGGTTCTATGATGCTGACGATACCTTCCCACAAACCTGTAAAGAACCCCGTCACACTTTCAACAAACGCGGATACGCCTTCGGTGACGGCCTCCCACAGCCCGACGAAGAACTCCTGGATGGCGGCGATCTTCTCGTTCCACCAGTCCGAGATGGCTGTCGCGATTTCAATGACCCTTGTCTTCAGGTTGTTCCACCACACAATGATTCCTTCGATAACCCCTGCTATTGCTTCACCCATCTGAGCGATGAATCCATATACGGCCGCCGCAACGTTGCGAACGATTTCCTTTACTTTGTCCCAGTTCGCGACGAGCAGCGCGATGATAGCAATGACTACGGTTATGGCCAGAACCCATGGGTTAAACATTGCCGTCACTGTCTTAACGACTGCAATGATACCGGATATTGCGGTCTTTGCGGCCATCATGCCCCCGATGATTTTTGCAAGGTTTTTCCACCCGCCTACAAAGTCCTTAACAGCCACGATGCCGTTCGCGATCTTGCTGATAAAATCCCCGATCGACGTGGCGATCTCATAAACCTTGGGGAGCGTCTCGGTTACCCATCCAGCAACCTTCTCACCCCAGTCCGCCCAGTCCACGCCTTGTATCCAGGTTGAAATGCGGGCAAACACATCGGTGAACACAGGAAGCAGCCCTGTCGTTAACTGCAGCTTTATGCCGTCGACCGCCTCTGTGAGCGCCCCCTTCAACTCGGCATATTTATCTGCCTGCTTGGTTGTTTCTTCGGAAATCATGTTGCCTGTCTCAACGAACTGTCTGCCAGCCTCGTTGATACCAGCAGAACCCATTTCAAGCACCCGGCCCATCTCAGCGCCCTTTTCGCCGAACAACTCCAGTGCCAAGCGGCCTCGCTCTACAGGGTCTTCAAGCCCATTGAGATGGTCTGCTAACGCCTTGATCCGATCCTCCGGCGAAAGGGCCACCAGCTTCTGCGCGTCAAGCCCGAACTCCTTGCCCCAGTTTCGGGTGGCTTTACCGTCTGACGCTATGGTGACGAGTTTGTCATCAAGTTTGGTCATAACGTCTAGGAACTCATCGCCGCCAACGCCCGCAGTCTTGAACGCGTACCGAAGTTTCTGGAACTCCTCTACGGACATATTGAGTCGAGCCGCGTTTCGGCCAACAGCCACGGCATTTTCCCCTACGCTGTCTGTCACTTTCCAAACAGCGGCTGCAGCCCCGGCAGCCGCCGTACTCAACCCCGTAACCAACTTTACTGCGTTACCGCCAAACGTCGCCCACGCGTCCTTGCAGTTTTTCACTGCCGTCTGCGCGCTTTTCAGTTGTTTCTCAACATTCTTGAAGGTGCTCGCAAAAGAGGCTTTAAGCTGCGCGCCAATAGTGAACCCTAGGGAGTATTCCTTCTTGTTTCCCGCCATGCTTCTTCCTCCTTTTGGCGCGCATCATCTAGCAGTTCATAACAAATTTCCATCCATTCCAACACGTCCCAAACGGGCATGTCCATCCAGTGCCCGACCGGGGTGTGCGACTGTATGGACAGCGCGAGGATGATTCGCCGCAGGTCCCGCGTTAGGGAAACGTATCCGCCAACCCCTCCGGCATCTCCGAAGATGGCTCCTGCGAGTTCGCGAAAAAATAGTTTACCGTGTTGTGGATGATGTTGTATGTCTCAAACGGCAGTTCGAGCAGGACCGCTCTCGGTAGGCCCGTGACCTTCTCAATGACCAAAAGGCGGAACCGGCTGTCCAACCAAGGGACCATCACCGGCTCGCCCTTCACCTGGCGCCGAAACTCCGCTTCGCACAGCTCCTGGAGCCGGGGCGTCATCTTGTGCACCAGATCCAGGTCGATTTCGGACAGGTCGTAGTTCTCATACTTGAATGGCGGGTCAATCGGTATCTTCACGCACACCCTCCTAGCTGATCGCCGCGCGGACCATGGCGTACACGTCCGCGCCGTTGACGGTGTAGATGTCGTTCAGCGGGTCAAATTCAAGGACTTGCCGCCCGTCCATGTACTGCTCAGCCCTGCGCACAGCCACGTCAATCACAGCGTCGGCGGCGCTGCGCGGAGCGCGCTTGCCAGGGTTGATGCTCTTGACCGGCCCGATGATGGACCAGCGTTCCTTCGCGACGCCGCGCTCATAGCTGGCCGGGTCCTCCAGTTCCAGCGCGGTACGCAGGTCAAACCGATAGGACTTGCCGACGACAAACTCCAACGGTTCGCCGTACAGGGTTTTAAAGTTCATCGACAGCGTCAGCGCGCTGAACTGGCCTGTGACCGGCACCTCGATCTCGCCCATGATGCCCGCGCCTGACAGCGTTTCCGAAATGGCCGTAAATGCCGGTAACGTCACGTCGGCCAGGCCGAGGAGCTTTTGACCGCCATCAACGAACACGTTCATTTGCGCATGAATCAGGGGTACTTTTCTTTGCATCGCCATCTCTCCTTCCTTACGCCGTCAGCGCGGACAGGTAGTTCGGGTCGTACACAAGGACGAACGAGATTTCCTGCGCAGGGATCGGCGGGCAGATATAGACACGGAAGGAAATCTTGCCATCCATGACGGCGGTCTGCGTGTTGTCCGCGTCCAGGAACTCCACCCGACCGCCGAGCAGTGCGCCAGCCGATACCAGCCCATTGAACCATACGTTGATGGACGTGCAGATGTCATCGATGAGCACCCGGCGGATGGGCAGGTCAATGCGCCGCCAGTAGCTCTGGACGATGCTGTTTGCGATCCAGTTGAACATCCGCCTTACAGGAATCCAGCTATCCTTCGGGTCGGTCGTCGCCGGGTACGCGCACGTCCGGTTGCCCCAAGCGCGCCAGCCGCCGATCCAGTTGAGCGCGGTCACGATGCCGTTGTCGTTCAGGTAGTTTGCCTGAAGCATGTCCAACGCGACTTCATCACCCTGCCACGCCATGCCGTCCATCTGCAATGCCTGGTTCGATGGCGAGTGGAACGGGATGTCGCCGTTCATGTAGTCGGTTCGGCCCATCAACCCGCAGAGCTGCGCCGACAAGTGATAGGTCTTGTCGCCGAGCGTCACACGCGGCCAGCACACGATAGCGAACTCGGAGGACAGACCGCTGGTTTCTTTCCACCCAGGGATTTCGCTATAGGACGCGCCCGCATCCTCTGGAACGTCGACGACCGCCATTGCTTTGAACAAGCCGTTGATGCTCCGCGCCTTGGCAACCAGCGCCAGGGATACAGTAGTGTCGTCCCAGCCAGGCGCGGCAAGCAATCCAGGTGTGAGCCGCAGCTTCGGAAATACCGCGTCCACCAGCTCTATGCCGGTGCGCCGGCCGTCGCTTTCCACGCCGCCGACGATGTCAGCGGGTGTCACGGCTTCCGGGGTAGCGGCCCTGTATGTGACATACAGGGTGCCGGCGTCAGCGAGACTACCGCCCGTCAGCGTGGTGATGGTCAAACCGCCATCGACCATCGTCACCGAATAATCTGTACCCAGGACGGCCGAAGTACCACTTTCGGCTGCCATCACCACCAGGGTGGACGGGATAGCAAGATGATCTCCGATGACCGCCTTGCCGCCAGATACCGGCACGGTCGACGGCAATGGCTCTGTCGCATTGCTCGGATCAAACACATTGATGAACACCGCCGGCGCGACGCCGAACTGCCGGAACTGCGCGTCCATCGCCTCGCACAGCGTCCAGCTCTCCCAGTCGTCGGAATAGCCCAGGGCCGCGACCGCCTCCGCGTAGGAATGTGCCACGATGGGCTTTTGTACGGCCGCAGCGGGGCTTACCGTCCGGTGCACTGGGGCCGTCCCGATGAAAACCGGCAGAGCAGCGGATGCGACTACGGGCGGAGCGAAGCTCGTTGCCTGCTCCAAAATCGTAATACCGTGGTTGGACACGCTCTCACGTCCCTTCTACGAATGTATTTATATCGTCGCTCATAGCCGCCTTGCACGGCGGCGTGATGCGGGTTGTCATGTTCTCCAGGCCGAAATGCTGCTCTGGGACGGGAAGTGTCCAGGTCGTGTTGATGGTCCCGAACCACTGCGGCGCGGGCTGCTCCTGCCCGGGCAGCTCCCACGTCATACCCTCCACGTCGAGCATAAACGGGCCTATGACGGGATCGGCCATCAGCGCGTTGCAGATGCGCCAGACCATCGCAGCGGGGATGAGCCAGCCCTGCCGGTCGCGCACGCCGTTCGGGTCGTCGCCGATCGGCTCTCCGTCGTCGTATCCGCCTACGAGTATGCCAATGTAGCTGGGCGCCTTTCCATCCGTGACGCCCGCGCCGCCCCCAAGCATGACCAGCACGAATGGATAGTCGGCAGGGTCGTTCTCGCCCTCATAGAGCTTCTCGGGTAGGTTCTGCTCCCACACGTTCGGCGCACGCAGGAAGTACCCGCCCCCGCCATCCGGCTCCTCCATGCGGAGGTCGCGGGTGATCGCCCTGATGCGCGCCGCTAACTCGTATACCAGGCCGATGGGCGTCATCTGTGTCATTTGTCCAACAACCTCTCCATATGGTGTTCAAGACGGGAGGATAGCACCTCGTTCGCGCGCGCCTGAATCGCCTCACGCACCTCCGGGCCGCCGACCATGCCGGCGGCACTCGGCCCCATGATCTCCGTGATGGCCTGGCGAAGCGGGTTCTTTTTCATGTACTCACCGTCAATGCGCTCAAAAACACCCCTGTGTCCGCTTTTCATGACAGCAACGAACTTCCCGGGCGCGGGACCACCCCCATCCTTCTTGTACTGTATGATGATGATGGGACGCTTTGCGGGCCGGGGTTCGGCGGGCTTCACCTTGAACCGAAGCGCGGGGATGCCGGGACCGATGAAGCGAAGTTCTGCGCCGAGCGTGCTGCTCGTGGCCTTGCGCTCCTTGATGTACTCCGAGATGTCCTTTTGCTTGATCGTGAACCGCTGTGATATTTCCCGCTTGGCCTGTGTTTTCTGCGCTTTCAGGGCATCATTGATCGCCCGCGCGAGCGCCTTGTTGAACTCGGCGGGCTTCACGAACCCCTTGGTGGCCTTCTCCCACGCGGCAATCGCGCCCTTGTCGGGCGTGATATTGATGTCAACAGCCATTACGTTTTGTTCGCCCCCAGCCGTATTTCGTACAGGCCCATGCTCTCCGCGACGTTCCGAACAAACCACGGTTTGCCGTCAAATGTCATGCGCGCGCTAATGACAGGCTTGCCGGGCAGCAGCGACGCCTTCAGGCGGATTAGCTTCTCGCCGAGATACACGCCCTGCGCCGCTGTGTCGCTGCGCTCCAGCAGCAAATCGTCATCCACGACGCACGGCACCATGATGCCGTTGATGTCGTGCGTCGTAGCGAAGTCGGTTGTGTTTATAAACACGCTGCCGATGTCGGCGAAAATCTGGTCCCGGAAACTCATGCTACTGTCCCTTCGGCTTCGCAGCAGCAGCGAGCTTGGTTTCAAGCTCTTTGACCTTCTTCTCCAACTCCGCGCGCACCGTCTTTTCGTCGGCTAGGGCCTTCTCCGAATCTGCGAGCTTGACTTCTATGCCAGCAACGTGCGCCGCCGCTTTAGCCACTGCCGTCTTGGCGCCCGCAGCGGTGTCGCCGACAAGCAGTACCGCGTGGTCATCCAACAGCGCCTGGGCTGCCTGGTCGTTCAACGGGACCTCTTGGCCTTTTCGATACTCCTTGCCGTTATGAAACAGCATTGTTCTTGCAATGTACATTCCCGCACCTCCCTACAAAACTTTAGCCGACCACCAGCTATCCGACTGATACGGGGCGGGCAGCGGGCGCGACGTGACCATGACGGTCTGCGTCTTGGTACGGCGGTCGGTATAGTACTCCGGCACATACCGGCCCTCGACGGTGACGAACTTCCCGCTCTCGTCCATAACGGTCACAGCGCCGTACAGCATCCGGTTCTGCGTCGCCTCGTCGGATAGCATCAGGATGCGGCCTTCGTCCAGGTACGGAACCTCCCGATTCTGGTCATTCTTGTACGTGCCGTCGTAGGTGAAAAGATCAAGCTCGCCGATGCCGGGATACTTAATCTTCCCGAAAAACTGCGCGGCCTGGAACAGGTCCACGATGGGGCCGGGCGCAATCTGGCCCATCTCCATGCGGAGGTTGTCCAGCATCGCCTTGTATTCCTCGTCCTTCATGAGCACGTCCGCGACGGACATGTCCATGAGCAAGCCCGTGGGCTTGTGGCTCCGCTTGCGCAGCGTCTTGGACATCATCCTGAGAACGTCGAACGCCTTGACGCCTGTCTGGCCCCAGCGGGATGTGCCCGACAGCGTGAGTTTCAGCGGCAGCTCGTAATCGACGTAGGTGTTGACGCCCTTGCCGATGATGTCCACACGGCCGTTCACCATCATCTGCGCGCACTGCTGTTCCACGCGGCGGTCGATTGCGTCCATGCAGAACGCATGATCGCCGTCCAGGTAATACTGGGCACGCTGCGCGGGCGTCTGCGCACTGTAGATGTTCTCGCCCGGCAGGCGCTTACGCAGCTCGCGCACGCCCAGCACGCGCTTCTCCTGCACACGCGGGGACGTGATCTCGCGGGTGCTGAAGCCCTCGCGCTCTGTGGCCTCCACCTCCAGGTCCTCATCCACATAGCGCGCCATGCCCGCGCCCTCGCGCACCTCATCCCACTCAATCGTCTCGGTCGGGGAGTAGACATCCGCGCCCTTGAAGAAACTGTCGCGGAACATGGACGGCTTCGGCTCCTGGAACCGGACGGCCTCAATCTGCTCGCGCGTGTCATAGCGCGGGATCATGTTCTCAAAATCAGGCAATTATTCCACCTCCCCAAACTGGACAAACGGTGCCTTGTGCATCGGCGCGATGTAGAGCTGGTTCGCTGCCGAGTTACGGACCACCTTGGGCTTGCCCTCCTCCGTGATGGTTCCCCACAGCACCGCGTTCTCGTTGAACTCGCCCGTCAGCGCGGCGGCTGCGGATGTGACCTCCGTCGTCTCGCCGACGTCCGTCAGCAGAATGCAGTTCACGGAGTCAGTCTCCGCAGTCGGCATGGACGCGGTTTTGTTGTCCGCGCCGAGCACCAGCAGTTGGCCGCGCTTGAAGTCGCCACCGGCCGGGAGCAACACCTCAATGCACTTTTGGTAGACCATGTTATCGCCGACCAAGTTGTCCGCGCCCGATTCCCCGACGACAGTATGCAGATTCCTAGGCATGCTTCTTTGTCCCCCTTCTCTCGGCGAGGCTGGCGAAGTTCGCCGCAACCTTGTTCGCGCGGTCGTCGCCCCTGGCTGGTGTCCCAATTTTGCTCAGCACCTGCGCGTCGCGGCGGATGGCGGCGCGGTATGCCGGGTTTCCGGTATCCAGCGCTGGGTTTGCGGCAAGCGCCTGGAAAATCCAGTTGTTCGCACAATCAACCGACGTGCCGTTCCGAATGAACCCGTCGATGGCGTTCTCATACTGCGGGAATGCCCGTTTGCGCTCATTCAACAGTGTGACCCGGCGACGCTCGTTCGTCAGGCCGTTGCGATACGCGACGATGGCTTCTGGTTCCGGCGCTGGGTCGGCGCCACCGCCGTCACTGCCACTACCCACGCCAGAGGTATCCACGGTCAACTCAGCGCCGCAATTGGGGCACACAACGATCGCCTCAGCAATCGCGGGATCGACATCGACGGTGAACTCTGTGTCGCACTCAGTACATGTGACGTCGATCGGCTCAGGCGCAGCCTCCTCCTCGGGCGCGGCGTCGCCGCCCTCCTCCATGCGCATCCGGCCTTTGCGGGTTGCCTTAACAGGCACCGACCTTTTCGCGGTCTTCCGTCTGGCCTGCGGAATTGGAGCGTCAGGCACGAAACCATCTCCCCCTTCTTCGGTTGATACCGAGCCGCCGGGCGCGGTATCGTAGTCAAACTCACCGCCGCACTGAGGGCAGGTGATCTTCCATGCCTCGTTGCGGATCGAAGTGCCGGCGCGCACCGCGACGGTCTCCTCTGTGGGTATTGCGACCGTCGCATCCTCCGCAGGGTCAGGCGATACGATGCCGGTAGCGGAGTCGAGGTTCATGACGCTGTTGCAGTGCGGGCACTCGATGGACACGAGCTCGGCCCGGTACTTACCGCGCCGCGCAGCCTTGGGCTTCCTTGCGTTTGCCACTGGTTTGTTCCCTCCGTTCTTTTCCCGCCCGAGGAGCAATTCGGGCACGTGCTTGTACATGCTCAGGTCGATCTCGTGGCCCCTGCACGTATAGACATGAGGCCGCACCATCGCGACCATGTCGGCCGGCTCTTTTCCTGACGGCGTGAGCGCATCAGCGAACCCCAGCTTTATTGCTTGATCGGCGTTGATCCACGTGCCGTCGCCGTCGTTCGCGTCGAGCATCGCGTGAATCTCATCGGGGGATATACCGGTCTTGTCCGTATACGCCTGCATGGTGACATCTCGCACGCGGTCCAGGTCGGCGATCATCTTAGACATGTCGACCTTGTTAAACATCCCAAAGAGACAAACCATGGGATTATGGATCATGAACATGGCATTGGAGGCAATGTAGACGTTGTCCCCCGCCATGGCGATGACCGATGCGATCGAAGCCGCGATGCCCTCGACATACACATTCACGGTTTCCTTGCGCTGTTTCAGGAGCGCGTAAATGGCGTTGCCCGCGAACACGTCACCGCCGTTCGAAAAGACGTGGACGTTCAGCTCCGAAATGTCGCCCAGGGCGTTTAGGGAGGCTACCAGTCCGTTCGGCGTGACGTCCGACTCATCCCATGCCCTGTCCGTGATAAGCCCGTACAGCCATAGGTGGCCTGCCGTAGCCCCTTGCGGTGTCGTCGCCGGTTCGACCGCCCAGTACTTGTTCCGGGTCTGTGCCCGGGCTTTAGCCATCCGCGCCCCCTCCTTCTGCTTCCACGCCGGCGGCCGGCGCTGCCGGTTTCACCATGGCGGGGTCCCATCCTGCCTTGTCGAACACCTGCTGTTCCGCGTGCCGGGCTGCCGCGTTCACCATCCAGTCGCCGCCGTTGATTTCCGATGTCTCTTGCTGTAACGTGGAGACACCCACGCTACACCGCTTGATCGCGGCATCGATCTCCTTGGTCGGGTCGATCTGCAGCGCGCCGGGTCCGTTCCATTTCGCCGCGCAGTACGCCCGCCGTTTGAACGGATCGAAGAACCCTGGCGCGTGAATGTGCCCCGCGAGCACCGCCTCAGTGAGGAACGCCTCATACACCGGCTGGCAAAAGTCCTGTGCGATCCAGTCGCGCTGAACCTTGAACCCCGCCGTCGCCATGTTGAGCGCCGCTCGGCTCGCGCTGTAGCTCGCCTGAAACGACAACGTCAACATCTCAAACGGAACCCCGACAGCCGATCCGATCATTTTGAGCTGTGCGTCAACGAACTGGCTAAACCCGCTCTCCGGGTGCGTGACACCGATGGGCTGAATCTCATCGCCCGGCGCGAGGAACGCGACGGTGCCCGCGCCGAGGCTGATGCCGCCGTTTTCTGCGTAGAACTTTTCGCGCGGTGTCTGCGCGTCCTCGCCCATGAGCTGGCTTGCCATCGCGTCATACCCGCCGAGCGTATCGGCCGGCTGCGCAGATTTGATGGCGGCGGTAAAGAGCGTTTGGATAAGCGCCGCCTGCAGCTCCGCTTTCATGTAGCGGTCCAGCACTTTGGTCGCTTCAACGACAGGCGCCAGCAGCGGGATGCCGCGTCGCTGCCCCGGACGCTGCCTGCGGGCGACATGCAGCATGTTCCGCCTGCCCGTCTCGTCCCCTACGGCAGGAACGCGCACCCATTCGCGAAGGAGGGGCATTTGCCCGTTTACGAAAAATGGCTGGCGTTTTGCCAGCGGATGCCGCGTCGCCACCCAGTACGCTACTACCTTGCCATACGCGTCCACCTCAACGCCCCCGAACGTGTCGCCGGTCATTTCCGCGTAATTCGGCGCCAGAGGGTTGCTCACACAGTCCGCCTCGATGGGCTGGACGCGCAGGTCCAGCGGGGCGTCAGCACGGGGAATAAGCGGCATGGCGACGAACATGTCCCCAGACTCAATCGCAGACCGAAGCACAAGCCGTGTCAGGTCGTAGAAGTTTTCGTCCCCCGACACCGAACAATCCTTGCTCTCCGCGAAGCTATCCCACACCCGCGCGACCTGCTTCTTCCAATGGGCCGCGTCCTCTGCCGTCATACCGAGCAGCTCCGCGTCCGGCGTCGGCTCCAAAAGAAGCCCTTGCCCGATAACGGAGTTGATGATCGTGTTGATAAGGCCCGCGATGATGGGCGAGTTCAGCGCCAGGTCGCGGCAACGCTGACGGACAACCGGCAAGTCCTGGACGATGTCGTCATCCGCAGAGCCACCTTCCCAACGCCATCCCATGAGGGAGGGGTTGTCCAGGCTCGCCGCGCCGTTTTGAAGGCCGTTGTTGTACTGCCGCCCGTTAAGGCCGTCCGCCCGGCTGATTGGCTTACCGTGAAGGTCCAGTATCTTGGGCGTGCTCATCTGTCCGTCACCATGGCCCGTCGGAATCTCGGCACCTGCCGCCCTTCCAACCGGGCGATTTCCTCGTTGATCGTCCGCAGGTCGGCCCGCGTCAGGCTCCGAGACCCGACCGTGTAAGACTGCGCCCCTGTTACGATCGCCATGCGCGCGGCGCGCAGAGCGTCAAGGTACTCCTGGTCTGCGGGGGAGATCGGGGTTGCCACACGTAACACCTCCTAAAGCGCGCGTGCGCTTCATGTCTTGCCGTCCCTCTCTCGCCCTGTCAGACTGCGGTCGACGCGTTGCCGCTCGGCCCGTTGAGCGAGGATTTTGGCGCGTTCAGCCGGCCTGCCTTCGGTGCGGACTGAGGTCTGTATACCGCAGGCCGCGATGCTGCCAGCATCCACGGCGCGCGCTCCGCGATCCGGTCCAGGTTCACCTTGCTGATACTCAGCGCCGCGAGGTTGTACACCGCAAGGTCGAACGGCTCGTTCGCCTGCCCCGGTTGCTTCTGCCACTCATACTTGTGGAAACCGCCCTTGGTCCGAGCACTGACCTTCTTCTCCGCCGTCAGCCCGGCGAAATACCGCGCGTCGTACCCGCGCACGGACTCATGCGCACCGGTGTAGTCCACCGCGCCGCCACGGGGGAAGTGGCAGTATCCCGGCCCAGGCGCCCTCACCCGTAAACGGGCCGTCACGTCATCCTTGCCAGTGTCGACCGCAAGGTTGAAGATGGTCGCGCTCGCGACCTTCGATTTCACTGTCGATAAGAGAAGCGGCTTTCCCGATCCGGCGTTGCCGCGCGCAGCCCACACGTTCCAACCCTGTCGGGCTTTCGCGTACGCACAAACCTGATCCGGCGCGTGGCCGCCCATGTCGATCGTCGTACACACAACCGGCACGCGCACACCGTTCGCATACAGATACGGTTTTCGGATAATCTCGTCGAGCTGTCCCCATACAGGGGAACCAGGCACCCGGGGGTCGCCCCAAAGCTCCGCGTACCCCAGCCGCCAGCTCTCTTTGCCCGCACCCCAACCAATCACATCCACCGCCAGCCGGTTATCCTGCGTGTCCGCCGCGACAGTGATGGCGCACACCCCGTCAGGCACGTCGGCCATGTACTCCTCCCGGCGCGCCATAAGGCCCTCCTCGTCGATCCGCACGCCGGGTTCCGCCCATGTCTCGCCCAGCGCCGTGTTCACGAACACCTGCAGCTTGGTGTGGTCGCCCGCGTTGGACCGCGCCACCGCAATTCGGAACTCTTCTATCAGGGATTCCCACGGCACGAACGGCGATACCAGCGCGTTGATGTGGAACCCACGCGTCGGGTTATCCGGGTCGCGCGCGATCCACGCGCCCGCGCCCGCCAGCCACTCGCGTTTGCCGTGCAGCGCGCCGCATTCCCGGCACGCGTGCTGCACTGTCTCGAAGTTCACGCGCGGCCATTCGAGCGGCTGCATATCCCCGCAGGACGGGCAAGGGAGACACCACTGCTCCCGCGACGAGTTATCGTACTCCTGCTCAATCAGGGATGTTTGCTTGTCCTTGGGCGTCGAGATGATTATCAGCTTGCGGCCTTTGCCGATGTACGTCAGCGTACGGTTCTCAATCAGCTTGATGTAATCGCCTTCGCGCGCCTCGACTTCGCCGTCCGCCTCGTCAATGATGGCGATCTTCGCGGTATCCAGGCGCAGGGCGTTCGGGCTGTTCGCGCCGACCAGCGTCAGCGACCCGCCCCGAAACATTTTCAGCAGCAGCGTATTCTCCCCGTCCCGGCTGCGAGCCTCGGATACAAGTTCCCGTATGCCAGCACAATCCCTGATGAACGGAGAAAGGTTCTTCTTGCTGAACTTCTTCGCCATCTGCTCTGTCGGGTACGCCACCAGGATGGGGCATGGGTCGTGCGCGATGTGATACCCGATAGGGTTCAGCGCCGCGCTGTACGTGATGCCCGTGCGTGCGGCTTTCATTACGACGATACGCTCGACCCTGCGGTCGCTGATGGCGTCCATGATCCCGCGCTGGTACGGCGCGTAATCCGTCCTATAGGGGCCAGGTCGCGATGTAACGTCGGGGCCGAGCCACACGTTCTGTTCGGCCCAATCGGCGATTGTTATGTCGGGCGGCGGGGCAATTTGCGGGATGAGCTCGCCCGCAAACAGCCGCAGCAGGTTGTCGCAGCGCGCTTTGCGCGTCAGCCTACTTGCGCGCGGGCTCGTCATTGGCCTCCGCCTCCTCGTAGTCTCTGTGCTTCGCGTAGAATGCGGCGGGGTCATACTCCGCCAGCAACGCGCATACCCCAGATATTTCGTCCCGGAGGATGTCAGCCATGGCGTCCCGGTCCTCCGCACCGGTCAAGCGGTCGGCAGCACTTTGCGGGATGTCCCACAGCCGCACCTTGAACGATCCGATGATGTCGTTCCACACGCGCCGCACGTCGTCCGTGCTGTGCGCGCGGCCTTCCTCCAATTCGATCTGTGTTTCCAGCCGCCGAATTTCAAGCTCCCGCTTCGCGAGGTCGGCTTCGCTCTTGGCCTCGTTCACGTTGGAACGCTTGGCGAGCTTGTCCCGCAGGTGCGTCACGTAGCGGCGTACAGTGTCCTCCTGGGGGTACGCGCGGCCGCGAATGCCCTTCACCTTAACAGGTGCCAAAACGCCGTCGTCTGTCAGCCTGCCGATGTAAGCGGCGGTAATGCCGAACAGGTTCGCGGCCTCGCTCGAAGTGAGCAGTCGCGGCTCGCGCTCCTCCACGCAAAACACCTCCTTATGCATAATAGTTATTTTGGTTTACTAAATTTGGTTTACCGCCGCCAGGGTCTGAGAAAATCCCGGGGCTTTTGCTTCCCCGCAAGACGTCGGATGCACGGAAGAACCTAATTTTTCTGACGGTATAATGTTTCTCGCAGCTCCGCCATCGTTTTACGGCTATGGCATTGCTTGCATAATGATTGCAGATTATCTACATCGAAGAACAGCTTGCGCCGCCCCCGATGTGCAACGACATGATCCACCTCGTTCGCCTTAGTGCGCACCCCACGCCGCGCGCATTCCCTGCACAGCGGCTCTGCCACGAGTTGTCCTAACCGCATGCGCTTCCACTCCTTAGTGGAGTACAACCGCTGCCAGTCGCTCGCGGGTATGCGCGTGTCATGCGCCTGCCGAGCACCTTGGTGTGTCGGTCCGGATATGGTGTGTCACCTCACAAAAAGCACGAGGCAGAACTTTCGTCCCGCCTCGTGCTTTGCTTTATTCGGTTTTTTCTTTGTTTACGACTCGAATGGTTATAGTACCAGCTTCTTCGTCCACGATCTTTTCCAGATCGTACCGTTCCCCGTCCTCTGTCACGAACCCAGCGCGACGGGCTTCCGCGCTCCCGATGACGGCCAGGTACGCTGTGATGTGCCCGTGTCCGCCTTTGCGTGGGATGAGCCTCACTCGCCATCACCCCGCTTCTTCGCGTCCTTGTGCAGCCCGTAGACCATCCACACAACGCCTGCCATGAGAACCACCTGTAGTGCGTTCAATCCGATCTGTAACCAGCCTAAAAAATCCATCTTGAATCCGTGAGGCGATCGTGGTATAGTTCAGGAGAAGGAAGGGGCTTGCGCCCCTCCCCCGTCAGCGGCTCTTCTTGATGATTGTCAGGAGCAGTTCCAGAATCACCTTGATGAGCCCGACGAGCGCCGTGTAGAACAGGAGCCGCAATCTCCTGACCTCGCGGCGCTTCTCCGTTCGTCTCACTTTCATCACCTCCTTTCTGAGACTATTATAGCATAGCTTGCCAGCTATGTCAATAGTTTTAGAAAGAAAGTTTACCTTTTTTTGAGAAGGGCCGCGCGTTTGCGGCCCTTGTGTAGCGCAAAAGCAGGTGGTCTCTCGGCTCACCTGCTTTTCTACATGATACATTATAGCATAGGTGATAAGTGGCTTTCAATGGTCAAATTATCA
>JAVBOM010000085.1:0-38364 GCA_031550535.1 Eubacteriales bacterium
AGCAGTAGACTGAAAATCTACGTGTCGGTGGTTCGATTCCGCCCCAAGGCACCAGGAACATGCGGTAGTAGCTCAGTGGTAGAGTGCCACCTTGCCAAGGTGGATGTCGCGGGTCCGAATCCCGTCTACCGCTCCAAACGGGGCACAGCGGTTGGGATTCCCGGAGGAATCCCCATATGGCGCAGATTTTGAAAGTCCGCGCCGTCATCGGGGAGGCGGAATGCCTCCCCAACGTCTATGGCGCCATAGCCAAGTGGTAAGGCGAAGGTCTGCAAAACCTTTATTCACCAGTTCGAATCTGGTTGGCGCCTCCATGAAATCCCGAAGCCGTAAGGCCAGCGGGATTTTTTGCGTTTCCGGGAGCCAATTCCGCGCCAACGGCTTGCATTTTACGTTCCTTTCGCGGATAATATCCTCATGCGCGCCAACACACCCCCACCCAAAACAAATACACCCGCGGGCAACCCGAACCGCACGCAAAGCGAGCCTCGGCGGGGCGCTATGCCCGGCCGGGCCGCGCGAACGGGCATGGGCGTGTATTTTGACCCGGGCGGCGAGCCTCCGGCGAGAGGCGCCATGGACGCGCGCAAACAGCCCCCGAGGCGTGCGGCTTCACGCAGGAAAAAGCGCCCCGCCGCCGGGGCGCATACGGTCAAACAGGCGCGCGACGCGCTGCTGACCGCCGCCCTGCTGATCGCGTTTGCGGTGTTCGCGTACCTTGGCGGGGAGGCCCTGGTGACAGAAAAGGCGAACGACAAGGGACCGCTCACGATCGTGTCCCTGTCCTCGCCCCAGGCGGAGAGGGCAGCGTCCGACGTGCCGGCCATGACGCCGGATGCGCCTGAGGCGGAAAGCACGCCGGAGGCAACCACCGCGTCCGTCGCGGACGCCGCCCCCGTAACGGCTCAGCCAGCCGCTGTCCTAACACCTCCCCGCAAGGCGATGGCCGCTGCGGAGCCAACCGCCATGTCCATCGCGGATGCCGCCGCCGTGACGGCCAAGCCAACCGCGATCCCGACGCCGCCTCGAAAGGCCGCAGCCACCCCGGCGGTAGCCGAAGCGCGCGTATGGATGCCCAAGAGCGGCGCGCGCTACCACGCGAACCCAGACTGCAGCGGCATGCAGGACCCCTTAGAAGCCACCGTCGCGGAGGCGAAGCAGCAGGGATTGACGCCGTGCAAGCGGTGCAACCCGCCGGAATAAGGCGAAATACGACACAAGGAGAGAGAAACGCATGAAGGCAACCATCAACGCGGAACGCCTCGTGATGCAGAGCGTCATGGGCGCGGTGCACCACCCGACCATGAGGAACCCATACCGCCTGGACCAGGGGGGCTACGGCCACGTGCTGCCCGCCACGGGCGCGATCACGTACAATGTCAAGATCGGCGACTCCGTTTTCGGCATGGAGGCTGACCACGTGGAGCCGGGCGTGTCCATCCAGAATCCCGAAACAAACGAAAACACGGCGCTGAACACGCTCGCGTGCGTGGGCAACACGGCCACGGTGATGTGCGGCGACGCCAAGGGCGACAAGGGCTTCGTGACCGGCAAGCATGGCGGCATCGAGCACGTGCTGGTGTACTTCCCGGCCGAGACGCTGGAAAAGATGGCCATCGGGGACAAGGTGCAGATCCGCGCGCAGGGGCAGGGGATGAAGGTGGCCGGGTTCGAGGACACCGTCCACGCGATGAACCTGGACCCGAACCTGTTCGCGAAACTGAACGTCACGGTCGAGGGCGGCAAGCTGATCGTGCCCGTCGCGGCGAAAGTGCCCGCGTATCTGATGGGCTCGGGCATCGGCTCGGGCAGCGCGTACAGCGGCGATTACGACATCATGACCGCCGACCAGGACGAGCTCGTCCGGCGCGGGCTGGACAAGCTGCGCTACGGCGACATCGTGCTGCTGGAGAACTGCGATACGTCGTTCGGGCGCGGGTATCTCACGGGCGCGGTGACCATTGGCGTGGTGGTGCACAGCAACTGCATCCTGATCGGCCACGGCCCGGGCGTCACCACGCTATTGACCGCCAAGACGCAGATCATCGAGGGCGTGCTGTCCGAGAAGGCGAATCTGGCGGACTACATGGGCGTGTAAGCCCAAACACCGCGTTTATTTGCCTTGACTTTTGCGCACCCTATGGCATATAATGTGGAAAAATAACGCGATGAAGGAAAGAGTAGCGCGCAAAACGCCCGTGGTGGCAGGGTTTCCTCGCGGAATCCTGTATCGGCGGAGAACCTTCGGTTCCACGCCACCGCCATAGAGAGCCGGGTCAGGTGAAAGCCGGACGGGACGAGGCGAGCGAACATGGTTCCGGAGCGGCTCCGCCGAGCACAGAGCGCCCATTGCGGGTGCGATCGCTAAGCGGGGACGGGGGGCGCCGTTACAAGCCGGCCGCGTGATGGCGCGGCGCACACAATCAGGGTGGGTTTAGCGGATTCGTCCGTCCCTTGTTTGGGACGGACTTTTCTATACCATCATATACCCAGCCCCAAAACAAAATGGGAGGGATTCCAATGGCGGACAAAAGGACGTTCTACATCACCACGCCCATCTACTACCCGTCGGATAACCTGCACATCGGCCACGCGTACTGCTCCGTGGCGGCGGACACGATGGCGCGGTTCAAGAAGCTGACGGGGTACGACGTGTACTTCCTGACCGGCACCGACGAGCACGGCCAGAAGATCGAGCAGCGCGCGGCCACGGCAGGCGTCACGCCGCAACAGTTCGTGGACAAAATCGTCGCGGGCATCAAGGACCTGTGGAAGCTGATGGACGTGGAATACGACGACTTCATCCGCACGACGGAGAAACGCCATGAGGTCATCGTCCAGAAGATTTTCCGCCAGTTCTACGAGCAGGGCGACATCTACAAGGGCGAGTACGAGGGCTGGTACTGCACGCCGTGCGAGGCGCATTGGACACAGACGCAACTGAAGGACGGCAAGTGTCCGGACTGCGGCCGCCCGGTGGAATTGGTGCGCGAGGAGAGCTATTTCTTCCGCATGAGCAAGTACGCGGACTGGCTGATCCAGTACATCGAGGAGCACCCGGACTTCATCCAGCCGCCGTCGCGGGCGAACGAGATGCTGAACAACTTCCTGCGCCCGGGCCTGCAAGACCTGTGCGTGTCGCGCACGTCGTTCAAGTGGGGCGTACCGGTGGATTTTGACCCGGATCACGTCGTGTACGTGTGGATTGACGCGCTGTCCAACTACATCACGGCGCTGGGCTACGGCACGGAGAACGACGCGCTGTATCAGAAGTTCTGGCCGGCGGACGTGCAGCTCGTGGGCAAGGAAATTGTCCGGTTCCACACGATCTACTGGCCGATCATGCTGAAGGCGCTGGGGCTGCCGCTGCCTCGGCAGGTGTTCGGCCACGGCTGGCTGGTGTTCGGCGGGGAGAAGATGAGCAAGTCCAAGGGCAATGTTGTGGACCCGGTGACGCTGTGCGGCCGGTATTCCTCCGACGCGCTGCGCTACTTCCTGATGAGGGAAATGCCGTTCGGCTCGGATGGCAACTTCACGAATGAGGCGCTGCTGACCCGCATGAACGCCGACCTCGCGAACGACCTGGGCAACCTCGTCAGCCGCACGGTGGCGATGATCGAAAAGTATTTCGACGGCGAAGTGCCGCCGTGCGGGGACGTGACGGAGCTGGATCAGGCGCTGCGCGAAACGGCACTGGCGCTGCCGAAAGCCGTCGCGGACAACATGGACGCGCTGCAGTTCTCCCTGGCGCTCGCGGACATCTGGAAGCTGATCGGCGACTGCAACCGCTACATCGACGCGACGACGCCGTGGATTCTCGCGAAAAACGAGGCCGACAAGCCGCGCCTGGGCACGGTGCTGTATCATCTGGCGGAGTGCTGCCGCATTGTCGCGGTACTCGTGGGGCCGTATATGCCGCGCACACCGGCGCGCGTGTTCGCGCAGATCGGCGTGACCGATGCCGCCGTGCAGACGTGGGATTCGCTGGCCGCGTTTGGCGCGCTGGCGGCTGGATCAAAAGTGCGGAAGGGCGAGGCGCTGTTCCCGCGCATCGACATCACGGCGGAACTGGAGTCCCTGGCGGCGACGAACCCGGCGGAAACGATCGAAGCGCCGGCGGAAAAGCCGGATGCGCCCGCCGAACCCGCCAAGGAGATCATTGCGATCGACGATTTCGCCAAGATTGACCTTCGCGCCGCGAAAGTGATCGCGTGCGAGGCGGTCAAGAAGTCCGACAAGCTGCTGCAACTGACGCTCAAGGTCGGAGACGAGACGCGCACCGTGCTGTCCGGCATCGCGGAGTATTACGCGCCGGAGGCGCTCGTCGGCAAGACGGTCGTGCTGCTGTACAACCTCGCGCCCCGGAAAATGCGCGGAATCGAGTCGCAGGGCATGGTGCTGGCCGCCGGGGAGGGTGATGTGGTCCGTCTGCTGACCGTGGACGGAGACATCGCGGATGGGAGCGAGATTTCTTGACGCTGTTTGATACACACTGCCACCTGGACGACCCGAAATTCGACCCGGACCGCGAGGCCGTGCTGAACGACATGCAGGTGCGGGGCTTTTGCCCCAGCGTCACCGTCGGCGCGGACCTCGCGTCGTCCGTGGCGTGCCGTGCGCTGGCTAACGCGTGGCCCTGGCTGTACTTTTCGGCCGCCGTGCACCCGCACGAGGCCAAGGCATACGACGACGCGACGCACGCCGCGCTTTCGGCCATGATGGATGACCCCAAGTGTGTGGCCTGGGGCGAAATCGGGCTGGACTACTACTACGACAACTCCCCGCGCGACGCGCAGCGCGACGCGTTTGTCCGGCAGCTTGACGCCGCGATCGCGATCAAGAAACCCGTCATTTTTCACGTGCGGGACGCGCACGGCGATGCCGCGGACATCCTGCGCGAGCGGCGCGACAATCTGCCCCAGGGCGTGATGCACTGCTACAGCGGCAGCGTCGAGCAGGCGAAGCTATACCTCGACATGGGGCTGTACATCTCGCTGGCGGGGCCGGTGACGTTCAAAAACGCGCCGAAGCTGTGGGACGTGGCGCGGTTTGTGCCGGAGGGGCGGCTGCTGATCGAGACGGACAGCCCGTACCTCGCGCCCGAGCCCGTGCGCGGCAGGCGCAACGACCCGCGCAACGTGGAATTTGTGGCGCGGAAGATCGCGGCGCTGCGCGGCATGGCCGTGGAGGCGCTGGCGGAGATTACCAGGCAGAACGGCATGCGCCTGTTCGGCATCCAGGAAGGGGCATGGGGGAGCGCATGAAGGAACGGTTCCGGTACAAAAAAGAGATGGGGCAGCACTTCATCCTGGACCCGGCGCTGGTCGCGCGGCTGGCGGAGGCGTCCGGCGTGACCAAGGCGGACGGCGTGCTGGAGATCGGTCCCGGGCGCGGTCTGCTGACGGCGGAGCTGGCGCGGCGCGGCCGGAAGGTGATCGCCGTGGAGCTGGACCGGACACTGATCCGCGACCTGGATGTATCGCTCGCGCTGTACCCGAATGTCGAGATCATCCAGGACGACATTCTGCGCGCGGACCTGCCCGCGCTGGCAAAGGCGCTGGGCGAGCCGTGCCGCGTCGCCGCGAACCTGCCGTACAACATCACGACGCCGCTGCTGGAGATGCTGCTGCGGCAGAGGTTGCCTTTTTTGACCATGGCGATCATGGTGCAGAAGGAAGTGGGCGAGCGCATGCGCGCGCGGCCGGGCGAGGAAGGCTATGGCCCGCTGTCCATCCTGGTGGACTTCTACGCGGCGTGCGAGGAGGTTCTGGAAATTCCCGCCGTCTGCTTCACGCCGCCGCCCAAGGTGGATTCCAGCTTCATGATGCTGACGATGCGGGGCGCACCGCTGTTCCCCGATGTGGACGAGGCGCTGTACTTCCGCGTGGTGCGCGCGGCGTTCGCCATGCGGCGCAAGACCATGCTGAACAACCTGATGGCGGGCTTCCAGATGCCGCGTGAGAAGGCGGCGGAGGTGCTGGCGGCGGCCGGTGTGCCGGAGGCGGCGCGCGGGGAGCGGGTCGCGCCGGAGGGGTTCGCGGGGATCGCGCGTGTGATCGCGGGGATGGCGTGACGGGAAAAGGGCAGCCGCAAGATGACTGCCCGCAAGGTCGGTTGTTTGCGTGTCTATGATGTGTGGCACTCGCGGCAGCAATGATAGCAGCCGTTCGCGTGGTATCCTCTGACCTTGGCGGTTAGAACTGCCGAATGGCAGTTGGCAAAAACGCCGAGGTACTCCCGGTTTTCTGCTTTCGGGAGCCACGCGCACTGTTCGGTATGAACCTCATGATCTCCGCGTTCATCTCGAATTGTGTGAACATAGTATTTCATAAGCAATAAGCTCCTTTCGGTTTGTTTTCAGATACATGCCTGGTATATAGAAAACTGCATCCGAAAAGACGATGCTTCGAACTGAGCTCCTTTCCAGCATAGAATGGCAATGTAGAAAAAACGACAAAGCATGTTATAATCAGTAAGCATTGGGAATGCCGCGTTCCATTGCCTGCGGGATTTGATGATTAGAGCCATCAGATCCCGCTTCTTTTCTTTTGCAGCTTGAATGTGCCAATCCGCTTCCGCTTGCCAGGAAGTCTGCGAGAGTTTTCGTCGCTAGTAGAGCAACGATAGCCGAATGCAGCACGCCACAATCGACAGTAAAAACGAAACCAGCGGCAGAGAGCCACGCGAGTATTCGGCAATCGATTGAGGAATACTACAAAAACACTATACCACCTCAGTGAGCAAAACACAAGCTCTTTAGATGAATAATTTCATAAATCACACGGGTGTAAACACCCGAAACTATTAACTGAATAAATATCGATGTCCGATCTTGCTTTTTCCCACTGAGAGGTGTATTCTTTTGACGTCGGGCACTCCAGGTTATATGCACGAACGGGGTGCCAGAGGGTTGAAACAGTTAATAGTTTTCGGGCGTTTTACACAAGGTGAACTGATGAACGGATGGGCTGTTGCGCTGACAAAACAAGCGCAACAGCCCATCCGTTCATCAGTTCATATCGCCGGTTTTTTCCCTACCGCACCGCGAACACCAATTCCACAGAAGCGTACACGTCCAGGTCGCCGACCATTACCGACCCGCCAAGCGACGCGTCCTTCGCCGACTCATACTGGACGGAAACGCCGCTGGCCCGCGCGTAGGGGGTGTCGGTCTGCTCGTTGATCTCCTGCAGGGTGCCAAGCCACACGCCCGCCGCGACGGCGAGCGACTCCGCCTTGGACGCGGCCTTCTCCACCGCGGCGGCCAGCGCGTCCTTGTACACGCTCTCCGCGCTGGATGAGAAATACGTCAGGTTCAGCCCGCTGTTCGCGCCCGCGTCCAGCGCCGCGTCGATCACGTCGCCGAGCATATCCAGGTCGTTCACCGTGACGGACAGCAGGTGCTCCACCCGGAAACTCTGCCGGGTCGCCTTGCCGTCGGTGTAGTCATACGTGGGATATGTGGACATGGACCCGGTGGAGATGTTTTCCTCCGGGATATCGAGCGCCCGCACGGCCTCGACAATCGCCGTAATGGCGGTTGCGGTTTCCTGCTGCGCCGCCTTCGCGTCGTCGTTCTCGGCGGCATAGCCGATGCTGAGGATCGCGCCGTCCGGCTTCGCCTTCAGGGTCGCCGAGCCGCGCACGCGCAGGGTGCTGCCGTCCGCGAGGGAGAAAGCCGGCAACAGCGCCAGGCAGAGGACAAGGGCGATGGTTCCGTTTTTTTTCATTTGCTTGCTCATTCTTCATGGCTCCTTTGGTGTGTTTTATGCTTTTTTCTGGACCGGACCGCCAGGAGGATTCCCCAGGCAATGGCCGCCGCAAAGACGGCATAGGGCATCGCCATCACAAGGAAGTACGCCATATCCGCAAAAAACCCGCCCGCGGTTTTCAGTGATCGGGTAAAAGTTTCGCCGGCGTTTGCCCAGAACCCTTCTTTTGCACCATTGAGGTTCAGCACCTCCGTCACCGACAGATGCACGATCGCGTTGTTCTCGCGGGAGTTCCAGTGGTTCAGTTGGGCCACCAGCGTTTCGATGGTGTACTGCACCTCGCTCAGCCTGCCCTCGATTTCCACAATGTCGCTGACGGCGGCGGCTTTTTCAAGCAGCTCGGTCAGCCGGTCGCGCTGCGTTTCATACATGGCGAGGCGGCCCTGCACGTCGTAGTAGCTGCCAGAGATGTCCTCGGCCACCATTTCCTGCACTGTCACCTTGCCGATGGCGGAAACGTCCGTGACAAAGCTGTCCAGCGCCTGCATCGGCACGCGGAAGGTCATGGAGGCGTAGCGGCCCGCGTCGGGGCTCACGGCGACGGGGTCGCCCGCGACCGACCAGTACTCCGACCAACCGCCCGCCGCAGCCAGCAGCTCGTCCACCCGCGAAAGGTCTGTGTCGTACTGGTCCGTGTTCAGGGAGATCGAGGCGGTGGTGAGCATGATGGATTCCGTGGCCGGCTCGGGCATGCCGCTGCCTGCCATCTCCTCGCGCAGGAGGGGGGCGCTATCCGCCGCCATGTCCGCCTCATAGGCCGCGTTCAATGCCGGTTCGCCGTGATAGGCATCGCTCTGTGCGCCGCCGTAAGCATCGCCCGGCATGGCGGCGGGGAGGGGGGCTTCAGGCGCGTATTTGGCGGCCAGGGGCATGGACTCCGGCGGCGCGGCCGTGCTTTGTACCGCGGCCTGCTTGTCCGGGCCGGAAGCGGGGAACAGCCACCCGCCGCGCATCATGGCGGTGCCGGAAACGATCAGCACCGTGGCGGCGGCGACGGCCGTCCAGGCGCGCCAGTCCTTCAGCCTGCCAAGGCGCGACGAGCGCGTCTCCTTGCGGATGGCGGCCCGCCAGCTCTCGCCGAAGCCCTCGGGGGGTGTCAGCGTGTCGTCCAGCGACTTCAGCGAGGCAAGCATCATCTCGTGTTCGGCCAGCCGGGCCGCGCACTCCTTGCATTCCGCCGCGTGCGCGCGGAAGCCTGAGGCGTCCTGCGCGCTGTCAAACGCGTCCGGCGCCATCGGCAGAAGCGACAGAAATTCTTCACACTTCATGCGTCTTGCCTCCTTTCCATGTCATAGACGGTTCCCACGCCAAATAGTTCCGCATTTTGGAAAAGAATGCCACGCAGCTTTTCGCGCGCGCGGTTGATGCGGGACTTGATGGTGCCCAGCGGCGTGTCCAGGATGGCCGCGACCTCCTCGTAGGAAAAGCCCTGCACATCGCGGAGGATCAGCGCGGCACGCATGTCCGGCGGCAGCAGGCCGATGCCCTCGGCGAGCGTCCGCTTCCGGGCGGAGGACTCCGCCTGCGTCACCGGATCGCCCACAGGGTCCGTAGGGGAAAAACCCATGTCCGTCAGCGCGTCCAGCGAGACGGAGGGCCGTGTTTTTTTCTTGCGGAGCATATCCAGGCACGTATTGGTGGCAATGCGGTACATCCACGTGGAAAACGACGCTTGCTTTCGATAGGTATGAAGCGCGCGCCACACGCGCAGCATGGCTTCCTGGGCGCAGTCCAGCGCGTCCTCGCGGTTGCCGGACATGCGAAGGCAGAGCGCGTAAATGCGCTTTTCATGCGGCGACATCAGTTCGTCAAACGCCTGCGCGTCGCCATTTTGCGCGCGGCGCAAGAGCAAGCCGTCCTGTTGCATGCATACACCCCCCGGTCAAAATAACGTTTATGGGGGCGTGTTTATTGCAGGGGAGGCAAAACACCCGGCCGGGACGCTCCTGGCCGGGCGCGCGGTGACGGCGGCGCTGATTTCGAAAATCGGGCGCTATAAGAGGATTCCACATGGAATCCTTGCCTTTTACGGTTCGGGCCGGAGCGTGATGGGCGGTTGGGCGCCCATGTCGGGGGAGGGGGCCGCTTGCGGGGCGCGCATGGGGCGCGGGGTGAGCGTAGCCTGGGCAGCGTCGGGCGCTGGCTGGAGAGCGGCGGGAGCGGCTTGCTGGGCCGGCGGCGCTTCCTGCGGCTTGCGCGGGTTCCACTCGCGGGGCTCCAGCGCGCTTTTGATCGCCTGCGTGTGCCGGCTGGCAATTTCGTCCAGGTACGGATGGCGCGGTTGTGGCGGCGGAAACGGCGGCTGGGGGATGATCGGATCGGGCAGGGATTGCGCGCGCGGCGCGATGGGCGGCTGCGCGGGCGCCTGTTCCTGAGGGGGAGGCGCGTAA
This sequence comes from Eubacteriales bacterium, assembly GCA_031550535.1. Taxonomy (GTDB): domain Bacteria; phylum Bacillota; class Clostridia; order Christensenellales; family Aristaeellaceae; genus Avichristensenella. The sequence goes on from JAVBOM010000085.1 coordinate 10,163, forward strand.
GGCGGTTCGGCGTGTTGCGGGTTTACGGCGATGCGCTCCTGCGCGTTGGATTTCAGCGCGGCCCAACGGTCTGTCGCGGTCGCGTGGCGTGATGCCTTGTGGATGAGATCATAGGGCGACGGATGGGGCATGGGAACGCCTCCTCACTTTTTTTACCAGATTATGCACGCCGCTCTGAAAGATTGAAAAAAGCGAATTCAATTTGCACTTGTGATTGTGCGCATTATTCTGTATAATAAAACCATGTATGGACAGAAGTGGGGTGTAACGCTTGAACCGGAACAGCGATGATCGCGTGTCACGAGCCCAACGCCGCCGTGCGAATCGAGATGAGCAGGACGCCTTTGCGGCGCCGGACGCGGAGCCCCGCCGCCGGCGAACGCAGGCCGTTCGCATCCAGGAAGAGGAGCTGAACAATACCGTTGTGCCTTCTTCCCGGGGAGCGCAACCAGCGCAGCGGCAAAGTGCCTCATCCGGCAGGCGTCAGCAGCAGCAGCCCTCATGGGTGCAGCAGCAGCATCAACAGCAGAAACAGCAGGATTCCCGTAACGCGCGTTATCGCATTCGGTACGATGACGACGATCTGGATGATTTGGACGAGTTTGACGAAGATATGCCCCCGGAGGAGCCGGACGCGGAACTCCCGGAGAAGCGCCATGTGCTTCGCTGGGTGATTATTTGTGTGATCGTCCTGGCCATTCTGGCCGGCGCTACCTTTGTGGGGCTTCAGCATCCCGAGTGGATCGAGTCGATTGTCGAGCAGGGCCGCACGCTGATCGCCGGGCCTACGCCGACGCCGGAACCGACGCCGGAACCGACGGCCGTGCCCACGCCGACGCCGGAACCCCTGCCGGACCCGCAGGCGGCCAAGATCGTCGCCTTTGTCGCCGATACCGAGGTGCAGCCTGACCTGGAGGAGGGCATCACCTTCACCGTGACCACCACGCTGCAGACCGAGCGGGTGCAGGTGGTCGACGACAACGGCAATGTGCTCATCGAGCAGAACACCGGCTTCACCGATACCGCAGACGGCCGCGTGTGGCACCTGCTGTACTATTTCCCCTCCTATTACGAGGGTTCCGTGGAAGCGTATCCCGGAAACGCGGCGGGGTGGAACGAGGCGCAGGGCGCGGTCATTCTCGTGACCGCCGGCACGGCCGAACCGACGCCTGATCCGGAAGCAAGCGGCGCGCTGACGGCGCAGGCGGGCGAGGCGGTCACCGCCGTGGAAATCACCGGCCAGGCGTTTGACAATACGGATGAGGTCGCGACGTATGCGCGCCCCACCGCCGTCAACATGGGCGGCGTGGACGCGTACAAGGGCGCCTGGAAGGGCAACGAGGGCATGAAGGGCGTGCTGACCTTCCGCGGCAGCAACATGCGGCAGAACGCCGCGTTCGGCGTTGTCGCGCCGGAGGAGCAAAAACTGGAGACGGTCTGGGCCGCCACGGTCGGCAGCGACGCGTCAGGCCAGCCGACCTGGAACACGCAGCCGCTGATCGTGCAGTGGCACAAACAGATACGGGAAATGATGGCGCTGAAGGAGGGCAAGCTGACAAAGTCCTCGCTGAGCGAGGTCATTTTCCCCGCGAACGACGGCAGCATCTACTTCTTTGACCTGGAGGACGGCATGCCCACGCGCGACCCGTTGCCGATGGAGCCGATCATGCCGATGCTCGGCAGCGTTTCGGTGTACCCCGCGGGCGTCCCCGTACTGTTCTTCGGCTCCGGCGATCCGAGCAACCAGACGCAGGACGCGGGCACGGGCATGATGGTGTATAAGCTGTCCAACAACTCGGCGGTCGGCCTGCTGCGCGGCGACCGGAAAGAAGCGCTGTCCAAGGATCAGACGTTCGTCACGTCCGCCCTGGTGGACACGGCGGCGGATACGATGATTACGGTGGGCGGCAACGGCCTGCTGTATACGATGACGCTCAACACGGAGACAAAGAGCGACGGCGAGAAGAATGAGATCAACGTCGTGCCCAAGGTGCAGTTCTACCGCTCAAGCGTCGGCGAGGAGGACACATCCGTCCAGAGTTCGCTGGCCATTCACGGCGGGACGGCGTACTTCGCCAGCATGGGCGGCATCCTGCAGGCGGTGAACCTGAACACGCTGACGACGGAATGGGCAGTCGATGTGGGCGGCGAGACGAAGGCGGCCATTGCCCTGGAAGCGGATGACGCGGGCGGCCTGACGCTCTACACCGCGACGACGGCGAACGCGTCCGGCATGTCAACCATCCGCCGCATTGACGCCGCCACGGGCGAGGCGCTCTGGAGCGTGACGGTCGCCGGGTCGGTCGAGGCCTCCCCGGTCGTGGGCGAGAAGGGTATCGAAAACATGGTCATCTTCGCCGCGGGCGACGGCTCCACGCTGTACGCGCTGGACAAGACCAGCGGCTCCACGATCTGGCAGAGCACGCTCAGCGGCAACGAGGTCTCATCACCCCTGGCCGTGTATGACGAGCAGGGCAACGCATACATCCTGCAAGGCGACACGAACGGCATGCATCTGCTCGAAGCCGATGGCGGCACGGACCTGGATGTGATGGAGACGGACGGCGTGCCGATGGGTTCGCCGGCGGCGTTTGACAACATCGTGGTGTTCGCGACGGACGCGGGCAAGATGTACGGCGTGAAGATCAACTAACGCAAGCGATCACTCTCAGGGCGAAAGCATCGGAAGGTGTTTTCGCCCTGTGTTTTGCTTAGCGAGACATAGAGGCGGGGATTCCTGGCGGAATGCCCTTATGGCGCCCGATTCTCCGGATCAGCGCCGCCCTCCAAGAAAGGAAGCGAACCCATGAAGGAATACCTCGTTGCACTGGACCAGGGAACCACCAGCTCGCGCGCGATCGTGTTTGACCGGCAGGGCACCATCCTCGCGATGCACGCCATTGAATTCGAGCAGATCTACCCCAAGCCCGGCTGGGTGGAGCACGATCCGATGGCGATCCTCTCCACACAGGTGGAGGCGCTGCGGCAGGCGGTGCGCCTCGCGCGGATCGACCCGGCGGACATCGCCGCGATCGGCGTCACCAACCAGCGGGAAACGACGCTGCTGTGGGACCGGGAGACCGGCGCGCCGGTGTACAACGCGATTGTCTGGCAGTGCCGCCGCACCGCGCCGCTGGTGGAAAAGCTGCGCGAGGACGGGCTGGAGCCGCACATCCGCAAGACAACCGGCCTCATCCCGGACGCGTATTTCTCCGGCACCAAGCTGTCGTGGCTGCTCGACTTGCCGGGTGCGCGCGCGCGCGCTGAGCGGGGCGAACTGTGCGCGGGCACGGTGGATACCTGGCTGGTGTGGAACCTCGTGGAGGAGCGGCCGCACCTGACGGACGCGAGCAACGCCAGCCGGACCATGCTGCTGGACATCCGCACCATGGACTGGGACGACACGCTGCTTCGCGCGCTCGACATTCCCCGCGCGATCCTGCCCAAGGTGGTGGACAGCGCCGGGGTGATCGGCATGCTGGACCCGGAGATCCTGGGCTGCCGCGTTCCGGTCGCGGCTATCGCGGGGGACCAGCACGCGGCGCTTTTCGGCCAGGCGTGTTTTGAAAAGGGCGATATCAAGAACACCTACGGCACCGGGTGCTTCCTGCTGATGAACACGGGGAACACGCCGGTAGCCTCCCAGAACGGGCTGTTGACGACCGTGGCGTGGCAGATGGGGGGCAAGCCCACCTACGCGCTGGAGGGCAGCGTATTCGTCGCCGGGGCCGCCATACAGTGGCTGCGCGACGAGATGCGGCTGATCGAGCGCGCCGCGGACAGCGAGGCGATCGCGCAGTCCGTCGCCGATAACGGAGGCGTGTACTTTGTGCCCGCGTTCACGGGCCTTGGCGCGCCGCACTGGGACATGTACGCGCGCGGCACACTCGTGGGGCTGACGCGCGGCACGGGGCGCGCGCATGTCGTCCGCGCGGCGCTGGAAGCCATCGCCTACCAGAGCGCCGACATGGTGGCCGCGATGGCGCAGGACTGCGGGCGGCGCCCAGAGCGGCTGCGCGTGGACGGCGGGGCGTGCGCGAACAGCTTCTTGATGCAGTTCCAGGCGGACATGCTGGATCTTCCGGTGGAGCGCCCGCGCGTGATTGAGACGACGGCGCGCGGCGCGGCCATGATGGCCGGGCTGGCCGTGGGGCTGATCGGTAGCACGCGAGAAATCGCGGACGCGTGGCAGCGCGACCTGCTTTTTTCACCGAAAGCGGACGAAATTGGCCGCATCGCCTGTCTGCGCGGATGGCGGCGCGCGCTGGAGCGGGCGAAGGGCTGGGTCGAGGCGTAGTTCCAAAAAAGGACGCCCGAACACAACATGTTGTATGCAGGTATCGACGCACTCCATGCCGTTGGTTTTTACAAAAATTATAGCAGCTACTTCCAATTGAAGCAAACTTGTGATATAATGTAAATATCATGAATGTGTAGACAAATTTCCGCAAAAAACGACAAAAGGGGTGCGCATTAATGGAACAGGTGAAGCTGATGATCGTGGAGGACAACGCAGAACTGCGCCGGATGCTGGGCGACTATTTCAACCTGCAGGAGGACGTGAAGGTCGTCGCTTCCGCCTCGAACGGTGCGGACGCCCTGAAGCGGATCGATGAAACGACGCCCGACGTAATGCTTCTGGACATGATTATGCCACAGATGGACGGCTTTGAGTTGCTCAGCAGACTTCGCCAAAAGAAGTCCGAGGATCGGCCAGAAGTGATTGCGCTGACCGCCCTTTGCCGCGATGATTTCATCAGCCGGACCATTGAGCTCGGCGTGCGCTATTATATGGTGAAACCCTTTGATTTTGAGCTGCTTCACCAGCGCGTCGTGGAGACTGCCGGCTACCATCGCAACATGCCGGAGCTTGGCACCGCCGTCACCGGGCCGCGCGCCAAGACGATTGACGAGCGCATCGCCACCATGTTCCTGACCATCGGTATGCCCGCGCACATCAAGGGCTACCAGTTCCTGCGCGAAGCCGTCAAAATGGTCATGGACCAGCCCGACATGATCAACCGCATCACCAAGGAGCTGTACCCGGGCATCGCGCACCGGTTCAACACGACATCCAGCAAGGTGGAGCGCGCCATCCGTCACGCGATTGAGGTCGCGTGGGGAAGAGGCCGTATCGAGGTCATCAACCAGGTGTTCGGCTCCAACGTCTGCTCCCTGGAAAACAAGCCCACCAACGGCGAATTCATTGCCCTGGTGGCCGATAAGCTGAATTTGGAACGCTCCGCGCTAGCATAAACCGCGCATGCTCCTCATAGGGTGGATGGGAATCACCCGACGGGGAGGATGTGAAACATGGAAGAAACTGTTTTGCGCGAGAGCGTGGAAATCGAGCGTCTCGCGGCGGAGGTCGCCGAGCAGACACTGGTGGAAGGCGAGGTGGCGCTCCCCGGCGGGATCCGCGAGGAAGCGACGGTGCTGGGCTGCGAGGCGAGGCTGGTCATTTCCAGCGTCGAACCGCAAACGGACAGGCTGGCCATGGATGGCACGGTGGTCTTTCAGGTGCTGTACCGCCAGGGGGACGACACGGTGCGCGTTTTGGAGGCGAACTGCGCGTTCAACCACCTGACCGACATGGAGGGCGTGGACGCCCGGATGCACCCGAAGGTGACAGGCAGCGTGCAGAACGCCACGGCACAGCCCGTGAGCGGCAGGATGCGGCTTCGCGCCGTGGTGGATGTCGCCGCCCGCGTGTTTTCGCCAGAACAAATCGCCGTGGTCACGGGGGTGCAGGGCCTGCCGGAGCTGCAAACGCTGGAGCAGGCGTACACGCTGACGCGCCACGCGGCCACCGGCCACGCATCGGCGCTGCTCAGGGAGGAATTTGACCTGGCGCCGCCGCCGGCCATTTCGGAAACGCTGTACGCCCGGGCGGTGCCGCACGTGCGCAGCGTGTCCGGCGGCGAGGAGCGCGCGATGGTCGAAGGGGATGTGGTGCTGGAGGTGTTCCACGCCGGTTCCGATCCCGACGCGCCGCTGGTGGTGACGCAGCACATGTTCCCGTTTGAGCAGGCGGTGGACCTGCACGGCGAGAGCGGGGACGACTTGCACGCCAAAGTGCAGGTGCAGGACGTGGTGGCCTCGTCCGTGGACACGGGGGACGGCACGCGCGTACTCCGCACGGAGACGGTGCTGGACATTGAGGTGGAATCCTACACGGAGGAGACGGTCAGTTCGCTCCGCGACGCGTACACGCTGTCCGGCGATGAGCTGTCGCTGAAGGGGGAGCCGCTGTCCTGCTTCGCGGGCGTGCAAAGCGTATCGGCCATTGAGAACGACAAGCTGGTGCTCGCGCTCGGCAGCGATAGCCAGCCGGTCGGACGCGTGTCGGCCGCCCTGCTGACGCCGGTGATGACCAACAGCGAGCAGGTCGGCGGGCGGACGGTGATCGAGGGCATTCTGGATACGCAGGTGATGTACACCCCCCAGGCGGGCGGGGCGATCACCGGCATCCGGCAGGAGCTTCCGTTCCGCGTCGCGTTCCAGGGCGCGCTGCCCGCGGGCGCGACGGTGAGCCTCCGGGCGCAGGACGTGCAGGCGGACGGCATCGCGTCGGACCGCATTGAGCTGAAGTACCGGATGGAGATGGAGGCGGACGCCGTGCAGGCGCGGCCTGTCACGCTGCCGGTGGACGCGCAGACCGTTTCCGCGAAGCCCGAGCGCAGCGGCCTGGTGATGGTGTGGCCGCAGCCCGGTGAGACGCTTTGGGACATCGCCAAGCGCATCCGTGTGACGACGGACAGCATCACCAAGCTGAACCCCGGCATGGACGAGGCGAAAACGGGGCGCGGGGTGCTGATTTTGAAGAAGTAACGGAGAGCGCATCGGAGAAAAATGGGGACGCCTGGCCGGAGTGGCCGGGCGTCCTTTTCTGCGGTGTGCGCTTGCGTGTTTATCGGAGCCTGACGGAAATATGGGTGGCGAATTCTCCGTAACCGCACCGCGCCGCCGCCCTGAGCGCGGGCGTATTCGCGCAGAGCGTTCGGTACTGCGGGATTAGGTCCTGCCCGTGCAGAAACCCGGTCAGCGCGGAGAGGACATCCGACGCGAAGCCCTGATTTCTGAACCCGGGATGTGTGATGATGCCAATGTGCGCCAGCCGTTGTCCCCACAGCGCATAGGACGCGGCGGAGACGAAGCGGCCATCGCGCGGCAGAACGGCGATGGGGCCTGACGCTTCATCAATGCCGCTGTGCGCCCATTCGATCGGATCACAGGCGGGTTTGAGTTCCTGAAATACCAATGGCCATCGCGCGTCCGTCTTGTGTAGCAGCACGACCGATTCCGAGGGATCGCGCGGTTTCGCGCCTTCGTGATGCCCGATCCACGCGGGACCGATGACGCGATCGAGGTTTTCGCCCCAAACATCTCGCCATAGTGCGGTGTCAAACAGATCACGGCCGTGGTTGATGATTTCGCGCAGGCTGGCGACCCGCTCTTCCGGCGCGGAAAGAACAAATTTGCCGTGGAGTTTCATCACAAAAAGACCGTTGTAGCCCTTCAAATGGCGGTGCGGGCAGAGGGTATCGCGGTCACTCCGCATATCGGACAGGGAACAGCCAAAGAATTCATTCGCGTAGTAGGTTTCTATTGCGCTTGTATTCATGGGCACACCGCCGTTTCCGCCGTAATGGGACGTCTGCGGCGATTGTAGCGCGGCGTCCGGCAAAAAGCAAGCGCGGAGCGCAGTAAGCGCCCCGCGTCTATTGTCCATACGTCATTCAAATGTCGGGAAACCTACTGCCCATCCTTCGGCATCAGCGCGCGTATCCTGTCCATCAGTTCCCCGCAAAGCTCCTTGGCAACCTCCATATCGGCGGCCTCGCCTACGACGATCATCTCCGCCTCGCGCTCGTCCGGGTCCACGGTGAGCCATCCGCCTTCGCGCGTCACGCGCAGTCCGCCGTCCAGGCTGGCCTCGGCCTCGCTCTCCGCGATGGCGCGCAGCAGACGGCCCCGGTCCGGCAGGGCAATGGGGACGCGCGCCTCGTGCCGGTATACCTGCGGAAAGGACGACAGCAGCCCGCGCAGCGTGGTATGCCGCTCCGCGAGCAGCACAATCAGCCGCAGCGCGCGGTACAGGCCGTCAAAATGCAGGTCGAACTGGCGCGTGTCCGCGCTGAGCAGCGCACCGGCCCAGGCCTCGCGCGCGGCGGACACCCTGCGCACCGTCGCGCCCTGCGCCTCGGCCAGTGCCTCCAGCGCGGCGGGCGCGTCCATGCGGACGACCCACTCCTCCGTGGGCTCCATGGCCATGTGGGCCAGAATTGTTTGCAACGCGGCGTCCGGCACGCCCTGGCTGTCGAGCACGCGGACGGCTTCGCCCGATTCCGACAGCGCGAAGCCCGTTTCCCACAGTTCCAGGCAGGGTTCGCCGCACACCGCGCGGCCATTTAACCCCACAGCCCGGAGCACGCGCCGCGCAAGCTCCGCCTGGCTCTCGTGCGCGGTGAAAATGGCGATGTGCGGCTTGATCTCGTCAAACGCGCCGTGCGGCACGGCGGTCGCGAGGGAGCCGACGTACAGCGCGCCCGCGTCCGGCACCCATTCCGGGGGCGTGACGCCCTGGGAGAACGGCCGCCTGTAGTCCTGCCGCACGAATAGCGTCTCCACCTTGCGCTGCAGCGACCGCTCGGGAATCGCCCCGCCCTTGCCGGTCAGCGTCAGGCCCTTTTCGCTCGCGTACAGCCCGGCAGGGATGTCCATCAGCCGCTGCGTGCGCCGCAGCACGGGCAGATCGGCACGCCCCAGCCCCACCGCGCGGACGCCCTGCGCCGTCAGCGCGCCGACACACGCGGCGTATAGCGCCTCGGCCTCGGGGGATTCCGCGTGCGCGACGGCGATGGAAACGGCTTCCGTCGCTTCCGCCCAGGCCGCCGCGAGCATGCAGGCTGCCGCAGGGTCGCGCGCATCCACCGTGCCGCCCGACAGCGACGGCCGCGCCGCGCCGCCCCAGACGAGGTTTTCCGTCACCCGCATGCAGGGATCGACGCGCTTGCCGGGCCATATCTTCGCGCCCGCTTCCAGGGAAGCGCGCGAGCCCAGCACCGCACCGTCGCCGAGCGCGCACTCCTCCAGCACCGTCGCGCCGGAACCCACCACAGCGCCCCGGCAGATGATCGCGCCGCGCACCTGCGCGTTATCCTGGACGGTCGCGTCATCCCAGACGATGCCGCGCGCCACCTGCGCGTGCGCGCCGATGACCGCGTTCATCCCGACGACCGCGCAATCCGACAGGTGGGCGTGCGCCCCGACGCGCGCGCCGGGGCCCAGGTAGCACGGGCCGTCGATGCGGGCGGTATCGTCCACGCGCGCCGTCTCCGCGATGAACGGGCCCGCGTCCAGCCGCACTTTGCCGGTCAAAAGGTCCGCCTGGGCTTGCACATACGCCGCCTGGTCGCCGATGTCGCACCAGTACGCGTCCGCGACAAAGGCGAATACGTCCTTGCCGTCCCGCACCAGCGCGGGGAACAGGTCCTTGCCGAAGTCGCACGGCCTGTCCGGCCAAATGTATGAAAGCACCTCCGGCTCCAGAAGATAGATGCCTGTGTTCACCGTATCGGAATACACTTCGCCCCAGCCGGGTTTTTCCACAAAGCGGCGGACACGGCCGTCCTCCTCCGCGATGACGACGCCGTACGCGAGCGGGTCGCGCACGCGGGCCAGCACCAGCGTTGCCAGGGCGCGCCGGTCCTTGTGGAAGCGGATTGCCTCCGTCAGGTCGCAGTCGGTCAAGCCGTCGCCGGATAGGATGACGAACGTCTCCTGCGGCGTGTGCCGGCCCCGGGCTGCCTGCAGCACGCCCCCGGCCGTGCCGAGCGGTTCGCGCTCCCGGCTGTAGTGCAGGCGAACGCCGTCCTTCGCGCCGGAGCCAAAGGCGCGCGAGATGCGCTCGGGCAGGTATTGTAGCGTGACGCCTACATCCGGCAGGCCGTGGCGGCGCAGGAGCTGCAGGGCATAGGACATGACGGGCCTGCCGAGCACGGGCACCATGGGTTTGGGCGTGTCACAGGTCAGCGGGCGCAGGCGGGAGCCTTCGCCGCCGGCCATGATGATCGCGTTGAGCGACATATGTTGTCAACCTCCGTTCGCCCGCTATTCTTGCCAAAAACAATGGGAAGGATTCCTTACGGGACGCCGCTGCCGGATCAAAATCGCGTTTGCCCACCCTTGCCACGGGAAGGATTCCGCGGCATGCCGTCGAATATTTAACAATTCGTGCGAATTTATCACGGAGGACTACGATGGACATCCAACAGCCAAGCGCCGACGCATTGCTTGCGGCCTTCGAGCCGCCCCTGAGCCCGGAAGCCTTGCTGCGCCTGGAGATCAACCTGCATCTGCCCGCCCCCGGAGACGAGGCCGCGCTGCACGTGGCGCTGCGCGTGGGCCTGGAGCGGATGTACGTGGTCAAGCAGCTTTCGTCGTTTTTGCGTGCGCTGGACAGAGGGGAGAAGCAGACGTTCGGCAAGGGCCTGGCGCTGGACCCGGCGGCCATGCGGTTTGACCGGATGGACCAGCGGATTCTGGCGCTGCTGTCGGAAACCGAGGCGGCGCTCCGCCCTTGCGAGGCGCTGGGATACCATCCGCCGCAGGGCGGAAAGTTCATGCCCCTGTCGGAGCAGGCGGCCAGACGGCTTCTGCGGCTGCTCCGCGCGCGGCCCTACCGGCTGGTATCCGGCGCGGAGATCGTTTCGCTGGAAGCGATTGACCGGCGCGCGATCGACATCGGCTGCGCGCTTCGCGAGGAAGGGCGCGGCCTGGCCCTCGACGTGCGCCTGCCCCAGGACCTTCGGCCCGTGACGCGGGATTTTGAGTTTATCAGGACCCGAGGGGAAATTGTGCAGCTTCCGCCGGAGCAGCGGCGTGCGCTCCGGGTGCTGGCGCCGTATGCCGAGGCCGGGGAGGCTCACTTCCTGTTTGCCCGGCGGGAGATAGAGCGCGTGGTGTCCGAGGTGCTGCCGCAGTTGGAAACGGGCTGCGCGGTAACCCTGTCCGATACGCTCGCGGCGCGCGTGCGCCGGGAACCGCTCCGCGCGCGCGTTTACATCGACCGGGAGGGCGAGCGCATTGCCGTGCGCGTGCAGTTTCAGTACGGCGACACGGCGGTGGACCCGTTCGCCCGCGCGGAGGCGACGGAAAGCGACGGCCCGCTGCTGGTGCGCGACGCGAAGGCGGAGTTCGAGGTGCTGGACACGCTGGCGCAGGCGGGCTTCCATGTCAGCGAGGGGCGCGTGTACCTTTCCGGCGCGCGCCGCGCACTGAGGTTCATCATGGAGGGCGTGGCGGCGCTGCAGAAGGTGGCCGAGATCTTTGCCTCGGAGGATTTCCGCCGCATGCGGCCGAGACGCCCGCAGCTCTCCGGGCGGCTGGGCATCTCGGGCGGAGCGCTGCAGCTCGCCGTGTATGACGGCGACACGCCCATCGAGGAGCTGGCCGAACTGATGCAGGCGCTCCGGGACAAGAAAAAGTACTTCCGCCTGAAGGACGGCAGCTTCCTGACGCTGACGGACATGGCGGAATGGGATGAGCTGGCCGAGCTGGTCGGAGACGTGGGCGAGGCCGGCGCGCCGGATGAGGGCGTGACGCTGACCGACGGCGGCCCTGTGATGGCACTGCGCGCCTACCGCACGGCGTATCTGGTGGGCATGCTCGTGGCCAGCCGCCTGCCCGTCGAGGTGGACGAGGGCGCGCGCGAGGCAGCCGGGGCGCTCGCCGCAGTCGGGGAGGCGCTGCCCAAGGTGCTGTCGCGCGTGCTGCGCGGGTATCAGGAGCGCGGCTTTCAGTGGATCCAGGCGCTCTACCGCCTGCGCATGGGTGGCGTGCTGGCGGACGACATGGGCCTTGGCAAGACGCTGCAGGTGATCGCCGCCGTGATGTGGGCGAAGGACCGGGACGGCGTGGAGCCGACACTCGTCGTTTCGCCGACGTCCCTGGTGTACAACTGGGAGGCCGAGGTGAACCGCTTCGCCCCAAGCCTCTCCACGGCGGTGGTGGACGGCAACCAGCGGGCGCGCTTCCTGAAATGGGCGGAACTGCGCCGCGCGGCGGACACGGACATCATCATCACGTCGTACCCGCTGCTCCGGCGGGACATCAACCTGATCTCCGGGCAGACGTTCCGCTTTGTAGTGCTGGACGAGGCGCAGCACATCAAGAACCCGCAGTCGCTGGCGGCGGTATCGGCGTCGCGCCTCGCCGCGCGCACGCGCCTGGCCCTGACCGGCACGCCCATGGAGAACAACCCGGGTGAGCTCTGGTCCATCTTCAATTTTGTGCTACCGGGGTATTTGATGACGCTGCCGCAGTTCATGCGGCGGTACGGCGACGGCACGGGGCTGGACAGCCTGGGGCGGCGCATCCGGCCCTTCCTGCTCAGGCGGCTGAAGGCCGACGTGCTGCCGGAGCTGCCCACGAAGATCGAGAGCCGCGTGCTGGCCGACATGCCGCGCGAGCAGAAGAACGTCTACACCGCCGCCGCCACGCAGCTCTACGACCGGGTGCGGCGCGTGCTGGACGACAAGGGCCTGGGGCGCGGGCGCATGGAGGTGCTGAGCGCCATCACGCAGTTGCGCCAGATTTGCTGCCATCCCGCGCTGGTGATGGAGAGCTACGCGGGCTCCAGCGGAAAGATGGACGCGCTGATGGAGATTCTGGGCGAGGCCCTGGCCTCCGGGCGGCGGGTGCTGCTGTTCTCGCAGTTCACGTCCATGCTGGCGATTCTGCGCCGGAGGCTGGACGAGACGCAGGTGACGAGCCTGTACCTGGACGGCAAGACCCCGACCGGGCAGCGCATGGAGCTGGTCAACCGGTTCAACGCCGGCGAGGGCCGTGTGTTCCTGATCTCGCTGAAGGCGGGCGGCGCGGGCCTGAACCTGACCGGCGCGGACACGGTGATTCACTATGACCCGTGGTGGAACCCGGCCGCCGAGGACCAGGCAACCGACCGCGCACACCGCATCGGCCAGAAAAAGGTGGTGCAGGTGCTTAGGCTCATCACGCGCGGAACCATCGAGGAGCAGGTCGCCAAGCTCTCCGAGCGCAAGCGCGCGCGGTTTGATGCCGTCGTGACCGCCGGGGAGCAGATGCCGTCGGACTTGACCGAGGCGGAGATCATGAGCTTGTTTTCGTAGGGAAGGGGTGGGGGAGAGGTACGCTAGGGGACGCCGTCCCCTAGAACCCCTGCCAGAGGGGCATTGCCCCTCTGGACCCCCGCCTTTGCCTTCGGCAAGGGGGGGAGAGAGAGGGTATGGCGCTATCGCAAACGCACTGGTTGCGTCTCCCCAGGCGTAGGGGCACGCATCGCGCGTTCGCCCTGCTGCGCGGGATGGGATGACAAACAGGCGCGGACGGCCAATGAACCGGAACGCCATCGCCCCAGTGGGCAATCAGACGGCGCGGAGGTTCGGTTGGGTACAGCGTGCCGTGAAGCGGCGCGACAATCCCCAACCGCCCCACCCCTATGGCCCGCCACGCGCCCAACTTCGCGCGCTTCTTTGAAGCATCGCACGCGCATATCACCCACGCGTCGCCACCAACCCCAAACACACGAAAGCAAGAGAGGAGCGCAAACCATGCGCGACACAGAGCAAATCCTGGCCCTGATCGGTCAATACGCCGAGTCCGTCAACGCCCTGGACCTTGATCTGGCGAGATCGCTTTGGCTGGACGCGCCGGACGTTTCGTTCATCCACCCACGCGGGCACGAGACCGGCCGGGACAATATCGTCGCCAGCTTTTACCTGGACACGATGGGCCGCTTCTCCGCGCGGGCGCTGGTGCCACGGGATATTTCGGTATCCTTGCATGGCGATACGGCGCTCGCGGTGTTTTACTGGGATTTCCACGCCGAGTTCGCTGACGGCGGTGACCGCGCGGACACGCATGGCCGGGAAACGCAGGTTTACGTCCGGCGGGACGGGGCATGGCGGCTCTTGCACGTGCACTACTCCGGCATGCCGGTCACGGGGGACCGGGAAGGGTTTTAGAGCAACAAAAAATTAAGCCTCTGGCTGAACGAAAGGAAACGACGAATGAAAGAAATTCGCCTGGAACTGTGCGCGGAGGCGCTATCCCGCCGCCTGCCCAAGATGATGGTGTTCGACTACGGCGGAACGCTCGGCCAAGAGGTGGCGTTTGACCCGGTACGGGGCTCGGAGGCGCTGCTGGCGCACGCCGTTCGGAACGACCGGGGGCTGACGGGCGCTGAGGTCGCGGCGGTGGCGGACCGCCTCTTTGTGGAACTGCTGGAAACGCGCCTCGATACCTGCCTTGAGGTCCACGAGCACCACTACCAGCGGTATCTGTACGAATCACAGGGCATTTCGTTTTCCCTGACGCCGTTTGAAATGGAAAACATCTTCTGGGACGGGTTTTCGCCCGCGCTTACCGTGCCCGGCGCGGCGGAGTTGCTTGCGCGACTGCGCGCCCTCGGCATCCGGACCGGCGTCATCAGTAACATCATGTTCAGCGGCGAGGCGCTCGCGCGGCGGCTAAAAATCCTGCTGCCAGAGCACGACTTTGAGTTCATCGTCGCGTCCAGCGATTATGTGTTCCGGAAGCCGCACCGGCGGATCTTCGAGCTGGCCCTCACGAAGGCGGATCTGCCGTCCGGCGACGTGTGGTATCTGGGCAACAGCTTCCCCGCCGACGTGCTCGGCGCGGCGGGCGCTGGGATGTTCCCGGTGTGGTACACGGGCGTTGGCAGCGGAGAATCGCGGGACGCGGACACGTCGGGCGGGCCGGAAATGCCGTATCTTAGGATCGATGATTGGAATATGTTGACAGCGGCGCTGCCTGGCACTACAATATGAGGTGGGGCTTCCTTGCGGAACCCCTACATGGCGCTGTTTTTTCAAATCCGCGCCGTCACCGAGGTATGGGTATACACTTTAGGGAACAATAGAACGTCTTGGGAGGCACACCATGAGCCGTCTGGGCGACTTGATTCATTTGGAACGCACGCGGCGCGGCATGACCGCCAAACAGGTGGCCAAGCTCTGCGCCGTGGCGGAGAGCTATTTGCTGGATGTGGAGGCGGGTAAGCGCATCATCGCGGACGATCAGGCGCGGCGTATTTTAAAGCGCATCGGCCTGGAGCAGCAGACCGAGGCGGATTTTTCGCTGGACGATATCGCCGCGACGGTGGACCTGCACACGATCGCGCCGACGCTGCCCACGAAGGAGCCGGAACCCGCGAAACCGCACCCGGTGGCGTCCCTGCCCGCCGAGGACAGCGAGCATGGCGGCATCTGGCTGGACGCGCTGGCCGGCGTGCTGCGGCAGGTGCCGGTATACAACGCGACGTGGACGGTGGTGGATCACCGGACGCTGGCGGCGGCCGGCGGGCGCATTGAGGGCGGGCCGGCGGACAAGGCGCTGTACTTCCTCGCGCCGGACGACAGCATGCGCGGGTTCCGCATTGTGAAGGGCGATCTGCTGCTGGTGGTGCCGGCGCAAAGCCCCATCCACGGCGCGGTGATGCTGCTCAACTGGAAGGGGCACCACATGATCCGGAAGATTCAGATTTCCGGCGACAGGATGACACTTCTCTCCTACGACCACACGCTGGACGCGGAGCCCGTGCAGATGCAGGCGGTGACGTTCCTGGGGCGGTGCGCGCGCCTGGAAGCCGCGCTGTAAAGAATCTGGCATAACTTGCCCGCGTTTTAAGCACGCTAGAGGTAGGGATTCCTTGCGGAATCCCCTTATGGCGACCGATTCTTTGAATCCGCGCGCCATTGGAGGCAGGGATTCCTTGCGGAATCCCCTTATGGCGACCGATTCTTTGAATCCGCACGCCATTGGAGGTAGGGATTCCTTGCGGAATCCCCTTATGGCGACCGATTCTTTGAATCCGCGCCGCCATTGGAGATAGGGATTCCTTGCGGAATCCTTCTATGGCGCACGATTTTCCAAATCCGCGCCGCCACTTCGGGGAGGGGGGATTTTTATGGGCATCATTCCGTCCAGAAATCTGGAGGAGCAGCGCCGGGAGGAAAACGGCATCGTGTACTTTGACCGTGGGACGGTCGAGGGGCAAAACGGCCGGAAGTACGACCGGTACGCCATCCATACGCACTTTATTCAGCGGGGCGAATCCCAGGCGGAGCTGGTGCGCCGCTATGTGCTGCCGCTCGCGAAGGAAGGGGACGTGCTGTCCTTCGGCGCGAAGGTCATGGCGATGTGCGTGGAGAGCGTGAGGACCCGGGACGAGGTAAAGCCCGGCTTCTGGGCAAACCTGCTGTGGCGCTTTGCCGCGATCAACACCACGGGCGTGGGCATGCACGAGCCGTACAAGATGCAGCTTGTCATCGACATCTGCGGCCTTCCGCGCGTGCTGCTGGCGGCGTTCCTGGCGGGCATTACGAAGCCATTTGGCGTGAAAGGGGTGTTTTACAAGGTCTGCGGCAAGGGCGTGGGCGGCATCGACGGGTTCTATTTCCGATCGTCCTTTGACGTCTACAAGGAGCTGGCGCTGATCAACCCGGACAACCCGGACGGGCTGTGCGAGGCGCTGGCAAAGGAAACGGGGATACCCGTCGTGCTGATGGACGCCAACGACATCCAGCGCGACCAGCTCGGCAAGTCGAAGGACTTTCCGCTTACAGATGATGAACTGCAGGACGCGATGCGGGACAACCCGTCGGGGCAGGGGGACGAGCTGACGCCGTTCATCCTGATTAGGCCGTTATGAGTGTAAAGCTGATTTCATGGACTGTCAACGGGCTCAGGTCCGCGCTGAGCAAGGGGTTTCAGGACTTTTTTACCGATGTTGACGCGGATTATTTCTGCCTGCAGGAGAC
Organism: Eubacteriales bacterium; assembly: GCA_031550535.1. Classification (GTDB taxonomy): domain Bacteria; phylum Bacillota; class Clostridia; order Christensenellales; family Aristaeellaceae; genus Avichristensenella. The sequence goes on from JAVBOM010000085.1 coordinate 26,986, forward strand.
GAAGATGCAGCCGGGGCAGGCGCAGGTGGATGCGCCGGGGCACAGGGACTACTGGCACAGCGCGCTGAAGAAGGGCTACTCCGGTACGGCCGTGTTTGCCCGGAAGGAACCGCTGGACGTGGCGTACGGCATCGGCATTTCCGAGTTTGAGGGGGAGGGCCGGGTCATCACGCTGGACACCGGGGATTTCTATCTGGTGAACTGCTATACGCCCAATTCGCAGCATGAGCTGGCGCGCCTTTCCTACCGGATGGCGTGGGAGGACGCGTTTCGCGGCTATCTGCTCGGGCTGGACGCGAAGAAGCCCGTGGTGCTGTGCGGGGACCTGAACGTGGCGCACACGCCCATGGACATCAAGAACGCCAAGAGCAACGAGCGCAGCGCGGGTTTCACCCAGGAGGAGCGGGACAAGATGACGGCGCTGCTGGGCAGCGGGTTTATCGATACGTACCGGCACCTGAACCCGGACCGGCGCGACGCGTACACGTGGTGGTCGTACATGTTCCACGCCAGGGAGCGCAACACGGGCTGGCGGATCGATTACTTTATCGTGTCCGAGCGGCTGCTTAGCAAGGTCGAGCACGCGGGCATCCGGCCGGAGGTGCTTGGCAGCGATCACTGCCCGGTCGAATTGGTGCTGGCGTTGTGAGGTTTGCCATTTTTTTACAATAGATTTCCGGGAGAGGGAAGTTATTACTAAAGTATTGACAAAATTAACCTTTTTGTGCTATCATTGCTACAATCCAACATAGCGGTTCATCCGGCGAGGGTGCCGCGCCTGTCGAGTGGTATGATAGCCATGAGGACAATCTGTCGATGGAAGGGTTAAGGAGGCAACACCAATGAAGAAGATCACAGCAATGCTCCTCGTTCTCATCATGCTGGGGACAGCCGCCGTTGCACTCGCGTCCGCGAAGACAGTTACGGAAGCCAACCACTACGCGGAGTATGAAAACTACCCCAAGGCATACAAGTTTATGCTCGTCACCGGCGATGAGGCGATCCCCGCGCGCGAAAAGCCGCAGGCGGGTTCGTCGGTTGTCGGCTATGCCCAGCCGGGTGAATTGATCGGCTGCATCTACTGGTGGTCGGATAATCAGTGGATCATGGTCTATTACAACAACGGTCAGAGCGCGGGCTGGATGCACGTGGACGACCTGAAATAGTAACAATAAAGTGGGGATTTCTTGCGAAATCCCTTTCTGGCGCTCATTTTTCTAAATCAGCGCCGCTATCGGTGCAATAAAGGCTGAGCGGCCTTTATCGGATATGGGGGAACAGATCGGCCCGCCTGGGAAACCAGGCGGGTTGATCTGTTGTTACGGAATTGTTACTTATGTCCGCGCGCTGTTCTGAAGCCGGAACCCGCTCCGCGGCAACCCGTGCGGCTGGGATTCGCCGGCGGCATCCTCCTCTTGCGCCGCGCCTTCCGCCGTTGCGCGCTCGCTGGCCGTGGCGACCATCAGCTTGATGCGGTTCATCTGGTTCACCTCGCTCGCGCCGGAATCGTAATCCACGGCCACGATGTTCGCCTCGGGGTAGCGGCGGCGTATCTCGCGGATCATTCCCTTGCCCGTCACGTGGTTGGGCAGACAGGCGAACGGCTGTGCGCACACCACGTTCGGCACGCCCGATTCGATCAGCTCGATCATCTCGCCCGTCAAGAACCAGCCCTCGCCGCACACATTGCCGAGCGATAGCACAGTTTCCGCCTTCCCGCGCAAATCGTAGATGGACGACGAGACGAAATACCCCGCGTCGCTCGCCCGTAGCCGCTTGCGCACGACTGACGCGTACCGTTCGAGCAGCTTCGCGCCCGCGTCGGACGCCAGCGCGCCGGGCAGCCCGCTGCCCAGATGCTCGTGCCGCCACATCGCGCCGCTGAATCCGTAGAGGAAAAAGTCCAGCAGGCCCGGCATCACAGCCTCGCAGCCCTCGTCCTCCAGCAGGCGCACCACGTGGTTGTTCGCGTCCGGGTGGAACTTGACCAGGATTTCGCCCACCACGCCGACGCGCGGCCTCCGCGCCCCCCGGTCAAAGTCCAGCGCCTCAAACGAGGTAATAGCTTCCTCCGCCGCGTCCGCCAGCTTCAGCCCGGGGCCTTCCAGCGCCGCGTGCAGCCTGTCCAGCCACTCGGCCAGCAGCGCGTCCGTCTGCCCGCGCATGCGCTCGTACGGCCGGATGCGCAGCGTGAGCGTGGACAGCAAATCGCCCAGGACGATCGCTTGCAGCGCGCGGGTGACGAGCCTTGGCGTGTAGCGCATGCCGGGGTTTTTCTCGATGCCCGTGACGGACAGCGCCACGACTGGCACGTGCGCGAGGTTCGCGTCCTTCAGCGCCTTGCGCAGCAGGCCCGTGTAGTTCGTCGCGCGGCAGCCGCCGCCGGTCTGGGTAATCATCAGGGCCACGCGGTCCGTGTCGTACCGGCCGGACAGCAGCGCGTTCATCATCTGGCCGATCACAATGATCGCGGGGTAACACGCGTCGTTGTTGACGTATTTCAGCCCGGTTTCAATGTCCTGCTCCGTGGCGTCGGGCAGCACGGCCAGATTGTATCCGTCGCTGCGCAGCGCGCCCTCCAGCAGCTTGAACTGCGTGGGCGCCATCTGCGGGGCGAGCATCGTGTGTGTCTTTTTCATTTGCCGGGTGAACATGGGCCTCGCGAGCACGGCGCTGCTGGTTGCAGCATGCGGCTTTTTCGTTGCATTCATCACGGCCAGCAGCGACCGCATGCGGATGCGCGCCGCGCCCAGGCTGCTCACCTCATCGATCTTCAGCAGCGTGTAGACGCGTCCGGACGCGGAAAGAATCTCCTGCACCTGATCGGACGTGATGGCGTCCAGCCCGCAGCCGAAGGATGTGAGCTGCGTCAATTCCACCATGGGCAGCAATCCAACCCGAGCCGCCGCCTCGTACAGGCGGGTGTGGTACATCCATTGGTCGCGCACGCGGATGGGCCGCGCGAGCACGCCCGGCTCCGCGATGCTGTCCTCGGTCAGCACGGCCAAGCCGAGCGCGTGAATCATCTCGGGGATGCCGTGGTGGATTTCCGGGTCCGCGTGGTAGGGGCGGCCTGCCAGGACGATGCCCCGGCCGCCCGTGCGCGCGAGCTCCGCGAGCGCCGCGTCGCCGGCGTCCCGCATGTCCCGGTGGAAGCGCGCCAGCTCCGCGAAGCCCTCGTCCGCCGCCGCCTTGGCCTCATCCGCCGTCACGCCGAACGCGGATAGCGCCTCCGCGAGCCGCACGGCGAGCTTCGCCGGGTTGTCCAGCGGCAGGAAGGGGCTGATCAGCGTCACACCGCCGCGCCGCGCCTCGTCCACATTGCTCCGGATGACCTCTGGGTACGACGTGACGATCGGGCAGTTGAAGTGGTTGTTCGCGTCGGGATTTTCGTTCCGCTCATACGGCACGCAGGGGTAGAAGATGGTCTTGACGCCTTTTTCAATCAGGTCGATGACGTGCCCGTGCGCCAGCTTGGCCGGGTAGCACACGCTCTCGCTCGGGATGGTGTGCATGCCCTTTTCAAACATGGCATGGCTGGACGGGCCGGAGAGTACCACGCGAAAGCCCAGGCGCGTGAGCGCCGTGTGCCACAGCGGGTAGTTTTCGTACATGTTCAGCGCGCGGGGAATGCCGATCTCTCCGCGCGGCGCGTTCTCCGGCGGCAGCGGCGGATAGTCGAACAGGCGCTTCGCCTTGTAGTCGAAGAGGTTCGGCAGGGGGGATGCCTCCGCGTCTTTCCCCGCGACGGCGGCGCTGATTGGAACAATTGGGTGCGGCGGGGATTCCTGAATTCCCGTCATCGAGGGGATTTCACTGGAAACCCCTCCCGCACCCCGCTCGCACCGGTTGCCGCTGATGAGCCTGCGGCTGCCATCGAACGTGGACACGGTCAGGCGGCAGTGGTTCTCGCACCGGTTGCACCGCGCGGCCTTTGTCTGCACGGTGAACGCGGCCAGCGCGCCCGCGTCCAGCATTTGGGACGCGCTTTCGCCGTCCCAGCGCTCCTTCGCGATCAGCGCCGCGCCGAACGCGCCCATCAGACCCGCGATGTCCGGCCGGATGACTTCCTGGCCGGAGATCAGCTCAAAGCAGCGGAGCACGGCATCGTTGAGGAACGTGCCGCCCTGCACGACGATGCGCCTGCCCATCTGCTCCGGGCCGCGCAGCTTGATGACCTTGTACAGCGCGGTGCGCACGACGGAATACGACAAGCCGGCGGACAGGTCGCCACTCCCCGCGCCTTCCTTCTGCGCCTGCTTGACCCGGGAGTTCATGAACACGGTACAGCGCGTGCCCAGGTCGACGGGATGCCGGGAGGCAAGGGCCTCGCGCGCGAAGTCGGCCACATCCAGGGACAGCGCCTGCGCGAACGTCTGCAGGAACGACCCGCAGCCGGACGAGCACGCCTCGTTCAGCAGAATGTGGGTGATCACGCCGTCGCTTAGGCGGATGCACTTCATGTCCTGCCCCCCGATATCGATCACGCAATCCACGTCCGGGCAGAACCACTGCGCCGCTCGTGCGTGCGCGACCGTTTCGATCTCGCCCTCATCCACGAGAAGCGCGGCGCGGATCAGGTTCTCGCCGTACCCGGTGACGCATGCCCGGGCGATGTACGCACCCTCGGGCAGGCGGTCGGCCATGTCCCGCGCGATGGCAAGCGCGCTGTCGACGGGCGACCCGCCGTTCGTGCCGTAGCGGTTGTAGACGAGCGCGCCGTCCCGGTTCAGCAGCGTGGCCTTGGTGGTGGTGCTGCCCGCGTCGATGCCGAGGAACAGCGGTCCTTTTTGCTCCGTGAGCGGCTGTGCGGGCACGCCGGCGGCGGCGTGGCGCGCGCGGAACGCCCGATAGTCCGCGTCCGTATCGAACAACGGGGCCAGCGGCTTGACCTCCGGCGCGGCGCTTTGGCCCGTCCGCCAGCGCACGCACAGCGTGTCCAAGGAGACGGGTTCTTCCCCGCCCGCCTCCGCCGCCTGCGCCGCGCCGAGCGCCACGAAGAGCTGCGCGTCGTCCGGCAGCGTGCAGCGCGCGCCGCCCGCGAGCCGCCTTTCAAACGCCGCGCGGAGCGCGGGCAGGAAGTATAGCGGCCCGCCTAACAGCACGACATTGCCTTCGATTTTATGCCCGCACGCGAGGCCCGCCACCGTCTGGTTCACCACGGCGCTGAACACGGACGCGGCCAGGTCCTCGCGCGCCGCGCCTTCGTTCAGCAGCGGCTGCAGGTCGCTCTTGGCGAACACGCCGCAGCGCGACGCGATGGGGTAGATGTGCGACGCCTTCTCGGCAAGCGCGTTCAGTCCCTGGGCGTCGGTTTTGAGCAGGTCCGCCATCTGGTCGATGAACGAGCCGGTCCCGCCCGCGCAGCTTCCGTTCATGCGCTGCTCCAGCGCGGGGCGCAGGAAGGTGATCTTCGCGTCCTCGCCGCCTAGTTCCAGGATCACGTCCGTATCCGGCAGCGCGCGGCGCACGGCCAGCGTTTCCGCGACGACCTCCTGCACGAACGGCACGCCGAGCCGCTCCGCCGCGCTGATGCCGGCGGAGCCGGTCACGCGCGCGCGGACCACTTCGCCCGGATACGCGCGCGAAAGCTCCGCGAGCAGCGCGGACAGCTCCTTGTCAATGTCCGCGTGGTGGCGTTTATAGGCGCGCAGCAGCACATCCTGCCCATCCGTAAGGATGGCCTTGATCGTGGTGGAACCGATATCAATGCCCAAGTTCTTGTACATCATGTTTCTGCCTCGTTTGTGACCGGTCGTGGGCGCGCGCCCCGTATAGTAAACCCTGCCGAGCCGCTTTCGCGCGGCGGCGTGTCCGCGATGGCGGCACTGATTTGAAAAATCGGGCGCCATGAAGGGATATCGCAGAAATCCCTACCTCGACGGCGTCGCTGATTTGAAAAATCGGGCGCCATGAAGGGATTTCGCAGAAATCCCTACCTCTGTTGCCGTAGTGGCGAGTATACCGCAGGGAGATCAACCGAAGATGAACCGCAGGGCGGTTTATGCGGGATGTGGCACCTGCGGCGCCGCATTTGTCCGTATTCTACTATAAAATGAAGAAAAATGCTAGTTTTCGCCACCGGCCGCGCGCGTTTGCCCCGGAGCGCGGTGTATGAGGGGGCGTGTAGCCGCCGCAATAATTCTTCGCCTCCTTTTGCTTTTTTCCATGCCCCGTGCTAAAATATAGCTTTACAGACGGCACATTTATCCAAAACCTGAGGAGGCTTTATGCTCACGCTGCTGGCAAAATGGTTTATTCGGGACCGGGAACAAACGGCGGACCCGCGCGTCCGGTCCGCGTACGGCATGCTGTGCGGCGTCGTCGGCGTGGCGCTGAACCTGCTGCTGTTCCTTGGCAAGCTGGTGGCGGGCACGCTGACCGGCTCCATCGCCATCTCGGCGGACGCGTTCAACAACCTGTCCGACGCGGGCTCGTCGCTCCTGCTGCTGCTGGGTTTCAAGCTGGCGCAGCAGAAGCCGGACACGGAGCACCCCTTCGGCCACGGGCGGATGGAGTACATCGTGGGGCTGCTGGTCGCCATCGCGATCCTGCTGATGGGCGTGGAACTGGTCAAGACATCGGTCGGCAAGATCACAAGCCCTGAACCGGTGACATTCAGCGTGCTGTCCGCCGTCATTTTGGTGATCGCGATCCTGGTTAAAATCTACATGGTGATCTACAACCGCCGCATCGCCGCCATGATCGATTCCACGGCGATGCGCGCGACCGCGCTGGACAGCCTGAGCGACACCGTGGCGACGACCGCCGTGCTGGTATCGACCTGCGTATCCAGTGCGACCGGCCTGGCCGTAGATGGGTGGTGCGGGCTGCTCGTGGCGTGCTTCATCCTGTTTACGGGGTATAAGGCGCTGAGCGCCACCATCGGCCCGCTGCTGGGCGAGCCGCCCGGACCCGCGTTCATCGGGGAGATCGAGTCCATCGTGCTGTCCGACGCGCGCGTGCTGGGCATGCATGACCTGATCGTGCACGACTATGGCCCGGGCAGGCGCATGGTGTCGCTGCACGCCGAGGTGCCGGCGAACGGGGACATTCTGGTCATGCACGACCTGATCGACAACATTGAAAAGCGGCTGCGGGACACGCTGCGCTGCCCGGCCGTGATCCATATGGACCCGGTAGTGACCGACGACGCGCTGACGGACGAGACCCGCGCGCGCGTGATGGAGGTCGTCCAGGGGCTCGATGAGCGTGTGACCATCCACGACTTCCGCATGGTCGTGGGGCCGACGCACACGAACGTGATCTTTGACGTGGTGGTACCGTATGACGTGCCGCTGACGGAGGCGCAGATCAAGCAGCGCATCGCGCACATGGTGCACGCGCTGGACGCGAACTACTACGCCGCGGTCGAGGTGGACCGGGCGCATGTCGGGAAAGAGAGATAGGGATTTCTTATGAAATCCCACGATGGCGCCCGATTCTCCGAATTCGCGCCGCCGGCGAGGCAGGGACATCATCAAGAACAAAAAAGAGATGGAGTGATAAGCATGGAGACTACGGTATTGGGGCGCACGGGGCTGACCGTGTCCAGGACAGGCTTTGGCTGCCTGCCGATCCAGCGCGTGAGCGCGGACGAGGCGGTGCGCATGCTGCGCCGCGCGGCGGACGCGGGCATTACGTTCTTTGACACGGCGCGCGGGTATTCCGACAGCGAGGAGAAGCTCGGCATCGCGTTTGCGGGCATGCGGGATCGCGTGGTGATCGCCACCAAGTCGCACGCATCCACAGGCGACGCGATGCGCGCGAACCTGGATCAGAGCCTGACCAATCTCAAGACGGACTACATCGACATTTTCCAGTTCCACACCCCGCCGTTTTTGCCCATGCCCGGCGGCGAGGATGGGCTGTACGAGGCCGCGCTGGAGGCGAAGCGGCAGGGGAAGATCCGCCACATCGGCATCAGCCAGCACAAGCTGGCCCTGGCGGAGGAGGCCGTCACATCCGGACTGTACGAGACGGTGCAGTTCCCGTTCAACCATCTGGCGTCGGACGCGGAAATCGCGCTGGCTACGCGGTGCGCGCGCGAGAACGTCGGGTTCATCTGCATGAAGGCGCTGTCCGGCGGGCTGATTACGGACGCGTCCATCCCGTTCGCGTTCATCCGGCAATACCCGCAGGCGGTGCCGATCTGGGGTTTCCAGCGGCCGGAGGAGCTGGAGCAGGTGATTGCGCTTTCGGAAAACCCGCCCGCGCTGGACGACGCGGTGCGCGCGCGCATGCGGGAGGACCGCGAGGCGCTCGTCGGCGCGTTCTGCCGTAGCTGCGGATACTGCCTGCCGTGCCCCGAGGGCATTCCGATCCACAACGCGAACCGGATGAAGCAGCTCATCACCCGCTCGCCCGCGGCATCGTGGATGACGGCCGAATGGCAGGCGGAGATGGAAAAGGTGGAGAAATGCATCCGCTGCGGCGTGTGCGCGAAGCGGTGCCCATATGGGCTGAAGCCGTATGAGACCATGCCGGGGCATTTGGCGTTTTACCGGGAATATGTGCGGGAGCACGCGGGGAAGTAGAGCCTGAGGGCTGCCGTCGCGGAGGCTTTCTGCCGCGGCGGCGCTTGCTGCGGAATGCGATGTGATGGTGTCGTGAACGGAAAGGAGCGTTGCGGGTGAATGATCGCAAGGTGGTGTTGTTCATCGCGGCCAGCCTGGACGGATATATCGCCACGGAAGAGCACGGTTTGGACTGGCTGTTCGCGGTCGACGGCGAAGGGGACAATGGCTACGCGAAGTTTTACGATACGTTGGATACAGTTGTGATGGGGCGCGTGACGTATGACTGGATCATGGCGCATGAGGAGGGCGAGTTTCCCTACAAAGGCAAAGCATGCTATGTTTTTTCCAGAACCCCAAGGGAGGGCACCGAAAACGTCACCTTTGTCCATGGGGATGTTGTCGCGTTCGTGAACGAGCTGAAAGGCAAAGAGGGCAAGGGAATATGGCTTGTCGGCGGCGGGGAGCTGCTCGCGGCGTTCATCCGGGAAAAGCTGGTGGACGAGCTAATCGTGACGATTGCGCCGGTGCTGCTGGGCAAGGGGATTCCGCTGTTTCGGGGTTGCGATTTTCAGACGGCTTTGCGGCTGGAAGATGTCAATCGGTTTGGACAGTTTGTGGAATTGCGATACGAGGCGGTGGACAAGCGGTAGGGATTTCTCGCGAGATCCTTTTATGGCGACCATTTTTTCAAATCCGCGCCGCCATCATGGACAAAACAGAGCGGGAGCGCCAAATGGCCGCCCCCGCTGCAAATTTAGTCCCGATGGTGCCGTCCGCCACGAATTTTTTCACCCGCCACCTGGCAGGTCGGGGCCCTGCGTCCGTTTATTGCCGTCCCCTGACAGCGCCGCACGCGGCGCGGGGGCGTGACAGCCACTTTCGACTCAGGCTCCTGTTTATGAAATGTGGGTAAAAATACGCAACTCGCGCACACCCCAGGATGCATCGTTCGTGTCGCGTTTATTATAGCAGGGCTCCGGGCGCATGTCAATTGTCCGTTGCGGAGTTGGACAAAATGCGATATGATGGGGCGCGGGAAACTGGCTTATGTTGGAGAAATTGCTAAAACTATGCGGCGTGAAGGGGACGGAAACCAAATGAAAAAAGCGACGGGATGGGTCACCTGCGCCGCGTTTGCCGGCATCATTCTCTTTGCGATGGCGAACAACGCGCAGGGCGTGCTGCTGACGAGCTTCATTGACGCGTTTCATCTGGAATCCGGGCGGCAGGGCCTTCCGAACGCCGCCGCGAACACCGGCATGCTGATCGCGATGCTGCTGACCATCCCGGCGGCGGCGCGGGTGGGCAAGACGCGGCTGTTCGCACTGGGCATGGGGCTGATGGCGCTGATGCTGGCGCTGGCGGGCGCGTCCGGCGGGGCCATGTGGCTGGTAGCCGCCTATCTGGTGATGGGCCTGGCCTTCGGCTTTATCGATACGATCGCCTCGGCGCTGGTGTCGGATCTGCACCAGGGGAAGCGCGCCTCCATGCTGATGGGCATGCTGCACGCGGCCTATGGCACCGGCGGCATCCTCGCGCCGATCCTGATGACGGCGGCGATGGGCGCGGGTGCGACGTGGCGCACGGTGCTGTGGGCGCTGGCGGGCGTTTCGGGCGCCGCGTGCGCGTTCTGCGCCGTGGTGTTCGCGCGGCACGGCAAACGCCTGCCCGAGAGCGTGCAGCCGCCGAGCCGCCTGTCCGGGGCCGATCTCGCCCGGTTTGCGAAGCGGCCGGGAAACCTGCTCATTCTGTTCTGTTCCGTATGCTACGCGGCGCACCAGTGCAGCATTTCCCTGTGGATCAACCGCATCATCAGCGTGCGGTACGGCAACGTGGCGCTGGGTGCGGCGGCGATGTCGCTGTTCTGGGTGGGCACGGTGGCGTCGCGGCTGATTGTCCCCATGCTGCGCGTGACGACGGTCCGCTACCTGCGCGCGGGCATGCTGCTGGCCGGCATTGTGGTGCTCCTTGGCGTTCTCGTGGGTGGCGCGCCCGCGCTGGCCGTCAGCGTGGCGGTGGCCGGGCTGCTCAGCGGCGCGTCCATCCCGATGACGCTGTCGGAGGTCACACGCAGGAACCTGGACCTGTCGATGCTGTCCATCACGGCGGTGCTGCTGGTCACGTCGGTGACCGCGATGGTCTGCGCGCCGCTGATCGGGTTCATCGTGGGGAAAACGTCACTGCTGGCGGGACTGGTTTTCTCCGGCGTAGCGGCGGTGTGCGCGTCGGCGGGGGCGTTTGGGGTGAAGGAAGAGAAGGCGGAGGAGGTAGCGGCGCGGACTGTTTCTTGATGTGGCGTGATTGTGCCGGTTTCCGTCGGGAGACGCCACAACCGCGCGAGTTTTCCGCTCTTCGCGTTTGCTTTCCGCGATGTATGGTTGCCGTGCTCCCGTTGGCTGACCGTTCTGTGGTAATGAGTATTTTCGGCTCGCTTCATTGCGCGGCACGGGGCGTGCTTCCCTGTGGCGCGCAGGTGCTATGCGTGTGTGATGGTTTGAAGAAGCGCGCGAAGCTGGCCGCGTGGTGGGCCGTAGGGGCGGGCGGTTGGGTATTGTCGCGCCCTTCACGGCACTCTGTACCCAACCGAACCTCCGAGCCGTCTGATTGCCCCACTGGGGCGACGGCGCTCCGGCTCAATGGCCATCTGCGCCCGTTGGTGGTCCCGCCCCGCGCAACAAGGCGGACACGCGATGCGCGCGCCTACGCCGGTGGGGTCGCAAGCTAGTACCGCACCAAATCAGGAATCAGCGATTAAGGGATAAAGACGCTTGAGCTTGATGCGTGCGCCAGGAGTGGAGAAGTGCCAATCCACCCGAGAACAGCGAGCATTCCTCTGCCCTTGCCACGCGCGAACTTGGCG
>JAVBOM010000017.1:0-120238 GCA_031550535.1 Eubacteriales bacterium
GCAGGCGGCTCGGCTATTGCGTCCACTGGACGCGCCTCACCTCCGCGTGCTCAGCGTAGCGCTGCTACGCCTCGCTCCAACTCCTTGATCTGCCGAAAAATCCACTCCGGCCTGCACGATTTCCATTTTTGAAACACGCCCTAACATGCATTGCGCAAAAACTTCGAGCAGGTATGTCGTCCATGCCGATTTGTTATGTTTTTGTTCGTTTCCCATGCCCTTATATCGCATTTTCCTTTCATGCCGGCAGGCGGGGCGAAGTCTCCGATCCTTGGATTTCGTCCCTGTGTTCGCCGCACGCTTAGCAAGACATGCGCCATTGGCACGGATCACGCCGGCTCACGCTTTGCCTCCGTGTACTGCCTAATCTTTTCGTACACCTTCTGTATGTCGATCGGCTTGCCCAGATGATCATTCATGCCTGCTTCAAGGCTACGCTGGATATCCTCCTGGAATACATTCGCCGTCATCGCTACAATCGGGATGGTTTCTGCGCGCAGGGTGTTAAGCGCGCGTATGGAGCGCGTCGCCTCGAGCCCATCCATCACCGGCATCTGAATATCCATAAAGATAATGTCATATCGTTCGGGCGCTTGTGAAAACGCACGGACCGCTTCCCTGCCGTCGCTCACGCTGTCAACCTGTATGCCGGTGCCCGCGAGAAGCTCCTCGAAAATCAACCGGTTAATCTCAATATCCTCTGCCAGCAGGATGGTCAGGCCGGAAAACGCGTTTGGGTGCACCCCGGTCACCACCGGGACCGCCGGCGTCTGCTCCGCGTATCCTGCATCCGTCCCCTCCCCCTCGCGGACCTGCGGCAAGCAAACCTCAAAGATGAACTCCGATCCTTCGCCGGGCGTGGAGGTTGCGCGGAGCTGTCCGCCCATTTTCTCCGCCAGATTTTTGGAGATGGAAAGGCCCAACCCTGTTCCGCCGTAGCGGCGGGTGATGCTATTGTCCGCCTGTTCGAAGGATTGGAAGATGCGTTCCATCTGCTCCGGGCGGATGCCGATGCCGGTGTCCGCGACGGAAACGTGGATGGCGGCCTGCCCCTCCCGCTCCTCCAGGAGGTCCGCCTCAAAGCGTATGTGTCCGCCCTCGGGGGTGAACTTCACGGCGTTGGAGAGCAGGTTGGTGATGATCTGCGCAATGCGCATTCTGTCGCCGATGTACCAACCGCGCAGTGCGTCTCCCACCCTGGTGGCGAAGTGCAGGTTCTTCTTCTCCGCCTGCTCACGAACCAACCCCTCGACGGTGCGCGCCATCTCCTGAAAATTAAAGGGGGCTTCCTCAAGTTCAATTCTTCCGGACTCGATCTTGGAGATATCGAGGATATCGTTGATGATGCCAAGCAGTTGACCGGAAGCCGTTCGGATGTTCGACAGACACTCTCGTGGTTTGCCAGCGTCACCCGCTGACAGACCGATTTCGGTCATGCCGATGATGGCGTTCATGGGGGTACGAATCTCGTGGCTCATGTTGGACAAGAATTCACTCTTCGCCCTGCTGGCCGCCTCCGCTTTTGTCTTCTCCTCCACCAGGCGTTTTGACTGCAGATCCCTTTGGAGCACCACCGAATAGGTTGCCCCGAACATGAGGCCGAGCTGAATCTCGTTATCCAGCCAGTGGTGGGGCGCTGTAAATGCGATGGAGAGAATCCCGCTGAAGTCTGATCCGGCATACAGCGGCACCAGCAGTGTGGATGCGGGTGTATCGCCGCTCTCCTTATGCGTGCGTATGAAATAAGGCTTGCCCTGCCTTAGGAATGTGTCGTTGATCTCTTCCGAATACGGGATTGTGACCTGCCCGTGCCCTTCCGGTTTACACGGCCATTCGTAACGCAACACAAGCGAAGTACGCGCATCTTCGGCGTGATAGATTTGCACCATGTCACAGTCAAGGAAGGCCGCTATATCCCGGATGGCTTCCTCCACGCGCTCCCCCAGGCCATCGATGCTGATGAACCGGCCCGCAATCAGAGATGTGAGGGATTGCTGCCGTAGCTGCCGTTCGATGGAAGTCTCGTATTCGCGCCGTTCAAAATACGAAGCAAATACACTGGTGAGCAGTATCGACAGTTGAATGTCGCGATCGGCCCATGCGTCCTGCCGATAGTGTACATACTCAACAATACCCCATAGCACGCCGTCGATCTTTATCGGCACGGCAAGGCGGGCACTTTGCGCATCCCCATAGGTCACGAAACGGCTGTCGTCGGGCAGGAATGCGTCGCATAGGAAGGTTCCCGGTGAATAATCCTTGTCGTGGGCACTGGCGAGGGAGGCCGCATCCCGGCGCCACTCGTACTTTAGGGAAAGCCGTTCGGCATACGCGTCCTTCTCCCAGAATACCATGGCGTCACATCCCAGGAACGCTCCGGCCATATCCATGGATTTTCTTTCCGAAGCATCGTCGTGACGAAGGTTGATGAAGATATGTGATACTTCCGCCAGATTCCAATTTTTCTGCTCCAGCTCGTCCAACAACTGCTGATTATGCCGCACGCCTTTTTTGAGCGCGTCGATGATGTAGATGGATAGTGCGGCCATGGCAAACACGGTTACGATCAGCGCGACGAGCTGATCCACCAGTTTGGCGGGCTCGCCCGCGTGCGGAACAATCCATTGCGGAAAGGAGAACTCCACAAAACACAGGGCGATCAAAAGCAGCAGATTCAGTACGATTAACGTGGCACGCATTTTCTTTTCAAAAGCCACCGAGAAGATAAAGACGCATAGCAGCGAGAACATCAATGCCGTGCCGTCGTAGCCGGCCGTCTGCGTGAAGAGGAACGGGATATAGACAAATCCAACCAGGGCAACAAGCGGCTTGAAGAGGCGGAGCTGAAGGCGGCGTGACACAAACATGAACGCAATCATCAGCGCGACAAAGGTCCATTGAAACACAACGCCCCAAATGCCCTTGTCCAGCAGGGTGTTGGTGGTGGCTGACAAAATGGAAGCAAATAACGCCACCATGAAAAAAATCATGGAGATGCGGTACTCCATCGGATTCGATTCGTCAAAGAAACGTATCTTTGATCCTGCGCGGGTTCTTTTTTTCTGTTCGTTTTCCATATTCGGCGCCTCCATTGTCATTGAGCATGGCGCTATATAGCCAATTTGTTCCATTATAGCATACGGAAATGGAATGGGTACATGAAAATTTCGCCGCTGCCAGCATTGTGCATGACATGGACGATTTCACACTGCCATGCCTTGGTGCGATACCCTGCAAAGCCTCGAAATTATGAAGACGTTTACCAGCACATCCGGATATGATATCATCGCGATCTATATCAGCGATACGGGCGTATGGGGCGATGCCACCAGCATCTGTGGCAAGTACTGCTTTGTCGTGTTCAACACGAATCCGCCGTCCCAGCTCAACTACCTGGACTATATCACCTTTGGTGGCGGCAAGCGCCCGGAAATCTCCCTGGGCCTGACACAGAACGGGCCGATCTACACCGCTTCGGGCGCGGCGATCAAGCCGAGCCGCCGCAACGGCATCACGGCTTCCTCTGCCAAGGCCGGGGAAATCCGTCTGGGCATTGACGACTACATCCAGCTTGACTGGACGGACAAAACGACGGGCCTAGGCACGGATGACCTGGCGACTGCCTTCGCAGCCAACACGGTCGTGGTCAGCGGGCACAACTCCTGGCGCGCCGCGTACGAGAACACCGCCGTGCAGGATTGGCTGTTCCGGCAGGTGAAGTAAACGGTGCGAACCCAAAAGCAAATGAAGAACTGCCCCGCGATCCTGTTGCGGGGCAGTTTGTTATTCATGCCCGGCCTTTGCCCGCCCCGGGAACACAGCATCATCCTGCTATTCTTCCGCACGCCCGTTGTTTCTTTGCGGGGGCGTATGCTCTATACTGACCGTGGATAGAAATCTTCACGAAAGAACTGAAATACGGCAAAGAGGGGCGAGAGCGATGGCCAACGCGGTGCAAAATGACGGAAGAGCCACGGCCGGAACCGTGGAGCGGTGGGGTGTTTTTGAGGTGGCGTTTGCCGGGCGGGCAGACGGAAACCCCTTCGTGGAGTACGACATCCACGCTACGTTCGCGTGCGCGGGGGAGACGGTCCGCGTGTCCGGCTTCTACGACGGGAACGGCGTGTACAAGGTGCGGTTCATGCCGTCCTTTGTGGGGGAATACCGCTATACGGTCGCGGGAAGTTTCTCGGAGCAATCGCATGAGGGTACCTTCACCGTGACGCCCGCGCTGCCCGGAAATCACGGCCCCATGCGGGTGCGGGGTTTCCACTTCGAGTACGAGGACGGGACGCCGTATTTCCCCGTGGGCACAACCTGCTACGTATGGCAGTTGCAGGCGGAGGCGGTGCAACGGGAAACGCTCGCGGAGCTTATGGAGGGCTACTTCAACAAAATCCGCTTTTGCGTGATGCCCAAGCACTACCTGTACAACCTGCACGAGCCGATCTCCTATCCGTATGAGGGCACGGCGGCCCCGTTTGAAAAAAAGGTAACGGGCAACTTCTATCAGCTCATGGGCGTTCAGCCCGGCCATGATTTTGATTTCACGCGCTTCAATCCCGCGCACTTTCAGCATATTGAAAATTCCATCGTGGCGCTCGGGCGGCTCGGCATCGAGGCCGATCTGATCCTGATGCACGCGTATGACCGCTGGGGCTTTTCGCAGATGACGCCCGAGCAGGACGACCTGTACTTCCGCTATGTGGCCGCGCGGTTTGCCGCGTACCGGAATGTGTGGTGGTCGCTCGCCAACGAGTACGATTTGCTGCGCGCAAAGACCGTCGCGGACTGGGAGCGGTTTGCCGGCATCATCGTGGAGAATGATCCGTACCACCATCCGCGCTCCATTCACAACTGTTTCGGGATGTACGATCATACGCGCCCGTGGATCACCCACTGTAGCATTCAGCGGCAGGACATCTACAAGTGCGCGGAGTACACGGACGAGTTCCGCGTGCGCTACGGGAAGCCGGTTGTGCTGGATGAAATCGCGTATGAGGGCGATATCGACCAGGGGTGGGGGAACATCGGCGGCGAGGAGCTGGTCCGCAGGTTTTGGGAAGCATCGCTGCGCGGCGGATACGCCACCCACGGCGAAACGTTTGACCGGCCGGATGGCGTGCTGTGGTGGAGCCACGGCGGCAAGCTGCACGGCGAAAGCCCCGCGCGCATCCGCTTCCTGCACAATATCCTCCGCCAGACGCCGGGCGCGGGCCTGCGCCGCATGCAGGGCGCGTGGGATGAGGTGGCCGCCACCGCCGAGGCGCTGGGCGACACCGGATACTACCTGTACTACTACGGCTTTGGCAGGCCGTGCAAGCGGAGCTTCTCCCTGCGCGAGGACCAGACGTACCGCGTCGAGGTGATCGATACGTGGGATATGACGATCACGGACGCGGGGCTGCACAGCGGCAGCTTTTCCATTGAGTTGCCGCGCAAACCGTACATGGCGGTTCGCATTGTGCGCCAAACATCATCACGCGGGTTCTAGCGCGCCTTCCGATACGCCTGGGGCGTTTTGCCGGTGGCGCGCTTGAACTGCTTGGCGAAATAAGAAATATTGGAAAACCCGCAGCGCAGCGCGACATCCCGGACGCTCAGGCCGCTGGATAGCAGCAGTTCCTTCGCCTGCTGGATGCGCTGGCCCGCGATGTAGGCGGTCAGCGACACGCCCTTCTTCTCGCGAAAGACGTGCGACAGATAGTCCGGGCTGAGGTACACCGCCGTGGCCAGCCGGTCGCGGGTCAGTTCCTCGTCCAGGTGCGCCTTGATGTACGCGCAGACCTCCTCCACAGCCCCGGCGGATTGCTGGGCTACCGCCATGCAGCCCTGGTAGTCGTCCAGCACCTGCTCCACCCAGGCTTTCATGTGCTCCACGCTGTCACACGCCTGCTCCAGCGGCATCGCGGACGTCCGGTTGTCAAACAGCCGGTGCGCCGAGGTGCCGCTTTTGTCCAGCGCGGAGTAGGTGATCTGCATGAAATCATGGAGGAACCGGACCAGATCGTTCCGGTCGGCCGCGTCGTCGCGCAACAGAGCGGAGAGATATCCCCGCGCTTCTTCGCGCAGGTCCTCCATCCTTCGCGCCAGCAGCAGCTCGCCCCAGTGCTGCGCGGGCACCTGCCCGGCGTCGCGCTTTTCGCGGCGTGCCAGGGACAGATCCTCCACCCGGTTTTTCGTATCAAGCTGGTTTCGGGCAAACGACAGCAGATCCTGCACGGTTTCCCGCAGACCTTCTATCGCGCACGCGTCCCGTACGAAGAAGCCGAAGCGCCCCGGCAGAAAGCGCACGCACGCGGCAAGCGCCTGCTCGCACTGGGCGAGCACGTCCGCCCGGGACGCCTTTCGCGATAAGGAGATCAGGAAATACGCGTCCGCGACGCGGGCGATCACCGGGGCGTCTCCTTCCTCAAACAGCACCTCGGCCAGGATGTTCTTCAGCGCGAACTCGTACAGGTTCCGGTCCCAGGCAGCCTCCTCATAGTGTACGAGATACCGCAGCAGTACGGGAAAATGCCCCGCTTCCGCCAGGGAGGCCGGCAGGTTCCGGCGCGACAGCTCGGTCAGGATCAGCGTGCGGTCGCCCGGAATCGCGCCGAGCGCCACGTCCGCCAGAAACTGCTCGGCGAGCTGGGGCCTCGCGTAGCGCCAGCGCCGGGCCTCCTGCTTTTGCAAGTTCTCGTCGTCGAGCTGACGCGCGCGCTCCATGGCCCGGCGCGCGCATTCGATCAATTGCCCCTCTTCCACGGGTTTCAGCAGGTAATCAAAGCTCTGCAGCCGGATGGCGGTATTGGCGTATTCAAAGTTGGCGAAGGACGTGAGGAACACGCACACAATGGAAAGCGCCTTCTCCCGGACCCAGGCGACCAACTCCAGCCCACTGCCCTTGGGCATCTCGATGTCGGTGATGAGCACACCTATGTCCTGCGCGGTCAGAATCTCCTGCGCCTGGGCCAGGGAATAGGCGCGAAAAACCCGCGCGAAGCCCAGGCCCGCGCCCTCGATTTTGCGGGCAATGCCCTCCACGCTGTAAAACTCATCATCCACGATCAGCAGGTTCATTCGCGCCCGCCTTCCTGCCAGTAGGGGATATAGGGAACGTCGATGTCGATCTGCGCACCCGCGCCCGGCCGGTTTGCGAAGGCGAAGCCGCAGTCAGGGAACAGAATCCCCGCGCGCTGAAACACGTTGCCGATGCCGATGTGCCGGTCGCCATGCTTTTTCAGAAAGGACGGAACGTCCTGCAAATCAGCCAGTACGCTTTCGTCAAAGCCGCCGCCGGTATCCCAGACGCACATGCGCACGCGCGCGCCGCCCTCTGCCCGCGTGAGGCGTGTGGACACGTGTATCGTGAGCTGTTTGCCCATCCCGGCCTCGTATTTCACGGCGTTCTCCACAAAATTCAAGATCAGCATGGGAATCACCATGGCCCCGGCGGAATCGGGGTCATAGTCCTTCACGAGCGAAACGCTTCCCGGGTAGCGGATCGCCGACAACTCGACGTAGTTCTCGACATGGCGCAGTTCCTCGTCCAGCGGCACGTGCTCGCTCGCGGAGAGCGTGTACCGCAGGTGCTCGCTAAGCACGCGCAGCATGGCGCGCGTCACGTCGGGTTCGTCCGCGTCGGTGAGCTGGTAGATCGTGTTGAGGCAATTGATCAGAAAGTGCGGGGCGATCTGCGATTGCAGGTACTGTGTGTGGATTTTCTGCTTCAGCAGGCGCTCCTCGTACATGTCGATTTTGAGTGTCTGAATCTCCCGGGTCGCCTGGTTGAACGCCCGGTTCACCTCCGTAAACTCTTCATACGTCTGGTCCGGCAGGCTGGCCGCGAAGTCCCCGCGCTGCAGCGCGCGGATCGCGCCGGTAAGCTGCGCGATGGGGCGCACAATCAGGTGCCGCAGCAGCGCCGCGCTGACCGAAAGCATGAACAGCGCGAACGCGCTCACCAGCGCGATTACCCAGGTCAGCTTTTGAAACCTGCCGGACAGCGCGGCGTCCGGGATGAGCGCGACCAGATAGAAATCCCCGAACCGGACGCGCTGGCTCACCGCCAGATACTGCTCGCCGCCTGCGCGCACGAACGTATAGCCGCCGGCCCCGCTGAGCGCCACGGGATCAAGCGTGATGTCCGGTGTACCGCCGCCCAGGAACGTGCCCTGGCCGTCCATCAGGTAAATGTCGCTATCCGCCAGTTGGCCGCTCCGCACCTGCTCCAGCGCGGACCGCACCTTCACCCACGCGCCGACATAGCTGCGGCCGACGCGCACCGCGCGCAGTAGGTACGCGTCGCCCCGGGTGGAGAGCACGAACCATTTCCCCGCGTTGTTCGGCGTGATGAGCGGCTGCGAGGCCAGGATCAAACTTCGCAGCGGATTCTGCAGATCACCCGCGTTGCTGAAGCACAGCGCGCGGCTGTCGTCCAGGTAGAAAAAACTATCGACAATATGGCCGGGCAGCGCGCTGATGAACTGGCGCTGGATTCTGGCGACCGAGATGTGATACGCCGTGGTGTTCAGCGTGGAGCGTTCCAGAATCTCAATGTCCTCCTGCTGCGTGACAAAGGTGGCCAGATAGGACGCCGCGCTGGAAAAGCTGTCGTCCAGCCGCTTTTGGGAGACGACGAGCAGATCCCGGGCAGCGGTGCATACCTCCGTGCGCAGGATGTTCAGCGCGGACGCGTTATTGTAGATCAGAAGCGCCGCGACGCCAAGGGAAAACGCCGCCAGGAGCACCGCCAGCCGAAAGCGCAGGGAACGAAACGCCTTACGAATCCGCATGCCGTCCGCGCCTCCCCGTATCTTGAGTGAAATGCCATGGTACGCGGCTACTGTACCACGAAAGGCCCGGGGCTGTAAACCGGCAGAACCACATCCGCGTGATAGTTTTGCGCAGCTTTGTTGTTTTTGTATGGCGTATCTTTTTGTATAATCTCCGTGATGGCGGCGCTGATTTGAAAAATCGGGCGTCAAAAGGGGATTTCGCCAGAAATCCCTACCTTAACACACAACACGCCCTGATCCGGGCGAAAAACGAATGGAGGAACATCCGTGAAAAAGAAGGGTATTGCGCTGCTTCTGATGCTGGTGCTGCTGATGTCCGCCGTGGGTAGCGGTCTGGCGGCTGGTAACGGCGATGTAACCAAGCTGGTGATGATGTTCATGACATGGACCGGCGCGCCGGCGGACACGCAAAAGGTGCAGGACGCCATGAACGAGATCCTGATCCCGAAGCTGGGCATCGAGGTGGAGCTGCAGATCTCGGACGCCGCCGCGTACCGGCAGGCGCTAACGCTCGCGCTCTCCGGCGGCGAGCAGGTGGACATCCTCACCACCATCCTGTCCAACTACCCCTCGCTGGTGGCGCAGGGCTACCTGATTGACCTGGAAGAAGATGACCTGCTGCAAACATACGGCGCGGGCATCATTGACGCCGTCGGCCAGGGCTTCATCGACGCCTGCCGTGTCAGCGGCACGCTGTACGGCCTGCCCAACAACCGCGACATGGCCCAGGGCCGGGGCTGCGCCGCCGTCGGCACCCAGTATTTGGACGGCATCGGCTACACCGTGCCCGAGGACCAGAAGGACAACGAGATCATCAAGATCTCCATCGATGAATTGAACGAGATTTACGCGAAGCTGCACGAGACGTATCCGGACATGGAGGTCTACCGCCCCGTGGCCATGTCCATGAGCCAGTTCTCCAACGTGGACTCGCTGGGCGGCTCGGTGTTCGGCGTGCTGACCGATTACGGCTCCGCGCTCAATGTGGTGAACCTCTTTGAGAACGAATATTACATGAACTACTGCTCGCGGATGTACGACTACAACCAGAAGGGCTACATCAGCCCCGACGCCGCGACCGACACAACGGCCGTGACCGAGCTGGTCAAGGCCGGCACCCTGATGAGCTACACCACCGGCGGCAAGCCCGGCATCCGGCAGCAGGAAACGAACATGTGCGGCATGCCGATGACCATCTTCCAGACCATGGAGGATTACATTTCCTCCGCAGCCATCGCATCCTTCCCGTGGGCCATCTCGTTGAACACCATCGACGCGCAGAAGGCCATGACGCTGCTCAATGAGTTTTACACCAACCCCGACCTCGCCAATCTGCTGGGCTGGGGCATCGAGGGTGTGCACTATCAGGTGCTGGAAAGCGGCTTGATCGATTACGCCGAGGGCGTGAACCCCACCAACTCCGGCTGGAACCACTCCGTGGGCTGGGAAATGCCCAACCAGTTCGCCACGCACGTGTGGAACGGCAATGCCCCGGACCTGTGGCAGCAGATATTCGACTTTAACGCGAACGCGGAGAAGTCCGTGGCCAGCGGCTTCACGTTCGACAGCACGAGCACCGCGACGGAGCTGACCGCCGTGCAGAACGCGTATGACGAGTACCAGAAGAGCCTGGAATACGGCTATGTGGACCCCGTCACCGGCATTCCGGAGATGAACGCGAAGCTGATGGGCGCGGGCCTGCAGAAGATCATCGACGCAAAGCAGGAGCAGCTCGACGCGTGGGCGGCGGCGAAATAAGCAAATAAGCAAAGAGCATGGGGGCGGGCATTCGCCCGCCCTCTACCTATTGTGGACTACGGACGAAGGTGGATCGCCATGACGAATCAAAACACGGCCCCCCGGCCGCGGGAAAGCAGGACGCGCGAGCTTGCGCGCGGCCTTAGGCGCTTCTGGCCCATCTATGTGATGATGCTGCCGGGCCTTGCGTATTTGTTCATCAACAACTATATGCCCATGCCCGGCGTCGTCGTGGCGTTCAAGCAGTATAACGCGAAGCTCGGCATCTACGGCAGCCAGTGGGTCGGCTTCAAGAACTTCGAATACCTTTTCAAAACCAGCGACGCCTGGGTCATCACGAGAAACACCATCCTGTATAATGTGGCCTTTATTGTCATCAACACCACGCTTTCCATCCTGGTGGCGGTGGTGCTCAGCGAATTGGAGGGCAAGCGCAAAAAGATATACCAGAGCGTCATCCTGCTGCCCAACCTGATTTCGACCGTCATCATCAGCTATCTGGTGTTCGCGTTTTTCAGCGTGGCCAACGGCTTTGTGAACAACACGCTGCTGCCCCTTTTCGGCCGGAGCCCGATCCAGTGGTACAGCCAGGCGAAGTACTGGCCAGCGATCCTCATTTTTGTGAGCGCCTGGCGGACGGTCGGCTACCAGTGCATCATTTATCTGGCGACGCTGATGGGCTTTGACCGGGCGTACTATGAATCCGCGCTGATTGACGGCGCGTCCCGGCTGAAGCAGTTCTGGTACATCACGCTGCCGCTGCTGAAGCCCACCATCGTGATGCTGACCCTGATGGCGATCGGCCGCATCTTCTATTCGGATTTCGGCTTGTTCTATCAGGTGCCGATGAACCAGGGCGCGCTGTACGCCACCACCAACACCATCGATCCCTACGTGTACCGGGGGCTGCTGCAGCTCGGCAATATCTCCATGGCCTCGGCGGCGGGCCTGTACCAATCCGCCGTGGGCTTCATCCTGGTGCTGGGCGCGAACCTGCTGGTGCGCGCGGTGGACCGGGACAGCGCGCTGATTTAGCGAGAGGAGTGGAATCGTATGAACACGCGGGAAGATAAGGTCTATCGCTTCCTGGGCCATACCCTGATGACGCTGCTCTCGCTGATCGCCGTCATCCCCATCCTGCTGATGCTGATTTCCTCCCTGACCGACAACGCGGCGCTGCTGCGGAACGGCTATTCCTTCTTTCCCGAGCAATGGAGCCTGTACGCGTACCAGTGGGTGTTCATCACCAACGGGAGCGTGGTCATGCGCGCGTACGGCGTGTCGTTCGTACTGACCGCCGTGGGCACGCTGTGCAGCCTGCTGATCACCACGCCCCTGGCGTACGGCCTCTCCAAGCCGAAGCTGCCTTTTCGCGGGATGTTAACTTTCTACGTGTTTTTCACCATGCTGTTCAATGGCGGCCTCGTGCCGACATACATCAACTACACGTCGGTGTTCGGTGTGAAGGACACGTTCTGGGGGCTGCTGATTCCCGGTCTGCTGATGAACGCGTTCAACGTGCTGCTGATGAAGAGCTATTTCGTCGCGGGCGTTCCGGGCGAAATCCTGGAGGCCGCGAATATCGACGGCGCGGGCGAGCTGAAAACCATGCTGTCCGTCGCCATCCCCATGGCAAAGCCGATGATCGCGACCATCGCCATGTTCGTGGGCATCGCCTACTGGAACGACTGGAACAACGGTTTCATCTACCTGCTGAAGCGCACGGACTTGTTCAGCATCCAAAACCTGCTGAACCGGCTGATGCAAAATATTCAGATGCTGTCCACCAACGCCCAGCAGGTGAACAACGCGAACGAGGGCCTGGCGAAAATCCCGCAGGGCACGGTGCGTATGGCCATGGCGACGCTCGGCATCCTGCCGGTGGTCATCATCTACCCCATGATCCAGAAGAACTTCGTCAAGGGCATCACGCTGGGCGGCGTGAAAGGCTGACAAGGAGGACACACCATGAAAATCATTCGCGAAGCCCTGAGCGCCGACGGGCGCGTTACGCTGACCGGGTATGTGCAGGAGCCTTCGGAGGAGCTGGAAAGCATGGCCGTGCGGCCCGCTGTGCTGGTCTGCCCCGGCGGCGCGTACCTCTTCACCTCCGACCGCGAGGCCGAGCCGATCGCCCTGGCGTATGCCGCGCGGGGCTTCCAGGCGTTCGTGCTGCGCTACTCCGTGGGCAAGGACGCCGCCGGGTGCAAGCCGCTGAAGGAGGCTTCGGACGCCGTCGCCCTGATGCGCCGGAACGCGGAGGAATGGCACTTGGACCCGCAGAGGATCGCCACGGTTGGCTTTTCGGCCGGCGGGCATCTGGCGGCGTGGGTGGGCCTTTGCGGGGAGCACAAGCCGAGCGCCATGATTCTGGGCTATCCGGGGCTGGAAATCTGGCGTCCGGGACAGGCGGGCGGGCGCAACCCGCTGCGCGATTCCCTGCTGGGCGAGGGCGCCACCGAGGAGCAGGCGAAGGCCCTGAACCTCGCGCAGTACGTGGGGCCGGATTCCGTGCCGATGTTCTGCTGGCACACGGCGGAGGACGCGCTGATCCCGCCGCAGTCCATCCTGCGCTTCGCCACCGCGTACGCGGACGCGAAAGTGCCGTTTGAGCTGCACATCTTCCAGAAGGGGGAGCACGGGTTGGCGCTGTCCAGCTACGTGACCGCCAACGGGCGCAAGTCCATGGACGACCCCGTCGCCGCGCCGTGGGTGGACATGAGCGTCACGTGGTTCTTCCGCAACTTCGGCGAGCCGGAAATCGTGGATAAACCATACAAAGCGCCCAGCTTCCTGCGGAATATCGTGCCGGGCGGCGCGAAATAGGGCCAAGTATCGCGGTGTTTCTCGCGGGATCTGGTGTTGCCAGACCCCGCTTTTGTATGCCCGCACCCCGAAAACGCGCTTTACTTCGCCTGCCCCCTATGGTAGACTTCATGTGAATTATTAGTCTATTTGTTCTAAATATTTTATGTAGAAAAGCGATGGATGGGAAACGGAGGGTGGGGCGATGATCGCGCAAAACCTGAACAGGGCGTGGGACTTTTCCTATCGCGGGCACTTTGGGGAGTCCGGCTCCGGCACGGTGGACCTGCCGCACGACTGGTCCGTCACCATGCCGCGCCGCCCGGAAGCGGCCTCCGGGGCGTCCGGCGGGTTCTTCGCCGGGGCGGACCTCAGCTACGAGCGCCTGCTGGAGCTGCCCGGTGAGGGCTTGGCGGTACTGGAGTTCGAGGGCGTCTACTGTAACGCGGAGGTTCGCCTGAACGGCCATCTCATCCACACGCATCACTATGGCTACACAGGGTTCCTGGTCGACCTGTCGGATATCGCCCTTCGCGGCGCGCCAAACCGCCTGAAAGTGAACGTATACGCGAACGCGCGGCCCGATTCCCGCTGGTACACGGGCGCGGGCATCTACCGCCCCGTGTGGCTGCACACCGCGCCGTCGGATTGCGCCGTCCATCCCTGGGGTCTGACGGTCGAAACCGTGTCGCTAACGGGTTCGGCAACCTTGCGGATTAAAGCGGACGTGATGGGCAACCGGGACGGCACGGAATTGCGTTTCACCATAACGGACGCGGACGGGCAGACCGTCTACGAGGGATCGGAGCCCGTTGCCGCCGAAGGCGAAACGGCGCACAACCTGACACTCCCAAACGCGATGCCGTGGAGCGCGGAATCGCCGTACCTGTACAACCTGCGTTGCGAGCTGACGCGCGGTGGCGAGACATGCGACGTGGCCTCCATGCCCTTCGGTGTGCGCACCATCGCGCTGAGCCGCGAAGAGGGCCTACGCATCAACGGCGAACGCGTCAAGCTGCGCGGCGGTTGCGTGCATCACGATAACGGCCTCCTGGGCGCGGCCTCCTTCGACCGTGCCGAGGAGCGCAAGGTGGAGCTGATGAAGGCTTCCGGCTTCAACGCCGTCCGCTGTGCGCACAATCCGCCCGCGCCGTCGTTCCTGAGGGCCTGCGACCGCCTGGGGATGTATGTCATGGATGAAGCGTTCGACATGTGGCAGGACGGCAAGAACCCCTACGATTACCATACCCGCTTCCAGGCGGATTGGCGGAACGATCTGGACGCGATGGTCCTGCGCGACCGGCGGCATCCGTCCGTCCTCTTCTGGTCCACCGGCAACGAGATTCCGGAGCGCGACGGGCGGCTGGACGGGTACAGCGTGGCCCGAAAGCTGGCGGACCATGTGAAGGCCTTGGACGCGTCCCGCCCGGTGACAAACTGCCTGAACCAGGTGAGCCAGCTTACCGAACTGACGAACCTGGAGCTGAACCTGATCCAGGAGGACCCGGCGTACGACCTCTGGGCCGCGCGCACGGCGCCGTTCACCGTGTGCCTGGATTTTGTGGGGTATAACTACCTGCTGAGCCGGTACGCGGCGGACGGGGAGAAGTTCCCGGACCGCGTCATCTGCGGCACGGAATCCTTCCCGCTGGAGACGCACGACATCTGGCAGGCCGTGAACGCCCTCCCGCATGTGATCGGGGATTTTGTGTGGACAAGCATCGATTACCTGGGCGAGGCGGGCATCGGGCATGTCTGGCGCGGGGGCGAGACGGGCTTCCTGGGCGGCTGGCCGTGGCACATCGCCCACTGCGGCGACATCGACATCTGCGGCACGAAGCGCCCGCAGTCGTATTACCGCGACGCGGTCTGGGGCATCGACAAAGCCCCGTGCATCGCCGTCATGCCGCCGAAGAAGTACGGACAGCCGTGCGACATCGCCCGGTGGGGCTGGCCGGATGTCGAGCTGTTCTGGGACTTCCCGGGCAGCGAGGGGAAAACCGCCGGGGTGGAGGTCTATTCCTCCTGCGACGAGATTGAGTTGCTGCTGAACGGCGTGTCCGTTGGCCGAAAGCACACGGAAAAGTGCAAGGGCGAATTCACCTGCACCTATCAGCCCGGATGCCTGAAGGCGGTGGGCTACAAAGCCGGAAAAGTTGTCAGCGAAAGCGAGTTGACTACCGCCGGGCCCGCCGCGCGTCTGCGCCTGACCGCCGACAGGCAGAACCTTGCCAGCGCGGGCGACATCGCCTATATCACCATCGAGGCGGTGGACGGCGAGGGCCATGTGGCCGCCACGGAGGCCGCCGCCGTCACCGTTTCGGTCACCGGCGGGCGGCTGCTGGCGCTGGGTTCGCCCGATCCCGTCAGCGAGGAGGGCTACTGCGGCCCTGTCCGCCGCCTGTATAAGGGGCGGCTCACCGCCGTGGTGCTGTCCGATGGAGAAGGGCCGGTTCGCGTTGCGGCGGAATGTGCTTTTGCGGCGGCTGCCGCCTTGGCGCTATAGAGCGGCGCAAAATACATCTTGAACGGAGATAGGACCATGGCGAAATGGATTTGGTATCCCGGGGACTATGAAATCCACCATAACCTGCTGCTGCACGCGCGCAGGGAGGAATACTCCGTCCCGTGCTATCCGCCCATCTGGCATCTGGACGACTGCTACCGCAACGTGCGGTTTTACGCGAACGTTACGCTCGATAAGCCCGAAACCATCACCGTGCACGCCAAGGGCGCGGGGTACATCAAGCTGAACCCAATCGGCGGCACGGCTCTGCGCAACGACATCATGAGCGACACCGCCGGACAGGTCGTGGAAACGATGCACCCGGTGGGCGTGCCGTTCACCGCGCCCGCCGGTGCTTACGCGCTTTCGGTGCACCTGATGGCGCTCTCCGGCCTGCCCGCGATTTTCATTGACAGCCCCTCCGTGCGGACCGATGAACGATGGACGGCCGACAACTATGACATGGCGCCCGTGCCCGTAGGCTGCGTGCCCGCGTATGAGCGCGCGGACAGCGACCCCGGCGTGTTCCCGTTCGCGTACGCGCCGATCGCGTACCAGGGACAACGGCAGACCGGCGGCGGCACCCTGTACGATTTCGGCAAGCAGACGTTCGCGCGGGTCGCGCTGACAGTCCCTCTTGGGGAGCGGGTACACCTGTCCTACGGCGAGAGCGAAGCCGAGGCGCTGGACCTCCCGAACACCGTTATCCGCGAGGACTTGACCGGCACCGGGGAACCGCTCGCGCGCCCGGCCCGGGCGTTCCGCTACCTGTTCATACAGGGCGCGCACAGCGGCCTCGCCGCCGAATACGAATACCTGTCGCTGCCGTACCGCGCGGGCTTCCGCTGTGACGACGCGCGCCTTGCCGAGATCTGGGATGTGTCGGCGTACACGTTCCACCTGAACAGCCGCGAGTTCTTCCTGGACGGCATCAAGCGCGACCGCTGGGTGTGGTCCGGCGACGCGTACCAGAGCTACTTCATCAATGATTACGTATTCTTCGACCCGGAGATCACCAAGCGCACGATCCTGGCGCTGCGGGGCAAGGACCCCGTGATCGAGCACCTGAACACGATCATCGACTATTCTCTGTACTGGATCCTCTCCATCGAGCGGTTCTACGACACGGTCGGTGACCTGGACTTCGTGCGCCGCGTTTTCCCGCGCATGGACACGCTGATGGCCTTCTGCATGGCACGCACGGATGAGAACGCGTTCCTTGTGGCGCGGCAGAAGGACTGGCTGTTCATCGACTGGGCGGACATCGACAAGACGGGCGCGGTCTGCGCGATCCAGATGCTGTACGCCAGGGCGCTCGCCTCCATGGCGCGGGTCTGCGCGCTGCTGGGCGAGGACGGGGCGCGCTATGACGCCGCAAGCCGGGACATTCTGGGCAAAATCGACCGCTTTTTCTGGGACGCGGAAAAGGGCGCGTACATTGACAGCTTCGAGTCCGGCGAGCGCAACGTCACGCGCCACGCGAACATCTTCGCGCTGCTGTTCGGCTATGCGGCGGGCGAAAAGGCGCGGAGCGTCATCCAAAACGTCATCAAGAACGACGCCGTCCCGCCGATCACCACGCCATATTTCAAGTTCTATGAGCTGGATGCCATGTGCCGGATCGGCGACATCGGCTATGTGCTGGACGAGATGCGCGCCTACTGGGGCGATATGCTGGACCTGGGCGCGACAACGTTCTGGGAGGAATACAAGCCCTACCTGAGCGGCAACGCCCACTACGCGATGTACGGCGATCCCTACCGCAAGAGCCTGTGCCACGCGTGGTCGGCCAGCCCGATCTATATCATCGGCCGGTATCTACTGGGCGTATATCCCACGTCGCCCGGATACGCCACGTTCACCGTGGAGCCGCATCTGCCGTTCGCCCGGGACTACGAGGGCACCGCGCCGCTCGGCATGGACGGCCGGGTGGCGGTGAAGCGAGAAGGTGGCAAGCTCACCGTGATTGCCGATCGGGAAGGCGGCACGCTCAAGGCGGCGGGAAGGAACCTGCCGCTGCCCGCGGGCCAAGCGGTGACGATCGACCTGTAATCGTTCTTCGTATGTGCAAAAGGAGGCCGCCATGCTGTACCCAAGCCGCGAAAAACCCTTCAGCGAGGCG
Organism: Eubacteriales bacterium; assembly: GCA_031550535.1. Lineage (GTDB taxonomy): Bacteria > Bacillota > Clostridia > Christensenellales > Aristaeellaceae > Avichristensenella. The sequence goes on from JAVBOM010000017.1 coordinate 17,975, forward strand.
CTGTTTCGGAACCCCACCCGCGAATACCGCGCCGCCCCGTTCTGGTCATGGAACAACAAGCTTAACAAGGACGAGCTGCTCTGGCAGATCGAACAGCTAAAAAAGCTGGGCTTTGGCGGCTTTCATATGCACGTGCGCACGGGCCTGGTGACGCCGTATCTCTCGGACGAGCACATGGACATGGTGCGCGCCTGCGTGGAAAAGGCGCGCAGCGAGGACATGCTGGCGTGGCTGTACGATGAGGACCGCTGGCCCTCCGGCGCGGCGGGAGGCAAGGTGACGCAAAACCCGGCGCACCGACTGAAGCACCTGCTGCTGACCCGCGTGCCCTACGGCGGCGAAGCGCCCGCCCTGGCGCACCCCATCACCAAAACCACGACGGGCCGCGCTGAAAACGGGACGCTGCTCGCCGTGTTTGATGTGGAGCTGAGCGCGGACGGAGGCCTCGCGTCGTACCGCCGGATGGCGCCGGGGGAGCCCGCGCGCGGCTTCGCGCTGTACGCGTATGCCGAGACATCAAAAACCCTGCCCTGGTATAACAACCAGACCTACGCGGACACGATGTCACCCAAGGCGGTCGGCGAGTTCATCCAGACCACGCACGAGCGGTACGCGCGGGAATTCGGGAAGGATTTCGGCGGCGTGATTCCGGCCATTTTCACCGATGAGCCGCAGCACTCCCACAAGGGCGCGCTGAACTTTGCCCACGAGGAAAAGGACGTCACCCTGCCATGGACGGATGACCTGTGCGACACGTTCCGCAGCGCGTATGGCGGCGAGAACCTGCTGGACGGGCTGCCCGAGCTGCTGTGGGAGCTTCCCGGCGGGCGGCCGTCGCGGCTTCGCTACCGGTATCACGACCACGTGTCCGCGCGCTTTGCCGAGGCGTTTGCCGACCGCCTGGGAAGCTGGTGCGAGGACAACGGCATCCTGTTCACCGGCCATATGATGTGGGAACCGACGCTGGACAGCCAGACCCGCGCCGTGGGCGAAGCCATGCGCTCCTACCGCGCGTTCGGGCTGCCGGGCATCGACATTCTCAGCGACTACCGCGAGTATACCACCGCCAAGCAGGCGCAGTCGGCGGCGCACCAGTATGGGCGTCCCGGCGTCATCAGCGAGCTGTACGGCGTGACCAACTGGGACTACGACTTTAGGGGCGGCAAGCTCCAGGGGGACTGGCAGGCCGCCCTGGGCGTCACGGTGCGCGTGCCGCATCTCTCGTTCGTCTCCATGGGCGGCGAGGCCAAGCGCGACTACCCCGCCACGTATAACTATCAGGCCCCGTGGTACGCCGAGTACCCGTACATTGAGGACCACTTCGCCCGGGTGAGTACCGCCATGACGCGCGGCAGGCCCGTGGTCAGGGTCGGTGTTGTCCACCCTATCGAGAGCTACTGGCTGCGCTGGGCCGACCGCGAGAGCACGCAGGACGCGCGGCGGCAGATGGACGATAACTTCCAGAACCTGACCGAATGGCTGCTGCGCGGGCTGTGCGACTTCGACTTCCTCTGTGAGTCCAACCTGCCGGACCAGTGCGGGGTCGGGAACATCGGCCCGGAGGGTCTGCCGGTTGGCCACATGCGCTATGACGCCGTGATCGTGCCCGCGATGGAAACCATCCGCGCCACCACGCTGGACAGGTTGGAAGCCTTTGCCGATCATGGCGGTTTGGTGATCTTCGCGGGCAGCGCGCCCACGTGCGTGGATGCCGTGCCGGATGTCCGGCCCGCCGTGCTGGCCGCGCGCTGCACCCAGGTTGCCTTTGAGCGCCATGCGCTGCTTACGGCGCTTGCGCCCCTGCGGGAAGTGTATATCCGCCTCGCGTCCGGCGCTCCTTCCGACGGGCTGTTCTACCAACTGCGCGAAGAGGCGGATTGCCGCTGGCTGTTCATCGCCCAGGCGGATAACCCCACCGTCAAGGACCTGCCGAAGGAGGCAGTGCTCCGCATCCGCGTCCGGGGGGAATACGCCGTGACGCTGTGCGACACACTGACCGGGGACATCGCGCGGATCGCTTCACGCGTGGAAGGCGGCTGGACGGTGTTCGAACGGTCGATGTACGAGCACGACAGCCTGCTTCTGCGCCTGGACAGGCGCGATGGATCAGAGGCTGCTGACGCCGAAGTAACACCCACGCCGCACGCATATGCGCACATGGAACGCTTTTTGGCCCCCGTGCCGATCACGCTGCACGAGCCGAACGTGCTGGTGCTGGATAGGCCAGAATACGCGCTGGACGACGAACCGTACAGTCCGGCGGAGGAGATATTGCGGCTGGATAAGGCGCTGCGGACGCGCCTGGGCTGGCCGCAGCGCACCGGCGCGCACGCGCAGCCCTGGGTTCAGCGGGACACCAGCACGCCACACACGCTCCGCCTCCGCTATGCGTTTTACAGCGATGTGCCCGTGGAGCATGTGAAGCTGGCGCTGGAAAACGCCGAGGCCAGCGAAGTACGGCTGAACGGCAGCCCCGCCTCCGCGCCGGACGGGTGGTATGTGGACAAGAGCATCCGGACCGTGGCGCTCGGCAGCCTTTCCGAGGGCGAAAACACGCTGGAAATTGCCATGCCCTACGGCAGGAGCGTCGATGTGGAGAACTGCCTGTTGCTGGGCGATTTTGGCGTGCGGGTGTTCGGCTGCCAGGCGAAAATAACAGCGCCCGTTCGGACGCTGTGCTTCGGGGACATCACGCGGCAGGGACTTCCGTTCTACGGTGGCAACCTGACGTACCACCTGGAAGCGCGAACGGAGGGCGAGGGCTTCCGGCTCGCGGCCACCCAGTACCGGGGGCATTTGCTGAAAGTCCGCGTAGATGGGGAGGATGAGGGCGTAATCGTCTTTTCACCGTATGAACTGGATGTGAAAGGCCTCTCGCCCGGCCCCCACAAGATCGATATGATCTTCTACGGCTGCCGCGTGAACACGTTCGGCCAGTTGCATATCGTGGACAAGGAGACGATGATCTGGGGCCCTGGTTCTTGGCGGACCGAGGGGGCGAACTGGAGCGACGAGTATCAGCTCTGGCCACAGGGCGTGCTGAAATCGCCGGAGTTGCGTTGGTGACAGAAATTGCTTACGGCCGCTTCGAGACGGCGAGCGCCAGCCCGCGCCCCTGGTCGCCGCACGCGCAGTAATAGTGGTATACGACGCCGTCATGCTTCAGGACGAACGGCTTGTGCGCGAATTTCCGGTCAAACGGGGCCGACGGCCGGATGAGCGGCTCACCGTCCCACCGGGTCCAGGTAACGAGGTCGCGCGAGCAGGCGAACGTGTCGATCGCGGTGGCCTCGCCGCCTTCGCTGTAGGCGATGAAGAAATGCATGACCCAGAGATCCTCAAACCGGACGATCTGCGGGTCGCCCGCGATGCTCCAGGCTCCATCGTCCCGGCCGCTGTCCATGATTTCGCACGCGCCGAACCGCTTCCACGCGCGCATGTCGTCCGACACCGCCATGCCGATGCACTCGATGCCGAACGGCGCGCGCTTGGCGTTGTAGTACATGATAAAGTCGTGGCCCGTCCGGCGCTCGGGGTCGCGGATCACGCAGCTCTTGTACAGCGTCTTGCGCTCGAACACGCGGGCATCCGGGTCGTCCTGGCGGAGTATCGGTTCCGGGAAGCGTTCCCACGCCAGAACCTCCTCGATGGTGCCGGAACTCGCCATGCCGATGTGCAGCGGGTCCGTTTCGTACCCGGGCAACCCGCCGCCGATGTAGCTCATCCAGTAGCGATCGTCATACTTTTCGGGCTTCAGGCTCCCGCCCCATTCGGGGTCGATCAGCAGCATGCCACCGTCCACCTGACAGCCGTCCCAGCCCGAGAAGGTCTGGCTGAGCAGCTTCCCCAGAACCTCCCAGCGGATCAGGTCGTCCGAGCGCGCCATCCATGTTTCATACCCCTGCTTTTCGGGCGGGTCCCGGGGGTCCTGGCGCGTGAACACCATGCGCCAGTCGTTTGCCGCCCGGAATACCGTGGCGCAGTCGATGTTCACGCCCTCCTCGCGCAGCGCATAGCCGAGCTTGACCGGGGTTTGCATTTCGCCGTATACGCGCCGCATTTCTTCCTGTGTCACGGGCCTTGCCACAATCACACCTCCTGCATATCGTTCCTTGGTTTGAAAAAGCAGAGGAGTGCGGAGCGCACGCCTCTGCTTTTGAGTTCATAAGGTGTTCTTGTCCGGTTATCAGTCAGCCTTCGACGCGACATACTCGGCCAACTGCCGGTTCAGCTCCTCGATGACCTTGTCGATGCCGGCAGCCTTGGCCGCGGTGTTCATGGCCGCGATGGCGGCGTCCACGTCGTCCACCAGACCGAGGTCGATCAGGTACATGTGCTCGGCGCGGACGTTGGTCAGCGCGGCGATCTCGTTTTGAACGGGCGCGGTGTCGAAGTTGAAGGCAACGAGCGGGTTGGTCTGCTCGTTCTCAGCCCTCCAGCGCCGCCAGATCTCCAGGGACTGCGGATCGTTGCCGACGCGGTCCCGCTCATACAGGATGCTCTGGAAACCCCAGGAGCCATCGCCGTAGGTGTAGCGGTTCTGGTCCGGGCCGGGCTCCCACATCCGGTTGCCCAGGTCGATCCAGTGCTCGCCCTCGATGCCGAAGCGGTACAGCTCGTAGTAGCGCTGGTCATTCTTCAGCAGGTCGATGAACATAAGGGCGCGCGCCAGGTTCTTGGAGTTGGACGGAACGGCGAGGCCCGCGTTCGCCAAGCCAAGGAAACGATAGGTGTCGGGGTAAATGTCGAGCATCAGGGGCTCCAGGCCCTTGCCGCGCAGGGCGATGTTGGCGACGCCCAGCGTGCCGGTGTTCTGCACGAACATGGCGGACTGGCCGTTCTCAAAGGAGTCGCGGACCTGAACCGTATCCGCGATGGCGCTGCGGGACCAGTAGCTCTTGTCGGCCCACTCCTTCATGCGGACGGCCCATTCCTTGTACTCGGGCATGTCGCCCACATACTGGATTTTGGACACGGCGTCGTCCAGGGTCATGTTCACCGTGTAGGGGAACATGAAGAACATCTCGATCGGGTTTCCGTTCAGGCTGATGAGGTTATTCGCGGTGTTGAGCAGAACGCTCTTGAGCGTCTGGTTATCCTGCGTGGCGGCGTAGGGGAACATGCCGGGCACGCCCTCGGCGACCGCGTTCAGATACGCTTCCAGGGAAGGCAGGTCAGTGACCTCGGGTACGCCAAGTTCCTTCCTGGTATCCTCGCGGATGGAGATCGCGTACGCGTTCACGGTCAGGTTGGTGAAGTTCTGCGGAACCACGTACACCTTGCCATCTCCGAGCCGGTTGTGATCCATGTACTCCTCCGGTTGGCTCGCGAAGGTCTGCGGCATGTACTTCTCCACCATGTCCCAGGTAATCTCCTAGAAAGCGCCTTTGGGGGCCTCGGTGAAATAATGCGCCCAGGAAGAGGTGTAGATGATGTCGTACGCCTCGCCGCTGGCGAGGATCAGGGGGTAGCGGGTCGCGTGGTCGGCCATGCTCAGCACGTCGACGACGACCGTGGCGTTGATGTCTTCTTTGGCGAGCTTGTTGATCTCGCCCCAGACCTTGTCCTTGTCGGGCTGCTCGTTGTTGCCGAGCATCAGAAAGCGGAGTTCAACGGGTTCCGTGATGTCCAGATCGGGGTCCGTGGCCGCCGCGAAAGCGGGCAGCGCGCAGGTCATGAGGAGCGCGAGGATGAGCGCCGCGCTCAGGGCAAGGGCGAGTAGTCTTTTCACGGGTTTTCCTCCTCCTTGATCGGTGGTATTTTGTGAGCGCGCGCCGGGAACGCCCCGGCGGCGGTTCATCCCTTGACAGAGCCGACGGTCAGGCCCTTGATGAAAAATCGCTGCAGGAAGGGGTATAGGAAGATGATCGGCCCGGTGACGATGATGGTCATCGACATCCGCATGGACTCGACCGGGAGAATGGGCAGCACCTCGCCGGTTTCCTCCATCATCTGCCGGAGCGCCTGGGTGCTCACGATCAACTGATGCAGGAAGTATTGCAGCGGATACAGCTTCCGGTTGTCGATGAAGAGCAGCGCGCGGAACCAGTCGTTCCAGAAGCCGATGGCGGTGAACAGGCTGATGGTGGCGACAACCGGCGTGGAGATCGGCAGGATGAGCTGCACGAAGATGCGGAAATCCCCCGCCCCGTCGATTTTCGCGGATTCCGTGATTTCGGCGGGGACGCTGCTCATGAAGCCCTTGACCAGCAGAATGTGCCACACCGAGATCAATGCCGGAAGGATCAGCGCCAGCAGGCTGTTTTTCAGGTGCAGGGTATTGACCATCAGGATGTAATACGGCGCGAGTCCCCCGGAGAACAGGGTGGTGAAGAAGAAGAACAGGGAGAAGAAACCCCTCCAGGGGAAGTCCTTGCGGGTCAGGACATAGCCGGTCATGGTGCAGAGGAATACGCTGGTCACGGTGCCCAAGGCGGTGACGAGGATGTTGACGCCGTAGGACCGGAGGATGGCCGTGGGGTTTTGCAGCGAAAGGCGATACCCCTCCAGGGAGAACTGCTTGGGCCACAGCGAAAAGCCACTCCGGAGAATCTCCTCCTGGCTGGTGAAGGAGCCGGAAACCACCAGCCAGAACGGGAACAGACAAAAAAGGGCGAACAGGGCGATGAGCGGATAGCCGATCGAGTTAAACACGGCCCTGTCGAGCGACAGCTTTTTTCCGCGCTGCGGCGCTTTTGAATCTTTTAACATAACAGCACCCCTCCGCCTAAAACAGCGCGTAGTCTTTGTCGTATTTGCGGACGGCGAAATTGGCGATCATGATGGTGATAAAGCACATGACCGACTGGAACAGGCCGGAGGCTGCGGCCCTCTCCATGCCGCCCGATGTGAACAGGCTGCGGAACACGTACATGTCAATGATGTCGGTCGCTGCGAACAGCCGGCCGTTGTTCAGGCCGACGAGGTTAAAGAACATGCCGAAGTCCCCGCGGAAGATGGAGCCGATGTTCAGCAGCAGCAGGATGATGATGGTCGGCATGATGAAGGGCAGCGTGATGTGGCGCATGCGCTGGAAGATGTTCGCGCCATCGATCTCGGCCGCCTCCTGTATTTCCTGGTCAATGCCCGTGATGGCGGCCAGGTAGACGACCGTGCTGTACCCAACCCCCTTCCAGGCGTTGGCGATGATGAGGATGGCCGGCCACATGCCCGGCGACCCGTAGATATCGACCTTCTTTGCCCCGAAGGACACCAGCAAGCTGTTGATGACGCCCCGCTCGTAGTTGAACAGGTTATACACCATGGCCCCGACGACGACCCACGAGATGAAGTATGGCAGCAGCATGAGGCTCTGGGTGACCTTCTTGAACCACCTGGAGGAAAGCTCGCTCAGGATGATGGCAAAGACGAGCTGCAGCGTGGTATTGACGGCCAGAAAGGCGAGGTTGTACAGCAGGGTGTTCCGGGTGATCGGCAGCCATTGCCCGGACTGGAAGAAGAACTCGAAGTTGCGGAATCCAACCCATGGGCTTCCCATGATGCCGTCCCTGTAGTTAAACTGCTTGAACGCGAGCACAATGCCGTACATGGGAACATAGTTGAAGAGGATCACAAGCGCCACGGCCGGCACCAGCATGAGGAGAAGCGTCCGACACCGGATCAAGGTGTGCAGTTGCCGTTTGATCATGGCAAACTCCCTCCCAGTTTATCGGCTGATCTAAAAAATTTAAAAAAATTTAATCACTAGTGACAATATACTATAAAAGCGGGTAACGGTCAATAGAAAAATCGGGTGCTATTCGATTTTTAGCGCGTAGGCAAAACGGCAGGGTTTGCGCTCCGGCAGCGTCACCGTCAGCGCCGCCGCGTCCCTGGAAAAATCAAGCGCCTGGGCCTCACAGCCCAGCAGGGTCACGCGGTTGACCGGGCGCTTCAGTTCCCCGCCCTCGCGCAGGGTTTTGACGGACAGCTTGCCGGCATACGGCCAGCCCAGCGCGATGGCGTACACCGCGCCATCCTTGCCGCAGGTGAAGCGGATGTCCTCGGGCGTGAAATCCTTGATCTGGTGCGCGTGGAAAATGCGCTCGGTGGTCTGCCGGGTCGGGCCTTCGCCGTAGACCGAAAACGGCCGCGTTCCGTAGATGGCCTCGCCGTTGACCTGGAGCCAGCCGCCGATCTCGTGTAGAATCGACACCATTTCATCCGGGAAATCCCCTTCCTTGGTGGGGCCGACGTTCATCAGGAACGTGCCGTTCTTGCTCACGACCTCGCAAAGCTGGTGGATCAGGAATTCCGGGGACTTGTACTGGGCGTTGTTGATGTGGCACCAGGTGTACCAGACGGTCTTGTCGTCGGTCTGCCACGGGTACGGATGCTGGCCCGGCTGCCAGTAGCACTCATAGTCCCGGACGCCGCAGCCGTCGTGGAAATCCTCGCTCTTGTACGTGACGCAGACCTCTTTGCCAGCCTTGCGCGCGGCTTCGTAATACCGCTCCATAAACCGCAGACGGTATTCTTCCTCCACGATGTACACGCGGCCGTCAAAGTAGACCATGTCGGGCAAATAGCCGTCGACGATCTCCAGGCACTTATCCAGCCACATCTGGTTGAACGCCTTGTCCGGGAATGGGCGCGGGTGCGCTCCCTGCGCCGAATAGGGGAGGGGCCTCCGGTAAAAGACCTCGTTTTTCGGGTCGTACACGTCGGCGCTGGGGTCGTTGGAGCAAAACCAGCCCCACAGCCAGGAGTGGTGCAGCCCCGCGCCAAACTTCAGCCCTTCCGCGTCAAAGGCTTTCCCAAGCTCCGCGATGACATCGCGCCTTGGCCCGTAGTTCACGGCGTTGACGGGGTTGACACGGCTGTTCCACATGGAAAAGTTATCGCTGTGCTCGGCGACCGGCACGACGTATTTCGCGCCCGCCCGCTTGAATAGCCTGGCCCACGCGGCAGCGTCGAATCGCTCTGCCGTCAGGCCGCTGTACAGGTCCTTGTAGCCGAACTCGCTGATCTTTCCGAAGGTTTTTTCATGGTACTGATGTGCCAGATGCCCGACCTGGTACATGTTGCGCGAATACCACTCGCTGTCGTACTCTGGCACGCTGTACGGCCCCCAGTGCAGAAAGATGCCGAGCTTCGCGTCCCGGAACCAATCGGGGCAGCCATGCGCGACATGCGACCAGTCCAGCTTGAAGCCGGGCCGCGTTTCCGCGCGGTGCTTCGGCGGTTCGATCTCGTGGTCCTGTTCGGAGTGGCGCGGCGTGATCTTTTCCGGCATGTGGATACCTCCCTGTGCATTGACGGCGGCGCTGATTGGAACAATCGGCCGCCGTAAAGGGATTTCGCAAGAAATCCTTACTTTTGAGAGTCTCTGTGATGGCGGGACTGTAGCGGTTGCGGCAAAGGAGCGCCAGGAGACTGTACCCCGCAAGAATCCCTCCCGCCCGCGGGCGAAAAGACGGGATTCCAATAAGTCAATGACCCTTTGGCAGGGTCTGGCATAGCGTTCCAGCGTTCCTACCCCCGTGCCTCAATGACTGGCGAAACCAGAATCCCCGCTGGTTTCAGCCTGTATTCACGGCTCCAGGCGCTGCCCCGCGTGCGCCACGCGCCAGGGTTGCCGGGGAAATAGAAGTTTACATCGGCGTTGTGGATGGAGCCAAAGGTATTGAAGCGGTTCCCGAACGCCGTGATGTCCACGCTGTGCATACCCGGCGCGGCAGGGACATGCAGGGCATACGGCGACCAGGCGATCACGCCGGCGCGCGCGCCGTCCACATCCACGGCAATCAGCGGGCAGCGGAAGTTCGTCGCCGTGACCGCGAAGTGCCCCTTCGTCTCCAGCGAAAGGTGGTACGTCACATTGCCGCCGTAAAACGGCAAGCCCTGGCCAGTGTAGTCCCCGAAGCACAGGCTGCGGACGGGCTCCGTGAGTTCGGCCTTCGGGCCGCGCACGCGGACACCGAAATCGCCCAGCAGGTAGCACGCCTCCGCGCCCACGCGCTGTCCAATGGGAACCGTGACATCCAGGACGTTCTTGCCCCGCTGAATCGGCGGGAGCGGCACGGTATGAATGTCCTCGTCCACGTACCAGCCGTCGATCGCCATCGGGACATCGGCGCCGTTCAGGTGAACCGTACAATCCACCGCGCGTTCCAGCGCCAGTTTCGCGCCCTGCACCCCGATTTCGCTCGCAATGGTAAAACGGAACGTGATGTCGTGCTCGTACTTCTGCCCTGCTTTGACGGCGTATGGCTGGCACAGCCTTCCGTCGCGCCGCTCCCACCCGAACCGCTCGCGCAGCAGGGCGTCGGCGCGCAGGATCTCCTGCTCCGGCTCAAACGCGCCGCCATCCACCGCGAATTCCGCCCAGTCCAGCACCAGCACGTTCGGCTCGCTGAGCGTCACGGGGCATTCCAGCGGAATCCGCACCGGACGGAATCCGGCAGGGGCCATGCGAACCGGCGCGGCGCCGTTGTCCTCGACAAAGCCGGGCGATGTGGGCAGCGCGGCGGGCGCAAGCGAATTTTGCGGTGCTTCTTGTCCCGTGTGCGGCTCCAACCGGAGCAGGACGCTGTCGTGCGGCCAGAAGGTGCGGGCGACCACGGTCATTCCCGCGCGGTGGGCGTGGGGGATATCCCTGATTTCCCCGGTGAGGGCGTCATATTCGGTGACATTCCACAGCCCGGCGATCCGTATTTCGATGTTGTCGGCGCGCGGGGTGTCGGCGTTCGCGGGCTTGTCGCCGTGGCACAGGAAGAACCAGCGCCCTTCGCTGTCCTGGCGCATCTGGTAGACCAGCTTTTCGGCGCGCTGGCCCGTTTGCAGCGATACCGCCTCCACGGCGCGCACCGGTTCCAGCGTCTTTACGATGTCCGCCCGGTTGTACTGGACGATCTTTGCGCGCGCGGCCAGCTTTTTCACTCGGTCCGACGGCAGCGCGTCCACATGATCGGGCACCCGGCCCGCAAAGACCAGCAACCCGCCCCCTGCCGCGAACGCCTCCAGGCGCTCCACGGTTCCGGTGCGCAGCGTAATGCAATCGGGGACCAGAACGGCGTCGTACGCCATTTCTCCCACGCGAAGGGGCGACGCGCCCCGCTCGCACTGGCCCGGCAGCAGGGATTCACAGAGGTAGTCGAAATCCAACTGGCCGTACAGCAGCCACTCGGCCAGGTTCTGGAAATTATCCTCGCGCTGCTGGCGCTCCTCGCCGGTGTGCTCCTGCGGGCCGAACCGCAGCCAGAAGCTCTCGATGGGGTGGATGACACCCAGACGGCACACGGCCTTGCCCCGGGTCAGCGCGGTGTTCAAGCGCGCGAAATAGTCCTCGACATACCGATATTCCTTGTACCATGGCGATTGATATCCGATCGACGCCGGATAGTCCCGCTTCGCCTCGCCCTCCATGGATACCCAGGTCAGGTGATGCACGCGGACCGTGACCCCCATGGCGGCCTGCCAGTCGCCCTGGAGCTTATGCCCCCGGAAATCGAACGACCAGTCCGTAACCCCGTACAGCTCCGAAATCATGCCAGGGCGGCCGTGCTGGCGGACGATGGACTGTGCCTGCTTGGCGGTGGTGTACTCGCGGTAATCGCTGAGGATGTCAATGCCCGGCAGCGCGAAGGCGGGGTAGTTGCGCATGGCCTCGCTCATGGCGTAGGTCTGGCCGAGCAGATACCGCTCGCTCATCAGGTGCCCGGTCAGCATGATGCCGCGCGCGTCGCACCACGCGCCAATCCGGTTGCAGAACGCGTCGGTGAACCGCTGGGCGCAGTGATCGTTATAGTGCCAGCGGGCGTCGGATAGCGTGCCGTCCGGCCTCTCCCAGAAGATTTCCGGCAGGCGGTCAAGCAGATCATAGCCGTATGCCGCCGCAAATGTCTCCGGGAAGTCGTCGGTAAATGTGGTGACGACATCCTCCCCGGCCAGGGCGAAGTGCATGTTCCCCTTGGCGACAAAGTGCGGCTCGTCGGTGAAGATGGCTGGCACAGTGCTGCCGAAGTGCTCCCCAAGCGCCTTGTGATACCGCTCGTGCGTCACCTCAATGAAGCGGTCGACGGCTATTGGGTCCATGACATTGCCGCCGGGCCGGTTGTTGTACCAGCTCTGGCTGCCCACGCTCTCGATGTACGCGTGGTACAGCATCTCTCCGGGCTTTGCCGTATCCCCGGCGGCGAGCCGCCGATACGAGACGAGATACCCCCGCGCGTCCAGCGCGACGGCCCAGCGACCGAGCAATGTGCCGTTTTCCTTGCAGGCTTCGCGGGCATGGGTGACGCGCTGTTCGCCCGGTATTTCGCCGTACGCGTGCGGCGTGAAGAGTAAATATTTCAAAGCCAGATCGTCGCGCCCGTCCGTCACGAGGCCGCCGGCTGTCCCCGAAGGGTATCGGTCCTCGTCGTACAGCCAGGTGAGCATGCAGTTCTGCGCGCCCTTGTCGTGGGCGGCTTTGACAAGGCGCAGGAATTCCTCGCCCATGTATTCGGTGGCGAGGCCGTTTCTGGCATGGATGTGAAACCCGCCCATGCCCATTTCGCGCAGGTAGTCGATCTGCCGGAGCAACTGGTCTTTCTTCAGCGCGCAATTCCAAGCCCAGAACGGAGCGCCGCGGTATTCCGGGGTCGGGCTGTGAAACAGTTCGCGGTCAAGCCGTTCGGACATGTTTTGTGGATATAGCATGGATATCACTCCCGACGATGTTGATACGGTACACTGTGAATTTACTTGATTTAATAAAAAATGTCAAGCGCGGGGTAAACAGAGCATGAACCAACGCGCAAAAGCCCCTTGCCGTTCAATGGATTGCGGGTTTAAACATTCTTAAACATTGTTGACATTGTGGGCTGTGTACAATAGAATAGACAATAATTAGCAGGGAGGTAAAGCCATGACTGTGTTTGGCCTCCGCGTCAGTGGAGAAGCATTCCCGGCGACGGCGCGGTTTGATAAAACCGGGCGCCATAAAGGGATTCCGCCAGGAATCCTTACCTCTTCCTGCGTGGATGAACCCGCCCCGCGATTCTCGTGGAAGCTCTCCGGGGAAACCGGACTGTGGCAGGCTGCCTACCGGTTGCGCGTCGCCAGCAAAAGGGAAGGGTTGGCTTCGCCGGACCTGTGGGACTCCGGCCGGATCGATTCCGCGCGATTTTGGGCCGTTCCCTACGAGGGCGCGGCGCTTCCCGCGTTTTCCACGATTCATTGGAGCGTGGAGGTGTGGGGAAGCGATGGGCAGTGCGCTTCCATGGTGTCGGCGTTCGCCACCGGGCGGCAGGGCACTGTCTGGCCATCGGAATGGTTCAGTCCGGCGGAGGAGTACGGGTCCATGCCGGTGTTCCGGCGCGAGGCGGAGCTTGCGCCCGGGTTCACCGAGGCGCGCGCGTATGTCTGCGGGCTCGGAAGCTGGGAGATGACCATCAACGGCGCGCGCGTCGGCGAGGACGAGCTGGAACCGGGCTGGACCAACTACGACCAAAGCGTGCTGTACGCCGCCTATGACGTGACCGCCCTGCTGAAGGGCGGCGGCAACTGTCTGGCCCTGATGCTCGGAAACGGCATGTACCACATCGACCAGCACGGCGGCCGTTTCGCGTATTCCCGCCATACCTTCGGCCCGCAAAAAGCCACCGTATACATCAAAATAACGTACCCGGACGGCAGTGTCCGGACAATTCAGGACGCGGACGGCTGGTTTTCCGCGCCCGGCCCCATCACGTTTTCCTGCATATACGGCGGCGAGGATTACGACGCGCGGCTGGAGATACCCGGCTTCACCGAACCCGGCTTCGCGCAGGACAGCCGCTGGCGCGCCGCGAAGCCTTGCCCGCCGCCGAAGGGCGCGCTGCGCGGGCGGCAGAACCCCCCCGTCCGGGTGCGGCGGAAGCTGTCGCCCGTGAGCACAACCGCGTCCGCCCCCGGCAGCGTGATCTACGACATGGGGCGCAACTTCGCGGGCCGGATCAAGGTCACCGCGCAGGGCGCGCCCGGCGAGACGATCCGCCTGCACTACGCCGAGATGCTGAAGGATGGCGAGCTGCTTCCCTTCGCGCGAAGCCCAGAGCCGTATTACACGGAATACACCTTCCGGGGCCATGAGCCGGAGACGTTCTGTCCGCGCTTCACGTACCTGGGCTTCCGGTATGTCAAGATCGAAACAACAGCGCGCGTTTTGGACATCGAGGGGCAGGACATGTTTTCGGACATGCCGTCCGGCGGAGAATTCGCGTGCTCCAACTCCTTCTATAACAGCATCCATTCCATGATCGTCCGGGCGATCGAGAGCAACGCCAAGAGCGTCTTTACCGACTGCCCGCACCGTGAAAAGCTGGGCTGGCTGGAGCAGCTTCACCTGATTGGGCCGGGCATCCTCTGCAACTTCGACGCCATGCCCATGTTCCGTAAAATGCTCGCCGACATGCGCGAGGCACAGCGCCCGGACGGCCTTGTGCCGAACATCGCGCCCGAGTACCGCGTCTTTGACTGGATGCCTGGGTTCCGCGATTCGCCCGAGTGGGGGAGCGCGTGCATCCTGGCCGCGTGGCAGGCGTATCGGGCCAGCGGCGACAGGGCGATTCTGGCCGAAAACTATGACATGATGGCCCGCTATGCCCGCTATCTTCTGGATCAATCCGATCACTTTATTTTGCGCCACGGCCTGGGCGATTGGCTCGATGTCGGCGCCAAGAAGGCGTTGGCCGTCAATACGCCGCTCCCGGTCACGCCGACGTGCACGCTCTATCTTGATCTGGCCACGCTCGCCAGGATCGCGGCCATCATCGGCAGGCCGGAGGATACGCCGGAATGGGACGCGCTGGCCGGGCGCGTGCGGGCTGAGTTCGAGAAGGAGTTCTTCAACCCGAAGCTCGCCATGTACGCCAACGGCAGCCAGACCGCGCTCTCCATGCCCCTGCTGTTCGGCATGGTAAGCCCGGAGCATGCGGAGCGGGTGCTGGACAACCTCGTCGACGATATCCGCGAAAAGGGCGACCATATCACCGGCGGCGACGTGGGGCACAGCTACATCTTCGAGGCGCTCGGGCGTTTCGGGCGCTCCGACGTGGTCGCCGATATGCTGCAAAAGCGCGATTACCCCAGCTATGGCTACCACGCCGACATGGGCGCGACCACCCTGCCGGAAGCGTGGGACGGCGCCGATCCGCAGCACCCCAAGGGCAGCCAGAACCACCTGATGATGGGCGGGATCGACGCGTGGTTCTTCCGCTATCTGGCCGGAATCCAGGCAGAGACGGGGGAGGACGCCGTGCTGATCCGCTTCGCCCCCGCCGTGGTGAATGGGGTGGACTGGGCACGCGCGACAATCGACACCCCGGCGGGCGAGGCGAAATCCTGCTGGCAGAGGAACACGGAAACCGGCAGAATCTATTGCGCGTTTACGATTCCGGCGGGGGCTGTGGCCGAGGTCCGGTTGCCCGGCAGGGAACTGGAACGGCACATGGGCCAGGGTACGCTGGAATACGTCATCTAAGGAAAGGATTCCTGGCGGATTCCCTTTATGGCGGCCGATTTTTCAAATCAGCGCCGCCCGGAAGGAAAGGATTCCTTGCGGAATCCTCTTATGGCGCCCGATTTTCCAAATCAGCGCCGCCGACAAGGAGGGCACACCATGCAAAAGGTATCAAAGTGGGAAATCTTCGAGCTTACCCTGTACACGGAACGCACCCTGGACAATCCGTTCCTGGACGTCTCCTTCGGCGCGGCGTTCACCCTGGGCGCGCAGTCCTGCGCTGTGGACGGATTCTACGACGGGACCGACGAAAACGGACGGCACGTGTTCAAGGCGCGCTTCGCGCCCATGCGCGAGGGCGTGTGGCGCTATGAGACGCACTCCTGCCTGCCGGAGCTTTCTGGCAAGGCCGGCGAGTTCGCGTGCGCGGAGGCGGTTTCCCGTGGCGGGCTGACCATTGACCCGAACTTCGCCAACTACTTTGCCCGCGCCGACGGCAGCTACCAGCTCATCCTCAACGAGGGCTGGTATCCCCACCCCGGCAATGGCAAGCAGCATAACTTTGAGGATGTCGATTACCAGCAGCCCAGCGAGAGCGATATGCGGATGTATTATGACATTCTCGCCACGCACGGGCTGAACTTCCTCGTCGATATCGGGCAGCTCTACGCCCGCCAGTCCACGGTGACGGACACATCCTTCCGCTGGCCGTGGAAGGTGCTGGACGCCGGGAAAAACCAGTTCGACCGCGACCGCTTCAACCTGGACTATTACCGCCGCACCGAGCGCATGCTGCAGTTTGCCAAGGAGCGCGAGATATTCTTCGCCATGGAGCTGCTGTACGACAACTCGATCGTGCGCCCGCGCGAGTGGTCGTTCCACCCCGTCAACAAGGACAACGGCGGCTGGCTCGACACCAAGAACGGCATCGGCTGGGAGCCCATGTTCGACATCCGCAACCGCGTCCACATGGACTATACGGAGCGGTACGTGCGCTACACCGTGGCGCGCCTCTCGGCCTACTGGAACCTCTGCTGGTCAGTCGGATCGGAAAACGGCAACCTCGTCCGCATCAACGACCACAGGCTGCCGCACGCGTTCATCCCCGCCGAGCAATGCGCCGAATGGTATAACTACTGGGGCGCGTACCTTGCCCGCACGGATGTATACGCCCGCCCGCGCTCATTCGGCGATGCCGGAAAGCAGCCGCTCATGGTCACCAACGCGTACAACGGCTTCATCATCACGCAGGACCCGCGCAATTACCCCAAGGACGATGTGAAGCACTACTACAGCGCCATGAACGCGTTCGGCGAGGAGTTCTGGAACTACGGCCGCCCGGTCATCATCGGGGAGATGACGGCCGGCACCAACAACCACTACGACATGGAACGGCGGCTGTACTGGATCGCGTTCACGTCCGGGTACAACATGGGGCGCGCCGACCGCCACTTCTGCCCGGTGTCCGGCGGTAAGCTCGTGGAGATCGAGAAGTTCGACACCGACGGTACCCCGCCCATCTACGCGGACATCGCCCGCATGAAAAAGTTTGTCCAGGAGCAGAACGTCAAATTCTGGCGCATGCGCCCGTGCGACCATCTGATCGAAACGGTGGAGAGCCAGATCTACTGCTACGCCGCCGAGGGCGAGGAGTATGTTCTGTACTATGTGAACGGCGGCACCGCGACCCTTGATATACCGGCCGCCCGGGTTCGCTGGTACAACCCGCGCACCGGCGAGACGGGCGGCGAGGCTTGCCGCGAAAAGGGCCGCATGGACTTCACCGCCCCCGACGGGGACGACTGGGTGCTGCATATCGTGGCGAAATAGCAGAGCGGCGGGGATTCCGGGCGGAGTCCCCGTATGGCGCGGAATCATGCATTCCCCGCCACCGCCAATGGAGGGATACTGTGCTCATCGACACAAGGAAAAGCCCGCGCGCCAAGGCATGGCCGGTTCCGCAGGAGAACATCCAGTGGCTTGACGGGCTGTGGAACGACTATTTCGACCGCACCGGCAGCGTGACAATTCCGCATATTCTGGCGCTGTTCGAGGACCCCGGTGTGTTTCACGAGGTGGAAAACTTCCGCATCGCGGCGGGCGAGGCCGAAGGCGCGTTCAAGGGCACCCCGTATGGCGACGGCGATCTGTACAAGCTGCTCGAAGGGCTGATGTATTATGCCAAGCGCAAGGGCGATCCAAAGGCCGAGCGGCTTCTGGACGAGTACATCGCCCTGTTCGGCAGGGCGCAGCAGCCCGACGGGTATCTTTCCACCAAGCAGATCATCGGGGAGAAGCAGAACAGCGGCGCGGGAAGGCTCGGCGACATCGAGGACTTCGAAATCTACAACTTCGGGCACATGTTTACGGCGGCGTGCACGCACAAGCGCCTGTTCGGCAAGGACACGTTCCTCAAAATCGCCCTGAAGGCGGCGAACTATCTCGAAGCCCTGTATAGCGAGGCCGCCCGGACCGGCGAGGTGCAGACGGCGGTCTGTCCGTCCCATTACATGGGGCTGGTCGAGCTGTACCGCACGACCGGCGAAAAGCGATGGCTCGATCTGGCGGAGCTGGCCGTGAACCTGCGCGATAAAATCCAAAACGGCACGGACGACAACCAGGACCGCCTCCCCCTGCGCGCGCACGAGAAGATCCTCGGCCACGCGGTGCGCTCGACGTATCTGTACGCCGGGTGCGCGGATCTCTACCTGGAAACGGGCGAAAAGGCCCTGCTGGATATGCTGGAGAAGGTCTGGACGAACCTGACGGAAAAAAAGCTGTACCTGACCGGCGGCTGCGGCGCGCTGTACAACGGCGTATCCCCCTACGGCATGTTCCCGGACGACCAGAAAACGCACCAGGCGTTCGGGTACGAATACCAGCTTCCCAATGTCACGGCGTACAACGAAACGTGCGGTGCGCTCGGCAACATCTTCTGGAATCACCGCATGTTCTCCATACGGCCCGAGGCGAAGTACTTCGATATCATCGAACGCTCCATGCTGAACCTGGCGCTGGCGTCAGTGAGCCTCGGCGGCGACAAGTTCTTCTATGAGAACATGCTCCGCCGCGCCAAAAAGCTGGACTACCCGCTGCGCTGGCCGCTGGAGCGCCAGGGGGAGCTGGAATGCTTCTGCTGCCCGACGAATGTCTCGCGCTGCATCATGCAGGCGCTGGAATACACGTACATGACCTCCGCCGATACGGTCTATACCGGCCTGTACGGCGCGAGCCGGGCGCGCTTCGCGCTGGAGAACGGCGCGCGTGTGACAATCCGGCAGGAGACGGAGTATCCGTGGGACGGCGCGATTCGGTTTGCCTTTGAGGACGCGGCGGAGCAGGGCTTCACGCTGAACGTCCGCGTCCCGGGCTGGGTCGAGAGTGGGCACATTTCGGTGAACGGCCAAAGGACGCCGCTCACCGCCAAGGACGCGAACACGTACTTCGCCGTGCGCGTCGCGGACCCGGCCACAGACCGCGTCGAGGCGCTGTTCGACATGCCGGTGCGGTACACGACAGCCCACGCGCTCGTGGAGGAGAATGTGAACCAGGTCGCCGTGGAGCGCGGCCCGCTGGTGTACTGCATGGAGTCGCCCGACGCGGACGTGGAGACGCTGGACGACATCCTGCTGCCCATGGGCGCGGCGTTTGTCCCCGTGGAGTACAGTGTCGGCGGGACGACGGTCACCGCGCTGGAAACCGAGGCGGCCACACTCGTCCGGCCGGGCCATGACCGGGACGCGCTGTACAGCACGCTGCACGTCACGGGCGTCAAGTCGGTAAGGCTCCGCCTGATCCCGTATTTCGCCTGGGACAACCGGGGTTTTGGCGAGATGCGCATCTGGACGCCGGTGCTGTATCGGTTTTAGTGATGCTACGATAGGGAGCGTGTACAGGCCATGAACCAGAAAATCCCCATGCAGGTGCCTTTTGGCGCCGTGTACTTCCGCAAAACGAATCCGCCGCGCGAGGATTGGGCGCGAGACTACGCGCAGGCTGCCGCCGACGGCATGAACATCTTCCGGCACTGGCTCATGTGGGGCTCCACCGAGGTGGCCCCGGGCAAATTTGACTGGAAGGACTATGACGAGCACCTGGAGCTGGCGGCCAAGAACGGCATAAAGACCATCATCGCGGCGTTTGATACCGCCATTCCTGAGTGGCTGACGGTCGATCATCCTGAATGGCTGTGCGAGCATCCGGACGGCCAGAAGCCGGTTAATTCCATGGGCATGAGCAGCGCCACCGGCGGATTCTACGCCGGCGTATGCCTGGACAATCCCGTCGCGCGGGACGCGTGCGGCAAGTTCCTGCGGGCGATGGCTGAACGCTACAAGGGGCATCCGGCCCTGCTGGGCTACGATGTCTGGAACGAGTGCAACTATCCCCACGATGTTTGCTACTGCGAGCACACCCGCGCGGCGTTCCGTGAATGGCTCCAGGAGAAGTACGGCGACCTGCAATCCCTGATGGCGGCCTGGAAGCGGTTCAGCTTTACCCGCTGGGACCAGGTCATGCCGCCCGCGCAGCTCGGGCTGTATCCCGAATCGATGGACTGGCTGCGCTTCCGCCGCGAAAACGCGTACAAGCACTTCCGCTGGCGGATCGAGACGCTCAGGTCCGTAGACCCGGACTGCCTGATCGCCGCTCACGGAACCGCCTCCACCATCCCGAACCTGCCCATGGGCGGATCGGACGATTGGCTGGCGGCGAGCGCGGTTGAGGCGTATGGCTGCACCTGGGTTCCGGCGCGCAAGGGAAGCGAGCCGTGGAAGCAGTGGCACGCGATCGACCTGGTGCGGGCCGGGTCGCGGGGCAAGCCCTTCTGGCATGCCGAAATGCAGGGCGGGCCGCTGTGGCTGCAGCCGCAGACGGACGGGCGGCCGCGCGACGACGGGCGGATTGTCCGCCCCCAGGACATCCGCATCTGGGACCTGACCTCCCTGGCCTGCGGGGCGCGCGGGATTCTGTACGTGCGCTGGCGTCCCCTGCTCAACGGGCCGCTCTTCGGCGCGTTCGGCCCGTACGGGAACGATGGAAAGCCCACGGCCCGCTCCGAAATGGCCGCCGTGATCGCCAAGTGGTGCAACCATCCCGAACAAAAGGCGCTGATGGACGCCGCGCCGGTAACCGGGGATGTCGGCATTCTGTGCGTGCCGGGCAGCGCCGAGGCATCCTGCCTGCTGGCGCGGTACGGCGCGGAGGATCTCTACGCCAGCATGCTCTACGGCGCGTACCGGGGGTTCTTTGACGCCGGGCTGCAGGGGGATTTCGTCCGCATCGAGAACATCAACGAGTATAAGCTCCTCTACCTGCCGTACCCCGTCTGCCTGGATGGCGCGCAGATCGAGGCGCTGCGGGCGTGGGTCGTGGCGGGCGGCTTCCTGGTGAGCGAGGCGTGCCCGGGGTACTTCGACAGTTCGCTGGCCGTCGCGCCCGTTCAGCCGGGGCGGGGCCTTGCCGATCTGTTTGGCGCGCTGGAAAACAACGTGGAGATCATGCCGGACATCCTGACCGACATCCCCTTCGCCCTGGAGGGAATGCCCCTGCACGGCTGCGGGTATTTGCAGACATACACCCCCATGGAAGGGGCGGAGGCCGTGGGCTTCTACGGCGGCGAGGTCATCGCGGTGCGCAACGCCGTCGGCAAGGGCAAAACACTGCTGCTGGGCAGCTACCTCTCCCGCCGGTATCACCTGAACGGGGACGAGGGCAACCGTGCGTTCTTCGCTTCCCTGCCCGCGATGGCCGGACAAGCGCCCCTGCTGACCTGTAGCGTGTCCGCGGACATCCACGCCCGCCTGCACGAGGGAAACGGGCGGCGCTTCCTCTGGCTGCTCAACACCGGGGATACCCCCGGCAAGATCACCGTGTCGCGGCCGGAACCCGTGAAAACCGGCAGCGTTCACTGGGGCGAGCCGTCCTTCACCGTGGAGGGCAATTGCCTCACGGCGAGCGTCCCGCCCCGTGACGCGCTGATCGTGGAGCTGCTGTAGCGATCCCTACCAACGAACGGCCCGGAATCATCGATTCCGGGCCGTTTTGGTGAGGACCGCGCGGCCCTTCAGCGCTTGCGATACTGATATTTGCAGCCCGGGCAGCGCCCGGTATCGCCCTTGTCGAAGTTCTCGTACACTTGGTTCATGTTGAGCGTGTTCACGATTTTCACCGTCGTGCCGCACTTTGGGCACTTCAGCGGCATGGCGTTGGGGTAGTCCGTCTTTGGCTTGGCGGGCGCGGCGGGCGCTTGCTTTTTTCCTCCGAATATCTTTGAGAGAAGTGACATCGGACATCCTCCTTATCAATTGTGCGGGGCTCTTCATCCCCATTGCCCACAGTGTATCACCGCCGCGCCGCGAAAGGCGTGCAAACTGCACACCCTTCACCGGGTTCCGTCCAAAACATAAAAAAGAGCGCCATGTCGGCGCTCTTCGCGATGCAAATATCACATGCAGGAAACCTTACCGCAGCCCAAACATCTCCCGCACATCCCCGGGCGTGGCGACCTCGCGGCCGAATTCGTGTGCAAACCGCGCCGCGCGCTCCACCAACTGTGCGTTGGACGTGGCCAAAACGCCCTTGCTGTAGTAGATGTTGTCCTCAAACCCCACGCGCACATCGCCGCCCAGCAGCAGCGCCGCCGCCATGATCGGGATGTGGTGCCTGCCCACGCCAAACGCGGACCAGGTGGCGTTTTCGGGAATCTTTTTCGTCAGGAAAATCAGGTTCTCGATCGTGGCCGGCATGCCGCCGGGACAGCCGAGCACGAACTGAAAATGCGTGGGTTCGGAAAGCGGCGTCGTCTTGATATAGTGCAGGGCGTTGTCCACCATGCCGGTATCGAATATCTCCATCTCCGGCTTGATGCCGTTTTCCTTCATCACACCGGCCAGGCGCGCGAGGAATTCCGGGGAGTTGAGAAAGACCTCCTGATACGCCCAGTTCATGCTGCCCGCGTCGAAGGACGCCATTTCCGGCTTGATCGCCAGCAGATGCGCCAGCCGGATGTCGTCCCCGGCGTGGATGTCCCCGGCGGTGGTGAGGTTGATGACAATGTCGCACTTCTCCCGCACGCGCCGCACGGCCTCGACAAACTTCTCCGTGGACATGGTGGGCTTGCCCGCGTCGTCGCGCATGTGCAGGTGGGCGATGGCCGCCCCAGCCTGCCAGCTCTCGTACACGGACTCGGCAATCTCCGCCGGGGTAATGGGCAGCGCCGGGTTATCCTTTTTGGTCGCGCCCTCGCCGGTCGGCGCGACGGTGATGATGGCTTTTCTCATGCGTGTTCCTCCGTTTCTGGGCGGCGCATTTTTCAGCGCAGCAGCATTCTCGCGTCCACGGCCACCGCGCCGCGCTCGTATACAAGGAAGGGGTTGATGTCGATCTCCGCGATCTCGGGGTTTTCCGCCGCCAGACGCCCCAGGCGCACCAACAGGTCCGCCGCGGCCCCGATGTCCTTCGGCGGAGCGCCGCGATACGCGCCCAGCAGCCGGCTTCCCCGGACCGAGCCGATCATCGCGCGCGCGTCCTCCCGGGTGATGGGCAGCAGGTCAAAGGCGACGTCCTCCATCACCTCCACCAGCACCCCGCCCAGCCCGAACATCAGCGCCGTGCCGAGCTGCTCGTCGCGCAACATGCCCGCCACGCATTCCAGCCCGGGCGGCAGGCTTTCCATCAGTAGGAAACCCTCAATGGCCGCGTCCTGCGCTTTCTCCGCCACACTGCGGAGCATTTCCCCGCAAGCGGAAACGAGCTGCGCGCGCGTGCCGATGCCCACGCGGACCCCGCCTACGTCGGACTTGTGCAGAATGTCGGGGGAAACAATCTTCAGCGCGACGGGGTAGCCAACGCGCTCGGCGGCCTCTATGGCTTCCTCCGCGTCCCGCGCGAAAGCCCGCTTCGGCACGCGGATGCCATACGCATCCAGCAGCGCGAACGCGTCGTTTTCCGGCAGGGCGCGCCGCCCCGCCGCCTGCTGAATCAGCTTATGCATGCCCTCGCCCCCTTTGCAGCCGTGCCAGCGCGCTGAGCGCCTTGACCGCGCGCTCGGGCGTGGGAAACACCGCGATGCCGTCGCGCCCCATTTGTTCGGTTTCCCGCGCCTGTACCGCCTCGCCGCCCAGATAGCTCACCACGACGGGGATGCCCAGAGCCTCCCGGGCGCGGCGGATCACGTCGCACGCGCCGGGGATGGGGTCGCCAAAGATCACCAGCAGCGCGTCGCAGCCAGGGCCGCCCGGCTGGGCCGCAAGCGCCGCGAGCGCGTCGTCATACCGTGACGCGGTGGCGTCGCCCGTCAGGTCCAAGGGGTTTGACAGCACGCACTGCGCCGGGAGCCGTTCGGACAGCGCCTGTTGCAGTTCCGGCGTCAGCGGGGCAACATCCAGCCCGTTCTCCTCGGCCGTGTCGGTCGCGAGAATCCCCGCGCCGCCACTGCTGGTCAGGATGAGCAGGCGGTTGCCCTTCGGCGGTTCAAGCGCCGATGTGATCTTCAAGAAATCGTAGAACTCCGTCAGGGTATCGGCCCGCAAAATGCCGTGCTTTCGGCAAAAGGCGGAAAATAGCCTGTCGTTCCCGGCGATGGACCGGGTGTGCGAGACCATCGCGGCGATGCCCCCCTGCGTCCGGCCAGGCTTCAGCACCACGACGGGCTTGACCCGGGCCGCGCGCGTCACGGCCTCCGCGAAGCCATCCCGAAGCCCCTCGACATTCAGCGCGATGACCTTTGTGTGGGGGTCCTGCGCAAAAAAGTCGATGAAATCGATCTCGGAAATGTCCAGCTTGTTGCCGAGCGCCGCGAAGCAGGATACGCCGATGCCGTCCCGCTCCGCCAGCAGCTCGATCTCCGCGCCGATCGTCCCGCTCTGGGATACCACGCCGATGGCGCCTTGCGAGCGGACAAGCGGCCAGGTGGCGCACAGGCGGTTCGCCGTGTAGTTCACGCCCTGGCAGTTGGGGCCGATCAGGCGCATGCCGCTCTCGCGGGCAATGCCCAGCAGCGCCGCTTCGCCCGCGTCGTTGCCGATCTCGCGAAAGCCACCGCTGATGATGATCGCGCCCTTGACACCCTTTTCCGCCGCCTGCGCGAGCACGTCCGGCACATGCCCGGCGGGCACGCAGACCACGACCAAGTCAACTTCCCCGGGCACGTCCCGCAGCGCGGGGTAGCACGGCTGCCCCAGGATGCTTTCCTCGCGCAGGTTGATCGGGTACACCGGCCCCTCGAACCCGCCGCCCAGGATGTTGTGCAGCAGCGTGTACCCCGTCTTGTCCGGGTTTCCCGAAGCGCCCACGACCGCGACCGAGCGCGCCGTGAGCAAATCCTTTAGCGTATGCATGGCCCGCCCCCTATTGTTTCAGCGGCCGGAACAGACCGCGTGCCGCGCAGGCCGCTTCCAGTTGCGCCATCACGCGATCCGGCACACCCGCCGGGTAGATTTTGTCGTACTCCAGCAGCAGCGCGCCCACCACGGGCTCAAACCGCGCGTCCACGCAGTACGCGCCCGGCAGCGCCTCTTGCAGATGTTTTTCGACCAACTCTGAGATGATGGAATCGCCCTTGCAGACCCCGCCCGAGATCACCACGCACACGGGCCGGCCCTGCATGCCGAGTTTTTTCGCGCCGACGATCACATACAGCGACAGCGCGCGGCAAAACCCGTCCACGTAGTCTGACGCGACCGGATCGCCCATGCGGATGGCCTCGAACAGCAGCGGGGCGAACTCCTTGTACGAGGGCTTACGCGGCGGCTCCTGCTCCGTTCTGCCGGTGGTCACGAGCTTGTAGAACTCCTCCACGGTGGCAAAGCCGGTCTCCGCCAGCAGCAGCCCGGTCAGCGCCGTTTCCGGCGCGAGGCCCACGCTCGCGTCAACGACCGCCTCCACGATGAAGCGCCCGATCGCGCCGCCGCCCTGGTGCGCGTCTTTCAGGTAGTACGCGTACTGATAGTCCCGCCCCTCGCGGTTGTAGACGGCGCAGTTGGCCCCGGTGCCCAGGCAGATGACCGCACAATCGCGCCCGAGCATCTCCGTGCCGCCGCGCAGCGCGCCAACGCAGTCGTTGTAGTAGGATACGACCTCGATCCCCAGCGTCTCGCGCAGATGCCGCACACCGATGGGGTACTCGAAATCCCAGTCCGCGCCCGAGCAGCTTGCGGAAACCCGGTCAAAGTCCCGGGTGGCAAGCCCGGCGTCCGCGGCCGCCTTCTCGGCGGCATGGCGGATGCGGATCATCTTGAAAATGCGCCGGTCCACCTGCCCCCGCAGTTCGGTCCAATCCCGGTCCAGGTCATCGCCAAAGCCCAGGATGTTGCCCTCGTGGTCCGCGGCGATCACATGCGTCTTTGTGCCGCCCAGATCGACCGCCAAAATCTTCGGCATAGCTTGCACCTCAAATTGTAAGGATTCCTTGCGGAATCCCTTTATGGCGCTGATTTTTCAAATCTGCGCCGATCATGCTATCAGCCGGAAGCGGTGACCATCGCAAACGCGGCCATCGCCCCCGGCCAATTCGTTACTTGTTGTCTTTACTGGAAAAATCTCGGCAGATACGCCTTGTGCGCTTCCAGCAACCGGCCGAACATCTCCTCCGCCACGTCGTAGTCGCAGATGAGCGGGTGGTGCGTCAGCGCGAGGATCGCCGTGTCGCGGTCGCCGGTGACGGCTGCCTCGGCGGTGAGCATTTCGTAGTTCTTCACCATGGAGATGAGGCCCCAGACCGCCTTGGGCGGCGGCGACGTGACCGTGACCGGCCGGATGCCGTTTGCGTTCACCAGAACTGCCGTTTCCATCACCGCGTTGTCCGGCAGGAACCTAAACACGCCGTTGTTTGGCACGTTGATGACATGCCACGTGTCGCGGTTGTTGTAGATGGCGTCCATCACGCCCGTGGCCACGGCGGAATACCCGCCGCCGCCGCGCTTTTTCAGCGACGGGGGCTTCTGGTCAAACGCGGGATTTTGGAAATCGGTGTAAATGTCCTTCTCCAGTTCAAGCACCGTCTCCCCGCGCGTCTTTTCCTGGGTCAACAGCGCCTGCACCTTCTTCTGGCGGTGGTAGTAGTACTGCGCGTACACGCTGGGCACCGCGCCCAGCTTCTCCGTCAGCGACGCGGCCACGCTGTCCACGTCCCCGGCGACCCTGCGCAGTTCCTCTTTGGTCAGCGGCCGGCCCTTGACACGGATGTTGTACGCGTAGTTCAGGTGGTTCAGGCCGAAGAAATCATACTGCACGTCCTTTGCGTCCACACCCAGCACCGCCGCCGTGCGGTCCGCCGTGCGGATGCCGCCGTAACACAGCGCGGCGCACTTGATGTCCGTGTTGTCGTGGATGGCCTGGGAAACAATGCCGGTGGGGTTGGTGTAGTTGATCATCCACGCGTCTGGCGCGCTGCGCTTGATCTCGGCGGCGATGTCCAGCATGGCGGGGATGGTGCGCAGGGCTTTCATGAAGCCGCCCGCGCCCGTGGTTTCCTGCCCCAGGAAGCCCATCGCGAGCGGAATTTTTTCATCCTGGATGCGGCTGGCGTTGCCGCCGACGCGAATCTGGGTATTGACGAATGTCGCGCCGTACACCGCGCGGCTGAGGTCCGTGGTGCTTTCGATTTTCACATCCATGCCCAGGTGCCTGGCGTAGCGCCCGCAGAACGCGGCGACAGCCTCCAGGCGCGCGGGGTCGGTATCCATCAAAGCGATCTCGGTCACCGGCAGGGCTTCCCGCATCCCGGCGAGCTTTTCAAATAGCTCCGGGGTGTAGGAGCTGCCCGCGCCCACGATACATATTTTCATGCGTTTCTCCTTTTTCGGTTCAGACCAAGGCTGTTTCCATCAGCTCGGCGTCCGTGTAGCCCGAGCGCAGCGCCGCCGGGCGTTCCGGCCGGGATTTCATCTCATATAGCCGCCCGCTGTCGCCCGAGCGCCAGATGCCGTGCACCGCCTCGAACGCGTGATAGCCGAGCGTCGCGCGGTGCGGCCGGTTGCCCAGAATGGCCCAGGCCATCTCCGCCACGCCCAGGCCACGGTTGCAGCCCTCCGCGTACCCGTGCGTCAGCGGGAACTCGTACGGCTCCAGGCTCTTGTGGTTGCGCCGGATGATTTTCACCGGCCCGCCAAAGTTGTTCGGGTCCGGGCAGATCAGCGTGCCCTCGTCGCCGTAGATTTCCAGGCGAGCAGTCTCCATGAAGCTCTCCGATTCCATGGCGATGTTCGCCAGCGCGCCGGACTCGAATTCCAGCGTTCCGGCCATGTTCGTCGGCGTTTCGAGCTGTATCTCGTCCCCGAAGCGGGGGCTTTTCACGTTCAGGAACGTCCGCTTGCGTAGCTGTGCGAAGCCGCCCACGCGCTGGATCGGCCCCAGCATGTTGATGAGCGCGGTCAGGTAGTACCCGCCCATGTCGAACGGGATGCCGCCGCCGGGGGAGAGCGTCATGCGTTTGTTCTCCGCCAGGGGCGTCACCACCAGGGAACTTCTCGCGATAACCGCCTGCGCCATCACGGGTTCACCGATCAGCCCCGCGTCGATGATCTTCCGGCACGTCTGCAGCCCGCCGCCCAGGAACGTATCCGGCGCCATGGCGAGGCGCAGGCCCTTTTCGGCGGCGAGCTTTGTCAGCTCGTCCGCTTCCTCCAGGGTGACGGCCATCATCTTTTCGCTCCACACGTGCTTCCCGGCGAGGAGCGCGGCCTTCGTCACCTCATAGTGGGACATCGGGTAGGTCAGGTTCACCACGATTTCGATCTCCGGGCAGTCGTAGATTTCCTGGTTGGTCATCTGCCGCAGGCCATATTGCTCGGCCTTTGCCCGGCTGCGTTCGGGGAGGATGTCCGCCACGCCGATCAAATTCAGAACGGCGAATTTTTCAACCATATGGGGGATGTAACGCCCTGAAATCGCGCCGCATCCGATGACGCCGATGCCGACTTTTCTCATGCGCGCCCCCTTACAGGCCCAGGGCCTTGAGGTTTTTGTAGCTGATGGCAAGGCTTGTGAACGGGTCCACCTTGCAGTGGTCCTGCTCCACGGCGAAATCGCGCACGCCGGTCTCGCGGCACGCCTTTACGATTTCATGCCAGTTCAGGTTCCCCATGCCGACCTCGGCAAACTCTTTGACCACCTGGCCGATGTTCTCCGCGCCGGGGCCGATGGCGTAGTCCTTGAAGTGCACCAGGGACATGCGCCCGCGCACGCGCCGGATCCAGTCCGGCGGGTTCACGCCGCCCGCGGCGAGCCAGTGCGTGTCCAGAATGAACTCGACGATGTCGTCCGTTTCCGCGAGCAGGATGTCCATGCCGGTCACACCGCCAAAGCTGCGGAACTCCAGCGCGTGGTTATGGTATCCCAGCGCGCAGCCCTCGCGCCGCGCGATCTCGCCCGCCGCGTTCAATTCCTGTGCGAACCGCTTGAACCCGTCCGGGCTCTCGCGCTGTTCCACGGGCAGGGTGGTGATCGAAATGAGCGGCGTGCCGAACAAATGCGCCTCGGCAATCGGCGCGCCGGGGTCCTTCATGAAATTCGCCAAACCGCTGGACGCGGACGCGCGAACCAGGCCGAATTCGTCAAAGACCTCCTTCAACCGCGCCTGTGTCATGGTCTGCGGTACGGACATCTGCACCCCTCTGTAGCCGATGTGCGCCAGTTTCCGGAACGTATCGCGCACCTGCGCCTCATCCCCGATGTACTCGCGGATGGTGTAGCCCTGCACCATGATCCTGTTCATGCCGTCACCTCATTTACAGATCGGTGATAAAGTCCACCGCGTTGTTCAGGTAATCGATGGCAAGCTGCGTCGCGCCGTCGGCGGCGTCCCCGTCCGGGAATACGACGCGGCTTTGGGGATATCGGCGGACAAACTCCTCGGCGTAATAGCGGTAGAAGAACTCGTTGTTGGCAAACACGCTGCCCCAGACGCCCGAAAGGAAGCTCTCCTCCTTGTCGAAGTCCAGCTTCCTGACGCAGGTATCCGCCACCTCGACCAACTCCAGCGCACCCCGCTTCAATATGTTCAGCGCGGCGTCGTCGCCCTCCTTGGCCGTCTCGTACACCAGCACGGCAAGCTGCGAATCCACCGGCCGCCGGCGCAGTGCCACGGAACACTCCACGAGCTTGTTGGCGTCCAGCCCGTGGAAATACTCGTGCATCCGCTCGATCAAGGGCGACGACGGCACGGACCCGTCCACCCACTTGGAGGCGTGGCCGAGCGCGTGCAGCGCGATCCACTGGCTGGACCCCTCGTTGCCAAAGATCGTGACCGGGTAGCCGCCGGAGCGCGACACCTTGCCCGCCTTGTTTCGGCCCACCACGATGGAGCCGGTGCCGGAAACGGCCAGGATGCCCAGACCCGCGGTGGTGGTATACAGCGCCACGCTGCCGTCGTTCATGCAGAACACCGGGCAGTCAAACAGCAGCGACTGGTACAGCCCGTCCACCACGGCCTTGTCGTTCGGCGAATCGATGCCTGCCGCGCCCACGACGATGCCCGCGCATTCCTCACGCCCACCGCCGAAGGACGCCACCAGATCGTCAATCTGCCGGGCGATCCGTCTGCGCGCTTCCGATACGCCGATCACGAGGTGATTGGTCGTTTTTCCGTTTATTTCGGCCAGCAGGTTTCCGTCCAGGTCCTTGGCCTTGGCCAGGCACTTGGTGGAGCCGCCGTCCACACCGATCACATATCGCATGCTTTCATCTCCATTTCGAGGGGGCATCGCGCCCCTTGCGCCATCAGGTCTTGGGCACCTTGGTTCCCATCCGGGCGAAGATGTCCTTCACCGCCGGATGGCGCTGCCGTCCGAGCGCCTCCGTCAATTTGGCGGAAAGAAGCTGGCCGAACAGGATATCCGTGAAGGGAGAGAGGTACACGGGATCCGGCGTGGGGAGGTACAGCACCTTGTCCCCGGTGACGGACGGATCGTGGGAGACGAGGTAGCAGTTCTTCGTCGCCTCCCCGATGATCCCGGCGGCCTGCTGCATCCGCGCGGCGTCCTCGTCCTGGGTCAGGAACAGGAACAGCGCCAGGTTCTCGTCCGTGCAGCAGCCCGGCCCGTGCAGGAACTCCTCAAATTCATAGCCGATCGAAGGATAGCACAGCGTTTCCAGCACCTTCAGCGCGTCCTCCAGCGCCACCTTGGCCGATACGCCCTTGCCCACGAACAGGTAGTTGCGCCCGAGCTTCAGGTCAGCGAGGTGCGCGTCGTAGAAATCCTGGCACGCGGCCAGATACTCGCCGCCGCGTCGCGCCGTCTCGCGGTACTGGTCCATGCACTTGTCGTAAAACGCCCGGTCTATCGTTCCGTTGTTAAGACCCGCCTCAAGACCCATCAGGTACAGCGTCAGCACCGTGGCCATGTACCCGCGCGTCTTGGGCCCGATTTGCTCGTCCCGCGCCTGTAGCGGTACGGCGAAGTTGCCGGCGCTGCCCACGGGCGTGTCGACCGGGTCGGTCAGCGTGACGACCGACGCGCCCTCTTTGCGCATCCGGCCGATGAAACTGACGGTGTTGGTGGAGCGGCCACCCTGCGACACGGCGATCAGCAGCGGGCGATCGCCGTAGAGCCTCCCCATGCAGGTCGGCACGGCCGCCGTGACCTCCACGCCCAGCACTTTCTCCAGGAACGGCGCGGCGGCGGCGCAGGCGTTGCCGCTGGTGCCGCTGCCCACGAGGTACACGCGATCCGGCGATACCGAGCGGTAATACGCCGCGAAGCCGTTCAGCAGTTGATCCTTGTCGTCCAGGATGCCGTTCAGGCACTGAAACTGGCTCAGGTAGCAATCGTACATGGTTTCACTCATCGTTTGTCACTCCTTTGTCGAATATCGTAGACGGTGGCGCGATTTGAAAAATCGGGCACGGCGGGGGTTCCCGAATCCACGCCATCCAGGGGATTTCGTACGAAATCCCCACCTCTTCCGCCTAATTTGGGACAGGAAGAAGGTAAAACTGTCCAAAACCCGCCTATCATCCTATACAGATAAGCAAATTATATGGGACAACACGCGGCTTGTCGAGATTGATTTATTCTCGTGCTCTGGCGCTGCCGTTCGTCCCCCGTGTCCGTCAAAGCGCCCGCCTTTCGTTGCGCGCACCGCGTTTTCCCCGCCTTCCCAATGTCCGTTGCCAATGGGTATGACATTTTGTCAAACTTTCTCTCCGGGAAAAGGTTGTCTTTTCCCGTCGAATTTGTGTATAATGGCCCCATCGGCGCTGGGGCGCGCCCACTTTTCGTGCCCCGTTCGCCGTCAAGCGAGGTGCGGTATGAAAGAGAGCGTTTCGTGTCTCCTGGTGGACAACCGGGAGCAGGTGCGCCGGTCCGTCGTCAAGGCTGTGCGCGCCGAGCGCCGGCTGCAAAGCTGCGAGCAGGTAGAAAGCGGCTACGAGGCGATCGCCAAGGCGCTGCGGAACCCGCCGGATGTCGTGCTGATGAGCGCCGGCATCGAGACCCGCCTGTCGGGCATCTACGTGTGCAAGGAGATTTCCGCGAGTCTGCCGGACACCAAGGTGATCCTGTACGGGGAGGACAGCACGGACGAGACGATCCACAAGGTGTTCCAGATGGGCGCGGTCAATTATCTGGTGTACCCGTGCCCGGCCCGGGACCTGATCGAAGCCGTGCTCGCCACCGCCGACGGCCGTTCCGCGATCCACCACAGCGCCGCCGGGGCGCTGCGCAAGGAGTTCAAGCGCGTGCTGGACCTGCAGGACAACCTGGTGTACGTCCTGAACGTGGTCATCCGCCTGACGCCCGCGGAGCTGAACATCTTAAAGCTCCTCTACAACGGCATGCACTACAGCGAGGTGACCAAGGTGCTGTTCATCGGCACATCCACCATGAAAACGCACATTTCGCACATCTTGAAGAAGTTCAACCTCTCCGCCATGTCGCAGGTGCTGGAGGTGCTCCGCTCCACCGAGCTGTTCTCGCTCATCAACATGTCGCAGACGGACGCGTAGTCCATCAAAACTGCGGTTTTGATGGAATGAAAGGTGATGGGAGGATTCCGCCTGAAAACGCTGCTGCGTTTTCCGGGCGGCCTCAGGCAGAAAGTACAGATTCTGCCACCAGTCTGCGGACTGGTTCGGAATCTGCGCAAATCCACCGCGCATGTCGCTGGATTTGATCGCACTTGGAGGCGGCTCACGCCCCTCCAAACCTCCCATGGGCTTTACGCACACACGTTACCGCCGATACCCGGTCCGCAGGTCCACCACGTTCCGCAGCGGCTCGCCTTGCCGCAGTCTCCGCAGGTTTTCCTCCCACACCTCAATAATGGAAGGGTAGATTTCCCCGAACGCATCCCCGCCGGACGCGTGCGGCGTCAGCAGCGCCGTGGGAATGTCCCACAGCCGGTGCTCCTTTGGCAGTGGCTCGGGATCGACCACGTCCAGACCCGCGCCGCCCAGCGCGCCGTTTTCCAGCGCGTCGCACAGAGCGTTCGTATCCACGGCGCTCCCGCGGCCCACGTTCAGCAGGATCGCGCCGGTCTTCATGCGCGCGATGCGCTCGCGCGAGAAAAGGCCGGCGGTCTCGGCGTTGTTCGGCAGGCACAGCGCCACGATATCGAAGCGGGGGAGGATCCCGTCCAGCTCGTCCAACCGGTACAGCGCGTCCAGGTACGGAGGCTTCTCGCCACCCGAACGGCGCACGCCGGACACGCTCGCCCCCAGCGCGCGCATTTTCTGCGCGTACCGGCCGCCGATGTCGCCGATGCCCACCACCAGCACGCTGGAGCGCGCCACGATGCGGATGCGCCCGAGGTTGCCCCAGCGGTGTTCGCGCTGGGCATCGCGGTACAGGGGCAGCTTTTTCATCACCGCCAGCGTGGTGCTGACCAGGTATTCCGAAATGGTCAGCCCGTACGCGCCGGAGCAGCTTGTCAGCAACACGCCTTCCGGCAGGGCGCCGGGCAGGGCGTACGCCTCAAAGCCTGCCGTCTGCAGTTGGAGCCATTCCAGCGCGCGGCACAGCGCCAGCCGGTTCGCCGGGGGATTGCCCCAGATGTACGACGCGCGCGCGAGCTCCTCGTCCGTGGGTGGGCGCTTCTCGCAGTACACGATTTCGAGGTCCGGGGCCATCGCTTCCAGCGCCCCCCGGTACTCGGGCAGAAACGTCATCAGAATCAGCAGGGTCTTTTTCATCGATTGCTCCTGTTTTGTTGATGGCGGCGCCGATTTGAAAAATCGGGCGCCACAAGGGAATTTCGCAAGAAATCCCCACCGTGACGGCGGCGCTGATTCGGAGAATCGGGCGCCACAAGGGAATTTCGCCAGAAATCCTTACCGCTTTTCACAGCGATCCGACCGGAATCTTCGCCAGCACGGCGCTGCGGAAATCCTCCGGCTCCTGCAGCGTGCACGCCACGTACAGGAAGCCCTCATCCTCGCACGCGCACGGGTAGAACCACTTTGATCCGCGCCCGATTTCCGGGTCCACGTCCTCAAAGAGCTTGTACACTTTGCTATAGTCATTCCCGCCCGGCTCCGTCACCGCGATGACGAGCAGCGAGCGTACAAAATACCCCCGGTCCTCGGTATACACCAGATACTTCCGCCCGCCCTTCAGTTCCCCGGCGAATATCTTGGAATTGCCGACCGACATGGGGTAATAGTATGGCTTGGACCATGTCTCGCCGTAATCCTCACTGCGGAAAACATACGACGGCCCCTCGTCGTTGCGCACGAAGATCAGCACCTCGTTGCCGTCCGCGCGCACGGTGGTTTCCGCGCAGCGGATGCGGGGCGACGCGGGGTTCAGCGGGTCGTACAGGAGGCGCGGCTCCCATGGCGCGGCGATGTCCCCGCCCTGGCTGATCAGCACCGCCGGGAACGCGGGCGTCGCTTCCTTCATCGGCATCCACGCCGGGGAGATGTAGTTCCCGTTGTCCATCTTCACCGGCGCGGTGTTGCAGATGAACCCGTCGCCGATGCGCGACACCCACGCCCATTCGTCACCCTGCCCCTTCTCAAACAGGTGCAGCGCGGCGGTCATGTTCTTGCCGGTCATCTCGGTGATGGTGGCGTAGAGCTTGCCATCGTGCGGGAACAGGTTGACCGGCACAAAGTGCTCCTCGGACGAGTCGATCCTGCCGACGATGGTGAACGGTTCGGCCCAGGTATCCCCGCCGTCCGCACTCCAGCGCCCCCGGATCAGGGACGATCCGCAGATTTCCGCGTCGGTGGAGTTATACCAGGCGATGTAGATCTTGCCCTCGAACGCCGCGATGGCCACGTCGTGCAGGAACGGCAGGATGTCCGTCCGCCCGTCGTGCGCCAGAATGTGCCGCATGCCCGCGGGTGCCCGCATGTCCGCCTGCGCGGGGTAGGGTACGCCCTGCTTCCAGAGCGGAAGGCTGTCATACTGCGCCATCACCGCGCCCCCTCCCGCCAGGGCTTGAAAGCGGGGAAGGGCAGCCCCTCCCCGATGCTCTCCCACACCGATTCGTGCGCGCCGTGCGCGTTCTTCATCCAGTTGCGCGTGACCACACGGGCGGTTTCCACGTCCGGCACGATCAGGTTGATCTTCAGCAGAATCCGTGCGCCCTGCCGGATGGACAGGAACACCGGCACCACGCCCGTGGAGGATTCCGTGTACTGGGCGATGTAGTCCTTCTCGGCCTCAAACTGCGCCTTCAGACCGTCCAGGCAGCGATCGATTTCGGTGAGGCGCTCCGCGCCAGGGCCGCCGCCCCCGGCAAATACTGTGTCGGACGCGCCGGACAGCTTGTACACCAGCCCGTTGGCCGAGACGGTCTGCTTCAGCAGCCCTTCCTCCACCAGCGCGGCGAGTTCCGTACCCAGGTCGAACGGCTCAAAGAGGCCCGACTCGAACAGGCAGCGGTTCATCTGTGCCGGCGTCGGCGCGCCGATTTTGCTCACCATATACACAATCGCAAAACGTTTCTGATCCGCGTTCATTTCATTCCCTCCCCGCGTGCGTCAATATCCTTTGAGCGTTTCCGCGATGCTCCACATGGCGCGCGCGGTGGTGCAGACCCAGATTTCCTTGTATGTGCAGTTGTTCTGCATCGGCCAATACGGCTCGTCGTCGTTCTCGAACGTCTCAAAGCCCACGGGCACCGCGCCCACCGGCTGACCGGCAGCCCCGCCGTCATACAGCGGATAGTCGTACCCCTCGCCGTACATGGTGCACATGGCGAACGGGTTGAAGCCGAGCACATACTCCAACTGGCGCACGGCGATGTCGTACAGCGCCTTGTCGTGGAAGAAGCGCGCCAGCGTAAAGACGTTCTTGGTCTTGCTCAGCAGCGTGCCGTGGAAGCCCCGGAACTGGAACGCGACCGGGAAGCGGCGCAGGTAGAACCGGTCATTCAGTTTGATGCCGTTGCGCACCTGCTCGTTGTGCTCCTCGATGGTCGGCGCGCCGACCGCGCGGTTGCCCTCGTGGGATAGCTTGGAGAATTCCGCGTTGTCGACCTCATACACGCCGGAGGGCAGAATGCCGTAGGGCTCCATGACGTGCGCGGTGTCGCGGATGTAGTCGGCGTACGCGTCCACGCACAGGCGCCAAAGCGCGGCGTCCGGGTGGTCCGGCGCGTCGGTGAGCAGCAACGTCAATCCGCGCATCAGGAATTGCTCGGTGCTGCGGTGGTAGTACGCCATGGGGCGCAGCTTGTCGCGGGTTTCGTAGAAGAAGCCGCGCAGGGGGATGGCGAAATCGGTCCGGCGCTCTAGCTGCTGGCACTCGGCCAGATGCCGGGCGCGCACGGCGGCCTTCTCCAGGTACTGCGGGTCGCGCGTCACGCGGTATATCATCGCGGCGGCGGAAACGGCCTCGGCCAAGCGTTCCACCATCAGGTCGCGCTCCTCGCAGTGGTCGATCATGCCCTCGGCAAAGCCGAAGTCCTCCTTCGCGCAGCGCAGGCACCAGTCGGCGAAATTCTTGTCCCAGGCGAAGAACGGAGCGGCATACGCGCACGTGTACGACGCGGTGTAGTTGTGGATGGCGGTGTGGCGGGCGTCGCCGGTCATGTCATCCTTGTCGCCCCGGAAGTTCTTCGTCCACAGGCTCTTGGTCAGCGCCACATGGCGGTAGCCGTCCCCGAAGCGCGTGCGCATGACCCAGTTGAGGCCCCAGCGCGCCTCTTCCAGCACGCGATCGGAAAGGTCCGGCTGCGTGTCCTTCGTAGCGTCCGCCAGGTCCAGCATGGCGACGATGCCGTCCACCGTCTTGTCGACCGCCTGGGACAGGTCCGCCGCGTCGTGCCAGCCGCCGTGGATCAGCACCGTGCGGCCGTCCGGGTGGCGGCAAACGGTGTCCAGATGGCACTCCACGTGCAGCCCCGGCACGTCAAAGCCGCAACGCTCGGTGTAAAAGAAGCTCAGCGCCTTCCACGCGGCGGACAGGAACGCGTCCTCCCCGATGGCAAAGGGCTTGGAGCAAATGTCGCCCACGGCGAGGGTGTACTTGCCCGGCGCGGTCACATCGGAGAAATCCAGCAGCAGGAAGCCGTTCTCGCATGGCTGGGTCTTGCCGGTGTAGACGGCTTTCCCGCAGTCATCAACAA
Source organism: Eubacteriales bacterium (assembly GCA_031550535.1). Lineage (GTDB taxonomy): Bacteria > Bacillota > Clostridia > Christensenellales > Aristaeellaceae > Avichristensenella. Next base: position 54,915 of record JAVBOM010000017.1, read on the forward strand.
GGAAGAACGTATCGGCGGCGACGTGCTGCGCCAGCGCCTGCTTGCGCGCGTTCGTCAGATACCCGCTGTGGCAGTACGCGAGGGCGTTTTTGCGCAGGCCAAATCCCCGGCTGTTCTCCAGCTCCTCCACGACCTCCAGGCGCAAATCATCCACGTACAGCGTGATATTGTCGGCGGCGTTCGGGAGCGAACCCAGAAGGCCGCACGCGACCGAGATGCCGGTCACGTTGTCGCGGTACATGTCCGGCATTTCCCAGACGATCTGCGTCCACTCGCCCGGCACGGCGTCCTGATGATGAATGCCCTCAAAGCGGCCCGGCACCGGCAGCACGTGCTCGCCCTCGTTGTGCAGGGCCACGTTCACGCTGCGCGCGCCAAAGCCCGGGGCGTCGAAGTAGATCCACATGGATATGCGGTTGTATTCATACAGGTTCTCGTGATCGAACGGGATCATCAGCGTGACGGTGGCGTACGCGCGGTTGTTCATGGGCTTGATGCCGGTGGTGGTCGGCATGTCCAGCCGGACGCTGCCCTGGCCGGAATGGCTCATCGCGGGGTCCGCGCGCATCGTTCCGGGACCGGAATGGCGCAGCGCGGTGAAGTTATCGAAAAGCGGCACCGCGCGGGATTTGGCGACCGGCTTCCGCGCCCACCGTACATGGCCGGAGTCCGCGTGATCCACCTGCATCGGGCGGCGGATGTACCGGCTTTCTTCCAATTGTTTACGCAAGATCTGATCCATACGGCATCCTCCTTTGGTGCGGCCTGGCCCATAGCGGCTACACCAATCCGCCGCGCTGGGCCACCCAGCTTTTCGCCATGATTATACACAAAAAACGCCGTGAGAACAGGTTTTTGCCCAGCGGATGCGGTATGAGATTTCATCATCCTATTTGCGTCACGAACGTCCCGCAGACGCCCAAACGCGGTCAAAATAAACCAAAATCACTATTTGGCAGGGGATAATGCGGCAAAACGCCTAAAATAAATCAACCTCGACAAGGGGCATGTGTCAAAATATAATAAAAAACATACAACGCAAGGTGTTATGTGTCTGATGTGACAGGGAGGTATTCGCACATGCCTGAGTACAGGATTTTGGCTGATAAGGTTGTCTCTGGGCCGCAGGAGATCCCCATTGTCTGGCGCGGGGATGTGCTGGTGGCGGGCGGCGGCCCCGGCGGGCTCGCGGCCGCGTTCATCGCGCACCGAAGCGGCATGAACGTGATGCTCATCGAGGAGCTCGGCTTCCTCGGCGGCATGGCCTCCTATGGCTGCGGCATGCCGCTGGGCGGCGCGTGCCCGGCGTACCGCTCCAACGGCGGGTTCGCCGAGGAGATCATGGACGCGGTGCGAAACGCGGGCAAGGACGCCGCCGACGTGCGCGTGATGGGCCAGTTCAGCTATTGGTTTTTCCATGATTCGGAGTATTTCAAGTCCCTCATCGCGAAAAAGGTGCTGGAAGAGAAGCTGCCGGTCCGGCTGCACACCACATTCTGCGATGTGATTATGGAGAGCGAATCCCGCGTGGCGGGCGTGGTGGTGGAGTCCAAATCGGGTCGCCAGGCGCTGATGGCCAAGGCGATCATCGACGCCACGGGCGACGCGGACGTGTGCGCGCGCGCCGGGGCCGATTTTGAAAAGGGGCGCGATACCGACGGCGCGATGATGGCGGCCACGGTGGTGTTCTCGCTGGCCAATGTGGATACGGACAAGGCGTTTGCCTATAAGAAGGAAGACCCGCGCTTTGAAAAGGCGCTGGCCCGCGCGGAGGCCGACGGCGTGTTCGTCCATCCGGACGACAAGCTGGGCAACTTCGTTACCGTCCTGCGCGAGGGGACCGTTTTCTGCAACTCGGTCCGCGTGCGTGACATCGACGGCACGAATGTGGAGGACTTGACAAAAGCGGAGTTGGAATCGCGCGTGCGCATTCTGCAGCAGTTGGAGTTCATGCGCCGTTATATCCCGGGGTGCGAAAACTGTTACATCGGCTCCACCGGTTCCCGGCTCGGCGTGCGCGAGTCGCGCCGCATCATCGGCGAGGACCGCCTGCGCACGGAGGACGTGGAACTGTGCAGAAAGCGCGAGGATGTGGGCGTCATCCGCTCCGCCGGCCCGTATGACAACGCGTCCCGTGGGACGGACCCGCGCTACCATCCGCTCAACGAAATCGACGAGAACGATTGGTATCATTTCCCCTACGGCTGCCTGATTCCAAAGAAGCTGGATAACGTTGCCATCGCGGGCAGAACGTTCTGCAGCGACTACCTGGCGCTGACCGGCGCGCGCGGCATGGCGCTGATGATGTGCGTGGGCGAGGTGTCTGCCACGGCGGCTGTGCGCGCGGTCGCGGACGGCATTGCCCTGCGCGATGTGGACGTGCAATGGCTGCGGCAAAAGCTGCGCGACCAGGGCTGCAACATTGATAACTAACCCATCGAAGAGGAGTCCATGGAAAGAGGGAAAGCGATGAACAAAACCATGGCAACCCGGCAACTGCCGCACCAGCATAACAGCTCCCTGTGGACGCGCATCTGGAAAAACAAGATGGTCTACACCCTGCTCATTCCCGGGCTGGTGTGGTATGTCATCTTCGCATATGGCCCGATGTTCGGGCTGCAGCTCGCGTTCAAAACCTACCGGGCCAACCTGGGCATCTGGGGCAGCCCGTGGGTCGGATTCAAGAACTTCCAGTATGTTTTCCAAGATGTCGCCTTTTTTAAGTCCGTCGGCCGGACGCTGACGATCAACCTGGGGCGCATGCTGTTCCAGTTCCCGATGCCGATCATCCTGGCGCTGCTGCTGAACGAGATACGGTTCCCCCGGCTGAAAAAGACGGTGCAGACGGTGCTGACGTTCCCGCACTTCCTGTCCTGGGTCGTGGTGGCGAGCATCATGGTGAACATTTTCGCCTACAACGGCATGGTCAACAGCATCATCAAGATGATGGGCTTTGAGACGTTCAATTTCCTGGGAAATCCATCCATCTTTGTGCCGTTCCTGTATGTGACCGAGGTGTGGAAGAACGCGGGCTACGGCGCGATCGTGTATATGGCCGCCATTTCCGGCATTGACCAGGACCAGTACGAGGCGGCGCAGATCGACGGCGCGTCCCGGATGCAGAAGCTGTTCTACATCACGCTGCCGGCCATCATGCCCACCATCATCGTGATGTTCATCCTGGCCATGGGCAGCCTGATGTCCAGCGGGTTCGACCAGGTGTTCAACCTGTCCAACCCGGCGGTGCGCGACGTGTCCGAGACGCTGGATATGTACATCTACCGCATCACGTTCCAGAGCCCGCCCAACTTCGCCTTCTCCACGGCGGTCAGCCTGTTCCGCTCCGTGGTCAATATGATTCTGCTCCTGCTGGCCGACCGCGGCGCCAAGCTGATGGGCAGCGACGGCCTGCTCGGATAGGAGGAATGACGATGACAACGAACGTCAAAGCCCGGAAGCTCAACCATGTGACGGCAGGGGACATCATCACGGCGGTCATCATCGTGGTCTGGGGCCTGATCGTCCTGCTTCCCTTTATCAATGTGGTCATGATCTCCTTCGCCTCGGAGGCGGAGTATGTGTCCGCCCGCGTGTTTCTTTTTCCGCACGAACCGACGCTGGCATCCTATAAGCAATTGCTGAGCGATAACCGCATCGCCACGGGCTACAAGAACACGCTCACCGTCCTTGCCATGGCGCTGCCGCTGAGCATGTTCTGCACCGTCAGTTTCGCGTACGGCTCCAGCCGCCCGAACTACCCGGGCAGGAAGTTCATCTTCTACTTTGTGCTGTTCACGATGCTGTTCCACGGCGGCATCATCCCGATGTACCTGCAACTAAAGGACATGCACCTGACGAATACGCTGTGGTCGGTGGTGCTGTCCGGCACGATCAGCACGTTCTACATGATCATCATGCGCAACTTCTTCCAGGGCCTGCCGGATTCCCTGGTGGAATCGGCCCGGCTGGACGGGGCGGGGGAATGGCGGGTGCTGTGGAGCATTGTGCTGCCGCTGTCCGCTCCGATCATGGCGACCATCACGCTGTTTTACACCGTGGACCGCTGGAACGAGTGGTACAACGCGATGATCTTCATCCAGAAGGGCAGCCTGCAGACATTGCAGCTCATCCTGCGCAGCATCGTGCTGGAATCGCGGCTGGACAGCATCATGGTCAGCGAGGGCGGCAGCATCATGTACGACAAGCAGAACTTCACCATGGGGCTGAAAACGGCGGCGATCATCATTACCATGGCGCCTGTGATGGTGGTGTTCCCCTTCCTGCAGAAGCACTTTGTCAAAGGCGTCCTGGTGGGCGCGGTCAAATCGTAATCGACGGGCGTACCCGTTGATGGATACATCCTCACGTCGCAAAACACACCTACGAACGATTAGGAGGGTCAGCAATGAAAAAGGGGAAGAGGTTCCTGGTTATCCTGGTAACCGTGTTGCTCCTGGCTTCCATGGCGAGCTTTGCCAGCGGTGAGGCCGCGAAGAACTATGACAAGCACTTTGTCATCGACTACGCGGTGGACACCACCAACCTGGACGTGAACAACGACGACTTTGCCAAGTACTGGAACGAGAAGTTCAACATCGAGTACGAAATTGTTCCGCTGACGGCGGAAAACAGCAACGAGAAGATCCGCATCTGGGTCAGCGCCGGCGACATGCCCGACGTTGTCCGCTGGGGCTTCAACTTCTCCGAGTACAAGAGCTGGGTGGAGCAGGGCCTCTTGAAGGAGCTTCCCGAGGATTGGAAAACCCGCTGGCCGAACCTTGCCCAGAGCCAGGCGGACACCGGCATCGCCGATCAGCTCGCGGAGCTCGTGGGCGGGTACTACACGCTGGGCCGTCCGATTTACTCCACGAACAAACCGGTGGATACGCTGATTTCCCACATGGGCCTGTGGTACCGGCTGGACTGGTTCAAGGCCGTGGGCGCGGAGATCAAGGAATACTACACCACCAAAGAGATCATGGACATCGCCCGGTTGATCAAGGAGCAGGATCCCGGCAAGGTCGGCGAGGCGCTGGTGCCCATCGACGTGCCGACCGGCAACCTGCCCGTGCTGTTCATCAACCCGAACTCTACGTACACGTCCAGCACGTCCCAGTTCTATGAGGGCGCGGACGGCGTGTTCAAGTGGGGCCCGGCCGATCCTGAGACGCTGGAAGGTCTGAAGCTGTGGCGCCAGGCGTACGACGAGGGTCTGCTGCATCCCGAGTTTTACACGCTGCCCGTGGGCCGCGCGAACGAGGCGGACCTGAACACCGCCGGCATCGCCGCGATGAACATCGCCGCGGGCATGGCGACCGTCGGTTCCCGCCAGGCGAACTTCATCCGCCAGAACCTGGGCCTGGATCCGTACGAGGCACTATCCTACGCGTTCATCATCGATGAAAGCGGCGTGTACCGTGCAAACGAAGCCAGCAACTGGGGTGGCTGCGACCTGTACAGCGTGAACATCGACGACGAGAAGTTCGAGCGCTTCCTGGATATGCTGGACTACTCCTGCACGGACGAAGCCCAGATCCTGATCCGCATGGGCTTTGAGGGGATCGACTGGGAATACCAGGCAGACGGTACGGCCGTCAGCCTGCTGCCGGAAGACATGCAGGTCACGCAGAAGTACTTCAGCGTGCAGCCGCTGTACACGGGCATGCTGGTGATGCCGGACAACTTCCAGCTCGTGAACCCGACCCTGCCGCAGATCTGGCGCGACAAGGCGCGCAACCAGTACCTGATGAAGACCGAAATGACCAACGAAGAGAACTTCCACCGCATCGACCTGGATGTGTACTTCTACGCGTCCGAGGCCAGGGACCGCGCAACCATGAACCTGGGCGAGGAGTATGCCTCCATCGTGCTGAAGGGGCCGGACGTCGAGGCCAACTGGAACGCGTGGGTCAAGGAAAAGATGCCGCTGGTGCAGCCGCTGCTGGATGAGCTGACCCAGATGAAGAAGGACAAGGCCGAATAAGGCTAGCGAAACCAAACACGTATAACGAGCGCCCCGCCTGTGTGGCGGGGCGCTTACGGTATCACGGTACACGACAGAGGTGTTGCGATCTCATGCGGCGATTGCTGGCAAGGCTGCCGGCCGGGACGTTTCCGGTATCGGTCTTTATTCTCTATGTGATCTCCTTTTCGGGTCAGGCGGTCTACGGGACATACCTGAACCTGTATTTGTCCTCCATCGGCTTTTCGCAGTCCCAAATCGGCCTGACGGTGTCCGTGTCCACGTGCTTTGTGCTGCTGTTTCAGATGCTCTGGGGCGCCATCAGCGACCGCGCGCGGACGCGGAACACGGTCATCCGCGCGCTATATCTCGCGTGCGCGGCCATCATTCTGCTGTATTACGCGTCGGACAATTTCTGGTTCGTGCTTTTCGTGCTGGCGCTGTACGCTTCCGTATACACGGGGATATCCCCGCTGCTGGACAGCGCGGTGCTGGAGCTGTCCGGGGGGCAGGGGTGGAGCTTCGGGCAGATACGCACCGGCGGTACGATCGGCTACTGCGTGACGATGCTGCTGGTCGGCTTCCTGATCGGGGAGAACTACAGGCGCATTTTCTGGATCAACGCGATGGCGCTGCTGTGCTGCTTCCTGCTGATGGGCCGCGTGCCCCCGGTGGCGGGGCGCAGACCGGGGCAGGAGCGGTCCGCCTTCCGCGTGCTGCTGAAGAATAAACCACTCCTTGCGCTGATCGCGTTTTATCTGGTCTTCTCCATGGGCTTGGGCTTTTTCTATAGCTTCTATCCCATTCATTTCACGTCCATCGGCGGTACGGGCGCGCAGGTAGGCGTCATGATGTTCTGCTGTGCGGTGACGGAGATTCCGTGCCTGATGCTCGCCCGTCGCGCGGTGAAGCGATTCGGTCTGGACCGGGTGCTGATCGTGTCCGGGCTGGTGACGGTGGTGCGGTGGGTGCTGCTGTTCCTGCTGAAGAACCCGTACGCGGTCATTGCCGCGAACGCGCTGCACGGCATCGGCTACACGGGCTTCACGTACTGCGTGGTGGTGTACATCAGCGAGCACGTGCCGGACGACCTGCGTGCTACGGGGCAGAGCTTTTATGTCCTGATGGGCAACGTCTTTTCGCGCGTGGTATTCGGCTACCTGGGCGGCCTCGCATGCCAGGCGTTCGGGGTGGATTGGGTGATGCTGATGGCCGGCGCGGTGATGGCGGTGGCCACGCTGGTGTTTGCCGTGTGGTCGTCGAAGTGGCATGAGGCGTTCGCCTGAGCGAACGAGGTATACATTGACAGAAAGGTGGTATGGACATGGAACGACTGTACCTTCTTGGCGCGCTGGAGAAGCTCGGCGCGCTCGGCGTGGAGCAGCTTGAACGGCTCTTATTCGATACGGGGCTGACTCCGGCATTTGAACTGCTGGAGCCGCTCCTCGCGCTGCAGGAGCAGGGGTTCGTGACGCTTGCGCTGTCGCAGCAGGGGGTTATCTACGCGATCACCCCGGAGGGGAGCGCGCAATACGAAAAGGACGCGGCGGAGCATCCGGACGTGAGCGCGCGGATCGCGGCCAAGGCCACGGAGTACAGCGGCGCGCTGCAGATGGAAAAGGATTATCTGGCGCAGTATTCCGAGCAGTCCAGCGGCATCGTGCCGGTGTTCCTCTCCATCCGCGAGGGCAGCAAGATCATCATGAAGGTCAGCCTGATCGTGCACGACGTGCGCACGGCAAAGATAATCGCCGACCACTGGGTGCAAAACGCGTCCGCCACCTACGGCGCTGTGTGGGAAAATATTTCAGAGGGCGAGCCCATGCCGGAATACTGGTCCCGGCGGCCACAGTGAGGGGGAAGCGGCAGATGGCACAACCGATCTGGAAAGAGGGCCTAACATATCCGCTAACCGCCGATATGCCCTACCCGCGCGGCATGCGCAGGGTGCTGGTGCACGACGGCGCGAAGGACCTGATGTTCTTCCTGAACGATACCACCATCGCGGCCCTGGGGAACCGGTTGTTTGTGGGCTGGTACAACTCCACGGACGCGGAAATATGCGGGTCGTCCCTGATCCGGGGGCGCTTCTCGGACGACGGGGGAGAAACATGGCGGGAGCCGTTCCGCGTGGTCGGGGAAGCCGGGTTTGACGAGGAGCACTATGTGCCGCCAAACTTTTTCGCGCATCAGGGCAGGATGTACGCCATCGTGACGCGCTCCGGCAGAAAGAGCATGCGCGTCGCGGAGGATTCGCTGGACCTGTACGGCGCGCCGGTGGATGGAACGCATGACAATTGGCCGAAGCTGTCCGTCGTCGCGCCCGCCGGGGTGGTATGCACCGCCGCGCCGGTGTTGATGGACAACGGGAGCTACATCGCCGGGGCGTGGATGTCCAAGCGGAACGCGACGCCTTCGGTCGCCGTGGCGCTCATCAGCCAGGGCATGGACATCGAGAAGCCGTGGCGGTGTTCGTTCCTGTACAATCCGCTGGTGCCGGGGCTGCCGAGCATCCGCTGCGCGGAGGTCGGGCTGATCGTGGACGGCGCGGACATCACCGCCTATGTGCGCAACGACGAGGGCAAGGTCGGCGACCCAACCGGCGGGCGGCCATTTTTCTTCACCAGCGCCGATTACGGCGAAACCTGGGGCGCGCGGCAGGACAACCCGATGCCGATCGGCAACTCGAAGATATGGGGCGGCAAACTATCGAATGGCAAGCGGTACATCGTCTACAACGACGACCGCGGCTTTTTTGTGCGCACGCTGCTGCTGCTGGCCGTTGCCGAGCCGGGCAGCCGGGAATACACGAAGGTGTACAAGCTGTTTGAGGACGGAATCCCGGAATTCGGCGGCCGGGGCCACAACTGGTTCTACCCCAGCGCCATCGAGCACGACGGGCGGCTGCACGTCGCCTGCACGATGGAGGAAAAGAACCGCGTCCGCAGCGTGGCGGTGGCGAGCGTGCCGGTGGAGGGGCTGTAGGGGGGATGGAGAACGCTGGGACGCTATCCCAGACCCTGCCAAAGGGCCATTGCCCGGGGTTTCATATTGTCGCACACGTCGTGTGCTCTGTATGAAAACCGATCTGCGCCGCATTTGTTTCCGCCACTGGCGGAATGCGGCTTCGATCCCCCTTGGAACCCCATCATTTCGCCTCACGGCGGGAAATCTATAGAAAGACAACAATGAGCGCCAAGGGATGATACTCCCTGGCGCTCATTGATATCCCGCCACTTCCCGCCGCCACTCCTCCGTAAACTCCTCCAGCGTCAGACCGGATGCCATGATATACGCCGCCGCCTCGACACCCACATAGCGCACATGCCAGGGCTCGTAGGGGACGCCGGTGATTTCGGTTTTGTCCTTGGGATAGCGGAGGATGAAGCCGTACCGGGCACAGTTGGCCGCGAGCCATTTGCCCTCGTCTGTGTCGCCGAACGCCTGTTGGAACTTATCCCGGTACGCCCGGCTCACCACATCGGCGGCCAAACCCGCCTGGTGCTCCGACGCGCCCGCCATCTGCGAGACGCCGTCGTCCCGCCCCATCCGCTTGACGCGGTTATAGTGGATGACCTCCTGATCGCGGTAACTCCGGTAGGATGAACCCACGTACAGCGTGAAGCCCTCCGCCGCCGCGCCGGCGAACAGCGCGGCCAGCGCGTCATGGACGATGGGGCGGAGCAAATGCTCCTCATTTTTCGTTGCGGGCAGGGTGACTTCGGCCAGCCGATACATATCGATGCCCTGGTCGGGATACGCCTTGTCCAGCAGGTTTTCCCGGTTGATGAGGCGCAGGACGTCCAGCGGGTCCTCCAGCACGGAGCGCGGCACCGGGTATGGCCACCCGGCGTCTGGCGCGCTAAGGTAGGGATTTCTGGCGAAATCCCCTAATGGCGCCCGAGTCTTTGAATCAGCGCCACCGTCATCCGAAAAGGTGAATTCCGCGCGGCCACACGCGGTGTGGAGCAATCCGGCGAGCAGCACAAGGCAGAGAAGTTTTCGCATGGGTCGCGTAGCACCTCCAAAAGTCGCAATAGATAGAAAAAATGTGGTATAATGCGCGCGGGCCGATCTCGCGAACGAGGGGGACATCCAATGGCGGATGCAAAGGACACGGGGAAAATGCTGGAGATTGCCGGCACGGCGGCGCGGGTCATCCTGGAAAACGGCGCGGAGACATACCGGGTGGAAGATACCGTGCTGCGCCTGTGCCACAGCTACGGTTTTGCGGATGCCGATGTCATGGCGCTGTCCACCGGGGTGTTTATCACCGTCGCGGCGGGCGGCCAGAACGGCGCGGTCATCCGCCGCGTGCGCAAGCGCGGCATGAACCTTTCGCTCGTCAACGAGGTGAACGAGCTGTCGCGGCGGATTGCCGGGGGCAACGTGCGCATGGACGACGCGCTTTTCATGCTGAAAAAGATCGCCGAAGGCAGCGGCGGCGGTGCGCTGCGGCTGATCGCGATGGCCGGGCTGTCGGCGGGCTGCTTCACGCTGATGTTCGGCGGCGGGCCGGTCGAATTTGCGCTGGCGGCACTCTGCGGGGCGCTGGCGCAGACGGTGAGCCACCTGTTCCGCAGGGCGGATATCTCGCTGGTGCTGACCAACCTGGTCGGCGCGATGCTGTGTTCCGCCGTGACGATGGCCGGGTATCACCTGTTCCGCCTGACACCGGAGGGCGTGGAGGCGACGCTGGGCGGCGCGATTATGCCGCTGATCTCCGGGCTCATGATGACCAACGCGGTGCGCGATTCGCTCCGGGGTGACCTGCTGAGCGGCCTCGCGCGCGGGTTTGAGGCGATGCTGGTGGCGATGATGGTGGCGCTGGGCATCAGCGTGGTGCTCAGGTTCTATTTGCCGTCGGAGGTGGACGGCATGCTCATCCAGCCGCCGTGGATGCTCGCGGTGCTGTACGCGGGTCTGGCGACGATGTGCTTCTGCACCCTGCTGAGAGCGCCCGCCCGGTCTGTTTTGCCTGTATCGCTGCTCGGGGCGGCCGCGTATGCCGCGTTCTGGCTGCTGGAAAACGCGCTGGGCTGCGGTCAGACGCTGTCGCTGTTCCTCGCTTCCATGGCCATCGCGTTCCTGTGCGAGCTGCTCGCCCGGCGGATGCGCATGATCGCGACGGTGTTCCTGTGCGTGGCGCTGGTGCCGCTGGTCCCCGGCCTGGGGTTGTACCGGACGATGCGGGAGCTGCTGCTCAACCAGTATGAGGAGGCGTTGCCGTTGCTGCTGCAAACGCTGTTCGCCGTGGGCGCGATTGCGCTGGGCGCGGCGATCGGTTCGCTGCCGGTACGCTATTTGGAGAGCGTGGAGAAGGGGTAAAACCCCGGCGAAGGAGAGCGCATGCGAAACATCCTGGTCGTCTACTACTCGTTTTCGGGCAACACGCGGGGTCTGGCGGAAAGCATCGCGGAAGCGGCTCATGGAACGCTGCGGGAATTGATTCCCGAGCAGGCGTACACCTTTGATTACAATGCCGCCGCCAAAGAGGCGAGAAGCCAGACCGCGCGCGGGCATTGCCCGAAGCTCCGGGCGGGCGATGGGCCGATCGACGCGTATGATACCGTGTTCATCGGCACGCCCAATTGGTTTGGGTCCATTGCGCCTCCCGTGCGGACGTTCCTTCGGCATCACAGCTTCGCGGGGAAAACGGTCATCCCGTTCTGCACGCATGGCGGAGGCGGTTTTGGGTTGGCCGAGGGCGAGATCGGCGCGGAATGCGCGGGCACGGCGCTGCTTCCCGGCATGGCCGTGGAGGGCGGCGGCTCCCCGGAGGAGGTTGCCGAATGGCTTGGCCGCATCGGCATCCTGTAACCTATTGCTTCAGCGGCAGCACGAATTCCTCGTCCATGAGGCCCACTGTCTCCTCCCAGGCGGCGTGCAGCCGCGCGAGCGCCTTGCCGGACATGCCGTCCGGCGGCTCCATCCGCGCTGTCCGCATGTCCAGCACCTGGTACTCGCCCGTATCCTCGCGCAGCCACACCCAGGTGGGGATGTATTTGTAGTCGACCAGTCGGGTCGTGCCCGCATCGTTGTCCTTTGCCAGCGTGAAGCGGAACAGCGCGCCGCTGTCCGTGTACCGGTCGCGCTGGCCGGACAGGAAGTTCCCCGTCGAGTACAGCACGAACGTCTTTTGGGTATCGCCGCCCGCGTCGTCCGTATGCGCCAGCCATTCATACGTTTGCAGCACGTGCGGGTGTCCGCCGACGACCAGGTCCGCGCCGAGCGCGCATAGCGCCTGCGCCCAGCGGCGTACGCTGTCCGCCGGCTTGCGCTCGTACTCCTTGCCCCAGTGGACGCACACGACCACATAGTCCGCGCCCGCCCCTCTGGCCGCCCGGATATCCTCGCCGATTTCTTCCAGATCAAAATAGTGAATGACATTGCGCAGGTTTTTCGCCTTGTCCTGCTTCTCCATGTTGTTGGTGTGCTTGGTGTAGTTCAGGATCGCTACGCGGATGCCGTTGACATCGAAAATCGGTATCTCGTCATATTCAGCCTCGTCACGCGCGGTGCCGACGTGCGAAAGCCCCGCGGCGTCCACGCTGTCAAGCGTCTCCCGCGCGCCCTTGCCCAGCTGGTCCAGGGCGTGGTTGTTGGCGCACAGCAGCAGGTCAACGCCCGCGGACTTCAGCGCGGAGAGCAGCGCCGGCGGGCTGTTGAACCGGGGTTTGCCCGTAAATTTGCCGGACGCGACCGGCACTTCCAGGTTCAGCACGGTCAGGTCCGCGCCCGCCAGCAGGTCCGCCACAGGGGCCAGCATCGGCGCGAAGTCGTAGGTCTGGTCCGCCTTATCAAACGCGGCTTGCAGGAGCTCGGACTGGATCAGCAGATCACCGCCGAACAGGAGCGTCGCGGCGCTCACATCGGCTGTGGCGGTGGGGATAAGGCCGAGAAAAAACAGGGTTCCCAGGAGAATTGCCGCCAGATGCCGGCGCACGCGACCACCTCTTTTCGTGTATGATGCTGTCTATTATTACGATTGGAACCGGCGATAGCATCCAGCTTTGGTTAAAAATGGTTAAATTGCACCATATAGAAGGAGCCGCTCGCGCGTGGCAAGCGGCTCCTCCGGTGGCGTTTTTTAGTCCCCGGCCAGCAGCGCGGCCAGTTCAAGCAGCCGTGGCGTCAGTGCGGTCAGCGCCGCCGTCTCCGCCGCCATGTCCACGCAGTACTGCGTCCGCGCGGCCTCGATCTCCTGCCGGTACTGCGCGATTTCGGTGTCAAAAGACGGGTTTTCCGTCCCCGCCTTCGCGTTCAGCGACCGCGTGACCGCCTCAACGTTCGCGTACGGCACATGGCGGCCCGTGCCCCAGAACAGGTTGTCCTGGTTCTGCGCGCCGAACATCATCTGCGTGAACTGGGCTGTGACCTCGGGGCTGAACCAATAGGCGTACCACTCGTTGATGTTGTTGACCTGCCAGACATACTCGTCCAGCGCCGTCTGCAGCTCGCCCGCCTCCAGCAGCGAGACGCATTCCTCCATCAACTGGATGTTCTCCTGCGGGGCCTCGTGCCGCACGATGGGCCGCTCGTACATCAGCGCGAGGAAAGCGTCCTGCGTATCCCCAAAGATGGACAGCGCCAGCGCGTTCGCGTCCTTCGCGCGGTCCCAGAGAATCGTCTTTTCCTCCGGGTCCGAGGTAGCGGCGTACACGCTGTTCAGCGCGGTTTGCGCGGCGTAGACGCTCTCGGCGGCCTGGCCGTACGCGTCCAGCGCGGCGAGGAAGCCGTCCACCGGCGCGCCGGCCGCCCGGCCGGTGTCCTCATCCACGGAGGCGGCCAGCCGCGCGTGCTGCCGTGTGAAGTCCAGGTCGAGGGCGGGCGTCTTGTCGATGTACATCGCCATCGCGCCGTAATAGCCGACGTTGAAGCGCAGCACGTCCTCGTTGTACGTGTCCTTTGCGTCGAAGTTCGTGTGGTAATACTTGTAGTAGAAGTCCCATACGCCCACATGGTCGTCATCCAGCAGGAAGCCGTTGATGATGGACGGGATGCCCAGGGAGTAGTACGAGAAATCGTCCGAGTAGGTGTACGTCTGGTAGCCGTCCGCGACGATGCCGCCGGGGAACGCCGTGTCCGCGCTGGGCGCGACGCCGCTTTTCAGGTAGTTCTGGATGAACGTGTACAGCTCCGGCGCGGTGTCGGACCGCGTGGTATCAGAGAACGCGTACGCGGGCAATTCCGAGTTGATGAACGCCAGCGTCTTGCCAATCCATTCCGGGTGCGCCTGTGTCAGCATGCGATACGCGCCGACCGACCAGTCGAACACCGTGCCGATCGCGCCCCATTCCTCCGCGCCGTGGGAGACGAACACGATGTCGCGCTCGGGTGTGTAGCCGGAATCGATCATCGCCTTGGCGATGGCCAGATCAAACGCCACGGCGCAGCTATTGTCCTGGAAGCCCTGGTAGTGCGTGTCGTAGTGCGAGCCGATTACGATCTGCTGATCGGACGATTTGCCCTTGATCCGGCCGATGACGTTGTAGCTTGTCGCCGGGCCTTCCTCTACGACGTTGTTGACCGTGAGCGTCGCAAACACGGGCCCCTTCGCCAGCCTTTCCTTCAGGGCCACGGCGTCGTTTTGGCTGATGCTGACCGCCGGAATGCTGACCGGGCCGCAGAAGTCGTTCATGTTCAGCGCGTCGCCGGATATTTCGGAAAAACCGCCCGTATTCGCCAGCAGGATGCCGGCCGCGCCGCGCAGCTCCGCCTCCAACGTCGGGTACGTGATCCACCAGTCCGCGCGCTGGTCAATGTCCACCAGGACGATCTTGCCCGTCGGGTCAAGGTCCTCGTAATCCGCCATCGTGCCCTTGCCCGCGTAGACGATTTCCGCGTCCATGCCCTCGGGCGCTGTCGCGCCGGACGCGTAGGGGTGCACGGTGAGGGTCGTCATTTCGCCGTCCAGGCGCAGCGATGCGCCGTGGTTGGACCACTTGTCCACGGTGATGGGCGCTTTTTCGACCTCCACAAGGCCGATCTGCTCCATGATCCCGGCGATGTATCCGGCGGCCACGTGCTCCGCGTCGCTGCCCGCGTTCCGGGAGCCCATGGCCGAGCTGTAGTAGCCCGGGTTGTCGGCCAGTTCAGTCGCGACCTCTAGCGCGAACGCCATGTCAATGGCGCCAAGGAACCGCGCGTAGTCATCTGGTTCCTCCGCGAGGGAGACCGCCCCCGACAAGGGGACCAGCAGAAGGGACAGGGCAACGGACAGGATGCGCTTTTTCATTTTCGTGTGACCCTCCATTTGATAGCATGTATACAAAAAGCCGGGTATCATTGTAACATAAAATGGGAGGAATTCAATCCCCGCCACAAAAATGACACACAGGTGGCGGCACTGATTTGAAAAATCGGGCGCCATAAGGGGATTTCGCGAGAAATCCCTGCTTCTGCGCGTTGACACGTTCATATGGGTACGATACACTGCAAAAAAAGCCAGAATTGGTATCATTTGGAAGGGGTGTCGCGCATGGAACCCAAAAGTCGCCCGGAGCGCGCGCTGTGGGCGCAGTTTGACGCACTGCAGCTCGGCTCGGGATGGGACGAGGCGGACATTGGCAAGCCGCAGATTCTGCTGGAGGATGTGCACGGGGACAGCCACCCAGGCAGCGTGCATCTTAACGCGCTGTCGGAACAGGCGAAGTACGGCGTGCTGGAAGCCGGGGGATTCCCGGCGCAGTTCCACGCGACGGACATCTGCGACGGTTGCGCGCAGGGGCACGACGGCATGAACCTGGTGCTCGCGTCGCGCGAGGTGATCTGTGACATGGTGGAGGTGCATGCGGGCGTCGTGCCGTGGGACGGCATGATCCTGGTGTCCTCATGCGACAAGTCGATTCCCGCGCACCTGATGGCGGCAGCCCGGGTGAACATCCCCACGGTGTTCGTGCCGGGCGGCAGCATGCGCCCCGGTCCGCGCATGACCACGTCGCTGCTGGCGGGGGATATTTCGCTCCGGCAAAAGCGGCAGGGCGAGGTCACGGACGGAGAAGTCCGCGCGTACAAGCTGACCGGTTGCCCGTCCTGCGGCGCGTGCACGTTCCTGGGCACGGCCAGCACCATGCAGTGCATGGCGGAGGCGCTGGGTTTGGCGCTCCCGGGCAGCGCGCTTGCGCCCGCGACCATGCGGGACATTCTCGCCTACGCACGGGAGAGCGGCCGCGCCGTGCTGCGGCTGATCGAAAAAGGCATCGCGCCGCGCGACATCCTCACCGAGGCGGCGTTCCGCAATGCCATCGTGGTGCACAGCGCCATCGGCGGCTCCACAAACGCGACGATCCACCTCCCCGCCATCGCGCGGGAGCTGGGCATCCGTCTGCCCGCCGCGCTGTTTGACGAGATCAACCAACGCGTGCCGCACATCGGCAACATCAACCCCGGCGGCCAGCATCTGACGGAATCGTTCTGGTTCGCGGGCGGTGTGCCGATGGTGCAGCGTCTGCTGCGCGATCATCTGGACCTGGACGTGATGACCGTCACGGGCCGGACGCTGGGGGAAAACCTCGCGCGGCTGGAGGCGGACGGCTTCTTTGAACGGAACCTCGGGTATCTCGCCAACTACGGCCTGACGCGCGGGGACGTGATCCTGCCGCCGGAGCGCGCGGAGGAAGTCGGTTCGCTCGCCGTGCTGACGGGAAACCTTGCCCCGGAAGGCGCGGTGGTCAAGTACGCCGCGTGCGCGAAGGAGTTGCGCTGTCACACCGGTCCGGCGCGTGTATACGACAGCGAGGAGGCCGCGCACGCCGCCGTCGTGGCGGGGGAGATCAACCCCGGCGACGTGCTGGTGATCCGCTTTGAAGGCCCGCGCGGCAGCGGCATGCCGGAAATGCTGATGACGACGGAGGCCATTGTCTGTGACAGGCGGTTGAACGGCACCGTCTCGCTCGTGACGGACGGGCGGTTCTCCGGCGCGACGCGCGGCGCGGCCATCGGGCATGTGTCGCCCGAGGCGGCGGTGGGCGGCCCCCTCGCGTACATCGACACCGGCGACATCATCCGCTACGACATCGCGGCGCGGACGCTGGAGGTCGTGGGCATCGCGGGGGAACTGTGCGGGGCGGAAGCGGCCGCGGAAACGCTCGCGCGGCGTAAGGCGGAGCGTCCGTCCTACACGCCGCCGCCACGCAAGGGGGTTCTCGCGCGATACACGCGGCACGCGCTGTCCGCGATGGAGGGCGCGGGGCTGGAGTGAGGGGAGGGGATATGAGGTGGGGTCGAACACAGCGGACATGAGCCTGCTCGTGCAGATTGCCGAGGGGCTGCGATAAACTGAAGGGGAGTGGTTGCCGCAACACGACAGCCAATCCCCTTGATCATACGTCTACAGCAGCGATGCTGTCTTGCCCGCCAGATCAATTTCGATTGGGCATTCGTTTGTCCCGTCGATCAGCGTCAGGGTGATTTTGTCCGGCAGCCCTTGCACCGGCTCGAATACGTACATGGACCAGCGCGTGGCTGTGGTGGTGTTGTAATCCTCATTCAGCGCGAAGGACATCGGGTGCGGCCCCCCATCCGCTCGATCCGTGAAGGACGCCTCGGGCCACATTTCGCCGTCGCAGCGCAGGAACACGCAGAACGCCTCCGAAGAGCTGCTGACGAACACTTCCGAAACCCGCGAGCCGTCCAGGTCGATGTCCACGGGGAACGTTACCGTCTCCGCCTCAACTACGGCCGGAATATCGATTCCAGGTCCTTGCATCTCCACGCACGAACCGTCCGCGGGATCGATGAGCGCCGCACAGACCATCGCGGTCAGTCTCTCGTGCGGAGTATCGGGCGGCAGAACATAGATGGTTCCGGCGGTCATCACCCGGCCGTGCTGCTCGTACAAAAACACCCGGTACTCCGGCAGCGGCACATTGTCCGACCATACGGTCCATTCGGTGCTCACACCCATGAGCCGCGCGCCGGTCGCGAGGGCCTCCTTGGCCTCCGGCTCTTCCTGCAGCCGCGGGTCGAGCAGATTCGACTCCACCAGCGCAACCTCGTCCGACACATGCTCGATGTCCACCCATATGCGCAGAACCGTTCCGTCGTACATGGCTGCGGGCTCAAGCTGCCGCATCTCCATTTCGTGCTCCGCCGCGCCGGCCACACTCGCGCAGCCGCACACGGCCAGGCACAGGGCCAACATCCAAATAATCCTCTTTCGCATGATCGTCTCCTTTCCGCGCGTCGCCCTGTCAGGTTTTCCCAGAGCGCGCCTGTAAATTAGAGGCCGCGCGGAGCGAAAAGGCCGACGCGGATTGTGGCGGGAATCCGAACGTTTTGCGAAAAAAGAAAGCCGCCCCACCGTATCGGGCGGGACAGCCCATCCTTCTTCTACATCAATGATACTTCGGCAGCCAATCCCCGTGCGCCTCGATCAAATCGTCGCACAGCGCCACGATGTCGTCGATGGACAGCTCGGCGGCGGTGTGCGGGTCCAGCAGCGCGGCCTGGTAGATGTAGTCCTTCTTCAGTGTCCGCGCGGCCTCGATGGTCAGAAGCTGCGGGTTGATGTTCGTGCGGTTGAGCGCCGCGAGTTGCTCGGGCAGGTCGCCGATGGCGCAGGGCATCACACCGCTCTTGTCCACCAGACAGGGTACTTCCACGATCGCGTTCGCCGGCAGGTTCGGGATCAGCCCGCGGTTGAGCACGTTGCCGCCGATTTTCGCCGGCCGGTTCGTCTCCATCGCTTCCATGATGTAGCTGGCGTATTCCTTGGACCGCTCGTGCGTCAGCGTGGGATTCTTTGTCAGCTCATGGCCGCGCTCCTTCCACTTTCTGATCTGCTCCACGCAGCGGCGCGGGTACTCGTCCAGCGGGATGTTGAACCGCTCGATCAGCTCGGGATACTTCTCCTTGATGAAATACGGCATGTACTCGGCGTTGTGCTCGCTGGATTCGGTCACGTAGTTCCCGAACCGCTTCATGATCTCGTACCGCACCATGTCGCCGTGCTTTTCCGTTCGCGCGGCGGCCTTCTGTTTGATCTCTGGGTACAGGTCCTTACCGTCCCGCGTGATTTCCAGCAGCCATGCCATATGGTTGATGCCCGCGACCTTCCACTGCACCGTGTCGTCATAGGGCATGCCAAGCCCCTGGAGCAGCCCCGACGCGCAGACCTGCACGCTGTGGCACAGCCCCACGGTCTTCACGCCGCCCAGCCGGATCAGCGCGCCGGTCAACGCGCACATCGGGTTCGTATAGTTCAGGAACCACGCGTCCGGGCAGACCTCATCCATGTCGCGCGCGAAGTCCAGCAGCACCGGGATGGTGCGCAGCGACCGGAAAATGCCGCCGATGCCCAGCGTATCCGCGATGGTCTGGCGCAGGCCGTACTTCTTCGGCACCTCAAAGTCCGTAACGGTGCAGGGCTCGTACAGGCCGACCTGGATCGCGTTGACGACATAGTTCGCGCCGCGCAGCGCGTCCTTACGGCTGGGGATGCCCAGATACGTTTCGATCCTCGCCTTGGAGCCGTTGTTGCGGTTGATCGCCTCCAGCATGGCCTGCGATTCCGTGAGCCGTTCGCCGTCGATGTCGTACAGCGCGATGACGCTGTTCTCCAGTGCGGGCGTCATCATGCTGTCGCCCAGCACGTTTTTGGCAAAGACCGACGAACCCGCGCCCATGAAGGTGATTTTCGGCATGGTAACCCTCCTCATAATAATAAGTGGCTTTTGCGATATTCGGACGGGGAGACCCCGTAAACCCGCTTGAAAAGCCGCACAAAGTACTGCTGGCCGCTGATGCCCACCGCCGCCGCGATGTCCGGCAGGCTGTCGTCCGTGGATGTAAGCAACGCCCGCGCGGTGCGCATGCGCGCATCCCGAAGGCATTCGTTCACGGTTTTGCCCGCGTGCCGCTGGAACAGGCGGTGCAGGTAGGACGGATGCACGTGCAGCGCCTCCGCGATCCTCAGCGCGGTGACAGGCTCCGCGTAGTGCTCCCCGATGTAGCGCAGCGCGGCGGCCACGTGCGGGTTGTTCACTGGCGAAGCGTCCGCGCCCTCCACGGACTGGCGGCCGTGCGCGATGGTCAGAAGGAGCGCCGCCAGCAGGTGCGGCGATGTGCGCGGCGCGGGCGCGCTGGCCCCCAGGCGGACGATTTGCTTCAGCAGCGCGTGTACGGCACCCTCCGGGTCGTCCAGCGCGAGGTGGGGGACGGGGTGGTCAAGCATCGCGGCCATGGCGGCGCTCTGCCCGTAGAGCTGCCCCAGCGAAGGGCATCCCGCGTTTGCGGAAGGAATCAGGTCAAACTCCGCGTTCATCATGGCGCACGGCGTATCCGGCAGCAGCACGAGATGGTGGGCGACGAACGCGTCCAGCCAGATGAACTGCCCGCGCCGGAGTGTCACCGCGACGCCGGGATGCACGATGACCCGCGCCTCGCCGTCCACGACGTACATGATCTCGCTGACCGAGTGCAGGTGCGAGTTCTCGTGCCGCGTGGTGCGCGGCATGTCGGCGCGGTCGTAGTAGGCGCGCAGGACGGGGATGTACGGGTCCGTGCGGTATGCGTAGGAGAAAATCGAGTTCACGGCAGGTTCCCCTCTTCCAGGCCCTTCAGGTACGCCTCCGTCGTCACCGCCGAGTAGTAATGGCGCTTCACCTGCGCGTAGTCGCACGTCACGTTGTACTGGGCGCGGTACGCCTGGGGCGTGACGCCTGTATACTGCTTGAACGCGCGGCTGAAATACTCCCGCGTCGCCATGCCGACCGCGTCCGCGATGGCCGTGACGGGCTGGTCGGTGGAGCCGAGCAGTTGCTTGGCCTTCTCCATGCGCAGGGCGGTCAGCGCCTCGTTCACGCGCTGCCCTGTCTCCTCGCGGAACAGGCGGTGCAGGTGGCCGGCGTGGATGCCCACATGGTCCGCGATGTCCCGCGCGGTGATGCCGGTCATGTACCGCTCCGCCAGAAAACGGAGCGCGCGCCGCACGTGGCGGCTGCCTGTATCCGCCGCGCGGTCCTCGTTTTGCGCCGCCTCCGCGAGCAGCAACACGGTGTGGGTGAGGAGAAGGGACAGCGCGTCGTCACGATCCGGTTCCGGGAGCGCGAAAAGCCCCACCTGACAGGCGAGCGCACCGGCGATCAGCCCTTCGGCGTCGCCAAGCGGAACGGCCGCCGCATGCAGCGCGCAAAGGCGCGCGAACGCGGGCGACGCGCGGCGCAGGGCGACAAACGACAGCCCGGGCACGCGCGCGGCGTGGCACGCGATGTCGTGCGTCCGGACATGCGCGCCGGGCGCGGGTTCCAGGGTGAACCGCGCGTCGCCGTTGAGCAGCAGCATGCGCTCCCCCCGGACCGCGAACGAGATGCCATCGTCCAGGGAGACAAGGCACTCGCCGCGTGTCGCCGTGACCAGCCGGAGGGCGACGCGGCTATCGGACTGTGCGGGGGCAAACTGCTCGCCGCCCGCCTGAAGCGTTTCCGAAAACACAATTGCCTCCTGCGTTTTTGAGTATACAAGGTTTATCGCGCCCAACAAAGAGACGGAAGGCGACAATCGCCCCGTCCGCATGCATTATTGTAACATAGGTTTTGTATGGATGCACGAAGGGATAATCGGTCTGGCAGACCTGATCTTCGTCCAGGACGGCGGCGCGGATTCGGAGAATCGGGCGCCATGAAGAGCCCGGAGGAAGCGCCGCCAACACCGAAGGGAAGCGCGCCCAGTGGGCGATGAAGCGAGGCGAAGGTTCGCCCCGGCACAAAACCGGAGCCGAGCGCCCGCTGCACCGGAAGGGAGCGCCCGCTGTGCGGGATAAAGCGACCTGGAGGTGCCCTGCGGCACAGAGCGATGGGCGCGAAGGCGCACAGCGCGACAATGCCGAGGTGCGCGATGGGCGCGGATGCGGCTAGTGCGACAATACCAGGGTGCGTGATCGACCCAAGGGCGAGCACGACAATGCCGAGGGGCCTCCGCCAGGAATCCCTACCTCTTCCACGTTCGACTGATCGATCACCGTTACCGCGACGCCCGTTTGTTCCGAGATCAGGCGAATCAGCGCGCCCGCCTGCCTGTAGTACAGCCGGTACACGCGCCAGGCATTGTCCAGGTCCGAAAGGACGCCCTCGCTCACGTTGACATCCTCCCCGTCTGTGGCAAAGTGGCGATAGTTCAGCGGGCCGTAGACCTTCAGCGCCGACTGCCGCGCGTAGGGTTCGATGCGCGCGATCCTGGTATCGGATGGAGGTGACAGTGCGCAGCCCGCCGAGGTTCCGGTGAAAGTACTCGTTCGGGATGCCCTCGCCGTCCAGTCGGGGCGCATCGCCTGTTTTGTAGAAAATCTTCCCCTCAACCAGCGAGGATTTGATCTCGAACGCCACCACCAGGGGCATCCCGGCGGCAAGGGCGGCTAGAAAGAAGATTATGACAGACCAGAGGCTGTTTCAAAAAGCTAAATCATGCAAACCGGGCGTCTTTTCCGACATCTCAGCGTCGTTTTCCGCTCAGCGTAGCGCTGCTACATCTCGCTCCAACTCCTTGATCTGCCGAAAAATCCACTCCGGCCTGCACGATTTCCATTTTTGAAACATGCCCTGGAGCGTTTTGTCCAGGCCATGGTCTGGTCCCGGCATGTGGCCCAGCTCAAAGGGAAGCAATTTTGAAAAGAAGGGAACCGGCACGGCGCACCAGATGCCCAGCAGGACGACGACGATCATCAGCAGCTTATGAAGGTAGGGATTCCTGTCGGAATCCCTTTATGGCGGCCGATTTTCCAAATCAGCGCCGCCGTCGATGAAGCTGTCCGCGCGCATCTGCCGTATCATGGCCCTGCGGAATCCCGCGCCGGCTTTGAATAACGGCCTGTTTTCTTCTGTTTTTCAGTGCTCACCGGGG
This sequence comes from Eubacteriales bacterium, assembly GCA_031550535.1. GTDB lineage: Bacteria > Bacillota > Clostridia > Christensenellales > Aristaeellaceae > Avichristensenella. The sequence continues at coordinate 77,716 of JAVBOM010000017.1, forward strand.
TTCGGCTGCCTCCGCGCTATCCGGGTCCAGACCGAGCGCGAGCGCCTTGTAGTACGCCGCCGTCTGGCAGAGCGGCAGGAAGGCAAGCGCGTGCGCCTCGGGGCTGATCGCCCCGCTGAGCGTGACCTGCCACACGCCGTCCGTGGGCGGAAAGGGCTGCGGCGCGAACGCGACGGCTATCGCGCCCCCGCGCGCTAGGTCGCTCATCACAGCAATTTCCTGTCCCTTGGGTTCGGCTGTGAAGGCCCCCAGCACCAGCGTTTTCGCCCCCGCGAGCGCGGCGGGGCCATGCCGTGTGTCTAGAACGCCGTATTGACCGCCCGGTAGCCGCGCGGCCCGCTGGAAGGCGGATACACACACCTCGGCAAGGCCCGCCGCGTGATGGCCGGCCAGCGCGATCACCCGGTCCCACGGCGAGGCCGCGAGTGCCTTCGCGACCGGCTCCACATGCCGGAGGTATACGCCGCTGGAAGCGGCCAGACGACGGAAATCGTCCGTTTCTGGTTCGCCGGCCAGGGCGCGGACAATCGCCACGCCAGCGGCGTACAGGTTGCCAGCGCCGCAGATCCGGCAGGCGCTCTCGTCAGATGCCCAGGGCAGCGCGAACACCGTGTCGGACCGGGCGGCAAGCGGCGTATTTTGCGCGCAGATCACGGAAATGGCGTAGACGCCGTACCCGCCTTCCAGCGATGCGCGCACCGCGCTTTCCGCCTCGCCGCGCCTGCCCGCGCGCGAAAAGGCGATAACCAGCGCGCCGCGCAGCAGGGCCGCGTACCGGCCGTGGTGCAGCCAAAGATCGCCCGCGCCGACAGCGGCAACGGGGACGGGAAGCGCGAGCGACGCCACCGCGGCCACGGCCTTGGCGACGGAGAAGCTGGGACCGCCGCCCGTGAAAACCACCCGCTCATACGCGAACCGGCGTGCCGCGATCCGCAGCGCCGGAAGGCCCGCGTCCATCAGGTCCATGGTATTTTCAAGGGCCTCAAACTGCGTGTGGATCGCCTGGATCGTTCGCTTCATCCGTGTGGCCTCGCTTTCTGATGTGGGTGGGTATCGCTACCGGCGGAAGGTTGCCCGTCACCGCGTTCGGGCGAGCGAAGCGCGTGAACGCCCCCATGCGGACATGTCGACGGTCAGCGTCCGCTCACGCCCCGGGAATCGCGCGGAACAGCTCATCCGTGAGCCGGCAACCGTGAACGCACTCCGGTTCCTGTGCTTCCGCGCGTTGGACACTTGCTGTTTCATTTCATCATGCCTTTATCATGTCATCATGTCCCTCAGCGACTCGTACAGGCGTCGGTAACGGGCGTAGCCCTCGTCGTAGCGCGGCCCATTCGCCGCGTCCGGCAGGTACGGCGGTTCCAGCGCCGTGAAGCGCCGCGCGGCCTCGTCAAAGTCAGGCAACAAGCCCGCGCCCACGCCGGCCAGCATCAGCGCGCCCTTGGCCGTGGCGAGGTCGCCGCCCGCCGGGCGGATGGGCCTCCCGGTCACGTCCGCCTTGATCCGCATCCAGACGGCACTCCTGGCCGCGCCGCCGACAGAGCGCATCTCGGAAATCGCGTCGCCCGGCGCGCCGGCGGCCTCGATGTTATGCCGGAGCGAGTACGCCACACCCTCCAGCGCGGCGCGGACGATGTGCCCGCGCGTCTTGGCGTAGTCCAGTCCGAAGAACACGCCCTTTGCGCCCGGGTTCCACAGCGGCGACCGCTCCCCGGCCATGTAGGGCAGGAAGATCAGCCCGTCCGCGCCAGGGGGCACGTCCGCCGCGAGCGCGTCCATCCCGGCAAAGCGGCCCTGGCCGTCCCCCGCGTGGTCTGTGGGGTAGAGCATCTCCGCGAGCCAGCGCATCACGCCGCCGCCGCCGACCGTGCCACCCTGCAACAGCCATCGCCCGGGCACGACATGGTGGCTGAGGATCATGCCGGGTGTGGGCGTGTAAGTGTCCGTGCAGATGCTGATGCCGCCCGCCTGGCCGCCCTGCTCCTGCGTCTGGCCGGGTTCCAGCACACCCGCGCCGAGCGTGCCGCAGGCGGCGTCCAGCCCGCCCGCCACCACTGGCGTGCCCGGCGCGAGGCCGGTTTCGCGCGCGGCAAGGGGGGACACCCCGCCAACAACCGCGCCGGACGGTACGACGGGCGGCAGCCATGTGGGGTCGATGGGCAGGCGGGCGAGCATGTCCGCGTCCCAGGTGCCTTGGCGCACATCGTAGCACGCGTAGCCGTATGCCTGCGAGACATCCTGCGTGCGCTCGCCGGTCAGGCGGTACACGACATAGCCGTTCGTGGACAGGAGCGTCCGGATGGCAGCCGCCCCAGGCACGTGCGCCCGGCACCACATGGCCTTGGGCAGCGCGTAGTTAGGGTGGATGGGGTTGCCGGACAGGCGCAGCACCTCGTCGTCCGTCACGACCTTCCGGATCGCCCGGCACTCGTCCACGGCGCGCGTGTCGTACCACAGCGGCGTATTGCATAGCACGCGGCCCTGCCCATCCAGGGCGACGGAGGCCCAGCTATACCCATCCACGCCGATTGCGCCGATGTCGCTCGCAGCGATGCCGGCCTCGCGGAACAAACCCGGCAAATGCGCGCAAATTGCTGTCCACCAGTCGTCCGGGTTCTGCTCCGCCCAGCCGGGCCGGGGCACATGGGTGGGGTAGGCCCCCGTGGCGCTGGCCATGATCCGCCCGTCCGTTCGGGCGATGGCCATCTTGAGCGCGGAGGAGCCGATATCGATGCCCAACAGGAACTCTTTCATACGCTCATCCGCCTTTACGCCCTGCCCTCGCACCCGAGCGCGGCCATCCAGCCCGCCACCAGCGACCCGACACGCGCGCGGCCTACCTTGCCGTACGCTTTCGGGTCGGTGATGTCCGGCGCTTCGGCAAAGGCGGCGCACACGCCTTCCGTATAGGCGATGCGCAGCTCGGTGGCGAAGTTCACCTTGCATATCCCGCGCGCGACGCACGCCCGCACGTCCTCCGCCGTCAGCCCGGACGCGCCGTGCAGCACGAGCGGGACATCCACGGCCGCGCGGATTTGCGCCAGCCGGTCGATATCCAGCCGGGGCTTCACCGCGTACACGCCGTGCGCCGTGCCGATCGCGACCGCGAGCGACGCGATGCCGGTATGCCGCACAAAATCGGCGGCGTCGCCGGGATCGGTGTACGCGTTGCCCTCGGCGACATGGTCATCCTCCTTGCCGCCGACCTTCCCAAGCTCCGCCTCCACCGGGATGCCGCGCGCCCGCGCCATTTCCATAACGCGCCGCGCGAGCGCGATGTTCTCCTCATACGGTTTCGTGGAGCCATCAATCATGACGGACGTGTATCCGGCCTCAACCGCCCGCGCGGCCAGATCGAAGGTATCCCCGTGATCCAGGTGCACGGCGACGGGAACCGACACCCCGTCCGCGAGCGCCCCGGCGATGGCCCGGTAGAGCGCCAGACTGCCGTAGCGCACCGTGGAAGGCGTGGTTTGCAGGATGACAGGCGACCGCGCCGCCTCGGCGGCGGCGACAATCGCCTGTGCCATCTCCATGTTTTCCATATTAAACGCACCGACAGCATACCCGCCCCTTTGCGCGTCCCTGAGCATTTGTTCCGTCGTGACCAGCGGCATGGCGTTCCTCCATATTATAGCTTTGTATATACCATCATAAGGCGTGCCGCCGCGCCGCGCAAGGGGGAACCCGCTTTTTCGGCGGAATCGCGCGCGTGGGCGGCGTCCTTGGGCAAAATATGCTATACTGTGCGTGAAATTACACTGCGGAGGGACCGATATGCCGACAAAGCCCGCGTTTGCCATTTCCATGATGTGCATGGATTTTCTGAACCTGCGCCCCCAGATGGAGACGCTGAACCGCCGCGCCCAGTTGTACCATGTGGACATCATGGACGGGCATTTCGCACCGAATATCACGCTGTCGCCGGACTTCATCCGGGCCGTATCGGGGGCGGCGGCATTGCCCATCGACGCGCACCTGATGACGACGGATCCGAACCAGTGGATTGATCAAGTTGCGGAGGCCGGCGCTAGGATCATCTCCCCCCACGCCGAGACGATCAACGCCAACGCGTTCCGTACGCTGAACCGCATCCGCGCGCTGGGCTGCCAGGAGGGGATCACGCTGAACCCCGCGACGCCGCTGTCGGCCATTGAGCACTACATCGACCGGCTGGATTTGCTGACCATCATGACCGTGGATGTCGGCTTTTCCGGCCAGCCGTTCATCGAGCAGATGCTGCGCAAGATCGAGCGCGCGCGGGAATTGAAGGAAAAGCACGGCTACCGCTACCGGATTCAGGTGGACGGCTGCTGCAATGCCGGGACGTTCGCGCGCCTCTGGGACGCGGGCACGGAGGTTTTTGTGATGGGCACAACCGGGCTGTTCAGCCTGGTCGCGGACACGGACCGCGCGTATGACAAGATGCTGGCGGGGTTTGGGGAGGCGACCGGCACAAGTCCGGTGTAAGGGTCTGCTCCGAGTCGTTTTGTAGGGCGGCGATAGCGATGCCCGGCGTTCGTCATGCTGTGCAATTTGCACGGACCGGCGCACCTGGTATGTGGTATACAGGGTGAAAAGACAGCCTTGGGCGGAAGGGGTGCTTCCAATGGTGAGAATCGCGTATGTCCTGTGCTTTTACCAGTTGATGGTGTTTGTGTCCACGCTGATTGGCCGTGGGATGTTGGGGACCAACGCGGGCGTTGTGGTGGACCGGCGTACCGGGCGCAAGGTGCGAAACGCCACAAATGCCGAGGTATCGGCCTACAATCGCGCCCAGCGAAGAAGCACGCCCATCAAGCATACATACTGGACCGGCGCGACGCTACTGGCGATATTGCTGACGTTGGTCGTGGGCAATTGGTATGACCCCGTTATCCGGTCTGTAGCGGAGACGAATATGTATACCGGCCGGGTGGGCTGGGGTTGGAATATGGGAACGGTCAACCTTGCCTCCAAATGGCCACAGCCTGTTAGGACGATCCTGCTGATTCTGGTGGTCGTGGGCATCGGCATCGTGACGTTCAAGGTCGGCGTTGCGCGCGTTACAGGGCAACATCAGGGGCTGTGCCGCTTTGTTTTCATCACCAATGTTGTCATGGCGCTGCTGGCAGCGGTCAGCATCGTTATCGGCGATGCCCCCGTCGGTGTTCAGCCCTGGCAGTTCGTAAAAAGTCTGGGCGTGTTGACTGTCGTGCCGAATGCCATGCCGTACGTATTTGTCTTTCAGGCCGTGCTGACTGTTATCGTCCTAATCGCCATGCACGATGTCAGCATCAACACGCCGGTATGACGGGTGCGTCTCGCATCAAGAGCGCGGCTGATTCTCTCTCCTTCCATTCTTTTCCTTGGAAAATACCTGGGAAAATCATTGCTTTACTGTGACGAAAAGATTACAGTTTTGTCAATCCTAGGAAGACCTAGGGAAAAATGGGAGGTGAATTCATGAACACGAAACGTATTCTTGCGGCGATAACCCTGACGGCGGCGTTGACCGCTTCCGCCTGTGCCCTCGCCGATTCCCGGCCCGCGATTGTGGGGGGAAACACCGCGCCCGACACGGGGACGAGCGGCGCTTTCGCGCCCATCAGCGAGGTGAGTCCGTGGGCACAGCAGGCGGGCCAGTATGGCTTTGGCGCGCCGGGAGAGGTTATCTTTGTCGATGGGACAACATCCGGCCAGTGCACTACGCCGAACTGCGTCACGCCAAATTGCGATTCGACCGGCTGCATGACTTCGCGCTCCACCGGCGCGTACTCCGGTACATCGACTTGCCCGTATGGCGGAACAGGGAGTTGCAGCGGCACGTCGTGCCCGACATCGGGCACAACATACCCGGCATTTAGCGCATACGGGACGCCATCCGGCTCGTCCTGCGGGACCTCCGGCACATCGTCGTGGCTGCCGTCCGGCACGTCCTGCGGGACGTCCGGCACGTCGTCGTGGCTGCCGTCCGGCTCGTCCTGCGGGACGTCCGGCACGTCGTCCTGGTTGCCGTCCAGTTCGTCCTGCGGGACCTCCGGCACATCGTCCTGGTTGCCGTCCGGCTCGTCCTGCGGGACCTCCGGATATTCCTGGACCTCCGGTTCCCAAAGCAGCCCGTCCAGCTCATCCTGCCCGCGGACCGCATCCAGCACAGCGCAGCAGCCCGGCTGCTCGTCCAGACCCTCGTCCTCCTCTTCGTCCTGCTCGTCCAGCCGGTTGATTTCCTACACCGGCGGATTTGGGACCACGACGGGGAATTGGGTGTCCCGGTAAGCGATCGGCGAAGGCAAAAACCCCTGACGAACCCCTTGCCTGCATTGACGGCCCGGAGTTTACGGTTCTGTGCCGCCATCAGAAAAGCAAAAGGGCTGCGGAAGCGATTCCGCAGCCCTTTTTTGCTCATAAATGCTCTTCGGGCGCGCATCACGCGTCCTTCAGCGTCGCCCGCCGCGCGAGCAGGTACGACAGCCCGGTCAAAAGCACGCCGATGCCCGTGAAGCAGGCGATGGTGCGCGCGGGGTAGTATGCGACGCCGAGCCGTGTCTCCTGGATGCCGAGAATCCACATGACCGCCTTGATGAGGCTCGTAAAGACGCGGAATGTCGGGTAGATCGACTCGAATATTGGCAGGACGACGAACAGCACCAGCGGCACGCCCACGGAGACCAATACTTTTGCCAGCTTGTTCATCCGATAGTACAGCGATGAGATGAAGAAGCCGCAGCACAGCGCCATGAAGTTGAACGCCATGCTCCACAGAATGCTGAGCAAGCCCGTGCTGTCATAAATCCCCGCGAAAATGGAGGAGTAGCCCAAGCTGGACCGGAAAATCAGGGGGAAGATCGAGTCGATGAGCGCCATCGCCGCGGCGAAGCATGCGGCGCTCAGCGCGAAGCTGACCACGAGCGTCCGGCGGGAGAGGCCGTTCTGTACGTATAGCCGGAGCGGCGGCTTGAACGAGTTCAACCCCATCACGAGCAGAAAGATGGTGGTGGTCGTTTCCGTACCGGACATGGTAAAGTTCACGCTTGTGCCCCGAAAAATCAAAAACTGGGCGATCAGCGACAGCAAAAAGAGGCTGACAATAACCAGATAGAAAACACCCGCCCGGATCACGAATTCGTGCAGTTGATACCGCATGGATTGCTTGATTTTCATGTCGCGTTCCCCCTTAGTGGTTGGTAAGCTGGATGAACAGCTTCTGCAGGTCTAGCTTTGTGATCTCCAGCGTGGGCGGCAGGCTTTCCCTGTCCGCCGCGCCTAGCAGGTACGCGGTTTTCAGCCCGCCCAGCGCGTCCTGGCCGATGACCTCCCGGCCCTTTATGAACGCGTCCACCGCGGCGGCGGGTCCGGAAACGGTGAACCCGGACGCGAGCAGCGTTTCGCAGGACTCCTGGCGGATCACGCGCCCCTCCTTGATGATAATCACCTCTTCAATGAGCGAGGATACCTCCTCAATGAGGTGGGTGGAGATGACGATGGTCCGGGGCAGTTCCGCGTAGTTTTCCAGGATGACCCTGTACAGCAGTTCCCGGTGGTTCGCGTCCAGGCCGAGCACCGGCTCGTCCAGCAGCAGGAACGGAATGGACAGGGACAGCGCGGTGATGATCTTATAGATGGAGCTGTAGCCCGTGGAGAGCTGCTTCAGCTTCTTTTTGGGGTTCAGGCCGAACGCGTCGCACAGCTTCATCGCGTAGTCCATCCGGAGCGCGCCATCGTAAAACTGGTTCGTCCACTTGAGCACCTCACTCACGCGCATGCTCTCCGGGTAGTAGCTCTTTTCGCTCATCATGTAGACGTTCGCCTGCGCCCGGTCGTTTTCCAGGGCGGGGTGGCCGCAGATGCTGATCTCGCCGGCATCGGGGAAGAGGCGGTTGTTGATCATGTTGAGCAGCGTGGTCTTGCCCGCGCCGTTGCGGCCGAGCAGCCCGTAGATGCGCTCCTCCTCAAGCGTCAGCGTCACGCTGTTCACCGCGATCACGTCGCCGAACTTTTTCGTCACGCCGCGTACCTCGATCTTGTTCATGCGTCAAATCCTCCTTTGTCAATGAAAGCGTGGAGATCCTCGCGCGTGATCCCCAGCTTTTTCGCTTCCTCCAGCATGCTGGCGATATAAACCTCGTAAAACGCGTCCCGACGCTTTTCCCGGATGCGCTCCACAGCGCCCTCCTGCACAAACATGCCGACCCCGCGCTTTTTGTATAGGATGTCCTGCTCCACCAATAAATTCATCCCCTTCAGCACCGTCGCCGGGTTGATTTTGTACTGGGCGGAAACCTCCGTCGTGGAGGGCACCTGTGTCTCCTCCGGGAACGCGCCCACAAAGACGGCGTCCGTAAGCGACTCCGCGATCTGTACGAAGATCGGCTTCTCGCTGTGGAAATCTAGCTGCAAGCGGCTCACCTCACTTGTTAAGCGGTTAATTACTTATGTAGCGAAGTATAAAGTGAGAAGAAGCGTTTGTCAAGTGCTTTTTTGTGATTCTCATAATTTTCTTTTGCGTGGCCGTATGGTATGATGTACAGGCAAGGATTCCTTGCGGAATCCTTACATGGCGCCCGATTTTTTTAATCAGCGCCGCCGCCATAAAACCGCATACATGTGCTGAAAGAGAGGGCCCACCCATGCACGATATCGAGATTCCTTACGGCAAAGGCTTCCTGCGGCTCACGGTCCCGGAAAGTCGCCTGGCCGGGGTATTGACGCCGGAGCATGAAGGGAGTGCGGCGGACGAGGCCGCACTGGTGCGTACCGCGCTGGAAGCACCGGTCGCGTCGCCGCACCTTGCGGAGCTGTCGCGCGGCAAGGCGCGCGTGCTCGTCATCACCAGCGACCACACGCGCCCCATGCCCAGCCGCGTCACGCTGCCGCCGCTGCTGGACGAGATCCGCGCGGGCAGCCCGGGCGCGGAGATTCGCGTCCTGGTCGCGACCGGCACGCACCGGCCGATGACGGACACGGAGATGCGCGCCCGCTTTGGCGATGATTTTGTGGCGCGGGAGACGATCATCAACCACCGCTGCGCCGAGGACCCGATGGTGTTCAAGGGCACGCTTCCCTCGGGCGGGGAGCTGTGGCTGAACGCGCTGGTGGACTGGGCGGACCTGATCGTGTCGGAGGGCTTCATCGAGCCGCACTTCTTTGCGGGCTTTTCCGGCGGGCGAAAGAGCGTTCTGCCCGGCATCGCGGCGCGCAAAACTGTGCTGTATAACCACAACGCCGCGTTCCTGCAAAGCCCCCATGCCGTGCAGGGGACGCTCGACGGGAACCCGCTGCACCGGGATATGCTGTTCGCGGCCGGGGCTGTGAAGCTCGCGTTCATCCTTAATGTCGTGCTGGACGGTGACAAGCGGATCGCGGCCGCCTTTGCCGGGGACCCGGAAGCGGCGCACGCGGCCGGGTGCGAGGCGTGCATGGCGCGAACGCGCGTCCGGCGCGTGGAGGCGGACATCGCCGTCACGTCCAACGGCGGCTACCCGCTGGATCAGAACGTGTACCAGTCCGTCAAGGGCATGACCGCAGGCGAGGCGTGCGTCCGGCCGGGCGGCGTGATCATCCTGTGCGCGGCGCTCGGCGATGGCGCGGGCGGGGAGGCGTTTTACCGCTGGCTCGCGGACGCGGAGAGCCCCGAGGCGCTCGCGGGGGCCATCGCGCGTGTCCCGGCGGAAGAAACGACCGAGGACCAGTGGGAGGCGCAGATTCTGGCCCGCGTGCTGCTGAGAGCCACGGTCATCTTCGTGACCGGGGAGGAAAACCGCGCGCTGATCGAGGCCATGCACATGACCTGGGCCGGGGACCTGGAAATGGCGATGCGGATGACGGAAGGGATTGTGGGGGAAGACGCGCGCGTCGCCGTGATTCCGGATGGGGTCGGCGTAGTTGTGCGGTGAAAGATTAATGAAAGCGGATCGGCACATGACCGTTCGGGAACGCTTCCGGCGCGCACTGTGTTTTGAGCCGGTGGACCGGCTGCCCATGATGGCGCGCGACGGCTTCATCGCGTCCGTGGACCACCAGACGTCGCCGAACGTGACGCTGGACCAATACAGGGGCTACCTGGCGCTCTACCGCGAGTACGCGGAGCGCGCGGCGCAGCTTTGGGAAGCGCCGCTTGGAAAGGATGGGGGAGCATGAACCATCGGGAGCGCGTGCGCGCGGTGTTGCATGGCGGGGCGGTCGACCGGATGCCGCTCGTCAGCTTTGGCTACTGGAAGGAGACGCTTGACAAGTGGGCGGAGGAGGGGCACATCCGGCGGGAGGATGCGGAAGACTACGCCCGCGCGGCCGACAATGGCCCGGGCGACCGCCGCGTGATGGATCAGCTTGGCTTTGACTTCAACTGGGGCGGGACAATTGGCGGCAGGATGGAGCTGTTCCCGCCGTTTGAGGAGGTCGTGTTGCAAACGGAGCCGGACGGCAGCGAGGTGTACCGCGACGCGATGGGGCACATCCAGAAGCGCACGCCCGGCATCGTCAGCATTCCGGCGGAGATCGGCACGCTGCTGACGGACCGCGCGGCGTGGGAAGCGGAATACCTGCCGCGCCTCGCGGACAGCGCGGACCGTGTCGACGCGGAGCGCATCCGGGCACTGGCGGAGGTGTGCGCCGCGCGCGAACTGCCGGTGGCGGTCTACGCGGGCAGCCTGTTTGGCAAGGTGCGCGACATGCTCGGGGTCGTCGGCCTGAGCTACATGATGGCGGACGACGAGGATCTGTTCCGCGAGATTGTGGACACCTGCGCAAACCTGGCCTACGCGGTGCTGGAAAGGGTGCTCGCGCTCGGCATGGCGTTTGATTACGGTCATTTCTGGGAGGACATCTGCTACAAGAACGGCCCGCTCGTCAGCCCGGATGTTTTCCGCGAGCTGGTGGGGCCGCACTACAAGCGGATCACATCGCTGCTGCTCGCGCACGGGATCGACATTGTGTCCCTAGACTGCGACGGGAAGATCGACAAGCTCGTGCCCATCTGGCTGGAGAACGGCGTGAACACGATGTTCCCCATCGAGGTGGGCACGTGGAACGCCTCCATCGCGCCGTGGCGCGCGCAGTACGGCGGGGCGCTGCGCGGCGTCGGCGGCATGGATAAGCGCGTGTTCGCCCAGGACCGGGCGGCGGTGGACGCGGAAATCGAGCGGCTGAAGCCGCTGGTCGCGCTGGGCGGGTACATCCCGTGCCCGGACCACCGCATCGTGCCGGACGCGGAGTTCGCGCTGGTGGGGTATTACTGCGAGCGGTACAGGAAGGCGTTTGGGTGAGGGAGGGCGGCTAGATCCCGGATCTTGCGGTTGATGTATCCCGGGTTGCGTGGGGTGAACCGCATGGCGCGACGGCCATTGATGCGGGCAAGCGCGTTTTCCCCACGCGAGCGGGGATGACCGCGTGGTATGGTGATGAGTGCTGGATGCCCGGAATACGGGCCGATATCCCCGCGTCCGCGGGGGTGAACCGGAGGGCGTAGTCCATTGGATATTTGAAATGCCATTGCCCTCCCCGTGCGCGCGGAGGTCAGCGGCGTTTCTACATATCACAGAACCCAGCGAACCGAAAAAAGCAATGACGCATGGCCAGCAACCCTTGCGCTTCGCCTCTCACCCCAGCAAATAGCACCCCGTATACGTGATGGTGCCCCGGCCATACGTGTATGCCAGCCCGTTCTTCTCGCACACGTCGGTGACGAGCAGGCCGTACGCCTCCATGGACGAGAGCGTCTCGCGCGGGTGACGGCACGGCGCTTCGGGGTACGTGCAGTCGTCGCAGAGGCGGCAGCCGCCCGCGCCGAGCGCCAGCAGATCGGGGTATTCGGCCCAAAGCGCGTCGCGCAGCGCGAGGAACTGCGCCTTATGCGCTTCGCCGCACGCCTGCATGCCCTCGTAGTCAAAATCGTCCTCCAGCGCGCGCGTCGTCTGCACGAGGATGCCCGTGCGGTAGCGCCGCATGGCGGCGGCGTTCTCCGCAAGCGGGCCGCAGCCGGGCGGGCAGGTCCAGCAGCGGCCGTACAGCCCGCACCGGTCCGCCGCGCACATGTCGCGCACTGCGTCCAGCGGCTCCAGGGTCGCCGCGTCTAGCGCCGCCGCGTGCGAAAAACCCGCCGCAAGCGCCATCGCTATAGCGCGCTCTAAACTTCTCTGATCCACAATCGCCATCGCGCTCATCCCTCCGGAAACTGCATGTGATCGATATATTTCTCCATAAAGAAGGCGTTTGTCCCGAGCGGGATTTCCCGCGCGCGGACGGCAAGCGCGGCCGCCTCCGCGCGCGCCGCGCGGGACAGCAGCATCATCGCCGCGCCGGACAGCGCCAGATTGCCCGCCGCGCGCGTTTTGTGGGTGAGCGCGCGCGGGATCAGCCCGATGGCCGCCGCGTCCTCCGGGTCAATGGCGCTGCCGAACCCGCCGGCCAAGCACACTTCGTCCACCGCTTCGGCCGTCATGCCCGCCTCGTGCAGCAGCGTGTCGATGCCCGCCGCGATGGCGGCCTTGGCGAGCTGCACCTCGCGGATGTCGCGGGCGGTGAGCAGCACGCCGCTGTCGCCCAGGTGCACGGCGGCGGGGATTTTTTCCGGAACGCCTTCTGTGGCGGGCAATCCTTGGCTTCCCACCGCTGGGGACATGTTGTCCCGCGTTTCCATCAAATCCGCCAAGGGGTGCGAATCCGCTTGTAGTGCGCCGGTTTCGTCCAGCGCGCCGCATGTGAGCAACGCGCGCACGGCGCTGATAAGCCCTGTGCCGCAGATGCCGCGCGCAGACACGCCGCCGATCGTTTCGATGCGGAGATCACCCGCCGCAAGGCTGACGCGGCAAATCGCGCCTTCCGCCGCCGCCATGCCCATCTCGATGGTCGCGCCCTCGAACGCCGGTCCGGCGGCCGTGGCGCAGCACAGCAGCGCGCCGTCCGCGAAGAGCGCCATTTCGCCGTTCGTGCCCACGTCAATCAGCAGCCGCGTGCCGCCCGGGCGCGCGATCCCGGCGGCGAGCATGCCGCAGGTGATGTCCGCGCCGACATACGCGCCCACGCAGCGCGGGAGGTACACCGGGGTGTCGCCGGGGAGCCGGGGGAACAGGGCGTCCGCGCGGCGTTCCTCGCCAAAAAGGCTTTCCGGCGTGAACGGCGAGACGCCGATGCCGTGCGGGTTCAGCCCGGTGAGCAGGTGCAGCATGGTCGTGTTGCCAGTGATGACGCCGCGAAGGACGCGATTTCCCACAGAGTTCCTTTCCCGGGCGGGCGTGTTTGCTTCCGCACTGTCTGCGGGGCTGCGGCTCCCTGCTAGATCCCTGCTGCTTGCCCAAACGCGCGCCTCCGCGTCATCCCGCGCGAGCATCAGCCCAGCCTCCCGCAGCGCGTCCGCCAGCAGTTCATTCAGCTGTTCCGCGATGGCACGATGCGGCGCATCCGGGCCGTGCGCGTCCGTGTAAGCGATCCGGCTCAGCACATCGGCCCCGAAAGCCGCCTGCCGGTTCGCCCCGCACCGCACGGCAAGCTGCGTCCCGCGCGGCAAATCATACAGCGTGAGCACCACGGTCGTCGTGCCGATGTCCACGGCGAACCCGAGCGCGCCGTCCTCTTCGCCGTCGTAAGCCGGCAGGAGCAAGTCGCCCCGCGTCAAAACCGACGCGTCGTCTCGCGAAACAATCGCCTCGCAATCGCCGCGCAGACGGCAATAGCACGCGAGCCGCCGCGCAAAACCTGGAGCGGGCGGATCCATCGGCATCAGGCGAGACAGCAGGTCCCGCTCCACATCGCCCATACCGTCCGTAGGCCCCGCAATCCACAGCGCGCATTTGCCGCACGCGCCCGTGCCGCCGCACGGCATCGCGAACGCCACGCCCGCGCGGCGCAGCGCGCCCGCAAGCGGCGTTTCCGTGTCCGCGCGGAGGGTCTTGCCGCCGCGTATCGTCAAGGTATTCGTCATGTGGATAATCCTCTGCTCCGGCGGTATTCCTTGGGCGAAACGCCCGTGTTTTTGCGGAAAACCTTCGTGAAGTAGCTCTGGTCGCTGAACCCCGCGAGCCCCGCGATCTCGGCCAGCGGCAGCGATGTTTCCGATAGAAGCGCCTTGCTCTTCTCCACGCGGACGCCGTTGACAAAGTCCGTGAACGGCATGCCCAGCGCGCCGCCCAGCTCGCGGCTGAGGTGGGAACGGCTCAGGTGCACCTCTGCGGCCACGTCGTCCAGCGTGACGCGCTCCGCGCAGTGCGCGCGCACGTAGGCGATCACCTTGTGCACAAGGTCGGCGTTTTTCACGCGCCCAAAGTCGAACACATAGCTAACAAAGCGGTAAAACACGGACGTCAGATACTGCGACAGCTCGTCCAGCGTGCAAAAGCGGTCAATTGCCTCGTCCGTGCGGCGGGTCTGGCCGAAAATCTGCCGCGCGTCCGCGCCGCCCTCGATGGCCGCGCGGGAAAACAGCACCACGAGGCCCTTCGCGTTGTCCCGGATGCGCTTGAAATCGCCGTCCTCGCTGAAGTAAAGCTGTCCGAGCAGTTGGTTGATCAGCTCGCGCGCGCCCTGGCGGTCGCCCTGCGTAATCATCCGCCGCAGCGCCTTCTCCAGCGCCAGGGGATAGCGGAAGCCTTCGCTCCCGGCGTCCGCTGTCGCCTGGTACAGCGCGTTGTGCAGCTCGGCCTGCGCGGCCCCGGCGGCCTCCACCTGCGCGGCGCTCCGCTCCGACAGAAACGCGCACAGCGCCGCCTGCAGCCGGGAGAGGCCCGTCACATCCTCCGGCGACTTGACGGGCACGGACGAAAGGCTGTCCGCGAGCGCCGCGCCGCCGTCCAGCAGGGCCAGCGTGTCGTCCAGCGAACCGATCACCAGCGGCCCGGTGACGACGGCCCATTCCGCCCGCCCCTCCGCATAGACCGTGGACGCGATGAAGCCCAGCCCCAGCGGGCAGTAGTACACGTACAGCCCGTTCCAGCGGTCCGCCTCAAAGCTGCCGTATAGGTGCGTATTCCGGGGGTCGCACGGGCCGCCCGCGAGCGCGCAGCCGGCGCAGAAGGTGCAGTCCGCCTCCGGCAGAAACCCACGGCTGGCATAATCAAGCACGCCTGCCTCAATCTGACAGGCGTGCGCCCATTGCAGGGCATAGTACACCGTTCTGCGCTGGGGATCGGACATGGTGATCGGTTCCCTCCCGTTGTGCGATACTACCCCAATTGTAGCACGCGGGGAGTGGGTGTGCAAAGGGGACGGTTTTGCATCCCAGGGCGACCCCATTCAGCGTGAACCAACTCCGGAGAGTTCAAGAGGCTGCAGCCTCTCGACTGTAATCAGACACAGCGGCATGTACGGCGCTGGGCCTCTCCCAGGGCGATTTCAAACGAAATCGCCCTGCTTTACGCCCCCCACGCAATACGCCAGCGCGGCGTCAGATGCCGTGGCCGCGTCGGACGTATAGCAGTCCGCGCCGATCTGGTCGCAGAACGCCTGCGTCACCGGCGCGCCGCCGACCATGATTTTGACCTTCCCGGCCAGGTCGGACGCCTTGACCAGGTCCACCACATGCCGCATTTCGCCCATGGTCGTGGTGAGCAGCGCGGAGCAGCAGATGATCGCGGCGCTGTGCGCCCGTGCGGCCTCGATGAACGCCTCGGGCTCCACATTCGTCCCAAGGTCCACCATCTGGATGCCCTTGCCTTCCATCATCAGCTTCACGAGGTTCTTGCCGATGTCGTGCAGGTCGCCCTTCACCGTGCCGATGACCGCCACGCCGCGCGACTGGACGCCCGCCTCGGCCAGCGCGGGTTTGAGCACCTCGATGCCCTTGTTCATCGCGCGGGCGGCGACGAGCACCTCGGGCACGAACACCTCGTTCACCTTGAACTTTTCACCGATGATGCCCATGCCGGCCAAAAGTCCGTCGTTTAGGATGCTCTCGGCGGGAACGCCCTCGTCCAGCGCCTGTTGAACGAGCGCCGCGACCTGCGCCGCCTTGCCCTTTTGAAGCTGCTCGCTGATGGTGGCCAGAATTTCAGACATGGTGATCCTCCTCAGGTATTATTTGTAGTAAGACGCAACCGCCTCAAAGTACGCGTCGATATTCTCCCACGGGCTCATGGGCGGGATGTCGCAGCCGGAGGAGAGGATGAAGTTCGGGTGCTCCGGGCAGCATTCACCCAGGATGCGCAGCGTTTCCGCGCGGATGGAATCAGGCGTGCCGTTCAGAAACTGGCCCGCCGGGTCCACGTTGCCCATCGCGACGGTGTCCTTCGGAATGTGCGAAAGCATCTCCCGCATGGAGATGGCGTTGCCGAAGTGATACGCGGCGCACCCGGTGGACAGGATGGAATCGATCATCAGGATGGTGTTGTTGCCGCAGTTGTGGTAGATGACGAGGAAATCGTCGTCCTGCGCGGCCTCCCTGATCTGCCGCACGTACGGCGCGGAGAACTCCTCGGCAAGGCCGGGGGAGAGCAGGCCGGTCAGCGGCTCCGCGAGCACCACGCCGTTCGCGCCTACGGACTTGTACGCGCGGATGTAATCGACCAGGAACGCGGTCGCCTTTTGCAGCACCGCGTGCACGGTTTCCGGCTCGGTCAGGCACAGGACCATCGCCTCGCTGACATCCAGCAGCCGCCCCGCCAGCGAAAACGGGCCGATCACGCCCGCGAACACCGGGCGGTCCGTTATCAGGCCGCACGCCTTGCCGATCGCGTCGACATACCGCCCCGTCCGCGCCGCGCCGACGCTGGGAACGGCC
This sequence comes from Eubacteriales bacterium, assembly GCA_031550535.1. Lineage (GTDB taxonomy): Bacteria > Bacillota > Clostridia > Christensenellales > Aristaeellaceae > Avichristensenella. The sequence continues at coordinate 94,403 of JAVBOM010000017.1, forward strand.
AGCGACTCCGCCGCCGAAAGATCGGGCACCAGCGCGCCGATCACGGTGGGCACCTCGTCATCCGAAAAGCGGATCTTGCTGCCGAACGCCTCCGCCTCCACGGACAGGTCCATCATGCTGACGCTCGCGAGCGAGTCTACGCGCGCGGCGATGCGGCGCATGCCTTCCGCCTGAAGCCCCGCGTCGCCGACAAGCTCCCGCACCGTTACGCTCATCAGCGAAACGGACGGGAAGGAGAGGATGGGCATCGTCTGCTTTGCCGGGCGCGCAATTTGCGCCTTAAGCCATGCGTTCATGTTCATACTTATAAATCCACCTCACTGAAAGGCATCATACCGCAAACGCGCGGCAAAATCTTGCACGATCGTGCGGTTTTTGGGAATCCTATGGCCGTTTCGCAGCTTGCACACAGGGGTAAATTGTATTATCATGGACGCACGAGGCAGGGATTTCTTGCGAAAGCCCCTCGGTATTGTCGCGCTGTCCCTTCGAGCCATCGCTCTGTACCTCGGCGCATCTGCGGGTCGCTGTATCCGCCACTGGCGGCGCTTCCCTCCGGTGCCCTTGATGGCGCCCGGTTTTTTCAAATCAGCGCCGCCGTTTGCGAAAGATATGTCACGGGAAGGTGTGAAGCGGATGCGGTACGGCATCTACGGCGCGGGGTCGCTCGGGATTGTGCTGGGGGCGTACCTTGGCAGGGCGGGCATTCCCGTCGATCTTATCAACCATAACCCGGAGCAGGTGCGGGCGTTGAACGCGTACGGCGCGCGGGTGGAGGGTACGGTCGCGATGACCGCCCCGGTACGCGCGCTGCTGCCGGAGGAAATGGAGGGCGCGTACGATGTGCTGTTCCTGATGACCAAGCAGCGGGACAACGCGCGGACAGTCGCATTTCTCGCGCCGTTTCTCGGCGATGCCGGCGTGCTCTGCACGCTACAAAACGGTCTGCCGGAGCAGGGGCTTGCCGAGGTGCTCGGGCCGGAGCGCGTGCAGGGGTGCGTGGTGGAATGGGGCGCGGAACTTGTTTCACCGGGCGTTTCCCGCCTGACCTCCGCGCCGGATAGCCTGTCGTTCGGCCTGGGCAATCTGGCCGGGCGGAGCGACGCTATGCTGGAGGAGACGGCACGCCTGCTGTCCGCCATGTGCCCCGTGCGCGTGGAGGATAACTTCCTGGGCGTCCGCTGGTCCAAGCTCCTCATCAACGCGGCGTTCAGCGGCGTGTCCACGGTGCTGGGCGGTACGTTTGGCGAAGCGGCGAAGGACCCGCGCTCGCGCCGGTACGTGCAGGCGGCCATCAAGGAGTGCATCGATGTTGCGCGCGCGGAAGGCGTTGGGATCGCGCCCGTGCAGGGCAAGGACATCGTTCGCCTGCTTGACTACAGCGGTCCGGTCAAGCGGTGGGTATCGTCCCAGATCATCCCCATCGCGATTAAAAAGCACGCGAACATCCGGGCCAGCATGCTGCAGGACATCGAAAAGGGCAAGCTGACCGAGGTGGACGCGATAAACGGCGCCGTGGCGGAGCATGGCCGAAAGCACGGAGTGCCAACGCCGGTCAACAGCCGGATCGCTCGGATTATCCACGAAATGGAGAAGGGGCAGTATGAGCCGTCGTTTGACAATGTGCAACGGCTTGAACAGTGACGCGAAAAGAGGTGGAGATTTCTTGCGAAATCCCCTTATGGCGCCCGATTTTTTATATCTGCGCCGCCGTCCATGATCTATTTTGACAATGCCGCCACCACGCTGCACAAGCCGCCGGAAGTCGCCGACGCGGTCGCGCGGGCGGTCCGGACGTTCGGCGCGGCGGGGCGCTCGTTCTGCGCGCCGGGGATGGACGCGGCGCGCGCGGTGGAGACGGCCCGCGCGGCCGTGGCGGGGCTTTCGGGGGTGGATCCGTCAGCGGTGGCGTTCACATCCGGCGCGACGGAGAGCCTGAACCTTGTGCTGCAAAGCCTCGTGACCGGGCAGGACGCTGTCATCACGACCGTGCTGGAGCATAATGCCGTGCTCAGGCCGCTGTACCAGTTGGGCTGTCCGCTGTCGTTCATCCCGTGCGACGAGGAGGGCCGGCTGGACCTGTCCGGTCTCCGTGGACTCCTGCGTCGGGATACCCGCTTTGTGGTCTGCGGCCACGGGTCGAACCTGCTTGGCAGCGTCGCGGATGTGGCCGCGCTCCGCGCGTTTTGCCGGGAGCATGGGCTTACGCTGATCCTGGACGCCGCGCAGACGCTGGGCGAAACGGCGGTGGACGGAAACGCGGCGGATGTGTTCTGCTTTAGCGGGCACAAGGGGCTGCTCGGCCCGCAGGGGACGGGCGGCATCATCGCGGGCGGCGCGCTGCCGTTTCGTCCCATAAAGACTGGCGGCACAGGGCAGGACGCCTTCGCGCCGCGCCAGCCGATGCGGATGCCGGACGCGTTCGAGGCGGGCACGCCCAACGCGCACGGGCTGGCGGGGCTGGCCACGGCCGCGCTGTTCATTGAGCGGGAAGGCGTCACGCGGATCGCGAACAAGCTGGAGGCGTTGACCGGGAAATTCCTGGACGGCGCGCGGGAGATTCCCGGCATCACGCTCTATGGGCCAAAGTCCGTGCCCGGAAGGCTGCCGGTCGTGGCGCTGAACGTGCGAGGGCTGGCGTCGGAGGACGTTTCCCTGCGCCTGTGGGAGGAGTACGGCATCGTGACCCGCGCGGGCAGCCACTGCGCGCCGCTGGCGCACCGCCGGTTTTGCACGGTGCGGCAGGGCATGGTACGGTTTTCATTCGGTTATTTCAATACGATGGAAGAGATCGGCGAGGGGCTTGACGCGCTCCGGGCGGTCGCGCGGGGGTAGGGGATGGAGCTGGTGTTGACGTTTTCCAGCACGCGCGGGTCCATCCAGGCGGAACGCTTGTTGCTGGACGGCGGCGTGGACGCGCGCGCGATGCCGCTGCCCTCGTCCATACGCGCGGGGTGCGGCATCGCGCTGCGGATCGCTCCGGAGGCGTTTTCCGCGGCGGAACGGCTGCTCGCGCCCGCCGTGCCGGTTGAAGGGGTATACGCGCGCGCCGTGGTGGACGGCGTGGCGATCTACACACCCTACGAGCGATGGACCCCATAGCGCATTACACAAACAATAAGGAGAGCACCATGATTACGCTGGACATGCGGGGCAGGCCGTGCCCCATCCCGGTTGTGGAGGCCAGGAAAGCACTAGCCGAGCACAGCGGCGAGGGAATTGCCGTGCTGGTGGACAACACGGTGGCTGTGCAGAACCTGCGGCGCTTGGCGGAGGGCCTTGGCTGCCGCTTTGACCATCTGGCGGAAAGCGACGCCATGCATACGGTGCGCGTGTGGCCCGGGGATGGCGTGCCATTCGCGTTCACCACCATGCCGCGCGTGGCCCCGCAAGGCCCCTCTCGCGGCGCGACGGTGCTGATCGCGAGCGACGAGATGGGGCGCGGCGGCGAGGAACTCGGACGCATCCTCATCAAGGGGTTTCTGTTCTCGCTGACGGAGCTGGCCGTCCTGCCGGACCGGGTGATCTTCCTGAACGCGGGGGTCAAGCTGGCGTGCGAGGGTTCCACATCGCTGCCGGACCTTTTGTCGCTGGAGGAACAAGGGGTCATCATCCGCGCGTGCGGCACGTGCCTGAACTATTACGGCCTCACGAACAAGCTGGCCGTTGGCGAGGTGACGGACATGCTGTGGATTGCGGAGGCGCTCACCTCAGCCGGGCGGGTCGTTTCCGTATGACCACACTGACCGGGGCGCTGTCGCTGGCAAGCGGCGGGGTGGCGGCGTTCGTCGGCTGCGGGGGAAAGACCACGCTGGTCGCTCTGCTGGCGGAGGAAAACCGGCACAAGTCCGTTCTCATCACCCCGACGACGAAAATGCTGCCAATGCAGGGCAGCGTCGGCGTATACCAGGCCGAGACCGGCAAGCTCACGTCGCTCCCGCCCGAGGCGCTGGCCAGGATCGTACCCATGTATGATTTGGCGCTGCTGGAGGCCGACGGGTCGCGCGGGTTGCCGCTGAAAGGCTGGCGGGCATACGAGCCGGTCGTTCCGCCATACTGCACGCACACGATCGGCGTGGTGACGCTCGCCGCGCTCGGCTGCCCTGTGACGGAGGAAAACTGCCTGCGGCTGCCGGAGTTTGAGCGGCTGACCGGCATCGCGGCGGGCGAAACCGTGACGATCGCGGCGCTGACGCGGATGGTCTGCGGGGCGGAAGGCATGTTCCGCCAAAGCGCGGGCGCGGAGTATCTGGTGGTGAACGCTGTGGAGGACGAGGCGGCGGAAGCGCACGCGCGGGCATTGCTGCGCGGCATCCGCGCGGCGTACCCGGGCCGTTTCACGGCGACGCTGTATGGCAGCGCGCACCAAAACCGCTGGGAGATCGTGACGGGGTAGGCGGCCGCGCGGACGCGGCGGATACAGAGGTAGAGATTTGCCGCAAAGTCCACGTATGGCGCCCGATTGTTCAATCAGCGCTGCTGTCAAGGAGGCGAACCATGGAAGGGGAATGGGTGGTCCTGCGCGGGGGCGGCGATATCGCCACGGGTGTGGCGCAAAAGCTGTTCCGCGCGGGCATTCCGGTGCTGATGCTGGAAATCGAGCGCCCCACGGCGATCCGGCGGACCGTGGCCCTGAGCGAGGCCGTGTACGAGGGCATTTTTCGCGTGGAGGACGTGCGTTGCCGCCGCGTGGCGGGGCTGGATGCCCTGGAAGGCTGCCGCGCGCGGGGGGAGGTCCCGCTGCTGGTCGATCCGGAGGGCGAGGCCATCCGCGCGCTGCGGCCCGGGGCGGTCATCGACGCGATTCTCGCCAAGCGAAACCTGGGCACGTGCCGGGACATGGCGCCCGTCACCATCGCGCTCGGCCCGGGCTTTCGCGCGGGGGAGGATGTGGACGCCGTGATTGAGACAATGCGCGGGCATGACCTGGGCCGCCTGATCCTCTCCGGCGGCGCGATGCCCGACACCGGCATTCCCGGCGAGCTGGGCGGGAAGGGCGCGGAGCGCGTCCTGCGCGCGCCCGTGGAGGGCGAAGTGCGACATATCCGCGCCATCGGCGACCGCGTGCCTGTGGGCGCGCCGCTGTGCACGGTCGGCGGGGAGGTGGTCGCCGCGCCGTTTGACGGGCTTTTGCGCGGGTTGATCCGCGAGGGCCTTTGCGTGCCGGCGGGCATGAAGATCGCGGACATTGACCCGCGCGCGGACGTAGGCGTTACGACCATATCCGACAAGGCGCGGTGCCTCGGCGGAGCGGCCCTGGAGGCGTATTTACTCTTGCAGCGCGGATAGAAAGGCGAGGAGGAAGACGGATGCGGGATGTGTTGGCGTTCGCGGCCGAAAAGGTGGCAGAGGGGCGGCGGGTCGCGCTGGTGACGGTGACGGAGACGGACGGCAGTTCCCCGGCAACGCCCGGGCAGGTGATGGCGGTGGCGGCGGACGGCGAGGCAGCCGGAACGGTCGGCGGCGGCGCGACGGAATACGCGCTCGTCCGGCGGGCGATGGAGGCCATTGCGGCAGGCGAGCGCGTGTTCTCGTTCTCGTACAGCCACGCGGAAAGCGGCATGACGTGCGGCGGCTCAATGGCGGGTTTTGGCAATGTCCTGGGCGCGGGCGCGCGTGTCGTGATCTTTGGGGGCGGGCACATCGCGCAGAGCCTTGCGCCGCTCGCGGCCGCGACCGGTTTTTCCGTCTGCGTGGTGGACAACCGGCCCGGGCTGGAGCAAGCGCATCCGAACGCGCGGTTCGTGCTGGCAGGCCCCGCGGAGTATGAAAGCCGCGTGGAGATCACACATGGGGACTATGTGGTGATCTGCACGCACGGGCACGCGCAGGACGAGGACGCGCTGCGCTTCTGCATGGCCAAAGCGCCCGCGTACCTGGGCATGATCGGCAGCCGGGCAAAGGTGCGCGCGCTGTTCGACCACCTTCGCGCGGAAGGGGTGCCGGACGAGGCGCTGGACCGCGTGTATTCACCCATCGGCCTGGCCATCGCCACCGGCGCGCCCGCCGAAATCGCCGTGTCAATCCTGGCGGAGATATTGCTGGTGAAAAACGGCGGCGCTCCGCGCCATATGAAGCACGGAGCGGCGAAGGAGTAGGGGAGAGGAACGGGGGGAGGCGCTGGGACACTGGCGCTTGGATATTGTCGTGTCGCAAGCGGCACGCACCCCGGCATTGTCGCGCTGTCCGCGCTCGCGGCCATCGCGCACCCCGGCATTGTCGTGCTGTGCGCATTCGCGCCCATCGCTCTGTGCCGAGGTGAACCTTTACCTCGCTTCATCCCGCGCCCCTCGGCATTGTCGCGCTGTCAGCATTCGCGGCCACCGCTTTGTGCCGCAAGGCACATTCGGGTCGCTTCATCCCGCACTGCGGGCGCTTCCCTCCGGTGCAGCGGGCGCTCGGTTCCGGTTTTGTATCCAAGCGAACCTCTGCCGCATCCCCTTCCGCCACTGGCGGAACGCGACTCCGGTCCCCAGCCCTGCCAAAGGGACATTGGCCCCTTGGAACCCCATCATTTCGCCTCACGGCGGGAAGAAATCTATCATTAATGGCGGCGCTGATTTGAAAAATCGGGCGCCATAAGGGGATTCCGCAAGGAATTCCCTTATCTCTTGCACCCCTTCACGTCCCCCCATTACAGCGTCAGCCGCTTCCTCTTGAAAATCAACACACCGCCCGCGAACAGCGCCACCGCCATGCCCGCGTAGATCAAGTTCAGCCGCCAGACGGCCGCGCCACCGACCAGCTCGACCGGATCGTAAAACCCATAGAGCGAGCAATCCCGAAGCCAGCGCGCGCTATCCGACATGCCCCCAAGCATATTCATCAGCAGGAACGCGATGGGGATGCCCGCGCCAAAGCCCATCGCCATTTTGGATTCGCTGAACACACAGGAGCAGAAGAAGCAGATCATCATCACCGCCATGTTGACCAGCATGGTGGTGATGTTCAGCCGCAAAAACGCGCCGATGTCCAGCAGACCGGGGAACGCGGCGGCGCAAATCGCCACGCTCAGGCCGAACAGCGCGGCAAACAGCGCAAATACCGAAGCCAGCGCGTAAAACCCTTGGGTGAGGATGATCTTTGCCCGCGAATTGGGCGTGGAGAGCAGGTACGCGAATGAGCCATTATCCACCATTTTCGCGACGAGACGCCCGGAGAGAATGATGCAGTACACCATCGGGAACCCCAGCATCAGCAGACCGTACAGGTAGCTGGCCAGGTAGCTCGTCAGGTTGGTGACGGTTTTGGAGAAGCCGAGCATGGTCTGCATCTCAACGGGGAACAGGTCCAGCATCCGCGAGATGGCGTCCATGCTGTCCGGGTCAAACATGACGACCATGACCCCGGTGTACAGGGTCAGCACGAAGAAGAAAATGACGAGCAGCAGCCAGTTCCGCTTCCAGGTGGTTTTCAGCAGCGCAAGGCTCATGACCGTGTGCCCCCCTCGCTATAGAAATGCAGGAAGATGTCCTCCAGCGTCTGCGCCTTGACGTCAAAGTCCAGCACCGGAACGCTCGCCGCGATTTTCACGAACCGGTCGACCGCGTCGCCCGCCACGGTGATTTCCAGGCTGTCGCAAGACGCGCGGGCGACGGCGAACCCTTCCGCCGCGAGCGCCGCCATCGCGCGCTCCGCCTCCGCTGTCCGCAGAACGAACGTCTTGCGCTGCGACCGCTTCAGCGCCGCGACGCCCGATTCCTCAATGATGCGGCCATCCTTGATGATGAGCACGCTGTCGCAGGTCTTTTCCACCTCTTCAAACATGTGGCTGGACATCAGGATCGTCTTGCCGCGCTTTTTCTCTTCCAGCACCAGATCAATGAAGCGCGCCTGCATCAGCGGGTCCAGGCCGCTGGTCGGCTCGTCCAGGATCAGCACACCCGGATCGTGCATGAAGGCCGCCACGATGCCCAGCTTTTGCTTCATGCCCTTGGAAAATTTCTTGATTTTGCCCTTGGGGCTGAAGTCCAGCCGCTCGATCAAGCCGCGCTCCCGGGTGCGGTCCCGCGTGCCGCGCATTTGGTGCAGGAAGCGCAGGAACTCGTCGCCCTCCATGTTGTCAAAGAACGCGATTTCGCCCGGGATGTAGCCCAGGCGTTTTTGTATTTCCGGCGCTTTTTCAAAGCAATCCAGGCCGAAGATGGCGCAATGCCCTTTGTCCGGGCGCATGAAGCCGAGCAGCGCGCGGATGGTGGTGGTCTTGCCCGCGCCATTTGGGCCGAGATACCCGGTGATCTCGCCCGGTTTCACCGCGAAATCCAGGTCAAAGACGCCCTTGCCGCTACGGTAGGTCAGCGTCATGCCCTGTACGTCGATCACAGAGACTCCCTCCTGTCAAAAGTGCTTTCTTGTTACTTTGGAGTGTAGTGTGTTCCATCGGTCCGGTCAACGGAACGGGAACCATTTGTCAGTTTCTGGGCTCAAACTATGCAAGGCCGGCGCTGCAGGGGGGGCGTTCCATTTGCCACCTTCTGGAAACGTTCGCCCGCGATGGATCGTTGTATGGGCAGGGGCCATGCAATTTGGAAAAAAAGAGGTACGAATGAATGAAGCGTTTTCTTGTGCTTGTGCTTTTGGCGTTGCTTTGTGTGGCGGGAACAGCCCAGGCCGCGCAGATGCGTTCCGTCTACGAGGGCGTGTTTGAGGTGGCCGAGCCGGCCATCAACGTGTACCAACAGTTGAACGGAAGCGTTGTGCAGGATGTCCTGCCCAGGGGCGCGCAGCTCACCGTCACGCAGGACATGCGGACCGGCAACTGGGTCGCCGTGTCGTACACGCGGCCGGGCACATCCATAAAGGCAACCGGCTATGCCACGCTGGACGGCCTGACAAAGATCGCTTCGCTGGTGCAGCTCGCCGCCGGGGACGGCTATGAGAACAACGGCCGGGATACGCCGGTATACGCGCAGCCCGTGGCCGCGGGCGAGCCGGTCGATACCCTGGTGCTCGGCTTGCCGGTCCGCATCCTGGCGATGGACGGCGACTGGCTGCAGGTGCAGTACACGCCGCTTAACCAAACCGCCGCGCGCACGGGCTGGGCGAAGCGGTCGGCCATTGGCAAAACACCCGCGTATGACGTGCCCATCACCACCAACCCGCCACCGCCGTCCGGTCAGCAGGTCAGGCCGACACAAGCGCCGGGCGCGGTGTATCCGGTGCCCTCCGCGCAGCCGGTGAACGCCAAAACAGCCATCGTCAACAACCCAAACCCCGCCGACCGCCTGAACCTGCGGAAGAAGCCGTCCGCTGTCGCCGATACGCTGGGCAAGTACTATAACGGCGTGGAGGTGGCCATCCTCGCGGACGCGGGGAACGGCTGGGCGCAAGTGAGCATCGGAGGCCGGACCGGGTACATGATGACGCGCTACCTGTCGATGGGCGGGAAGCCGGGCGATGTCAAATCCGCCATGCCCGTGCTGACGGTGAAAAACCCCAAGCCCACGGACTGGCTGAACCTGCGCGCGACGCCGTCCACGGCGGGGAAGGTGCTTGGCAAGTACTACAACGGCCAGCGGGTGACGGTGCTGGGGGTGTGTGGCACCTGGTACCACGTGTCAGTGGACGGAATCATGGGGTTCATGCTGACGCAGTACGTGAAGTAACCGCGGCTGCGCGGCAATTACCATACCGACCAGATCATTCTGAAGGAGGGAAACATGTCAAGAAGAAAGTGGACAATCCTCGCGCTGGCCGCGCTCTGTCTCACGGTGTGCCTTCCCCTTGCGTGCGCCGGGGCGAATTACGACGTTCCGACGGTCATCCTGGATGGCACGGGCCAGGCCGCCATTTGCGGCTTTTTTGAAACGCCCTACTGGTGGCAGGGCGATGGCGGAATCTATCTCACGTCCGGCAGGCCGTGGTGGGACCTGTCGCTGTTTCACTGGAAGGAAGGCGACGAGCGCGTGCGCCTGGTGGATGTTGACATCCTGGACGGATACAAAGAGGACTATGTGCCCTTTGTAACGCCGGACGGGTTCTATTTGCTCTCGTCCGCGACGGGCGACCTGCTGACCTACCGCGAGCCCGCGTGGGAACGCGTCGCGAAGCTGAACGTAGAAAACTTGCCCGGATCAGAATACCTTTTCGGCGGCAGGCTGGGCGGGGCGCACCACTTTGTGTTTGAGCGGGACAACCTGTACTTCCTGCTGCCCCAGCAGAACGATCACACCGTAAACGACCTGGTCATCGCGGAGCTGAAAACCGGCGAATGCAGGATCATCCCGGACCTTCGTTTGGACGCGATCGCGAAATACACGCCGGGCGCGCTGCTCGCCTGCCGGGGGGACGAGATTGGCACGTTCAACCTCGGGACCGAGGCGATGGGCGGGAGCATTCTGCGCACTGTGGACAGGGTTTTGCAGTTCCAGACCTCGCAGAACACGAACCGCCGGGTGCCCACGCCGTTTTCGTATGACGCGGAAGCGAACCGGCTGTTCTATGTGTTTGACGAGCGGCTGTACGCCAAGACGGGCGACGAAGGCGCGGAGCTTATCCGGTCGCTCATCACCCAATACCTGACCGCGGACAGCCTGCGCCCTGTGGATGAAGGGACCCGGGGCCAAACCATAGGCGAGATGGGGCATCAGACCGATATCAACCGGCTGATTACGCTGCCAAACGGGAAAATCGCCTACAGCACGCAGTACGCGATGTACATCGTGCGGGATGAGCCGCTCACGGTGCCGGTGGAGACGCTGAAGATCAGCGGCGTGTACAATATCGCAGAGGCGCATGCGCTTTTCCACCTGAGGCGGCCGGACGTGCGAATTGAGAACTGGTATTTTGGCATCCAGGCATCGGACCCGTACAAGGAAATGCCGAGCATGTACCCGATGGACATCTACCGGACCAGCACGGAGGACGGCTACGCCCGGCTGTACAGGGATGGCTTTATCGCGCCGTTGACCGGATCGGAGGCGCTTGAGAAAGAAGCGGAGGCGTACTACCCCGTGGTCCGCGACGTGCTGACCTATAACGGAGATTTGATGGGCGTGCCAGTCTATATGGAAATCAACCCCTGGGCGTATGACAAGGCCGCGTGGGAGGCGCTGGAGCTGCCGGACCCGCCCACGACGATGGACGGGGTATTCTCACTGATCGGCCTTTGGAACGAAAAGTACGCGGCACAGAACCCCATCACGGCCCTGGTTTCCGCAAGCGTGGCCAGCGACAGGGCCTGCCTCATGGCGAGCGCGCTGGATCAGTATCATTTTCAGCGGGCGACGGGGGAGGCGGCTGTGGACTTCGACACGCCGGAGTTCCGCGCGCTGGTGGAGCGATTCCTGAGTACGGAAACTGCGCCGTTCGAGCAGGAACGGTACTTTTCCACCCGGCTTCTCCGCTGCGGCTACGATAGCTGGCCGCAGTACGAAAGCCTTGAGAACCTGGGCAAGGACGGTTATACCCTGCTGCTGCCGGCTACGCTCGAAGAGGGTGATGCGCCGCGCTTGGGCGCGATCATGCAGTTCCTTTTCATCGCGAAGGGCGCGCCGAACCCAGAGATCGCGCGGGAATACCTGGAGATGATCACGGCGCACACGGACGGCGGGCTGCGTGCCATGCTGTCTCCGGATGTGACGGAGCCTGTGCCCTACGCGGAGGATGTGGACACGTTGATCGCGCTGGAGGAGAACCGGCTGGCGTTGGAGAAAGAGCGGGGTGCCTACGCCGATAGCGAGCGGCTTTACAAGGAAAGGATAGCCTCGCTCAAGGCGTATCCCTACGCGGTCGACGCGGAAACGCTGGCCTTTTACCGGAGCGCCGCGCCGTATTTGACATTCCAGACCGACGCGGTGGGCGGTACAAACAAGGCTCGCGACGACATGATGCACCACGTGGCGGGCGAGCTTGACTACCTGCTGAACGACATGGACAGCGGCGGTTGGGTGCCGTTCGATGACGCGGACAGCTTCATCGCGTTCCTGCGGGAGCAGGCGGAGATGGTGTTTGCGCATCGGCACTGATGCGTGAAGCCCGACAACGAGAAAGGACCGCCAGGCATATGCCTGACGGTCCCTTTTTCGTGAAAGGCGGCGCTGATTTGGAAAATCGGGCGCCATAGAAGGATTCCGCAAGGAATCCTTACCTCTCGTTCCGGTATCAGTTGTCAGTCCACCGTAAACGGCAGCAGCGCGACGGCGCGCGCACGCTTGACCGATTCGGAAAGCTGGCGCTGATGCTTGGCGCAGTTGCCGGTCATGCGGCGGGGCAAAATCTTGCCGCGCTCGTTGGTGAACCGGCGGATGCGTCCGACATCCTTATAGTCAATGAATTCAATCTTATCGACGCAGAAGCTGCATACCTTGCGCCGCGGCTTGCGGCCGCGAGGGCGCCGGGCGCCTCTGTCGCCACGATCTTCGGACATTGCGTAAATCCTCCTTACCTACATCTTTGAGCTTCAAATCAGAAGGGAAGCTCGTCCTCATCAACTTGGGTGAAACCCGTCTCGGCCGGCACGAAGGGGGCGGGGGCCGCAGTGGGCATCGCCGCGGTCTGGGGACGTGGTTCGCCGCTTTGCGTGGCGTTTGGCAGGAACTCAACGTCCTCCGCCTCCACGTCCACCGATGTCCGCTTGGTTCCGTCCTGCCCGTCGTAGGTGCGAATCTGAATGGAACCGACCACGCAGACCTTGCGCCCCTTTTGGAGAAAACGCGCGCAGTTTTCGCCCAACTGCCGCCAGGCCGTCACGTTGAAGAAATCAACATCGGGCTGCCCTTCCACCTTCCGGCGGCGGTTGACCGCCAGGCCGAAGGAGCACAGGGAGATGCCGCTGGACGTGGTGCGCGTTTCAGGGTCGCGGGTGAGGTTGCCGATCAAAATAACTTTGTTCATGGATCACACCTGCCTTTTGTGTCTCACTCCTGCGCTTCGGCGGCTGGTTCCACGGCCGGCGCGGGCGCGGCAGCCGGTTCGGCGGCCACGGGCTCTGCGCTTACGGGCGCGTCTTCCGTGCCAGCGGGCGCGTACATGGGCGGGCGCGCGAACGCCGGACGCGCCGGGATGGCGCGCGGCTTAACGCTTGTCCGCTTCTCTTCGATCCGAACGATCAGGTACCGCAGCACGTCTTCGGAGATCTGCAGCACGCGCTCGATCTCGCGGGGCAGCTCGCTGCCGGCGCTGAAGTTCACGAGCACATAGTAGCCTTCGTTCCGGTAGTTGATGGGGTAGGCCAGGCGGCGCTTGCCCCACTCATCGCTCTTATCCACCGTGCCACCGTTGTCAGTGATCAGTGTGGAAATGCGCTCGATGAGCTCCTTCCTGGGAGCGTCCTCCAGCGAGATGTCGATGATGTACATCAGCTCATACTTGTTCAATTTCCTTTCACCTCCTTATGGACATATGGCCCTGCATCCATTGCAGAGCAAGGATGTGCCAACACAGAATTATATCAGGTGTGGTGTTCGTTTGCAAGGGTCTGCGCAAAAAAACAGCGAAAATGGCCGCGTATGCGCTTTCCCGGATGTGCTGTGACAGTGGTTTGTGGGTTCTGTTCCGCCTTGCCGCGCGGTGCGGGATATGGTTCACCAATCACCCGCCGTATCAAACCACACGCCGCGTACCGGAAGAATACCCCAACCCATGGTCGCCCTAACCCGCAAAAAGCGGGGGACGGAAAACCCGTCCCCCCGCCATTCATTTTCACCGTTTCTCCCTATTTTCCCGTCACCGACAGCCCGCTGACCCACACAGACGGGCTGGTGATCGGGCTTTCCGTAAACCGAAGATCGCTGCCAACGGCCGTGATGTTTTTCAGCAGCGAGAAGAAGTTGCCCGCTACGGTCACCTGTTCCACCGCGCGGCCCTTTTTGCCGTTCTCGACCAGGAACCCCTTGGACAGCAGGGAGAAATCGCCCGACACGGCGTTCGCGCCGGAGTGCAGGCCCGTCATGTCGGTCACGACCAGGCCGTTGCCCATTTTCGCCATCAGCGCGTCCAGGTCGTCCGCGCCCGGGGCGAAGAAAAAGTTCGTCGGCTCGACCCCCATTGATCCCGTGCCGCGCGCCCCGTTGCCGGTGGTCGCGACGCCCGCCTTCTTCGCGGTTTTCAGGTTGTGCAGCAACGTTTTCAGCACGCCGCCCTCGATGACGTTCTTGGTGTACGTCGCGACGCCCTCGCCGTCAAACGGCTGCGTGCCGAAGCCTCCGGCCAGCAGCGGATCGTCCACCAGCGTCACGCACGGCGCGGCGATGGTTTCGCCCTCCTTGCCCTGCAACAGGGAGAGACCCTTCTGCGCCGCGTCCGCGCTGAACGCGCCGGAGAACGTGGACAGCAGGTTGCCCATCGCGGTGTTGCGGAAGATGACGGGCATTTCGCCGCTCTCGCACGGCGAGGCGCCGAGCTGGAACACCGCGTCCCCGATCGCTTCGCGCGCGATGTGCTCCGCACTCAGGGCGGACAGGCCATACGCGCCCTCGGCGGTGAAATTCGTGGTAACACGCTCGCCTTCCCGCGCCGTGGCATCCAGGAAGCCGACGCACAGGCTGTCGCTGTGCGACAGGTCCAGGCCGTGCGTGTTGACCAGGCGGATGCGGGAGCGCGCCGTCTCCAGGCCGCTGAACCCCAGGTCCTTCACGCGGGGATCCAGCGACAGCGCAATCTTTTCCATCTTCAGCGCGAAATCGATCCGCGCCTCCGGCGTGCCCATGTCGCCCTCGCAGGCCACCTTTGCGTACGACGGGCTGCCCGCGAAGATGAACTGCTCGTCCTCATCCGTGATCAGCGCGGCGCTGTCCTTCACGCCGTTCACCAGCATCTCAATGGCGGCCTCGTCCATGGCCTCGGTGTAGGACGTGCCCATCTTGCCGTTCACGAGTCCCCGGAAGTACAGCTTTCCGGTCGTGCTGACGGCGTATTCCTCGATTTCGCCCTTGTTCACCAGCACGCGGAAGGAGTCCGCCTCGCGCACGTACGCTTCCGCCTCAGCAATGCCCGCCGCCTGCGCGGCCTTCAGCAGCGCATGGATAAAGATATCTTGATTCATTTGCTTACCTCCCGCCAACCGTCAGGCTTGAAATGCGGATCGTGGGCTGGCCGACGTTCGTCGGCACACTGCCGCTGAGGGAGCCGCACATGCCCTGGCCGCTCCGCACCGCGTTGCTCACACGGTCAATCTTGATCAGCACCTCGCTGCCCCGCCCGATCAGCGACGCGCCGCGCACCGGCGTGTCCAGCTTGCCGTTCTTGACCAGATACCCCTCGTCCACGGCGAAATTGAAGATGCCCGTCGCGGGGTCGACCGAGCCGCCGCCCATGGAGGCCGCGTACAGCCCCTCACCCATGGTAGAGAGCATCTCGCCCTCGTCGTCGGTCCCGGCCGCGATGTACGTGTTGCGCATGCGCGACGTGGGCGCGTATTTGTAGCTCTCCCGCCTGCCGGAGCCGGTGGAGGGCATGCCCATGCGCAGGCCGCCGAGCTTATCGATCATGTAGTTTTTCAGGATGCCGTTTTCGATTAGCACGAGCTTGTTCGTCGGCGCGCCCTCGTCATCGATGTTCAGGCTGCCCCAGGAATTTGGCTCCGTGCCGTCGTCAATGGCCGTGACGCGGTCGTCCGCGATTTTCTGCCCCAGCTTGCCGCAGAATTCGCTCTGCCCCCGCGAGACGCTCGTCGCCTCCAGGGAATGGCCGCACGCCTCATGGAACACCACGCCGCCGAAGCCGCCGGCCATCAGTACCGGCATGATGCCGGCTGGGCAGACGGGCGCGTGCAGCATCCGCACCGCGCGCTCCGCGGCGCGTTTTCCGGCGGCCGCCGCGTCGATCGTCTCAAACAGCT
The DNA here is from genome assembly GCA_031550535.1 of Eubacteriales bacterium. GTDB lineage: Bacteria > Bacillota > Clostridia > Christensenellales > Aristaeellaceae > Avichristensenella. The sequence goes on from JAVBOM010000017.1 coordinate 110,181, forward strand.
CGATGCCGCGCATCGCGCCCGGGCCTTCCACGCCGGTCTGGTTCTCCTTGCCGTCCGACGCGACGGCCATGAGGAATAGGCGCGTGCGCACGCGGCGGTCCTCCGCGAAAAGGCCCTCGCTGTTGGTGATCAGGACGCGCTGGTCCACGTCGGCGTACCGGGCCTGCGCCTGGACGATCTCCGGACTCGCGGACCGCATCGCCTGGACAGCATCCCGCATCAGGGCGACGCGCTTCGCATGCGCCGTATCACCCGGCATGAAGCGGATGGGGTGGATGTTCGGCACGCTGCGCGGCGTGACGACGATGTCCCGCGTTTTTGGCGTTCCGCGCACGGCGGCGGCGGCTTTGCGCGCGCAGTCCAGCAGGCCCTCGCGGCTGGTGTCGTTCGTGTAGGCGTAGATGCAGCGCAGCTCGCTAAACACGCGCACGCCCGCGCCGTGGGTGCGGCCAGTGCTGACCGTTTCCATGGCGTCGTTGCGCATGACGAGCAGGTTGTCCAGCCTGTCCTCCAGAAAGATTTCGGCGAAATCGCCGCCGGTTGTCAGCGCGGCGGCGAGCACCTCTTGGGCAATGGTTCTGTCCAGCATACAATTCTCCTTTGGCTGTGTTTTTGGCATATGGGAATGAGGAACGCCAAGGGGTTTCACCCCTTGGGACCCCACTTAAGGGATTTCATCCCTTAAGAATCCCATCATCCGGGGGTTGGTTTCAATTCTTACATAACCCTCCCGCCGTGAGGCGAGGATGGGATTCCAAAGGGTCAAGACCCTTTGGCAGGGTCTGGGACAGCGTCCAAGCGTCCCTCCCGCCTAGTCCCTTCGCCGTCCCCCCGCGAGCACGAGCAGCCGCAGGAGCTGCAAAAACGCCTGCAGTGCGGCCGCGATGTACGTCAGCCCCGCGGCGTTCAGCACCTTGCGGGCCGGGCGCGCTTCCTCATACGTCAAGTATCCGCCCGCTTCCAGCGAGGTGATCGCGCGGCTGGACGCGTTGAACTCCACCGGCAGCGTGACCAGGTAGAACAGCACCACGGCGATGAACACAGCGATGCCCACCCACATCAGCGGTTCCCAGCTCATGATGAGGCCCAGGATGAACAGCGGCACAGCCGCGTAGGAACCGATCTGCGCGACGGGCACGAACGCGGAGCGCATCTTCAGCGGCGCGTACTGCTCATAGTGCTGGAACACGTGGCCGACCTCGTGCGCGGCGACGCCCAGCGCGGCGAGCGACGTGGAATCGTATACGCCGTCGGACAGGCTCAGCACGTTCGTCTTGGGGTTATAGTTGTCCGTCAGGCTGCCGCGGATACGCTCCACGGTCACATCCATCACGCCGTTCTGCCGCATCATGTCCTCCGCCACCTGCGCGGCGGTCCATCCGCGCTGGGACGGCACATCCGAATACCGACGGAAAACCGACTGCACATGGAACTGCGCCCACAGCGCCAGCAGCAGCCCAGGCAGCACAATGAGCATGGTGGGGTCGAAGTACAAGCCATAGCCGTAGCCATATCCGTACATAGCGCACAACCCTCCTTTTTCAGATGATCTATCCATAACAGTATACCCGAAAACGGCCGCCGATCAACCCCGGCGGCCGCAATTGTCGGTTTTCACGGTTGTTTTCCCGTTTCTTTCGGTTTTCTGTCCTGAAAGACGAAATCGCGCTGCACCGCAAAGCTGACGAAAAACAGCGCCACGTCCACGGGCAGCTTGACCCAGGCTGAACCAAGCCCCAGCATGCCTTGCAGCGCCTCAACCAGGAGGGATCCCACCGCCAAGAGCACCACCGCAAGCAAATAATACCGTACAATGGCCATTTTGCCGCCGCGCCCGCCAAACACGGCCGAGCGGTTGACCGCAAAGTTGAACACGCTGGAGATCACGCGCGCGATCGCGTAGCACACGCCGTCCGGAAACGGAAGCACCGCCAGGCCCAATAAATACAGCGCGTAATCCAAACAGAAGGATACAATGGAGACGAGCATAAAGCGCAGGATAACGGAATAGATGCGGGCGGCATCCCGCAGGGGGCTGAAATGGGAGCCCTTGTTGTCGTCGATGTAGATGGTTTCAATATCGACCTCGCGCAACGGAAGGTCCAGGTCTTTGAGCTTCAGCAGCATGGTCATTTCAAATTCGTACCGCTCGCCCGGCAGGCGGAGCATCGCGCCCAGCGCCTCCGCCGGAATGCCGCGCAGACCCGTCTGCGTGTCGCGGCAGCGGATGCCGGTGACCAGGTGGTACACGAAGCGGGTGATTGCGTTCCCGGCGCGGCTTTTGAACGGCACATTGCCCGTGAAGCGCCGCGCGCCGATGACCAGCGCGCGCGGTTCTTCGCGCATCGCGCCGATTACGCGGAGGATGTCCGCCAGGGTGTGCTGACCGTCCGCGTCGGCGGTCACCAACCCCATGCAGGTAGGGCATCGGTTCATGGCCGCGTTGATGCCGGTTTTGAGCGCGCGCCCCTTGCCCAGGTTCACGGCGTGGCGTTCCACCGCGCAGCCCAACGCGGCGACAGACTCAAAAAAAGGGCGGCAATCCGCGCCGCTGCCGTCATCGATAACCAGCACGTCCAGGGACTCCCCGCGAAGCTCCTCGCAGAGCGCGACCAGGCGCTCGTCGGGTTTATACGCGGGAATGAGCACGAGAATGGGTGTTTCCGCCATCAAAAGGTCCTCTTTCATAATATCAAATGGATGTAAGGCAGACCCGCTTCATTATACGGAGCGGGACCATGCCTGTCAATCTTGCGTGCTGGATGCGCTAAGCATATCGCCAAGTTATTGCGCGCGCATGGCCAAATTGTAAATACCGGCCGTTCCCTTTGGAGACAAACCTTTCATCATATGCGCGTACACGCGCGTTCTCTGTGCTTTCCGTCCCGCATATGCTGCTGTACCCAAAAGGCTGAAGGGGGCGATGCAATGCAAAGGCACTGGTATCCAGGCGGCAATACGGCACGCGGGTTTCATAGCTTTTATCAGGATATTTTTTTTCCTGAGGAAGTGCGCAGAATCATCATCCTGAAGGGTGGGCCGGGTGTCGGCAAGAGCACGTTCATGCGCCGGATGGCGGAGGCGCTGGAAGCGGAAGGGCAGGTGATGGAATACCTGCACTGTTCCAGCGACAACAACTCGCTGGACGGAATTGTCTGCCGGACCATGGGGTTCGCCATGATCGACGGCACCGCGCCACACATTGTGGACCCGGAGGTGCCGGGCGCGCGGGACAGTATTTTAAACCTTGGCGTGTTTCTGGATGAGGATGGGCTGGCAAGCCGCGTGAACGAAATTGACGCGCTGAGAAAGGCAATCTCGACCTGTTTTAACCAAGCCTACCGGTATTTATCCTCCGCGCTGCCGCTCCGGGATGATTCCGCATGCATCCTGCGCGCGCTGACGGACGAGGCGGCGCTGATGCGGGCGTTTTCGCCGTGGCTGGAGACCGTGACCGCGTACCGGGATCCCACACGGCCGGGGCGCGCCAGGTCCATGTTCGCCAGCGCGATCACGCCGCAGGGCTGCACGCACTACCTGGAGACGCTGGCCGTGCCGCGCGTCTGGCGTCTCGGCGGGGAGTGGGGAACGGACGGGCACAAGCTGCTGTCCACACTGATGCACGCGGCGCTTATGCGCGGCATGAACGTGGAGGCGATGTACTGCCCCTTGCAGCCCGACAGGCTGGAGCATCTTTTCATTCCGACGTTTGGTCTGTTAATAACAACCGAAAACCGATACCATATCCTGGACGTGGAGGCGGAGCGGACGCTGAACTTTGACAGGATGCGAAGCCGCCAGCCGACGCAAACGGAGAAGGACGCCCTTGCGTTCAACACCGAGCAATTTGACCGGATGATCCAGGCCGCGTGCGCGTCCATCGCCCACGCGAAGGCGTTGCATGACGAGCTGGAGAAGGAGTACATCGGCCGCATGGACTTTGACGGGGTGGAAAGCGTCTGGCAGGAGACGAAAAAGCGCGTGTTCGAGTGGATTGAATAGGATGTGCTGGCGCTACTGACAAAAATAGCAGGAATTTACGCCGCTTGTGCAGAAGTGTGCGCGCATGAGGGCGTATTTTCTTGAGACGGCGCAGCTCGGATTTTCACGGTGGGCGGCGGAGGATCTGGCGCTGGCGGAGAGCCTTTGGGGCGATCCGTCCGTTTCGCGCTACGTATGCGCGGCGGGCGTGTTTTTGCGAGAGGAAATCGCCGCGCGCCTGCGGACGGAGTTGGACAACCTGGCCGCGTTTGGCGTGCAGTATTGGCCGGTTTTTTGGAAGGAGAACGGCGACTTCGTCGGTGCGTGCGGGCTTCGCCCCGCTGACTTTGCCGAGAAGGCGTTCGAGTTTGGCTTTTACCTGCGGCCGTCGTACTGGGGCCGCGGCCTCGCGGCGGAGGCGGGCCGCGCGGCGCTTGATTACGCCCGGGAGACACTCGGAATCCGGGAAATCGCCGCCGGGCACCACCCGGAGAACGCCGCGTCGCGCAAGGTGCTGACAAAGCTCGGCTTTGAATACCTGTTTGACTCGCTGTACCCGCCCACCGGCCTGATGCACCCCGCGTACCGGCTGGCCGATTCCGCGAAGGGGTGAACCGCCGCGAAGGAGTGAACTGTCTATGTACAAAGGCGGGGATTTCTGGCGAAATCCCTTGATGACGCCCGATTTTACAAATCAGCGCCGCCAGCTAAGAATCGCGTTCGCGCCGCTCCTGCTGGCGCTGCTTTTCCTGTCCGCGTGCACGGCGAAAAAAAACCCGGAGCCGGAACCCGCCGCGCGGGAAATTATTGTCGGCTTTGCGCAGCTCGGTTCCGAAAGCGGCTGGCGCGTCGGCAACACAAAGGACATCATCACCGCGGCGGAGCGCGCGGGCGTGCAGCTCATGTACAAGAACGCCGACCAGAAACAAGAAAACCAGATCAAGGCCATTCGGTCGTTCATCGCGTACCAGGTGGACGTGATCGCTTTCGCGCCGATTGTGGAGGACGGGTGGGAGAACGTGCTGCGCGAGGCGAAAGAGGCGGGCATCCCTGTGCTGCTGACCGACCGGTATATCCAGACGGACGACGAGAGCCTGTTCGTCGGCTTCATCGGCTCCGACTTCCTGGAGGAAGGCCGCGCGGCCGGGCGATTCCTGCTGCAAAAGGCGGAGGGCATGGAGCGCGTCCGCATCGTGGAAATCGCGGGCACGGAGGACTCCACGCCGATGAAACAGCGCGCGATCGGTTTCCGCGAAATGATTGAGAATGACGGTCGGTTTGAGATCGTGCGGAGCGTTTCCGGCGACTTTTTGCGCTCCAAGGGCAAGGAATGGATGCAGAAGATCCTGGAAGAAACGACGGATATCGACGTGCTGTATTCGCACAACGACGCGATGACGCTCGGCGCGATTGAGACCATCGAGGCGGCGGGGCTCGCGCCGGGGAAGGACATTATCATCATCACCGTGGACGGGGAGCAGGGCGCGATAGACCTGCTGAAGGCGGGCAAGATCAACTGTGTGGTCGAGTGCACGCCGTTGATCGGCGATACGATCATGACGCTAGCGAAGAAGCTGGCCGCCGGCGAACCAATCGACCGGATCACGTATTCCGTGGAGCGCACGTTCTCGGAGTTTGATATAGACCTTGAGTCTCTGCCTGAGAGGGGCTACTGACCATGCGCGGAAAGGAAAGGGTTCCTCGCGGAATCCCTCTGTGGCGCCCGATTCTCCGCATCCGTGCCGCCTCCCTGGACCGGCTCTTCCGCGCGGCCAAGCGGGACAGCCTGCGCGGCCGCATGCGGACAGCGCAGACGGTGCTCGTCGTGCTGATGCTGATCCCGGCAGTCGTCTCCATCAGCCTGATGTCCGTTTTTTCCGCGCAGTATCACAGCGTTATCACGCACATGGGGAAAGTCTCCGCCCTGATGCCGCTCATCCGGGACGATCTGCTGATCGAGCTGTCGGATATCGTCGTCGGGCGGACGCGGTTTGACGGCGGCGGGCAGTTTGACATGCTCCAAAGCGCGCGCGCCCAGCTTGACAGCCTGATCGAGAGCGACGCGGCCAGCCGGATGGAGCTGGAGGTGGCGCGGCGCACGCTCGGCACGCTGGAACGGTACGTGCGTTCAATGGGCGAGGCGATGCACGCGGGCTCCGCCGTGGACGAGGACGAGTTGGCGCTGGAGGAAATACGCGGCGTCGCCGGTCTGTTTGTGGACATGCTGCAGGATTCCATCAACGCGGAGATCGGCGCGGCGGCGGACGCGAGCAACCGCACGCAGGTGGCGGTGCGCGTGACGCTCGCGATGGAAATCGCGCTGCTGTGCCTGACGCTGCTGTTCGCGTTCCTGGCGCAGCGGTCGCTGTCGCGTGCCATTCGCGAGCCGCTGGGCAGGATGGAGCGGTTCGCCGGGCGCATCGCGGGCGGCGCGCTGTCCGAGCGCGTACCACAGCCGGAGGTCGAGGAGCTAACCGCCCTGACGGACAACCTGAACACAATGGCGTTCAAGCTGGAACGGCTCCTGGAGGAGAACACGCGCGAGCAGGAGAACCTGAAGAAGAGCGAAATGCGCGCGCTGCAGGCGCAGATCACGCCGCATTTCCTTTATAATACGCTGGACGCCATCGTGTGGCTGGCCGAGGCCAAGCGGACGGCCGAGGTGGTGCAGATCACGCGCGCGCTGTCCAACTTTTTTCGCACATCGCTGAGCAATGGCAACGACTGGATCACCGTGGAGCAGGAGGCGGAGCACCTGGAAGGGTACCTGACGATCCAGCAGATTCGCTATCGCGACATCCTGCGCTACACCATTGACATCGACGAGGCACTGAAATCGCGGCAGATCTTAAAGCTCACAATCCAGCCGCTGGTGGAGAACGCGATTTACCACGGCATCAAGAACCGGCGCGGCGGCGGCGACCTGTCCGTCACGGTGCGGGGGGAGGGCGAAAATCTGCACGTGACGGTTACGGACAGCGGCGCGGGCATGGACGAGGCGCGGCTGAACGAAGTGCGCGAGAGCCTTGCCCGCGCCGAGCCGCTGGACGCGGAATCCGGGTACGGCCTATACAGCGTGGACAAGCGGCTGAAGCTGTACTACGGGCAAAGCGAGGGGCTGCGCGTGACGAGCGAGCCGGGAAAGGGAACGACGGTCGCTTTTTGCGTGCCGATACGGGAGGCAACCGATGGTTAGCGTGTTTCTGGTCGACGACGAAATTGTGGTGCGCGAGGGCATCCGCAACAGCTTTCCGTGGGACGAGGGCGAATTCTCGCTCGCGGGCGAGGCCCCGGACGGGGAGATCGCGCTGTCCATGCTGCAGGAAATCAAGCCCGATATACTGATTACCGACATCAAAATGCCGTTCATGGACGGGCTGGCGCTTTGCCGCGCCGTCGCGAGAACCATGCCGTGGACGCACATTGTCATCCTCAGCGGGTATGACGATTTCGCCTACGCGAAGGAGGCCATTTCGCTGGGCGTCAAGGAGTATTTGCTAAAGCCCGTCAGCGCGATGGATCTGCTGGCCGTGCTCCGCCGCATCAAGCGGACGATTGAGGAAGAACGCGCGCAGCAGGCGGACGTGGAGGCGCTCCGGCGGCAGATCGCGACCTCCAGTCGGTATTTGCAAGAAAAGCTGCTCAGCGACCTGCTGGACGGCGCGCCGGATGGGGACGCGCTGGCGCAGGCGCGCAAGCTGAAGATGAACCTGCTGGCGCGCTGGTACGCGGTGATGCTGATCGACCCCGCGTCCGAGGGCGCGCTGCTCCGGGTGCGTGGCGCGGCGCAGCGCCTGGCCGAGGGTTCAGGCGGCGCGGCGCATGTCTGTGAGCGCATGGGGCGGCTGGCGCTGCTGGTGCTGGGGGACACGGCGGCCGATTTGGAAGAGCGGGCGTACGCGTTCGCGCAGGCGGTCAAGCACGAGGCGGAGCAGGGCGGCGATGGCGTGCGCGTGGCGATCGGCGCGTCTGTGGAAGCCCTGACCGATTTGCCGCACTCCAGCGAAGCGGCGCTGGCTGTGCTGCGGTCCATGGAGGGGCAGCCGCGCCGCATCCTGGGCATTTCGGATGTGGACCTGGAAACCCCGCGCGACCTGATGCGTCTGAACGTCGTGCCGCTATATGAAAAGCTGGAATACGCGTCGGCGCGGGACGTGGACGGCATTCTGGAAGCGTACTTCGCGTCGCTGGGCGGCATGGCCGTACAGTCCGCGCTGATGGCGAACTATGTGCTGGTGGACGCGACGCTCGCGGCGACGCGCATTGTCAAGCAGAGCGGCGGGGACCCGGCCAAGGTGCTGCCGGAAAACGTGGACGGCGCGATGCTCACGCAGCGGACGCATGACGATGTGCTGCGCGCGGCCAAAGACATGCTGACCCGCGCGCTGGTGTACAGGGACCGAAATGCCCAATCCCGCTACAGTGCCATCATCCGCAAGGCGTGCGCCTATATAGAGGAAAACTACAAAACCCCGGAAATCACGCTGCACGACGTGGCGGGACATGTGGCGCTGTCCAACAACCACTTTTGCACCGTATTTTCCCAGGAAATGGGCGTCACGTTCATTGAGTACCTGACGCGCCTGCGCATGGAGAAGGCCAAGGGGTACCTGAAATCGACGGACCTGCGCTCGGCGGACATCGCCGGGCAGGTGGGGTATAACGACCCCAACTATTTCCGGTATTTATTCAAGAAGCATATGGGCATGAACCCGAGGGACTATCGCAATTCGTGCCGAAAAGGGTAATATATCCAAAGATATCCATCAATCATCGGAAAATAGTGCTCGTTTGCCGCGCATCCGTCTTCGGATGGGCGGTATTTTTCGGTAGAACGCCGCGCCAAGTTCGGAAGCGCGCCTGTTTGCCGGGCGGAGAAAATGGGCTAGGATGGGGGCAACGGAAGGGGAGAAATTGCCTTCCCAAATGATGAAACGGGGGTATTCTCACATGAAGAAACTGTTTGCGCTGGTGATCGCGCTGGTGATCGCCCTGTCCGCGACGAGCGCGCTGGCCGTTACGGTCGGCTTCTCCCAGATCGGCGCGGAGTCCGATTGGCGCACCGCGAACACAGACAGCGTGAAAGGCGCGCTGGAAGCCGCCGGGTTCACCGTCGTGTACGACGACGCGATGCAGCAGCAGCAGAACCAGGTGAAGGCGCTGCGTCAGTTCATCACGCAGGGTGTGGACTACATCGTGTTCACCGCCATCGTGACCACGGGCTGGGACGAGGTTCTGCAGGAAGTTATTGATGAAGAAATCCCGCTGATCCTGATCGACCGCTTCCCGGAGACGCAGCTTGGCGATGATTTCTACGTGACGTTCATGGGATCGGACTTCCCGGAGGAAGGCCGCCGGGCGGGCCGCTGGATCATGAACTACATGGAGAACGCGGGCCGCGGCGCGGACGAGATCAACATCGTGGAGCTGCAGGGCACCACGGGCGCCGACGCCGCGACAGGCCGCTACAACGGCATCCGCGAGGCGTTGGAAGGCCACGACAACTTCAAGATCGTCGCGTCCCAGACCGGCAACTTCACCCGTGCCGAGGGCCAGGCGGTCATGGAGTCCTTCCTGAAGAGCGTGGACAAGATCGACGTGCTCTGGGCGCACAACGACGACATGGCGCTGGGCGCGATTGACGCCATCAAGGCCGCCGGCCTGAAGCCGGGCGAGGACATCATCATCATCTCCGCCGACGCCGTGAAGGCCGCGTTTGAGGCCATGGTCGCGGGCGAGCTGAACTGCTCCATCGAGTGCAGCCCGCTGCTGGGCGGCCAGGTCGTGGATGTGATCAACAAGTTGGAGGCCGGCGAGACGGTGGACAAGCGGACGGTCACGATCGAGTACGCGTATGACATCGACGGCGGCATCGAGTATGCCGAGGGCCAGACGACCATCAAGGCCGGGGATGTCATTGGAGAGCGGCAGTACTAAGCAAGAGATAGGATAACGAATGATGAGGGGTGCCGCGATAAGGCGAAGGGAACGCCAGGGGGGCGTGCCCCAGACCCCCCGCAACGGCATTAAAAACAAAAGAATACCAAAAGAAAGAGAGTGGGGGTGGTTAATCAAAA
>JAVBOM010000105.1:0-3796 GCA_031550535.1 Eubacteriales bacterium
CCTGTGCTCTCCTCCGCCAGGTGATTCAAGACAGCCTATGTGTTCAGCGGCGCATGGCAGTCGCTCGGGTTCGGCTCGGTCATCTACATCGCCGCGCTCTCCGGCGTTGACGTGCAGATTCACGAGGCCGCGATCGTCGACGGCGCGTCGATCTGGCGGCGCATCTGGCACATCGACCTGATCGAGATCCGGCCGACCATTCTGGTGCTTCTGATCATGGGCCTGGGCGGCATCATCAACGTGGGTTATGAAAAAATCCTGCTGATGCAAAACGCGCTGAACCTCTCTTCGTCGGAGGTGCTGTCCACGTTCATCTATAAAGTGGGCCTGATCAACAGCGACTATGGCTATTCCACGGCGGCGGGGCTGTTTAACTCGGTCATCAGCATGATTCTGCTGCTCTGCGCCAACCGTGTTTCCAAAAAAATCGCCGGATACAGCATGTGGTAGGAAGGGAGGCGAAAGGCATGCGCGCGACAACGGGAACTGCCCGGAACAAAATCCGCAATTCGCGGCCGGACCGGATGTTTTATCTGGTGAACGGCTGCTTGATGCTGCTGATCTTTCTGCTCTACGCGTGGCCGCTGTGGTTCGTGGTCATCGCCTCGTTTTCCGACCCCGATCTGGTGACCGCCGGGCAGGTATTGGCGTGGCCCAAAGGCTTTCACACGGGCGGATACGAACTGATCACCGAATACAGGGACATCCTGATCGGCTATCGGAATTCCATTTTTTACACGGTCGCGGGCACGGCGATCAACATGGTGATGACCGTGTGCGCCGCGTTTCCGCTGTCGCGCATGGACTTTGTCCCGCGCAAATTCTTCACGATCCTGTTCATCATCACGATGTACTTCGGCGGCGGCCTCGTGCCGTATTTTTTGCAGGTGCGAAACCTCGGGCTGTACAACTCGCCGTGGGCTATGATGATCCCCGGCGCGGTTTCGATGTTCAACGTGCTGTTGCTGCGCAGCTTTTTCCTGTACGGCGTGCCGCGAAGCCTTGAGGAGGCCGCGCTGCTGGACGGGGCGAGCACGCTGCAGCTCTTGCTCCGGGTCGTCCTGCCGCTGGTGAAGCCAACGCTGGCGGTGCTGGTGCTGTACTACGCGGTCGGCCACTGGAACGACTACTTCTCGGCGCTGCTCTTCCTCAAGGACCGCAAGTATCTGCCGCTGCAGACCATCCTCCGGGAGATTCTCATCGTCGGCAAGATCGACATGACCACGACCGGCGCGGAGATGGAAGCCATCGCGCGGAAGCTGAAGATCGCCCAGACGCTCAAATACGCGGTGATCATCGTGTCCACCGTGCCGCTGATGGCCGTGTATCCTTTCATCCAGCGGCATTTCGTCAAGGGCGTGATGATGGGCGCGGTCAAGGGATGACCGCGAATTTGCAAAGAAAAAGGGGATGCGCATTGAAAGCGGTACGCATACGGATGGAATACGGCCGGACGGCTCCGGACAGCGTTTGCATTCTGAAAAGCCCGACACCCGCCCTCTCCTGGGCGGTTTCCGCGATGCCCTGCGAGCGGCAGCAGGCTTATCGCCTGACGGTTCTGCGCGCGGACGGCGCGCTCTGGTGGGATACGGGCTGGGTAGAGTCCGCGTCGCAGACGGCGCGGTACGCCGGACAGCCTTTGGAGCCGGGCGAAGTGTACCGCCTGTCCGTCGCGCTTCGGGACGGGCGCGGCGGCGAAGGCGAGCCCGCCGTGCAGCCGTTCTGCTACGGATCGCTGCCCTCGTGGGACGCGCCGTGGATCGGCGAAGAAACGCCGCAGGAGGCGGGCGTCGTCTCCTTTTTCAGGGATTTCCGCGTTGAAGGCAAGCTCGCGAGCGCCTGCCTGTTTGTTTGTGGGCTTGGGTATCACCGCGTGTTCCTGGACGGCCAGGGCGTGTTCACGCATCCGCTCAACCCGGCCGTCAGCCAGTACGACAAGCGCTGCTACTATACCGTGCTGCCCGGCCTCGAAGGTATGCTGTCGTCCGGCGCGCACCGCGTCGGCGTCGAAGTCGCGCCTGGCTGGCGCATTCCTTCCAATGTGTGCTATACTCTCACCAACAGAATTCCGGAATTCACCGGGCCGATGGCGCTGACCGCGGCGCTTCGTCTGCGCTATGAGAGCGGCGAAGAAACGTGGCTGACCACCGACGGGCGCTGGCTGTGCGCGCGCGGGCCGATCGCGGAATCAAACCTGTTCATGGGCGAACGCACGGAGGCCGCGCGAATTATGGCCGGATGGTGTCTGCCGGGCGCGCGGCTGCCGGATGCGCTGCCCGCCAAACTGTGCGAAGGGCCGGGCGGGCGCATGTGCCCGGACGTGCTGGAGCCGATCGCGGAGCAGGAGATTTACCCGGCCGTCACGGTGAACCCGGTGACGGACGACACATACGCAGTGGATTTCGGCCAGAACATCGCGGGCGTTTGCCGTCTGCGCATTCCGACGGACATCCCGGAAGGCGCGGTCATCGAGCTTTCCCATATGGAGTTCCTGGACGAGGACGGCCGACTCTTTTTGCCGCCGCTGCGCAACGCCGCCAGCGTCGACCGCTATGTCGCCGCCGGGCACGGGCTGGATCCCGCGTACTGGCAGCCCGCGTTCACGTACCACGGCTTTCGGTACGCCGAGGTCAAGGGATACCCTGTGCCGCTTGAGAAGGACGATATCCGGGCAGTCAGCCTGTACACCGGCATTGCCGGGCACGGCGCGTTCCGCTGCGGCAGCGCGCTGGTCAACGCGATTCAAAAAAACGTCGTGCAGACCGAAAAAGCGAACCTGCACAGCCTTTTGACCGATTGCCCGCAGCGCGACGAGCGCATGGCCTGGATGAACGACGCGACCGTTCGGTTTGAGGAGACGCCGTACAATTTCGACATCGGGCGGCTGTTCCCCAAGGTGGTACGCGACTGCATGGACGTGCAGGACGCGCAGGGCGCCATCGCCTGCACCGCGCCGTTCGCGTTCGGCATGCGGCCCGCCGACCCGGTCTGCACCGCCTACCTGATGGCCGGCTGGCAGGCGTACCTCCACACCGGCAACGCGGAGATCCTCAAAGAGGGCTACCCGGGTTTCGCCGCCTGGAACGCTTACCTGCAAAGCCGCAGCGAGGATTCGATCGTGCAGTACAGCTACTACGGCGACTGGGCCGCGCCGGCGTACGCCTGTCAAAGCGACGAGTTCGCCGTGTCGAGCGTGACGCCGGGCATCCTGATGTCCACCGGCTACTGCTATTTCAACGCGACGCTGCTTTCGAAGATGGCCGAGGCGCTCGGGCAACATGAAGAAGCTGAAAAACAGCGCGCCGCCGCCGAGAAGGTGCGCGCGGCGTTCCTTCAAAAATGGTGGGACGCGGACAGCGGCGCGGTGGCCACGGGTTCGCAGGGGTGCCAGAGCTTCGCGCTGTGGCTGGACATCCTGCCGCCGGAGGGTCGGCAAAAAGCCGCCGACCGCCTGCACGAGGACCTCGTGAAAAACGAATACAGGTTCACCACCGGCAACCTCTGCACCCGCTACATGATGGACGCGCTCTCGCGGTACGGTTACCTCGAGGACGCCTGGGCGCTGATCACACGGGAGGCGTATCCGTCCTTCGGCTTCATGATCCAGCACGAGGCGACCACCGTGTGGGAGCGGTTCGAATTGAAAAAGAACCCGACGATGAACTCGCACAACCACCCGATGTACGGCGCGGTCGGCTACTGGTTCTATGCGTATCTGGCGGGTGTGACGCCGGTGGAGCCGGGTTTCCGCACGTTCGCGGTCAAGCCGCACGTCCCTGAGCGCCTGTTATCCGCG
>JAVBOM010000024.1:0-7764 GCA_031550535.1 Eubacteriales bacterium
AACCTGGTTCTGGCTGACAGGCGATGCTTGTCGGCCTGATCCGGTGTTTCGTCAAGTGGCAAAACAGGGGGGATTTTGCCTTCCGCTCCGCTCTCTCGCTGCCGTCTCATTTGGTATGCCTATTGTGCGGTGGTGCCCTAGCACGACGACATGGCAGGATACCGTTTCTCCGCCGCGATTTGCGGATATGATTGCTTCTCCGGGTGCGTGTGCGGCGACGATACCCCCGTCAATGGAAACGATGGCAGGGTTTGTGCTTTCCCAGACCACCCCGTCGGATGGCGAAACGTAGAGGGGAACCGAGGTTCCCGGCTGCGTTTCAATCTTTGCGGGGTATATCGTCAAACCGTCACCGAGCGCGGCGGATGCCGACAGCAGACACGCGGCGAGAATCAACGACAAAAGGGTTCTTATGATGCGCTTCATGTCCAAACCTCCCAACGTAATTGCCCAAGCCTGTCAGCACCCTTCGCGTGCCGATTCCACGTCGTAAAACCCGTAGGGTATCCACTCGCTTGCCGGCGGCGCTTCGAATCGCTGCTGTTCTTCGTCGTCCCCCCAGATGACAATTTCCCCATCCGGCCGCAGTTCGACCAACGGTTGCTCCGAAACGAGCGCATAGCCGGCGCGCACATACGCGCGGTAGGTGTCGTTCAGCAGCAGCACGTCGTAATCCGGCGAGCCGGGGAACGACATCAGCAGCACGGCTTGCCCATTGGCCTTCGCCATCGCGGCGATGTTGCCGGGGATGCGGAAGGAGAGCGCGCCATCCGTGAGCAGCCCAATCTCGCGCTCCAGCTCCACCCAAATCTCTTCGCCGAGTGAAAAAACACTAAGAACCGGCTCGTTGCCCTCATACAAGGTTGTAAAGATATCGTCTCTCCAACGCAACACACTATTGCTATCGTGGTCATACAGCAGCACGCCGCCATCCGCGAGCATCGCAAGCACATAGATTTGCAGCGAGGGAAGCCGCACCACGTCATCTTTTCGGTTCGTTTTATGGTTTAACGTGCGGATCGACTTCTGACTGCCGTCGCCGTCGTCAATGGTGGCATACCATATTTTCTCCCTGTCGGCATAGAACACGTTGTCCATCGCGGTTAGCGGCAGCTCTTGCGGTATATCGTCCGGCTCTTGCAGCAGCCAGACCGCTTCCCCTTCGGCGTCCCTTTCAAGGTAGATGAACGCGTCGCCCGCGGGGATCACGCCGCCAGAAAACGTTTCCGACAGCGCCATTGGCGGACCTCCGCACCGCGGATAACCGATCACGCAGGATCTCCGTTCGGCCTCGAAATAGCCCCGGGCGATGATCCAACCGCTGATTTCGGCATAGTCGGCGCGGTTGCCGAGTTGCGCTGGCACCATCGTCCCCACGCCTTCATCAAAGAGCGCGCACTCCGGTACGGCGGTATGCTCAGGGGCTATGGCATCGCTTCCGCGCTCAAACACAGCGCTCAGCCCCGTTGCCGGAGTTGGTTCCGCGCCCTCAAACACGGCGCCAAGGCCGTCCCCTGCAGCGCCTGCGCACGCCGAGAGCGCCGTCATCAGCAGAAAGGGCACGATCAGCATGGCGATCAGCTTTTTCACACAAACACCCCTCCCGTTTATTTCTCAAAGAAGTTCGCATACCGCCCGTCGAACCGGAGGCAAATCTGTAGCAGTTCGGTGCCGTCCTCCACAAAGGTTCCCAGGAAGCACCGCATCGACGGCAGCGTAAAGATATGATAGGAATCCATCTCCGCCGCGACGGTGGCATCCTGCTCGGTGTACTCCTCCCTGGGCACTTCGCGGTATCCGAACGAGGCGATTTCCCTCGCGTATTGCTCGACGTATTCCGGGGAAAAGCCCGCGACATAGAGCGAGGCAATCAAGGTCGCATCACGGCTGGGATGATCCGCCGGCGTAGTGACCTCCATGTAGTACATCACGCCAGGCAGCGTGTACTCCGGAATCAACTTGCCGAAGATGTCTTTGGGCCAGCGGGAGGGAAAGTAGATCGTCTCGTAGAGCCTGCCGTGCTCGTCAGTCTTCGAACGGAGGAGTTGATCCATGTCATCGCGTTCACCAGCGGGTATGTTCGAGAGGTCACACCATTCCTCATAGTTGAGCAACTCCGTGCCGACCGTCTGCCTGTCGTCCAGCTTGAAGGACGCGCCTGTAAAGTCCACGTTGAACTGCACGAACGGCTGCGGAGCCTCCGGATCCTCGTTCGCCGTCAGCATCTTGACCGGCGCTCCCTCGCCGTGGCCGTACACAAAGGTCAGGATACAACCCTCCCCCTGGAAGCTCACAAGGCTATCCATCCAGGATGCCTTGCCGTAAGGGCTTTCCGCCATCGGCTCGAACCCGTGGGCGGGAAGCCCTGCGATGTAGGCGTCCAGTTCCCCGGGATCATAGTCGTACACGGTAACCGCCACAAACTGGATATCTTCGGCAGCGTAGCTCATGTTTGGATGCCGGACATACAGGTCGTACATCCAGCCCTGGCCGGTGTAGGTCGGAATGACGCCGGCAAGCCACTGCGACGGCCATGCACGCGGGTAAGCGACCGCCTCGTTCACCCCGATGCCATAGTCGCGCGAGTGCATGAACCCGTCCAAGATGCTCGGCTGAAATGGCATCACTTCGACATACGGGCGGAGCCAGTCCTCATAGTTTTTGAGGCCGGAAGCGCCAACTGGGGGCGTCGGCTGCCGGGTGGTCACTGGGCCGGTTTTCTCCTTCGCCTCATCATAATGGACGAGGTCTTCAGCCGGGGCGCCATAGCGGATCGCGTTGTCGTACGCACTGAGCGCCTCGGATGCCTCGCCGCGCGCCCAATACACGTCGCCCAGCAGGCTCCACAGATCCCCGCTCTCGGGGAAGAGCGCGATGCCCGCCAAGCAGGTGCGCGTCGCGTCCTGCAGCGCACCCATGTCCTTCTGTACAAACGCCAGATAAAAGTGTGCGTCGTCAGCGTCGGGTGAAAGCTCCGCCGCCCGCTTCAGATCATCAAGCGCCTCCCGCGTGCGGCCTTCGGCGTAATTGGCAAGGCCGCGATAGCTATAGTACGCCCACTCCGTCGGATCCAGATGGATCGCGGCGGTCAGCGCGGCAATCGCTTCGCTGGTTTGTCCCGCCTCCGCCAGCGCCACGCCGCGACCGAAGTGGAACTCCTTGACGTCCGGGTGGTCTTTCACAGCCGCGTCAAAAATCTTCAGCGCTTCACCGTGTTCGCCTTTATCGATCAGCCCCCTGCCGCGTTCCAACAGCGCCTCGTCTGCGGCCATCGCGCCGGCCGGTTCTGTTTGCCGCTGTGCGCCGCTTTCGGCCTTTCGCTTCACCTCGGCGTAAGCAGAGAAGTCGCCAGCCGTGTAGTCACCCAGCGCGATTGCTTTGTCGTAGGCGTTCAGCGCCATCGCGTAGTTCATCTTGGCGGGCGAAGTGTCACCGATCGAATCCCTGCATGCGCCCAAGTCGGCCTGGATATCGCCCATCAGCGCCCACAGATAGGCGCTCTCGGGAAAGGCGGCGGTGCCTCGCAGGCACACATGCAGCGCGCCCTCCAGCGCCTTGATCTGCTCTTGCACCGCGTCGGTGACGCTGCCCGTTTGCGCCATCAGATACGCCAGGTTGTAGTGCGCGTCGTCAAGGGTTGGGTCAAGATCAATAGCTTCTTGGAATTCAGTCAGAGCTTCTTCTTTGCGGTCCAGGAAATACAGTGCTACGCCACGGTCATTGTGGTACTCCCAGTACGCCGGATCCATCTGGATGGCGGCATCCAACTCGCTCAATGCTTCCTCATATCGCCCTATTCCAACCAGCGCCGCTCCGCGCCCGCCGTGGTACGCGGCGATGTCCGGAGCCTTTGCGAGCGCCGCGTCAAAGAGCGCCAGCGCTTCTTCAAACGCCTCCACGTCAATGAGGGTTCTTCCTTCCGCTACAACGGATGCGTCTTCCTCGGTTGTGGGGTTCGGCACCGGCTGTTGCACCAACCGCGCGCCTTCTAAAGATAACCGGATATGATACGATTCCTTGGACCACGAAAGCCGGACGCGCAGTGTGTAGCCCGTTTCTTTCGCGGGTGCGGAAAGCTCGCCTTCGCCGGGTTCACCAAGCGGCGCGCCCCGCACCACGGAAAAGCCCTGCTCGCCTAAATAATCAATGTAGGCAAGCAAATCGTCGCGCACCGTATCGCTGCGATAAGCGTATTGCTGCTGGTAATGGGGTGTGGCTTCGCCCTGATCTTCGAGGATGCACACCCGCTCGCCAACGACGGCCGGGATTGAGGCGAGCGTGTTTTCGCCAAGCGTGTAGAGGGAACCCTCGCCTTTCCGGGGCTTTTCCGCCTGCTCAAACGCGCCGGAAAGCCCCCGCAGCACCTCGTCCAGCGCACTGGCGGCAGAGACGGCGCGTCCTGCCAAGCCTTCGTTTTCTCCCGCTATGGACGCTGCCGGGATAATGACCAACAGCAGCACGGTCACCATGCACGCGCGGATGATTCTTTTCATAATATTTCGCCTCCATGTATGCCTTGCTTTCCATGTCGCGAGGTCAATCCCAGTTCGCGCTACTGCCATCCAGCGGGATTCCCATGAACTCAAACTCGCCGCTTTCGGCGTCGTGCGTATACAGCCATAAGCCGTCGTCCGAGACATAGAACGGGAGGCCCCAGTACAGTTCCCTGGCATCCAGCCGGTACAGCGGCTTGCCGCTCCAGTCATGCAGCACCAGGCCGAAGCCCGGGCATCCATCTTCCCTGCACATCTCAGGGATCTCGGGCAGCCAGGCTGCCGGACCATAGGGTGTGGGCATGTAGTCCGCACAGTCGATCGCGAGTGTACGGCGTTCCCCGGTCAGGCCGTTATAGCACCAGATCACGCCGCACAGCGCTTCGCCCATGAACTCAGACGGCAGGACGAACGGGTCGTCGATGTTCTGATACAGGATGTACGGTCCGCGCGACGCCAGATCAAGCACGCCGCCGTCCGTGATCCGCGCCATGTGCGAGCCATCCAGCCACATGCGGTACAGGCGCGGGTAGGCGACATCGATCGTCTCGCCCCACTCCGCAATATACACATCCCTGTATTCCACCAGATCGCGCGTGTTGGTGAAATAAATATATTCATTGAAGTATACAAACTGCCGCACGGGGATGTCCGACACCCGGCGCATGCTACGCCCATCGGCTTCTACGAGGCATACGCGACCGGCGCCGTCGGCTACGAGCAACCGCCCATCCGCAAGGCGAAGCAGTGGGCCAACGTACGGGTCGTTCTCGCGCTCTTCCGGTCCCAGCGGCAAGCGGTTTTGCACGCCGTCGGCGCCCACCGTTACCAGCTCGATCTCCTTATCGTATTCAGGACCGCCGGATAGGTAAGCGAGGCCATGCGCATCGTAGATGACGTCCGACACCCACGCCTCTTCCGGGTATTCCGCCTGAAGCCGCATCTCGCCGTCCCGCTGGACAAACACGCGCACATGGAAGGGCTCTGTGGAATAGTCCACAAACGCCAGCGTATCCTCCCAAACGGCCAGGTCCGTCCCGGCGGCGTACGCGGCAGGCACGCTTTCAGGCAACGGATGCGTTCCGCCGGGGATATCCAGCGGATGAAAGCCCACCTGCCGTGGGGTGAAGCCTTGCAAGGACGCCTCCGCAAGCGCGGTGGGTGAAAACCAAGGCATTGCCAGGCACAGAGCCAGCAGCGCGCGAAGCGTGATATTCGCCATCCGCCTCATATGGATTCCTCCCGCTTTGTCGGTGTGTCCCTTGTTCCTTCCGCGAACCCATAGCGAAGGATCAGCTGTGGCCGGTCGTGCACGTCCAGCTTCTTATACAGCGCCGTGCTATGGAAGCTGACGGTGGTCAGCTTCACGCCGAGCGCCTCCGCGACCTCCCGCATCTTCTTCCCTTGTATGAGCAGCTCGAACACCTCCCGTTCCCGGGGCGTCAGCGTGGCAAGCCGCGCGTCACCGGATACTGGGGATGGAGCTTGTTGCGATTCGCTTTCCGCGGGGAAGACTTCTCGTTTCTCCGGCCGGGCGCGCACCGCCTCTTTTAATTTGGTCATCCATTTCATGACGTGAACCCCTCTTTCACCGCCATCGTAGGGTGTTTTCGCCTGTTTGCCTAGCTGTAAAAGTGCATAGGACGCTGAGAAACGGCCCTGTGAGAACACACAGGGATGGCCTTCAAAGCCTTTAAAATCAATGCTTTGCGGGCGCGATTATGACGAGAGGGTCAGCCGGTCGCTGAACTTGGCAAACAGCTCCGCGCGGCTGGCAACCCCCAGCTTTTGATATAGTCCATGACAATGAAAGCTGACGGTCGACGGCGAAATGGATAGCTCGCCGCCGATTTGCCGCATCGTTTTGCCGCACAACAACAGCGCGCAGACCTCGCGCTCGCGGGGTGTCAGGTCGGGGTATTCCTCCCGGCTGGCCAGTTCCACCGTCTCCCGCGCAAGCTCCATGTCGATCCGGCGAAACGCGTCCGCCCATTCGGCTGTAAACAGCGCCCGTTGCAGAACCGGCGCGACCAGCACGGTCGCGAGCAGGCAAACCGCTACCGCCGCCAGTGCAAGCACCAGCGTGCTTTGCGATAGCGCGTCCAGGTTCAGGCCCGTAAGCAACGGCGATACGGCCGCCAATGCGAAGGTCAACCCGCAATACCCGCGGAAAAACGCAATCCGCCCGGTGCTTTTCCCGATGCCGAGCACCATGTACATCACCGCGACGAGGCCGAAGGTCTCTCCGGCGGCAAAGAGCGCGTTTGCCACCGAATGTGCCGCGAATGTCCTGCCAAGCAGGCTCAGCACGCAGCCCGTCATCGCGGCTAGGAACAGGCTCCACGCGATCAGCCCGCCGTTTTGGAAGAAGCGATGGATAGCCCAGAGGATTGCTGCGGCAACAAGCGTGCCCAGCCCGCTGGCATATGCGTTGGTCATCATGCTGTTCCCAATCAAGCCATTGAGAAGCTGGACAAAAAGCTCGAAGAGTATCAAAAGCAGAAAAACGGCATAGCAGGCGATGGGCAGGTGTCCTGCCGATGCGGACTCCGTTTCCCGCGCCTTAGCGCCCACGATCCACGGCTGCGCCAAAGCATCTGTGCCGACACAGCGCAGTACGATCACGAGCACCCCCGAAAGCAGGCCCGCCAGCGAATAGGCCAGCGCATAGTAGCCCCAGGGCAAAAAGACATCGGCTAAGGGTCGCAGAACGGTTTGCAGCCCGTAGCCAAGCGACCAGATGAGCAACGCGGCCAAGCGCTCCGCGTTGTTGAGCCGAAACATCATGACATACGTGACGGCGACAGCGCAGTACCCGTATGCCAAGTGGAACAGCAGGCACGGGATCATCTCAAGCGCGTCATAGTATACGTTAAAAAGGAGTGGCAGCACGGCCATCGCCGGAACGGTCAGCAGCATGGCGTACGCACACAGGCGGGTCAGGCGCATGGAGGGCGCGCGAAAAAACAGCGCGCAGAGCAGGCAAGGCAACGCCGACGCAAGCCCCTGCAGCGCGACGGAGTCCATACCAAGCCACGCGAAATCCCGATAGGCGCTCATGAGGTCGCCCGCGCACAGCACCACAGGATAGAGTAAAACCAGCACCAACGTTTCTTTTCGGATGTTTCGGACAGACAGCGCCCAGCGTTCGGATTGCTCCCGGGGTGCCTCGCTCTGCATACGCCACCTCATGATGCCGGATCGCCGGCCGATGTACGGGTTGTCATTTGTTTACAGGTTCTCTTCGTTCGGCATATCTTCGGGGCACAGT
>JAVBOM010000070.1:0-94900 GCA_031550535.1 Eubacteriales bacterium
TTTGACGCCGGCCGTGGGGCTTGCGCTGTTCTTAGGCAGCATCAAGCTATGGAATGTCTGCCTGACCAAATACCAGAGCGCGGGGAGCTGAAAGAGGAGGGAAACCGCCATGCCATTCATCGAGGTGGATCACGTCAGCAAGGAGTTTAAAATCGCGCGGGCAAAGCCCGGCGTTCTTGGCATGGTGTCGTCGCTGTTTCATCGCGAGTATACCATCCGCCGGGCGGTGGAGGACATGAGCTTCTCGCTGGAGAAGGGCGAGGTGGTCGGCTACATTGGCCCGAACGGCGCGGGGAAGTCCACAACCATCAAAATGCTATCCGGCGTGCTGACACCCACCGCCGGCCGCATCGCCGTGGACGGCATTGTGCCGTATGAAGATCGCAAACGGAACGCGCGGCGCATCGGCGTGGTGTTCGGCCAGCGGTCACAGCTCTATTGGGATCTCCCCATCGCCGACACGTTCAGCCTGTATCAGAAGCTCTACGAGATCCCCGAGGAGACCTACCGCGCCAACCGTGCGCTCTATACAGAACTGTTGAGCCTGGACGAGGTGATGGAGCAGCCCGTGCGCCAGCTCAGCCTCGGCCAAAAAATGAAGGCGAACCTTGCGCTGGCCATGCTGCACGACCCCGCCGTGCTCTATCTGGACGAGCCGACCATCGGCCTGGACGTGATGAGCCGCCGGGTGCTTCGCGAGAGCGTCAAGGCGCTGAACCGGGAAAAGGAGACCACCATCATCCTGACCACGCACGATATGGCAGACATTGAGGCGGTGTGCGGCCGGCTGATCTTAATCGACAAGGGCAAGAAGCTATTCGACGGAAGCCTGGACGCGTTCAAGTCCCGGTACGAGAGCGAGCTGCTCGTGACGCTCCATTTTGAGCAAACGCCGCCTGTGTGGCAGGCTGACCCGCGCTTTGCGCTGGAGCAGGCGGATGCGGGCCAGTGGACCGTCCGCGTCGCGCAGGGCCTTTTGGCCAAGGAGGCGTTTGTCGCGCTCATTGACCGGTACACGCCGGAAAATATCTCAATGCGCGAGCAGAATATCGAGGACATCATCGCGAAAATATTCCGTGCCAGCTAGGGCTGTTTCAAAAAGCTAAATCATGCAAACCGGGCGTCTTTTCCGGCATCTCCGCGTCGTTTTCCGCGCAGCGTAGCGCTGCTACGCCTCGCTCCAACTCCTTGATCTGCCGAAAAATCCACTCCGGCCTGCACGATTTCCATTTTTGAAACATGCCCAAGGGGATGTTTGCATTTCGCGCCGGTTTCTGCGATAATAATCAGTATTACAAAAAAACGGCGCGGAGGGCGGACATGATTCAACTATGGGCGCGCATCATCCACAAGCACCGGATCGCGCGCAGCGAGACAATAGAAATGCGGGGCGACCTGACGGAAACGCTGGGCGAATTGTGCATGCGCATGGACATCCCGCGCCCGCTGTTCCTGGGCAAGCACGAGCGGGAGTGGGCGCAGTTTCAGCAGACCGCCTTCACGAAGGAGCATTTTGTCGAATCCGTGCCGTTTGACAGGCTGGAAATCGAACAATTTGACTCGGAAGCGAAAAAAAAGAAATCACAGGACCCGAGAAACGCGGTGTAAGGCCACATTCCGTGGAAAATGTTGTCAATTCATAATGTTTCATGCATAGGCACAGAAGGGCGCGGGCACGCTATCGGCAGATTTTGAAAAGGAGTTGATAGCATTGGATCGCGTATCCCTTCTTCTGGTCATCCTTGGCGCAATCAATTGGGGACTCATCGCGCTGTTTCAGTTTGACCTGGTCGCCTATCTTTTCGGGGGACAGGCCGCGCTTGTCAGCCGCATCATTTACGGCATTGTAGGACTCGCCGGCCTGTGGTGCATCTCGCTGCTGTTCCGCGACCGCGAGGAAGTAAAGGAATGATACCATTTCCCGATCCGGTCCGGCAATATCTTGCGGATCTTTTTCCGCATGGCGGCGTCGTTCTCCAGTCAGCGTAGCTGCCGGCTACGCCTCCTTCCGACTCCTTGCCCTGCGAAAAAATCTCTCGCAATCTAGTTGCCAACCCGAATTGGGAAATGGTGCGCACGGCTCTCTCTTTCGCGTCCTTGACTTTTCAAGCGGTTCCCGCCTATAATCTTTCCAAGAGATAGGAGTTCCTGTCTCATCGGAGGGCATTATGACGGGAATTTTTGTTTTTGCCACCTATTTGTACGCGGGGTATGTTTGCGCGCGCGTGGTGCTGTGGGACAAGTCCCCGCTGATCCGGGTGTGGGTTGGGCTTTCGTTCGGCGTGCTGCTGATGATGTGGCTGCCCGCGCTGGCCGCTTTTGCGGTGCGCTTCACTGTGACGGCGGAGATCATCGCGCTGGGCGCGCTGACGGCGCTGACGTGCGGTGCCAGCGTCTGGCGGTGGAAGCACCCGCGCACGGTGCGCGGGCTGGATAAATCCGACCGGGGCATGCTGATCGCGCTACTGTGCTTCGCGCTGCCGCTGACGCTCCTGTCCGCGTACTTGCAGCACACGCACACGCTGCGTGCGGTGGACGGCGGGATGAACGTGGGCCAGGCGACCTACGGCGACCTGTGCATGCACCTGTCCATCATCACGAGCCTGCGCGGCTCGCCGCTCCCGGCGGATTACAGCCTCCTGCCCGGCACGACGCTCGGCTATCCGATCCTGACCGACGGCCTGAGCACGTCGATGCTCCTGCTGGGCACGCCGCTGCGCTGGACGATGATCATCCCGGGCACCGTGATGTCCGCGCTGGTGTACGGCGGTTTCCTGCTGCTTGCGCGGGAGATGACGGGCAAAACGTCCGCCGCGGTGGTCGCGGGGCTGCTGCTGTTCTTAAACGGCGGCCTCGGGTTCGTGTATGATTTTGACATGTCCGGATCGAGCGCCGAAAAAATCTCTGAAATCTTCACAGGCTACTACAAAACCCCGGCGAACCAGCCGGATTTCAACCTGCGCTGGTCCAACCTCGTCGCGGACCTGCTGCTGCCGCAGCGCACGTTCCTGGGCGGCTGGACCATCGTGCTGCCCGCGTTCTACTTTGCCCGGGAAGCCTTCAAAAAGTACGAGCTGCGCATGTTCCTGCTCGTGGCGCTCTTTGCCGCGTCGCTGCCGCTCATCCACGCGCACTCGCTGATGTCGCTCGGGCTGTACAGCGCGGGCGCGCTGGTGTACCAGTTCTTCGCCGGGCCGAAAGAGCGGCGGCGAAAGCTCCTGACCGGCGCGGGAATCTATGTGGGCATCGTCGTGGCGCTGGCCGTGCCGCAGCTCGTCATCACCACGCTAAAGCAAGTGACCCGGGACGGCTTCATGCGATTCCATTACGGCTGGGTCAACAACACGTCGGGCGGGTTTATGGATTTTGAACCGTGGTTCTGGCTGAAGAACATCGGCCTGCCGCTGATCCCAATGCTCTGCGCGCTGATCGACTGGAAAAAGCGCGACCGGATGGATTTCATCGGGGCCGCGCTGATCTTCGTCGTCGCCAACACGCTGCTGTTCCAGCCCCTGGACTATGACAATAACAAGCTGTTCTACCTGTGGTTCCTGCTGATGCTGCCGTCCGCGTCCGCGTGGTGCGTGTCGCTGTGGAACCGGATGCGCGGCGTGCGCTCCCGCGCGCTGCTCGCGGCGCTGTTCCTGGTGGGCTCCACGCTGTCCGGCGCGCTGTCCATCGCCCGCGAGGCGATTTCCGATTATCAGCTTTTCTCCAGGGCGGATGCGGAGCTGGGCGAGTACATCGACAACAACACCGACCCGGACGCCATGTTCATCACCGGCTTCTACCACAACAGCCCGACGTACGCGCTTGCCGGGCGGGACGTGGTCTGCGGGCCGGACCTGTTCCTGTTCTGGCACGGGCTGGACTACATGAGCCGCAAGGCGCAGGTCACGGCGTTCTACGCGGACCCGCTGGCGCACCTGGACCTTCTGACGGAATATGGGGTGGACTATATCGTCTCCGGCCCGCAGGAGCACGCGACCTTGGTCGTGAACGACACGGCGCTGCAACTGCTGTTTGATGTGTTCTATGAGACGGAAACCACGACCGTGTACGCGGTGGGGGACAGCGTGCCGCTCCGGGACAGCGCGCCCACGGCGAAGCCGGAGCCTACCGCGACACCGCAGCCCACCGTGGAGTCCCGGCCGACGCTGGAATCGCGGTCCGGCGCGGGATCTTGACGGCGGCGCTGATTCGCAGAATCGGACACCATAAGGGGCACCGGAGGGAAGCGCCGCCGGTGGCGGATGGAGCGGCCCGCAGGTGCGGTCCGGCACAAAACCGAAACCGAGCGCGCCCTGTGGGCGATGAAGCGAGGTGAAGGTTCGTCCTGGTACAAAGCAATGGGCGCGAAGGCGGCCAGTGCGACAATACCAGGGCGCGCGATCAACCGAAGGACGAGCGCGACAATGCCGGGGCGGGGACAGCGCGACAATACCGAGGAGCTTCCGTCAGGAATCCTTACCGACGCCTACTGCGGAACGCACCGCATCGCCAAGCCCTTGAGCGCGTCCGCGTTTTCGCCCGCCTCCTCATACGCTTCCCGAAGCAGATCATACGTGACAAAGCCCGGCCGGCCCCGCTGCTGCCCGGGCACCGTAATGTAGACGAGGACGGGCAGCTTCATGCCGTCCAGCGCCACCTGCCGTATTTCGCGCCGGGCGAAAAAAGGATCGTCCGCGATGCGGTCGAGCGTGCCCACGGCGTCTTCGCACAGCGACCAGACCCGGCCCGGCACGCTCTGGCCGGGACTTGGCTGGAGCGCCGCGCGCGCCATGCCATCCTTGCCGACAAAGCAGAGCGAGAACCCGGGCAGCCGGGTGATTCCCACCATCCGCGCGTCCGGAAAATCCCGCGTCATCTCTTGTTCGTTCATGTGCTCCCCATAAGCAAAGTAAAGCAGATTTTGGCTTACGCCTTCCATACGGGCCTCCTCAATACTTGATAGAGGTAGGGATTTCTTGCGAAATCCCCTCGGTATTGTCGCGCTGGTCGCGTTCGCGCCCATCACTCTGTGCCGAGATGAACCTTCACCTCGCTTTATCCCGCACAGCGGGCGCTCGGTTTCGGTTCTGTACCGGGGCGAACCTTCACCTCGCTTTATCCCGCACAGCGGGCGCTCGGTTTCGGTTTTGTGCCGGGCCGCACCTGCGGGTCGCTTCATCCGCCACCGGCGGCGCTTCCCTCCAGTGCCCCTTGTGGCGCCCGATTTTCCAAATCAGCGCCGCCTTCTCAGAGAGTCCAATGAGTGTATCTATGCGATTTGAACTGGCTTATGTATCAAGTCCATGCGCCCTGCGCGATGCGCTTCGTTTAAAACACCCAGCGCCCAAAGGTCCGTCGCCCGAAGATCGAGCTGAAAAGCGGGGTCCGTATAGCCCTCGTACTTTGCCGCGCGCAGAACGACCGGCACGCCTCCGCGTTTTCGGATGGCCGCGAGGGCGGGGCGGGCTGTTTCCCGGAAGCCGAGCAGCCGCGCGTAGGCGGGCAACGGACTGCGTTCCGCCAAGTCCTTCGTGATGCCCAGCATCGCCTGTGTCAGGATGCGGGACAGGCGCGCGCGGGTGTACCGCTTGCACTTCACCGCGTCCAGCAGCGCGCTTCGGCCCGTGGCCGTCTGCGCCGCGCGCAGCAGGCGGTTTTCCAGGCCCTCGGACACGTCCGCGACGTTCGCGAGCGTTTCCGGGGACATACGGCGGAGCAGCGCGAGCAAGGCGGTGTCCAGCCCGTCCGGCTGCTGGTACGCGCCCTCCTGCAGACAGGCGGCAAGCAGCGCGTGCGCCTCTTCCGGCATCGCGGCGGACACGTCGTCCCTGCGCGCGATGGCGGCGCGGACCGCCGTGGCGGAGGCCATGGAAGCCAGCGCGCCGTCGTGGTGGCCGGAACCCTCCCGCCGGATGGCGATCGGCTCCATGCCGCTCTGTAAACGCTTGATCGCCCGGAGATATTCCAGGGCCAGCGTGTCGTTCGGTGTGTCCGCGGCTGAGCCCACCGCCGCGCCGCGCGCCCGCGCGAGCGTCTCCCCGCGCGATAACCCCTCTCGGACGATAGCCGTGTCCTCATCCGCCGCCGCGCGGCGAACAAGCGCGCCCAAGTCGCCCGTCTCGCTGCCAAAGCCCAGGTGCGTCACCACACCAAGGCTGTTCAGCAGGGAGACGCCGCCCAGCGCGAACCGCTCCGCGTCCCGGACGGCAAACAGCGTGGGTAGCTCAAACACAGCGTCCGCGCCGCAGCGGAGCGCCATTTCCGCGCGCGTCCACTTGGAAACAAGCGCCGCCTGTCCGCGCTGCGTGAAATGGCCGTTCATCGCGCAAAAAATCAGACATTCGCCCCCAAGCCGCGCGCGAAGGCTATCAAAGAGGTATTTATGTCCTTTGTGAAACGGATCATACTCGCAAATTACGCCGCAAATCAGCATGGAGCCCCTTTTCAAAGGAAAAAAAATCCGGTATAATATAATAGTTTGAGATTCGCTTAACAATACTAATCCATTATATCACATCAGGGAGGGTTTGGGAATGTCTGCAATGGAACAAATCCGCGCAAAGGCAATGGCGGCGAAGAGGCACATCGTGTTAGCGGAGGGCACGGAAGAGCGTACCGTGCAGGCCGCGGCGCAGATCGTGCGCCAGGGCATCGCGGGTGTCACGCTGGTCGGTCCCGCTGCCGAAGTACAGGCGAAGGCCGCGTCGCTCGGCGTTGACCTTATGGGCGTTACAATCGCCGATCCGGCGGCGGACGCGCGCGCTCCTAGCTACATCCAGAAGTTGGTGGAGTACCGCAAGGCCAAGGGGATGACGCCCGAGGAGGCCGAGAAGCTCGTCCGGGGCAACACGCTGTACTTTGCCACCATGATGGTCAAAGAGGGCGACGCGGACGGCATGGTCGCCGGGGCGATCAACTCCACCGGCAACACGCTGCGTCCGGCGCTGCAGATCATCAAGACCGCGCCCGGCATTTCGAACGTCTCCAGCTGCTTCATCATGGAGAGCCCGAAAACCGAGTACGGCGAGGGCGGCGTGCTGATCTTCGCGGACTGCGCCGTGATCCCGAACCCCACCGCGGACGAACTGGCCGCCATCGCCATCGCCAGCGCAAAGACGGGCGAGGCGCTGCTTAACATGTCGCCGAAGGTCGCCATGCTGTCCTTCTCCACCAAGGGGAGCGCGCAGCATGACCTCGTGACCAAGGTGCAGGAGGCGACACAGAAGGTCAAGGAGCTTGCGCCGGACCTGATGGTGGACGGCGAGCTGCAGGCGGACGCGGCGCTCGTGGCGTCGGTCGGCCAGCTAAAGAGCCCCGGCAGCCCCGTGGCGGGCCACGCGAACGTGCTGGTGTTCCCGGACCTTCAGGCCGGCAACATCGGGTACAAGCTGGTGCAGCGCCTGGGCGGCGCGGAGGCCATCGGGCCGATCATCCAGGGTCTGGCGAAGCCGGTCAACGACCTGTCGCGCGGCTGCAGCGTGCAGGATATTATCGACGTGACAGCCGTTACAGCGGCCAGCGCCCAATAAGGAGGACAAACACAATGGACATTCTGGTCATCAACGCGGGGTCGTCCTCGCTCAAATATCAGCTCATCAACATGGACACAGAGGCAGTGCTCGCCAAGGGCAACTGCGAGCGCATCGGCATCGACGGCTCCAACATCTCGCAGAAGGCGAACGGCAAGACCTACGAGCTCGCCGTGCCGCTGAAGAACCACACGCAGGCGTTTGAGGCGGTTGTCAAGGCGCTGACGGACCCGGAAAAGGGCGCGATCAAGGACATGTCGTCCATCGGCGCGGTCGGGCACCGCGTGGTGCACGGCGGGGAGAGTTTCACCCAGTCCGTCCGCATCGACGACAAGGTGCTCGCCGCCATTGAGGAGAACATCCCGCTCGCGCCGCTGCACAACCCGGCCAACCTGACCGGCATCAAGGCGTGCGCCGCCGTCATGCCCGGCGTGCCGATGGTCGCCGTGTTCGACACCGCCTTCCACCAGACCATGCCGCGCCGCGCGTACCTGTACGGCCTGCCGTATGACTATTATACGCGCCTTCGCGTGCGCAGATACGGGTTCCACGGCACCAGCCATCGATTTGTCTCCGCGAAGGCGGCCGAGATCCTGGGCAAGCCCGCCGGCGCGCTGAAGCTCGTCATCTGCCACCTGGGCAACGGCTCGTCCATTTCCGCTGTCAGCGGCGGGCACTCTGTCGACACGACGATGGGCCTGACACCGCTGGAAGGCGTCATCATGGGCACGCGCGCGGGCGACATGGACCCCGCGATCACGGAGTTCCTCTGCGACGCGGAGGATATGTCCGTCCATGAGACGACCGCGGTTTACAACAAGCGGTCCGGCCTGCTCGGCCTGTCCGGCGGCCTGTCCAGCGATTGGCGTGACATCGTGAAGGCCGCCGAGTCCGGCGACGACGCGGGCAAGCGCGCGGCCGAGGTGTTCGCGTACCGCATCCGGAAGTATATCGGCGCGTACGCCGCCGCGATGAACGGCCTGGACGCGGTGGTGTTCACAGCCGTCATCGGCGAGAACAGCCACGATGCGCGCCGCCTGATCATGCAGGATATGGAGTTCCTCGGCATCAAGGTGGACGAGGCGAAGAATCTGGCGCGCGAGACGTTCATCAGCACGGACGACAGCCGCGTGAAGGTGCTCGTCGTGCCGACGGACGAGGAGCTCGCCATCGCGCGGGATACGTTGGAGATCGTTTCGTAAGTATGATTGCCATGGTTGCACGCATGTCCACATAGCAGCGACCGGGTGTTCGCATTCTCTGTGCCCCCTCAAAAACTCGGTTTTGAGGGGGCACAGAACCATGGGGGGGTGAAGTGATCAATGTATACTGGCATATATACCGAAGAAGTTCCGCAACTCATTTTACAACTGGCAGAAACGAGTGAAATGCAGAGGTTGCGCGATATTGGAATGCACTGCGGCTGTGAGTACGCTGGTTTTCCAGTATATCAACAGGCGAGACTTCAGTATACACGCTTCATCCATAGTATGGGCGTGGCAAAGATCGTCTGGCATTTCACGCAGGACATCAGGCAGGCAATCGCGGGGCTGTTTCACGATATCGCAACCCCGGCGTTTGCGCATACAATTGATTTTCTGCATGGAGATCACCTGGCGCAAGAGTCGACGGAAGACGCAACGGCATCGTTTATTATGCGCTCGAAGGAAATCGTCGCGCTTTTGAACGAACACAGTATAGACATCGGGGCAGTTTGCGACTATCACATATATCCGATTGCCGATAACGACACACCGATGCTTTCGGCGGATCGGCTGGAATATACCCTTGGCAACGGATTCTGCGTGTACAACGCGGACGCGGGTTATCTACAGGCTATCTATTCAGATTTGATCGTTGCGCAAAACGAAGACGGTTCCCCCGAGCTGTGTTTCCGGTCCATGGACGCGGCTAGGGAGTTCACTGCCATTTCTTTGCGCAATTCCCGCCTGTTTGTATCGGATGAAGACCGTTTTTCCATGCAATACCTCGCCGACACTGTGCGCTTCGCCGCGGAAACCGGCGTCCTGAATGCCGAGGATCTGTATTTGACGGAAGGCGAGGTCATCGCAAAGTTTTTAGGCGACAAACGCCTGTCCGAAATGTGGGAAAAATACAGGGAAGTTTCCTCTGTCGCAACTTCGCCAAAGAAGTTGGAGGATCGGTATTGTGTGAATGTATCCGCGAAAAAGCGGTATATTGACCCCTTGGTCATGGTAAAAGACAGCGCGAAAAGGATATCGGCCCTAGACACTGACGTAGGGGAGCGGATTCAAGCGTTTCTGAATCTGGACTTCAACAAGTGGATATATACCCGGCATGATGCATAAAACGGCATCCTGTTTTGCGGCCTTGACAAGCGGGCGGCAAGCCGCTATAATACGCCTATGTTTCAGCAACGGCGCTGCGGGCATTTGCCTGCGGCGCACTTTTTTTGTGGAGGAATGGAGCATGGGCGAGCGAATTACGGAAACCTATGGCAGTATGGTGTTTGGCGACACGGCGATGCGCGACAAACTTCCCACGGACGTATACAAGGCGCTTCGGAAGACAATGCAAAACGGCCGGACGCTGGACCCGCAGATCGCGGGCATTGTCGCCAACGCGATGCGGGACTGGGCAATCGAGCGCGGCGCGACGCACTATACCCATTGGTTCCAGCCGATGACCGGCATCACCGCCGAAAAGCACGAAAGCTTCATCCGGCCCGAGGGCAACGACCGTGTCATTCTGGACTTCTCCGGCAAGGAGCTGATCCGGGGCGAGCCGGACGCGTCCAGCTTCCCTTCCGGCGGCCTGCGCGCTACGTTTGAGGCGCGCGGCTATACCGCCTGGGATCCAACGTCTTATGCGTTTATCAAGGATGGCACGCTGTGCATTCCGACCGCGTTCTGCTCCTACACCGGGCAGGCGCTGGATAAAAAAACCCCACTGCTCCGCTCCATGGAGGCGCTAAACCGGCAGGCCATGCGCATTCTGCGCGTGCTGGGGGATACTGCGGCCAAAAACGTGATCCCGATGGCCGGCGCGGAGCAGGAGTACTTTCTGATGGATCTGCCGCTCTTCAAGCGGCGTATGGACCTTGTGTTCACCGGCCGGACACTCTTTGGCGCGCGCCCTCCCAAGGGCCAGGAGATGGACGACCACTACTTCGGCAGCATCAAGTCGCGCGTCGCGTCGTTCATGCGGGACCTGGACGAGGCGCTCTGGAAGCTCGGCGTGCCCGCCAAGACGGAGCACAACGAGACGGCCCCCGCGCAGCACGAGCTGGCGATCGTCTTTTCATCCGCCAACATTGCGACGGATCACAACCAGATCACCATGGAAATGATGAAAAAGATCGCGGAACAGCACGGGCTGGCGTGCCTGCTGCACGAAAAGCCGTTCGCGGGCGTGAATGGCAGCGGCAAGCACAACAACTGGTCGCTCGCCACGGACGACGGGCGCAACCTGCTCGATCCCGGCAACTCCCCGCAGAACAACCCGCAGTTCTTGCTGTTCCTCTGCGCGGTCATCAAGGCCGTGGACGAGCACCAGGATCTGCTGCGCGTGTCCGTCGCGGGCGCGACAAACGACTGCCGCCTGGGCGGCAACGAGGCCCCGCCGGCCATCCTCTCCATGTTCCTGGGCGATGAGTTGACCGCCATCCTGAACTCTATCGAGCAGGGCAACGCGTATGACCGGGATGAGCAGAATGAGATGAGCGTCGGCGTGGACGTGGTGCCGCTCTTCGCGCGGGATACGACGGACCGGAACCGGACGTCGCCCTTCGCGTTCACGGGGAATAAATTCGAGTTCCGCATGCCCGGCGCGTCGCAGTCCGTCGCGGAGCCGAACATCGTGCTCAACACGATCATCGCGGAGTCGCTCTGTGGGTTCGCGGACGAACTGGAAAACGCGGGCGATGTGATGGTCACGCTGCGCGGGTTGTTGAACCGGACCATCCGCGCGCACAAGCGCATCATTTTCAACGGCAACAATTACGCGCCGGAATGGGTGGAGGAAGCGGAACGGCGCGGTCTGCTGAACCTGAAGACGACCGCGGACGCGCTGCCGTACTATGTCAGCGAGAAGAACATCGGCCTATTTGAAAAGCACCATGTGTTCACCGCGACGGAGATGCGCTCGCGCCAGGAAATTCTGTTTGAAAACTACGCCAAGGTGATCCGCATTGAGGCGCTGACCATGCTGGACATGGTCCGGCAGGCGCTGATGCCGGAAGCCATCGCGTACGCGAAGGAGCTGTGCGACGCGGTGCTCGCCAAGCGTGCCGTATCTGGGGCGCTCAGCACCGCGCCGGAAGAGTCGCTCATCGCGACGCTGTCCGGCCTCACCGACGCGCTGCACCGGGAGACCGCACAGCTTCACGACGCGGTGCTCGGCGCGCATGAGCACCAGGACACGCAGCAGCTTGCCGCGTACTACCGCGACGAGGTGCTCCCGGCCATGGCGCAGCTCCGCGCGACGGCGGACCAGATCGAGCAGAACCTGTCGGACGCGCACCGGCCGTACCCTGCGTATGGAGAGATGCTGTTCAGCTTATGACCGCGATGGCGGCGCGGATTTGAAAAATCCGGCGCCATAAGGGGCACCGGAGGGAAGCGCGCCAAGTGGGCGATGAAGCGACCCGAAGGTGCGCCGAGGTACAGAGCGATGGCCCACCGGGACAGCGCGACAATACCGAAGGGCTTCCGTCAGGAATCCCTACCGCCCCTGCTCCGCTTCCTTCTTCTTAATGCGCTGGCAGGTGGTGGCGTCATTCTTGTGATGCTCCTGGCACTCCTCGCAGATGCCGTGCCGTTCGCAGTCGTTCTTGCAGGGGCAGTTGGGGTTGATCTGTTTCGTCATGGATATCCCTCCGTTCATTTTGCATGGGGGGAGTATACCATAGGCATTGCGCGCTGGCAAACCATGCCGCGCGATAAAACAAAAGCGGAGGAATATGCATGTATAGCATCGAGGTACGGAGCGCGGAGGGACGGAGGCGCGCGCGGGGCATGGGGGAGGGCGATGCCCGGTTGATCTACGCGGAAGCGTATCAGCCCGGGGACACGCTGGTTTTTTCCTCGGACAGCGAATTTGTCTGGCTGACTGCGGATCAGGCGGTCGAGCCCGCGCTGGTCTACCTTCCCGGGAAAGCGTTTTCGTTCGCCATCCCCTTTGGGGACGCGAAGAACGGATATGCCCCGCAGGCGTTCGAGGGCGCGAAGCATGCGGCATGGGTGCGACCGGCTTCCGCGGAGGCGCTCCGGACGCGCCGCAATTTGGCGTACAACGCTATGGCGCAACGCCAGGAGGCCGGGTGCTTCCCGCACGCGTCCGCAAACGTGGAGACGCGCGGCGAGGCGCAGTTCTGGGCCAGAAACGCGATTGACGGCCACCGCTTCAACGATAGGCATGGCCCGTGGCCGTACCACTCCTGGGGCATTGGCGAGCGCAGGGACGCGTGGCTGCGCGTGGACTTCGGCCGCACGGTCACGATCGACGAAATCGCGCTGACGCTGCGCGCGGACTTCCCGCACGACGCTTGGTGGAGCGAGGCAACCATTGAGTGTTCGGACGGACACGCCCAGCGGCTCAGTCTGGTCAAAACCGCCGAGGCGCAGTATTTTCCCATCGGCGCGCGCACGGTGCAATGGGTCATGCTGCGCGATCTGGTCAAGGCGGACGATCCCTCGCCGTTCCCCGCGCTGACGCAGATCGAGGTCTACGGGCAGGGCGCGGAATAAGCCCGGACGGGTTCCGGTCGCGGCTGGGGCGGCATACGATAACAGGGGGGCGGGCCAACCGCCCGTTCGTAGAGGTGCGGAGTGAACATGTTGAAACGGCTCAATGAAACGCTATCGGCATACAAGGCGCGCGACCCGGCGGCACGCTCAAAGCTGGAGATCTTCCTGCTGTATCCCGGCGTGCACGCGCTGATCTTTCATCGGTTTGCGCATTTCCTATACCGGCACCGGCTGTTCTTTCTTGCGCGGCTGGTGTCGCAGTTCTCCCGGCATTGCACAGGGATCGAAATCCATCCCGGCGCGACAATCGGCCGCCGCTTTGTCATCGATCACGGCATGGGCATTGTGATCGGCGAAACGGCGGAAATCGGCGACGATGTGCTGCTGTACCAGGGCGTGACGCTCGGCGGCTCCGGCAAGGAAAAGCAGAAGCGCCACCCGACGATTGGCAACGGCGTGCTCGTCGGCGCGGGCGCGAAGGTGCTCGGCTCGTTTCGGGTCGGGGACAACGCGCGCATCGCGTCCAACGCCGTCGTATTGCAGGAGATCCCGGACGACGCCACCGCCGTGGGCATTCCCGCGCGCGTGGTGCGCGTGGCCGGCCGCAAGGTGGATGAACTTGACCATCGGAACATTCCGGACCCGATCGCCCAGGAACTGCTAAAGCTCCGCGAGCGGATAACGGCGCTGGAGACGCTCTGTCCCCGAAGCTCCTATGAGGAGGATGAGGAATAGCATCCGCGCAAAACATCCTTCCATGAACTTTCGCTTTTTCGCGCGTATGGCATCCGTCCGAGCGTGTTCCACGCAGACGGCGGGCCATACGCGTTTCATTGCTGGCGGCGCGGATTCGAAGAATCGGGCGTCATAAGGGGCTTCCGCCAGGAATCCCTACCTATATACGCGCATTTCCATTGCCCGCTTGACAACGCCCGCACGCCCCGGTATCATGTCGGCTATGAGCAAACAGAGAACATACCGCCATACCATGCGCGCCTGCTATCTGAGCTTCATCTCGCAGGCCATCATCAACAACCTCGCCCCGCTTCTTTTCGTCATCTTTCAGGATCGCTTCGCCATCTCGCTGGAGAAAATCGGCTGGCTGATTATGATTAACTTCGGCACCCAGCTCGTTGTGGACGGGCTGAGCGTCCGCTATGCCGACCGGATCGGCCACAGGCCGCTCGTCGTGGGGGCGCATGCGCTGTGCGCGGTGGGACTGGTCCTGCTGAGCGTGCTGCCGTCCGTCATGGCGTCGCCGTTTGAAGGGCTGGTCATCGCGGTCATCACGTATGCCATCGGCGGTGGTCTGATCGAGGTGCTGGCAAGCCCCATTGCCGACGCGCTGCCGGGCGACGCCAAGTCGTCTTCCATGAGCCTGCTGCACTCGTTTTATTGCTGGGGGCATGTGGGCGTCGTGATTGTGACAACGGCGCTATTGGCGGCCATCGGCGCGGACGCGTGGTGGGTGCTCCCGCTGGTGTGGGCGCTTGTCCCGGCGTATAACGCCGTAAATTTCACGCGCGTGCCGCTCGCGCCAGGTGCGCCCGAAAGCGAGCGGATGCCGCTGAAGCGGCTGCTAACCAGCCCCGTGTTCCTGCTGGCCATCCTGCTGATGATCTGCTCCGGCGCGTCTGAACAGGCGATGAGCCAGTGGGCGTCCCTGTTCGCGGAAA
This sequence comes from Eubacteriales bacterium, assembly GCA_031550535.1. Taxonomy (GTDB): domain Bacteria; phylum Bacillota; class Clostridia; order Christensenellales; family Aristaeellaceae; genus Avichristensenella. The sequence continues at coordinate 14,926 of JAVBOM010000070.1, forward strand.
AGGGCTTGAACGTATCCAAGGTGATGGGAGACCTGCTCGGCCCGTGCCTGTTCGCGGTGCTGATGGGCCTGGGGCGCGTGCTGTTCGGCATCTTTGGCGAGAAGGTGCGCCTGACCCGCACACTCGTTCTGTGCGCGGGGCTGTGCGTCGTGTGCTATCTGACCGCTTCGCTCGCGCAAAGTCCGCTGCTGGCACTGATTGGCTGCGCGCTGACCGGCTTTTCCGTCAGCCTGATGTGGCCGGGCATGCTCAGCCTTAGCGCGCGCAGCTTCGCGGGCGGCGGCACGGCGATGTTCAGCCTGCTGGCGCTGGGCGGGGACGTGGGCTGCTCCATCGGCCCGTGGCTGACGGGCGTCGTGTCGGACGTGGCGCAGGGCTCGCGGCGCCTGCTGTCCATCGGCGCGGAAGCGGGGTTGAGCGCGCTGCAAACCGGGCTGAAGGCCGGGCTGCTCGTGGCCATCGTGTTCCCGCTGATGCTATTGGCGGGCGTGCTGCTGTTCCAACATGCTATGCGAAAGGGAAAAGCACAATGAGCATCATTCAAGTCACAATGGACAACCTCGACCGCGAGCACATCTGCTGCGCCATCGCGGCCAAGAAGGACGATCCGGCCGTACAGGCGAAGAAAGCATGGCTATCGGGCCGCTTCGCGGAGGGCCTTGTGTTCCGCAAGCTGGACGCGCGGGGCAAGGTGTTCATCGAGTACATCCCGGCGGAAAACGCCTGGTGCCCCATTCAGGCGGATGGATACCTGCACATCAACTGCCTGTGGGTGTCCGGCCAGTTCAAGAGCAAGGGGTATGGGAACGAGCTTTTTGCCGCATGCCTCGCGGACGCGAAGGCGCAGGGGAAAGCGGGCCTGACCGCGCTTTCGTCCAAGAAAAAAAGGCCGTTTCTTTCCGAACCCGGCTTCCTGCGCCACAAAGGGTTTCGGGTGGCCGATACGGCCAGCCCGTATTTTGAGCTGCTGTACCTGCCGCTTGTTGACGGCGCGCCCGTGCCTTCTTTCCGGCCGTGCTGCAAGGAAGGCCGCGTCCCGGAACAGGGCATGGCCCTGTACTATACGGATCAGTGCCCCTTTGCGGGCAAATACGCGGAGATGATCCAAGGTGTGGCCGCCGCGCGGGGAGAAACGCTCGCGCTGCACAAGATGGAGACCACGGAGCAAGCGCAGACCGCGCCATCGCCGTTCACGACGTATAGCTTCTTTGATCATGGGCGGTTTGTCACGAATGAGATTCTTTCGGAGCCGAAGTTTATCGCGCACCTGAATGCGCGTGGCTGCTGACAGCGGCGGATCGGCGGTCAAGCGAGGCGGGAAAAAGAAAATCGCGCGCTGAGCGGGTTTTGGAATCCGCGCCACGCGCCACGAAAGCCATCCGCGGGGAATCCTTACCGCAGCACCGTCCAGATCTGCTTCTCGCTCGCGCTGGGGAACAGCTTCGCCACGTGCTCGTACAGCCTGCGGTAGGAGTGCTCCGGAGCATCGCCGTAGCGGGAGGTGACGAACGCCTCGCCAAAGGCGGTTTCGCTCCGCGCGTACCGCGATACCCCCATGCCGTAGGGCCGCCCGAACGCGTCGCGCTTATACTCCAGCCGTTGGATTGTCACATAGGTGCGCATTTGCAGCGATGTGATCGCGGTGTCAAATCCCTTCAGGCCGAATACGGCCTTCATCTCGCGGCTGAGCATCGGCCCCCGGCTGTCCAGCAGGTCGATCAGCCGCTTTTCTTTGTGGGGAACCAGACCGCGCTGATAGCGCGCGTCAAAGTCGAGCCCCTCGCGCCGGTAGTTGACAAAATCGGGATAATGGTCCGGGCTGATGAACCCGGCCTTTTTGTTGAACAGCTTGCCGTAGGCGATTTCGCCCCCGTCGGCGACCGTCTCGCGCCACTCCCAAGGGCCTTCCACGTCCTTGACGAACCAGCGGTCCCTCGGCGTGCACTCCTCCAGCGAGAATCCCACGATTTCGCAGCGCACGAACGGCAGAAAGCCGATCTCCCGCACCAGCGCGTCCACCTCCGCCGCGCTATGGACCATTTTCAGCCGCATGCCAGCCACTCCTTCAGCGCCTCCGCGCTCTGAAATTCTTTTGTCCGCGCGCGCTTGATCGCCACAATGGGCGGCCCGCCGAGCGCGACCACGCTGTCCGAGAGGCGAAACGCCTCATAGGGGTCATGGGTGATGAGCAGCGCCGTTTTGCCGCGTATGGCGCTAGCCAGCGCGTCCAGCACGGGTTCCGCCGTGGCGGCGTCCAGCCCGCGCAACGGCTCATCCAGAAAAAATACGTCTCCTCCGTACGCCAGCGCCCGCGCGATGGCCAGCCGCCGCTGCATGCCGCCGCTCATGTCTTCGGGCAAGGTGTGCGCGTCGCCGCAAAGGCCCACGGCGTCGAGCGCCTGCGCCGCCGCGCCTTCCGCGATGCCTACGGCGGTCAGATTCCCGAGCGCGTCAAACCAGGGAAACAACCTGTCCTCCTGGAACACATACGCGGCGCGGTCCGCTGGGACGGAAACGCTCCCCACATCCGGCGCGAGCAGCCCTGCCGCGACGCGCAGCAGCGTCGTCTTGCCGGATCCGGACGGCCCGAACAGGCAGGTCGCCTCGCCCTCCGCAAAGGTGTGCGAAAAACCATCCAGGATGATCTTGTCGCCAAAAAACTTCGTGACCGCCGTCAGTTCAAACATGCCCCCGCCTCCTTCCGCCTCCGGAAACCGCGCGCACGACCACCTTCTCCAGCAGCACGGACAGCAGGATGACCACGGCCGTGGCGGCGAACAGGCCCGGCATGTCCAGGTAGATTTTCGCGCTGTACAGCCAGGTGCCCAGCGCGTTTCGCGGCGTGCAGATGACTTCCGCCGCCACGCCCGCTTTCCACGCCATGCCCATGCCCGTGGCGATGGCGGCGCGGAAATACGGGCGCACCGTAGGCCAGTAGAGCCTTGCCAGGATATCCCGCCCGCGCATGCGGTACGCTTTCGCCATTTCCAGCAGCAGTGGGTCCACCGCGTGAATGCCGGCGGATACGTTCGCCCACACCAGCGGCAGCACCACCAGCACCGTGGCGAATACCGGCACGCCGTCCGTCCGAATCCAGACCAGCGCCAGCAGGATGAACGACGCGACGGGCGTCGCCTTCACCGCCGCCAGAAACGGCGCGAAAAAAGCGCGCCCCGCCTCGCTCCAACTGGTAATGACCGCGATGACGGCCCCCAGAAGCACGCCGAGCGCAAACCCCAGAAAGACGCGCCACACGGAAAGCAGCGCGGACAGCCAAAACGCGCCGCGCTGGGCCAGATCCCACAGCGACGACGCGACGGCAGCGGGGGAGGGCAGCAGCAGCGTCTGTCCGACGCATGCCGCCGCCACCGCCCAGATGCCCAGCCATATCAGCGCGACAAGGGTGTTTTGCAGCGCCTTTTTTCTGCTAGAATTCCTACGGGGCATAGTAGAAGTCGTCGCCCGGCATCGCGCCGCCGATCAGCGCGGCGTTGTCCGCCTGTAGGGCCGTGTAGAACGCTGTGAGCGCCTCCTTCATTTCAGGTCCGGTCATGCACACCATATTCGCGCGGGGGATCGCCTGCTCCGCGACGGCGGCCTTCATGATGTCATACTGCTCGATCAGCGCGGCGGCGTCCTTGGGGTTCGCGTTCGCGAAATCCACGCTATCCGCGTACTCCGCGAGGAACGCCTCCACGGCCTCCGGATGCTCCTTCGCAAACGCGCGGCGCACCGCGATGCCGCCCATGGGCAGCTTGCCCGCGCCGGTCGCCTCCCAGGCTTCCGTCAGGTTGATCGCCACGCGGAAGCCCGCGTCCTGCGCCAGCAGCGAGGTGACGAACGGCTCCGGCACGAGCACGAGGTCATACTTGCCCGCCACGGCCTGCGCGATGGCTTCCGCGTGCTCGGACACGTAGTCCACCGCCGTGTCCTTGGGGAACAGGCGGTTCGCGACCGCCTCGGCCGTTGTGCCCTGGCCCGCGCTGACGACCGCCTTGTCCGCAAGGTCATTCAGCGAGTGCACCGTGTCGCCCTTTTCCATTACATACAGCACGCCGAGCGTGTTGACGGCCAGCACCTGCACCGCGCCCTGCGCCTTCTGGTACAGCATCGCGATGGTGTTCGTCGGCAGCGCGGCCATGTCCAATTCGCCCGTGATGAGCTGCGCGGTGATCGCGTCCGGCGCGCCGGCAATCGTGAACGCGTACTCGTTCGCCGTCTCGCCCTTGTCGTTCTTGTCCATCAAGGAAGCCGCACCCATGCCCGTCGGGCCCTTCAGCACCGCGATATTGATTTTCGCCTTTTCCGCCGTGGCCCCGCACGCGGTGAGCAGCAGCGCCGCCGTCAGCAGCAGGGAAAGGAGCGCCATGCGCTTTTTCATGAAGAAATCCTCCCGTTTCGTTTATGTTCTGGGCTGAGTATGCCCCTTGAAGCCGGCAATCGCGCGCCCGTCGCGCGACAACACGCCCTCGCGTTCCAATTCGTCCAGCGCCCGGTATAGCGACGCGCGGCCCACGCCGACCATTTCGGCCAGTTGGGAGAGTGAATAGGGGAGCGTGAACGCGTCGCCGTTCGCGAAACCGTCCAACACCGAGAGCAGCCTTTCGCGCACATCGTCCCCGGCCAGCGCCTCGATGCGCCGGTTCAGGAAATGAATGCGCTCCGACAGCAGCGCGATGTAGTTCCTCGCCAGGCATGGTTCCGCCGAAAAGGCAGCCTCCAGCCGCTCACGGCCAATGAAGAACGCCCGCGCCGCGTGTTCGGCGATCACCTCCACGGGATACGGCGCATCGCAGAAGAGGGACGCCATGCCAAACACATCGCCCGGCGCGAGCCGGTTCATCAGCAGGCGCTTGCCGTCCCCGGCGCGCTTGTAGACCAGCGCGCTGCCGGACAGCAGAAACGCCAGCGAACGCGGGCAAGCCTCGCGGCTGAAAAGCACGTCCCCGCGCGCGTAATCACGGGTTTCGCAGCCGTCCTTTAGCAGCGCCTCCATCCGAACCTGTGGGATGCCCGCGAAGAGCGGGTTGGCGTGCAGGATCGAGCACGGGGATTGAGACTGTCTCATGTGAGACAGTATACCACGCTCAGATGGCGTTTGAAACCCATATTCGCGTTTTTGATAAAAAAATATCATGGGCGAAAAGCCGCGCCTTTTCGACGCGCCGTGACGCACCCCTAAGCACCGCCAGTCATACGGTGATTTTGCTAGGAGGTGCTTCCATGATCTCGATCAGCCTGTGCATGATCGTGCGGGACGAGGAAGATGTGATCGCGCGCTGCCTGAACGGGGCGCGCGGCATTGCCGATGAAATCATCGTGGTGGATACAGGGTCGACGGACCGCACCCGCGAGATTGCCGCCGAATGCGGTGCGAAGGTGTACGACGTGCCCTGGGAGGATAATTTCGCCGCCGCGCGCAACGCGTCCTTTGACAAGGCGACGATGGACTATATTCTGTGGCTGGATGCCGATGATGTGCTGGACGACGAAAACCGCGCGCTGTTTCAGGCGCTGAAGGAGACGCTCGACCCGGCGGTCGATATTGTGATGATGCAGTATCACGTCGCCTTTGACCAGGAGGGTAACCCGACGTACACGTTTTTCCGCGAGCGGCTGATCCGGCGCGCGTCCGGGTTTCGCTGGTTCGGCCGCGTGCACGAGGCAATTGTCCCGGCGGGCAAGGTGATTCGGAGCCAGATCGCCATCCGGCATGAGAAGATCAAGCAGGGCGACAGCACGCGGAACCTGCGCATCTACGAGCGCATGCTGGCCGAAGGCGAGACGCTGGAACCGCGCCACCGGTACTACTACGCGCGCGAGCTGTTCACGCACGAGCGGAACGAAGAGGCGATCGTGCTGCTGCGCCAGAGCATGGCGGACCCGAACACCTGGGTGGAGAACCGGATCGGCGCTTGCCGGGATCTGGCCACCTGCCTACTCAAGAAAAATGACACGGACGGCGCGCTGGCCGCGCTGCTGCAGAGCTTCACGATGGGGGAGCCGCGCGCGGAGGTGTGCTGCGATATTGGCAGCATCCTGATGAACCGAGGGGAGTATAAAGCCGCCGTATTCTGGTATCGGGCCGCGCCGGAGTGCTCGCCCAGCGAGGAAGGTGGCGGCTTCGCGCTGCCGGAGTGCCGGGGGTATATCCCGTATATGCAGCTATGCGTCTGCTACGATCACCTGGGTCAGCACGACATCGCCGAGGAGTACAACGAAAAGGCGGGCGCCCTGAAGGAGGACGATCCCGCCGTGCTGCAGAACCGGGAATACTTTAGCGCACGGCGCGCGCAGCAAGGAGCAGAGCGCCCGTAACGCCGCTGTTGACGCCGAGCGCGGGCGGAACGATGTAGCCGTCGATGTGCTCCAGGATGGCGGGATGGCGCACATAGCCGCCGAGCATCTCCTGTGTCTGGCGGCGGATGGGGTCAAACAGGTGCGCCTGCTGCATCACGCCACCGCCCAGGATGATCTTTTCCGGCGAGAGCACGAGGACCGCCGTCATGCACATCTGCGCCAGATAATGCGCTTCCAGCGCCCACGCGGGATGGTCCGGCGGAAGTTCCTCCGCCTTTTTGCCCCAGCGCCGCTCGATGGCCGGGCCGTTCGCCAGCCCTTCCAGGCAGCCGTCGTGGAACGGGCAGAAGCCGTGCGGCGCCGGGTCGTCCGGATGGGGGCGCAGCCAGAAATGGCCGAACTCGGGGTGCAGCAGGCCGTGCACGAGGTTGTTTTCGACGACCAGCCCGCCACCAACCCCGGTGCCTACGGTCACATACAGGCAGCTTGACAGCCCCTTCGCCGCGCCGAGGGCGTATTCGGCCAGCGCGGCAGCGCCCACGTCCGTGTCGAACTCCATCGGGATGGGTAGCGCGTCCCGCATGGCGCGGAGCAGCGGGTAGTTCTGCCAGGCCAGCTTTGGCGTGCTGGTGATGGTGCCATAGGTGGGGGAGTCCTTCCTGGGGTCCACGGGGCCGAACGACGCGATGCCCAGCGCCTCCACCCCGGCGGCCCGGAAGAACGCGACGAGCTTCGGCAGCGTTTCCCCCGGCGTGGTGGTCGGGAAACTCTCCCGCGAGAATACATGGCCCTCGGCATCGCCGGTCGAGCATACCATTTTGGTGCCGCCGGCCTCCAGCGCGCCCAGTAGCATATGTTTCACCCCTTTGTCAGCGAAGAATGGTTATGTGGCCCGGCTCAATCGGGTGCGCGTCCTTTGTGCCCGCCGGCACGCCAATGGAGATGGACAGGCAGTAGTCGTACCCCTCGGGGAATTGCAGCGTCTTGCGCAGGTCCTCCGCTTCCGGCCCCAGGAACGCCATGCGCGGCATGCCCAGGATCACGCTGCCAAGGCCCAGGGAGTGCGCGGCCAGCGCCATGTTCTGTATCGCCATGCCGTTGTCCGTATGGGCGTATTTCATCTTCGCGGCGTCCGGGCAGGAGAGGAAGATGACCGTCGGCGCGTGGTAGAACACGCTGTACGCGGGGTCCTCAAACCGCACGCGCATCTCCGGCGTGCACTCCCGGAGGACTTCCGCGCGGAAAGCCTCGTTGACACGATCAATCAGCGCCTTGTTCTGCACGGCGGTAAAGTGCCAGGGCTGCGAGTTGTTCGCGCTCGGCGCGGCCTCGGCTGCGTCCAGAATGGTCTGTAGCTGCTCTTCGGTGATCTGCTGAGGCTTGTATGCGCGGTTGCTGCGGCGAGCGTGGATGGCGCTCAGTACCTCGTTCTGCATCATGATGGGCCTCCTTGTTGTTTTTTTCCATCATAGCATGTATGCTGGAAGAAGAAAAGGGGGAGTGACTGTGATTGACAAGCGCGTTCCGTATTTCGATGTGGTGATGTGCTTGCCCGGAGGCGGGCCGTTGCCGGCGGTGCCCGTGCTGCCGGATGGCTATCAATACCGGCTGTATGCGCCGGGCGATGCGCGCGGATGGTGCGCGATTGAAACCGCCGTGGACGAGTTTGACGCCGTGGCGCGGGCTGAAGCGTACTTCGCGAGGGTTTTCGCCCCGCACGCGGACGAGCTTGCCCGGCGGATGGTGTTCATCCAAGGGCCGGACGGAGACCTTGTGGCCGACGCGACCGCCTGGTGGGCGGACGACGACCAGCTTGGCCGGATCGCGCTGCTGCACTGGGTGGCGGCGCTGCCGGGGGAGCAGGGGAAGGGGCTCGGGCGCGCGGTGACGTGCAAGGCGCTGTCGCTGTTCCCGTCCGTGGGCCCAGGGGGGGACATCTGGCTGACGACGCAGACCTGGAGCCATGTGGCAATCGACCTGTACCTGAGCCTGGGCTTTCGCGCGCACACGACCGCGACGCCGGCCGGACACAAGAATGGCTTTGACGGCGCGGCGCGCGTGCTGGAAGGCGTCATGCGGCCGGACGCGTACCGGCGGCTGATGAGCACGGCCATGGAATAAAGAAAGAGGAGGGGATTTCTGGCGAAACCGCATATGGCGCTCGATTTTCTAAATCAGCGCCGTCATCAAGGAAATTGGTGGGCGCTAAAACAGCCGCTCCTGACGGAAACCGCCGCTCTGCCGGATGATGGCGTTCGTCTCTCCGAATGTGTTCACCAGCCCCAGCTGGACGCAATCCCTGTCAAACGCCGCAAAGAGCGCCTCGCTGTCCGGGCTTGGGATGATGTACGCGTTGCCGAATGTCTCCACATAGCGCCGCCTGACCCCGGGAAAGTGCCGGTCCAGCGCGGCGTAGAAGTACTCGCGGTTGCCGTCGCGCAGCGTCAGCCCCATGTACGTAAGCACATAGGAAGCGCCGCTTGCTTTGGCCTTTGCAAGCAGCGCCGTGATGTTAGCCTCATTGTCCGTCAAAAAGGGCAGCACCGGGTTGATCCACATCCCAACGGGAATGCCCGCGTCGGCGATGGCGCGCATGGCGGCGAACCGTTCCGAGCTTGGCGCGACGCCCGGCTCGATGAGGCGGCTGAGCGCGTCGTCCGCGGCGGTGATGGAAAACGTCACATGCGCCGGCGCGTTTTTTTGGATGGCTTTGAGCAAATCAATGTCCCGCGCGACGAGCGGGGATTTCGTCGTGATTCCGATGCCGAAGCCGTGCCGGGCCAGCAGCGTCAGCGCGCCGCGCGTCAGCAGGGCGGTCTTTTCCTCCGGGTTGTACCCGTCGCTCATGCCGCCCATGCCCACGATGCCGGGCGTGCGCTTGCGGCGGAGCTCGTCCGCCAGGATGTCCAGCGCGTTCGCCTTCGCGCGCACCTCGCCGGGTGCGTCCAGATGGTAGCATAAGGATCGCGCGTCGCAGTACACGCAGCCGTGCGAGCAGCCACGGTACAGGTTCATGTTATAATCGCGCGCGAAGAAGTCGTTCGCGTCGCCGCCATAGCTTATTGTTTGCAGAATGCTCTTGGCGGGCTCAAGTCGCATTGCGCACGCTCTGATCTTTCAGGTCGCGCAGTTGGATGATCATAAAGGGAATGGCGAGGAAGAAGGCAAACAGATCGGCCAGCGGCTGCGCGAGCTGCACGCCGAGAAGGCCCATAAACGACGGCAGGATCAGCACCAGCGGGATGAAGAACAGCCCCTGCCGCGCGATGGCCAGGACGGACGCCTTGGAGCTCATGCCCATCGCCTGGTGCGACATGTTCGCCATCACCGCGATGCTCATCGTCGGGAGCAACACAGCCTGCAGCCGGAGTGCGAGGGAGCCGATCTCGATCACCTCGGCATCGCCGCGCCGGAAAAGCTCGATCAATGTCGGCGCGAAGATAAAGACAACCACGGCGATCACGGTCAGGGCGACGGCCGACACCTTGATGCAGAACAGGATCGTCTCCCGGACACGGTCATAGCGTTTCGCCCCGTAGTTGAAGCCGCAGATCGGCTGGAAGCCCTGGTAGAACCCGACCAGCGCGGAGAAGCAGAAGCCCATGATGCGGGATACGATCGACATGGCGGCAATCGCCGCGTCGCCCGCGTAGTGCGTGCCCGCAGCAAGGTTGAGCAGGATGTTCGCCACGGAGGTCAGCCCCTGCCGGTAGAAGGATGGCAGGCCGACGGTGATGATCCGGCCAAGTTGGGACATTTGAACGCCCTTTAGCGAAATGCGCGCGGAGCTGTGGCGCACCACCATCACCAGCAGGATCAGGAAGCTGATAAACTGGCTGATGATCGTCGCCAGCGCCGCGCCGCCCGTGCCCATGCCGAGCGTGAAGATGAACAGCGGGTCCAGCACGATGTTCAGCACGCCGCCCGCTGTCAGGCCGATCATGGACCAGAACGCGTTGCCCTGCGAGCGCAGGATGTTATTCAGCACGAACGAGGCGGTCATGAACGGCGCGCCGATGAGGATATATTGCGTATAATCCTTCGCGTAGGGGGCGATCGTCTCCGTGGACCCGAGCACGCGCACCAGCGGGTCCATGAAAATGAGCCCGAAAATGGTAAACAGCAGCCCGATGACCAGCGAGGCGAAAAAGCCGGTGGACGCGACGCGCGAGGCGGTGGGGGCGTCGTTCGCGCCCAGCAGACGCGCGATGTTGGACCCGCTGCCCATGCCCAGCGTGAAGCCGATGGCCTGGATAATCATCATCAGCGATAGCACCACGCCAACCGCGCCGGACGCGCTCTGCCCAAGCTGGCTGACGAAATACGTGTCCGCCATGTTGTAGATGGCGGTGATGAGCATGCTGGCGATGGTGGGGGCGGAGAGTGTGATGACGAGCTTGGGGATCGGGGTATTGAGCATTCTGTCGCTTCTCGCGTCCAGTTCCGCTTGCGCTTGTGACATCGGTTGACCAACTTCCTCTCGTACGATGCAATATGGCTCTTACTATACTGGCTTTTTGCAAAGAATGCAAGCGCGCGTTAGCGCACCGATGAGATTGGGATTTCTTGTGAAACTCCTTTCCGCGCTCGATTTTCTATCAGTGCCGATGTCAATGTACTGCGGAGGAACCGAAATGCGCATCTGTTTGATGGATATGGAGGGGATGCTGTTGGATAGGTTCCCCGCGTGGCGCGAGGCGGAACGCGCAGTCTTTGCGCGGCAGGGCATTCCGCTACCGGACGGCTCTGCGGAGTGCTTGTGCTTGCAGATGACGCGCGACGCATCCGGCACTGCTGCGCTGCTACGCATGGACATTGACATGGCGTTTGCCGTGATGCGGCAGGAACTGGATGCGCGGTTCGCGTCGCGGTTTGACACTGTGGCCTGTCCTAAACCGGGGGCGGAGGCATTTCTGCGGACACTTGCGAAAAAGGACATCCCGTGTTGGGTGGTGACATCCGCCGACCCAGGCTATCGGACCGCGCGCTTTCCCAGTGCGGACTTTTGCCACACCTTTAGCGGGTGGTGTACACGCGGGATGCGGGGTCCGAAAAAGGAGGACCCGGAGTTTTACCGCCGGATGGCCCAAACGCTTGATATGGACACGACGGAAATCCTGGCCGTGGAGGATTCGCTTGGCGCGGTACAGAGCGATAAGGCGGCCGGCTGCGCTGTCTTTGGCATCATCGAGGGTGCGCATGGGACGGACGATGCGATGCGCGCGCTGTGCGACCAATGCGCGGGCGGCTTTACGGCGCCGATTGACCGGTTATGAACTCCGCCGCGAACCGCTCGATCTTCAGGTCGGAAATCGTGTTGATCGCCCCATGCCCCGTTTGCTTGTACAGGTCGCCCGCCACCTGATCCATGATGTACTTTTCGAAACGGCCGAGCGTATCATACGCCACAACGCCGCCCAGCGCGCCTTTTGCCACGGCGCGCTCGCGAAGCGGCGCCGGATACGCGACCGCGAGCTGTTCCCCGACCAGGTTCTCCTGGTCCTGAATGCAGCACAGGAACAGCCCCAGCCGCTTTTCCAGCAGCGCGCTTTGGTGGCGCTTGCAGAAGGTCCGCATGGCTTTTCGCGGCCGTCCCATATAGATCGGGGTGCCCAGGATCACCGCGTCATACGGCGCAAGGTCCAGCCGTGTGGCTTTCGTTATTTCCAGCGGCTCCGCGCCGGGCAGCAGCCGCGCGAGCCTCTCCGCGCATTGTTTTGTTCCACCGTGCTTTGTGGCATAGGCGATTAGCGTTCTCATAATTTCCTTTCCGCATCATCCACGCGAAGCAGGGCAGACTAGGGGAAGCAAACGCGCGAGGTGATTAAATGCATCAAATGATCGGTATTCTGTTCAGCGCCATCGCGGGCGCGGCGATGAGCGTGCAGGGCGTGTTCAACGCCCGGCTCTCGGAGAAAATCGGCCTGTTCGAGTCCAACGCGTTCGTGCAGGGCACGGCGTTCGCGCTGTCGCTCATCGCGATGTGGATCGCCGGGAAGGGCAGCCTGGGCGAGCTGGGCGGCGTCAACAAGCTGTATTGGCTCGGCGGCGCGCTGGGCATCGTCATCACGCTGACCGTCATGCTCGGCATGAAGAGCCTCGGCCCGGCGGTCGCCGTCTCCGTCATCCTGATCGCACAGCTTTTCATCGCCGCACTCATTGACGCGCTCGGCCTGTTCGGCACGGAGCAGACGCCCTTCACCTGGACCAAGTGGCTCGGCATGGCGCTGATGGTTTCCGGCGTGGTCGTGTTCAAGCTGAAGCTCAACTAGCGTCTTTCCCGCAGATCATACCCGCACCGCGTAAAATCCACATGGGCCTCCAAGAGCGTGGCGACCTCCGTCAGCAGCGCGAGATCGGCCTCGCCGAACCGGCCCGGCGTGGGGCTGTCGATATCCAGCACGCCGATAGGCCGCCCGGACATGTGCAGCGGCAGGACGATTTCCGACCGCGAGGCCGCGTCGCAGGCAATATGGCCGGGAAACGCGTGCACATCCGGCACCACGAGCGCCTGATCCCGCGTAAACGCCGCGCCACACACGCCGCAATGCGTTTCAATGCGGGTGCACGCCACCTTGCCCTGGAATGGCCCGAGCCAGAGCACACCCCGGTCCAGCAAGTAAAACCCGGCCCAGTTGATGTCCGGCAGCAACTCCCAGAGGAACGCCGCCGCGTTGGCCAGATGGCTCAGCGGATGCGCCTCCGCTTCCAGCAAGCCTTCCAGCGGGGAAAGCGATTCATTTGCCGTCATACGCAAGCTCCCAGGCGATGTCCTGCATCAGCCGCTCCGTCTGCGGCACGTCGGTGTTGTTGGAGCAGAAGCACAGGATGAACGGCTCCTTCGCGTACACGATGCCCACATCGTGCGTCACGCCGTCGTCCTCGCCGGTCTTGTGGGCGATTTCGATGTCGTCCGCGACGCGGAAGGGGATTTTGCCGTTCAACTGCTGGTTCTTCAGGATGCTGAGCATCTCGCGCGACACGTCCGGGGAGACGATGTTGCCCCAATAGAGCCTTTCCAGAATGCGGCCGATTTCCCCGGCGGTGATGTAGTTTTGAATGCCGCGCTTGCGGCTTTCCAGGTCGAACATCTTGCGGCCCAGGCGGGTCGTTTTCACGCCCATGGCGTCCAGCGTCGCGTTCACGTTTTCGATGCCGATCAGGTCCATCAGGAGGTTCGTCGCCGTGTTGTCGCTGACGATGATGGACAGCGTGACCAGATCGCGCGCCGTCACCACGAGGCCGTCGTGCAGGTACGTCAGCACGCCGCAGGAGGGGACGCGGTCCGCCGCGCGCACCGTGACCGGCATGTCCGGGTCCAGGATGCCCGTGTCAAACTGCCGAAACGCCTCGATCATCATCGGCAGCTTGATAACGCTGGCCGCCACGAGCGGCTTGTCCTCCTGAAAGCAGAGGGTGTCGCCGGTCACGAGGTTTTTGTAGTAGAAGCCGATATCGCCCGGGAGAACGTGTATTCTTGCCAGCATCGCGCGTGCTCCTTTTCGCGTTTTTCCCATAATTGTACGCGCTCTGTCGCGAAAAGTAAAGCCGTAGCGCGCGGCAAGCGGGGGAAAGCGCGGCGCACAGGCCGAACCACAGGGCGGAGTACGCGGCGCAGACCTGGCCGAACAGGTTCATCCGGTGCGCGGAATAATCCCACACCTTTAGGCCAAGCAGGCGGTTGAAAATCAGACCGAAGCCGAGTTCTGTCCCCGTGATGGCGAGTGCGCCCTTGGCGCAGCGGGACAGGAGCGAACCGCCGCGCGCGTGCACGCGGTACACGGCGGAAAGGCACAGGCCGCCCGCGAGTGCCATGGACCAGTGCGTGCGTCTGCGCCATAGCAGTTCTAGCGCCGGATACCCGACCAAACCGATCGTAAAGACGGACAAGCGTTCCTTGCCAGACAAAAAACCACCTCCCGCCGCGTAGTGTGCGGCGGGAGGTGGAAGAAAACCCGGCATGCGCGGTGGAAAGTGATGGGACTGGAGAATCTCTCTATGCCGTTTCGACTAGTTTTGACCGCTGCAGCGCGAACACAATCGCGGGGATCAGCACGATCTGGATGAGGATGCCCGGAAGCGCCGTGACGAAGGAAGCCGTCAGCCACGCCTGCAGGGTGTAGGTGCCAAACTGGAAGATCAGCGCGTTGACCGCGCCGTAAATCACCCGCCCGATCAGCATCGCGCCGACAAGGGCGAGAAGGATGTTCACGAACTGGCTCTTCGTCTGGATGAAGCGGATCAAAAGGCCCGCGATCAAGCCGTATACGGCCAATTCGCAGATCATGCTGGGCAGAATCGCCGCTGGCGGCATGCCCGTGAACAGCGACGACGCGGCAGGCGTCAGGATGCCGCACAAAAGGCCGAACACAGGGCCGCAAATCAGGCCGCAGAGCAGCACCGGGATGTGCATCGGAAGCAGCACCATGCCCGCCTGGGGCACACCGTGCAGCAGAATGGGCAGGATCACGCCCAGGGCGACAAACATCGCGGCGAAAACCATTTTCTTGATACTCAACGAGCGCATAAAAAAACCCCCTTCGAAAAAATAACAGGCCACGCGGCTGCCCCGCCTTCGGCGGGAGAAAAGCCTTCATGGCCTTGCTATATACGAATTAGGAGTAAAAGCTGCTCTGTCTTCATGACAGGCATATAATACAATTATACAGGCCGCGCGCGGTTTGTCAAGCCAGCGCCAGGGCGACGCGCTCCACCGCGAGGCCGATCGTTTCGCCAATCGGCATGTCGCGCACGCCGATGACGACGTTGTTGCACCGGTTGATGGGCAGCAGGATCTTTTCCGCGCGGCTCTGCCCGGCGGCCACCGCCATGGCCGGGGTGATCTCCCCGAGCAGCGCGTCCGCGATGACGATACCGATGGGGCCGACGATCACGTCCGCGTCCCTGCAGTTGACCACGGCGGGGTTCTCCCCGGTCGCGCCAAAGTCCGCGCCAGCCCGCAGCATCGCCGCCGTGGCAATGCTGTTGGTGCCGATGGCATACAGCATCCACGGCTGCTTTTCCGCCTTCATCCGCTCAATCAGCATGGCGCCGATGCGGCCACCCTGCCCGTCCAGAACGACGATTTTCTTCTGTGCGCTCATGATGCCGGCCCCTCCTGTCCGTCCGTGCCGAGCTTCTTGCTCAGCTTGTCCATTCCGTAGGCGGCCACACAGCCAATGGCGAAGCAGACGGCGTACAGCGCGATATTGCTGAGGCCGGTCAGCGAATCAAGCGGCACAATGGCGAGCGTTGACGCGATGACGATGCCCAAAATCGCGTGCATGACGACGGGATACGCGCGCTTCAGCAGCGCGTTCATGCCGCGCGCCAGCAGCGCGACCGCCAGAAGCAACCCGATGCCGATGGGCAGCAAAACCATAAGATCCAGATGGCCGATGCCCTCGGTCATGGGCTGGTACAACCCGAAGAAAATGAAGAACGACGACGGGCTGAGCCCGGGCACCACGATGCCCAGTCCCCACAGGACGCCGCAGAGCAGCCACCAAAGCAGGCTTGGCGTCGCCGTGACGGCGGCGAGGTGTGACAGGAGGTACATCCACCCGCCCATCAGCAGCGCGGAGATGACGAGCGATGCCCATGCGCCAGCCGGCCGGCCCTGTATGCCTGCTTCCCGGTACAGGGAGGGCAGCGTTCCCGCCACCAGGCCGATGAACAGCCAGATCGCGGGAATCTCCCATTCCGAAAAGAGCCACTCCACGACATTCGCCAGGCCGACGACGCCCACAGCCCAGCCGATCAGCACAGGTAGCAGGAAGGCGATATTTTGCTTGAAAGTTTTTACGGGGTGGGCAAGGAACGCCATAATCGGGTGGTAGACCCCGAACACCACCATCAGCACGCCGCCGCTGATGCCCGGCAAAATCGCGCCGGTGCCAATCAGCGCGCCCTTCAGCACCCGAAACAACCAGTCCGCCATGGATATCCTCCGTCTTATGCGTTTCTGTGATTCAATGATTCTTCTATAGGAAAAGACGCGGAACCCCCGGTGCCGCGTCCCTTGATGGCGGCGCTGATTTGTAAAATCGGGCGCCATGAAGGGATTTCGCAAGAAATCCCTACCTTATTCGACGTATGATTACTTCTTTTCCTGCACGATTTCGTCTTTTTTCACCGTGTGGGCGATCAGGCCGGGTTCCTTGTCCTTCTGCTCCGGCAACACCAGATTCAGGATGATGCCGATGATGACGCCCAGGCCGATGCCGCTAAAGTTAAGCCAAGGCGCACCGACGACCGCGCCGCCCATGGAGAGCACGAGCATCACAGCCGCGATGCACAGGTTGCGGTTGATGGTGAAGTCCACGTGGTTCTCCACCAGTGTGCGCAGGCCCACCGAGGAGATCATGCCGTACAGCACCACGCACGCGCCGCCCAGCACGGCGTTGGGGACTGTCTCGATCAGGCCGATGGCCTTTCCGAAGAAGCTGACCAGGATGGCGACCACGGCGGCCACACGCAGCGACGCGGGGTTGTAGTTGCCGGTCGCGGCCAGGACGGCTGTATTTTCCGAGTACGTGGTGTTCGCAGGGCCGCCGATCAGACCCGCGAAGGACGTTGCTAGGCCGTCGCCCGTCAGCGTGCGGGCGAGGCCCGGGTTCTCCACAAAGTCTTTGCCGACGACCGCGCCGTTGGCGTACACGTCGCCGACATGTTCCACCAGGGTGACGATCGCGATGGGCGCGATTTTCAGGATCGCCGCCCAGTCAAAGCGGGGCAGCGTAAAGCTCGGGATCTCCACCCAGCCGCGCGCGGCCACGGCCCCTGTGTTCATCAGGCCCTCCGGCGCGATGCCGGCCAGCACGCACACCCAGGTGAACACATAGCCGACCGCCAGGGCGATGACGATGGAGCTCATTTTGATCATGCCCTTGCCGTACGAGGATAGGCAGATGGCCAGCAGGCACACGAGCAGCGCGATGCCCCAGCTCCAGTAGTAGCCGCCGGTGTACAGCGCGAATCCGTTGTTGTTCTGAATGTTGTTGATCGCCGCGCCCGCCAGGTTCAGGCCGATGATCGCGATGCCGACGCCGCGCACCAGCGGGGGGAACAGCTTGTCGATCAGCTTTTTGCCGAATACTTTGACGATGCCGGCAAAGGCCACATACAGAAGGCCCGCCACGATGATGCCGCCCATCGCGGCCGCGATCTGCTCCTGCTTGGTCGCGCCAAAGTCGGCATTGCCGATGATGGCCTGCAGCGCGGCGATGAAAGCGAATGAACTGCCAAGGAAGGTGGGCATCCGGCCGCGCGTGCACACATGGAAGATCAGCGTGCCGACGCCCGCGGCGAACAGAGCGACCCCCACGTCAAGCCCTGTCAGCAACGGCACCAGGATGGTCGCGCAGGACATCGCGAACGCGTGCTGGAGGCCCAGCGTGATCGTCTTGCCCGTGCTGTTCTTGGGGTATTCCGAAGCATCCGGGAACAGGGCGTGGTTTACCTTCGTGAAAAACTCCATGGTCCCACTCCTCTTTCGGGAATTTATGATGAGCCGCGGTGCGGCACAATCATTCGGCAGCGGCGTGGATTCCTTAACGGCGGCGCTGATATGAAAAATCAGGCGGCCATAAGAGGATTCCGTCAGGAATCCTTACCGCCGTCAGGGGAATACAGGCTCACGCTCGTCTCCTCGTCAAACGGGGGGATGCGGACGGTGATCCGCTCGTTTTGCGCCGTGGGCACGTTCTTGCCCACATAATCGGCGCGGATGGGCAGCTCGCGGTGGCCCCGGTCCACCAGCGCGGCAAGCTGGATTTCAGCGGCGCGTCCCTGCGCGAAAACCGCGTCGATCGCGGCGCGGGCGGTGCGGCCTGTATAGAGCACATCGTCCACCAGCACCACGCGCATGCCGGCGACATCAAAGGGGATGGCGCTCTTTGTGGCATGCGGCGCATCTGTGATCTTCATCAGGTCATCGCGGTAATGGGCGATGTCCACGCGCCCAACGGGCACGGAGATGCCCAGAATGTCCCGCATTTCCCAGGCGATGCGTTCGGCCAGCGGCACGCCGCGCCTGTATATGCCGATCAGGCACAGGCTGTCCGCCCCGCCGTTCTTTTCCAGGATTTCGTGCGCGATGCGCCGGACCGAACGCGCGACCGCTGCTTCATCCATAATCCGTGAGATGAACATGCCTACCCCCAAAATAAAAGGGCCTTGCCGCGCACGACAAGACCCGGTTTGCACACACCGGAAACCGAGGATCTTGTCAGCCTCTCGGGCTGTCTTAAAGATCTTCCGGCGCGTACTATACCATATATTGTGTCATTTGTAAAGCGCGGAACGCATGTTTTGACGCATTGCGGCACTATTTCTTCGCTAACCGCATCGCTGCCTGGATGAAACCCGTAAACAGCGGATGCGCGCGGTTCGGGCGGCTCTTGAACTCCGGATGGAACTGCACGCCGACGAAGAAATCCTCCTCCGGCAGTTCCACCGCCTCCACGATGTGCCCGTCCGGCGACGTGCCACAGACGGAGAGCCCCGCCGCCTCCATTGCGCCGCGAAAATTGTTGTTGAACTCATAGCGGTGGCGGTGGCGCTCGTGAATCAACGTCGTGCCGTAGGCTCTGTGCAGCGTGGAGTCCGGCTTGATCTGGCATGGGTACGCGCCCAGGCGCATCGTGCCGCCCTTGGGAATCTCGTTGTTCTGGTCGGGCATGAAGTCGATGACATGGTTGCGCTTAGTCCGCGCGAACTCGCGGGAGTTGGCGTCCGGAAGGTTCAGCGCGTGGCGCGCGAACTCAATCACGGCGATCTGCATGCCCAGGCACAGGCCGAAGTAGGGGACATAGTGCTCCCTGGCGTAGCGCGCCGCCGCGATCATGCCCTCGATGCCCCGGTCGCCGAAGCCGCCGGGCACCAGGATGCCCGCGCAGCCGTCCAGCAGCTCCGCCGCGTTTTCGTCCGTCACATCCGCGCTTTCCACCCACTGGATCTCCACCCGCACGCCGGTGGCGTACCCAGCGTGCGCGAGCGCCTCGCAGACGGACAGATACGCGTCGCGCAGGCGGATATATTTGCCGACAATCGCCACGCGGACGGACGGGCGGATGCCCCGGACGCGTTGCATCATCTCTTCCCATTCCGTCAGATCCGGGTCCTGCGTGCGCAGCCTGAGCGCGCGGCAGGCGGCGCGGTCCAGCCCGGCCCGGTGCAGCATCAGCGGCAGTTCATACAGGCAGGAGGCCGTCTGGTTCTCGATGACGCAATCGGGCCGCACATCGCAGAACATGGCGATTTTTCGGCGCAAATCGTCCTCCATCGGCTCGTCCACGCGCGTGACGATGATGTCCGGCGCGATGCCCATGGTGCGCAGCTCCTTCACGGAGTGCTGCGTGGGCTTGGACTTCGGCTCGCCGGACGCGGCCAGCAGCGGCACGAGCGTGACATGCACAAACAGGCAGTTGTGGCGGCCCATCTCGTTGGAAAGCTGCCGGATCGCCTCCAGGAACGGCTGGCTCTCGATGTCGCCGATGGTGCCGCCGATTTCCGTAATCAGCACATCCGCACGGGACGCCTTGGCCGCCTGCCGGATGAACGCCTTGATTTCGTTGGTGACATGGGGGATGATCTGCACCGTCTCGCCCAGGTACGCGCCCTTGCGCTCCTTTTCGAGCACCGACCAGTACACCTTGCCGCTGGTGAGGCTGGAAAAGCGGGTTAGGTCCTCGTCGATGAACCGCTCGTAGTGTCCCAGATCCAGGTCGGTCTCCGCGCCGTCCTCGGTCACAAAAACCTCGCCGTGCTGGAACGGGCTGAGCGTGCCGGGGTCCACGTTCATATACGGATCAAACTTCTGGGCCGCCACCCGAAGGCCGCGCGCCTTCAGCAGCCGCCCGAGCGAGGCTGCCGTGATGCCCTTGCCCAGGCCGGACACCACGCCGCCGGTCACAAAGATGTATTTTGTTGCCATGGGTTACGCCTCCTTATCCGCGTACACATTTCACTATATCACCATACATGAAGAAACCCCGCCGCCCCGGTGAGGGGTAGGCGGGGGCCATGGGTGAGAAGGGTTGTAAAGGCGGGCGGAACGCGTTGGAACGGACCGCCTGTTTTGCTGGCTTCGGCACGCGTCAGCGCGCATGGGGGGCCTCCCGGACGATCAGCGCGTCGCGCTCCGCGCCCACGGACAGGAATGTCGCCGGGCAGCCAAGCGCCCGCTCGATGCGCTCGACGTACGCGCGCGTCTCCTCTGGCAGATCCTCATAGCGTCGCACGCCGGAAATGTCCTGCTTCCAGCCGGGCATCGTCTCATAGATCGGCTCGCATTCGTCCAGCACCGGCGTGTATGGGAAATCCTGGATCACCTCGCCGCCGCGCGTCCTGTACCCAACGCAGACGGGCAGCGTGTCAAACCCGCTGAGCACGTCCAGCTTCGTGATCGCGATTTCCGTCGCGCCCTGCAGCAGCACGCCGTAGCGGCTCGCCACCAGATCCAGCCAGCCGACGCGCCTGGGGCGGCCGGTCGCCGCGCCGTATTCATGGCCCATTTCGCGCAGCTTGTCACCGGTTTCGTCCAGCAGTTCGCCGACGAACGGCCCTGCGCCCACGCACGTGGAGTACGCCTTCACCACGCCTACCACGCGGTCCACCTTCGCGGAGGGCAGGCCGCAGCCCGCCGGCGCGAACGCGGCCAGCGACGTGGAGGAGGACGTGTACGGGTAGATGCCGTAGTCCAGGTCGCGCAGCGCGCCAAGCTGCGCCTCGAACAGGAACTGCTTGCCCGCGCGGAGCGCGCCGTCCAGCATCGGCAGCGCGTTCACGATGTGCGGCCGAAGAATGTCCGTGTATTGGTGAATCCACGCCAGCATCCCGTCAAAATCGTACGGGTCGCTGCCGTATCCCTTGGCGTACACGGCGTTTTTCCAGTCCAGCAGGCGGCGCAGCGCCGCTTCCAGCACATCCTCATGCAGCAAATCGCCCATGCGGAGCGCCTTCTTGTACGCCCGGTCCGCGTACACGGGCGCGATGCCGCGCTGCGTGGAGCCGTAGCTCGCCCTGCCCAGCCGCGCCTCTTCCAGCTTGTCCTCCGCCGGGTGGATGGGCAGCACCACGGTGGCGCGGTCTGAAATCTTGAGGTTATCGGGCGTGACGGCGATGCCACGCCCCCGCAGCGCGTCGATCTCGCCGCAGAGGTGCTTCAGGTCCACCACGGTGCCCGGACCCAGCAGGTTGACCGTGCCGGGGCGGAAAATGCCGGAGGGCACCAGGTTTAACTTGAACTCGCCGTACTCGTTCACAATGGTATGTCCGGCGTTGTTTCCGCCCTGATAGCGGATGATGACATCGTAGCTGTTCGCCAGGTAGTCGACCATTCTTCCTTTGCCTTCGTCGCCCCAGTTGATACCCACGATCGCGCAGTTTGCCATTTCCCTGCTCCCTCCCCGCCTGGTACACACAAGCCGTTCACTCCGTGGCGCTACAGTGAGCGCCAAAACAACTAAATAAACGTAGCATATCGCCTACGCGGTGTCAAGATTTTTTCCAAATTGTAACGCGCAAATTACAGCTCCATCGGCGCGAGTCCCATTTTCCGCCGCACCTTGCGCATGGTGCGTTCCGCGATGGCGGCGGCGCGGCCCGCGCTGTCCCGCATGACCTGCTGCAGATACGGCTTGTCAGCCATCAGGCGGCGGTGCTCGGTCTGGATGGGTTCGAGCGCCGCGACGGCCGCGTCCGCGACAGCCTCCTTGAACGCGCCATATCCCTGGCCCTCAAAGCGTGCCTCAATCGCCTGCATGGACTCACCCGTCAGCGCGCCCAGGATGCTCATCAGGTTGGAGACGCCGGGCTTGTTCTCCGTATCAAACCGCACGGACGCCTCGCTGTCGGTCACGGCGCGCTTGAACTTCCTGCGGATCACGTCCGGCGCGTCCAGGATGGCGACATACGTGTCCTCCGGGTCCGATTTGCTCATCTTCCGCGTCGGTTCCTGCAGGCTCATCACGCGCGCGCCGACCTTGCCGAAGTAGCCGTCCGGCACGATGAACGTCTCGCCGTGCGCGTTGTTGAACCGGATGGCCACATCGCGCGCCAGCTCCAAATGCTGCTTCTGGTCCGCGCCGATGGGCACAAGGTCCGCCTGATAGAGCAGAATGTCCGCCGCCATCAGCACGGGGTAGGTGAGGAGACCCGCGTTGATATTCTCCGCGTGCTTGGAGGATTTATCCTTGAACTGCGTCATGCGCTGCAGCTCGCCGATATACGTGTGGCAGCTTAAAATCCAGGACAATTCCGCATGGGCGGGCACGTGGGACTGAAAGTAGATCAGCGTCTTTTCTGGGTCCAGGCCCACGGCCAGGTAGATGCCCATGACCTCCAGGCACCGCTTGCGCAGCGCCACCGGGTCCTGCCGGACGGTGAGCGCGTGCAGGTCCACGATGCTGTAGATGCTGTCGTAGTCATCCTCCAGCAGCTTGAAGTTGCGCAGCGCGCCGATATAGTTGCCCAGCGTCAGTGCGCCGGACGGCTGTATGCCGGAGAAGATCACTTTCTTTGATGGCCGCTGTTGTTCCATGGGGAACGCCTCCTCGTACTTTCATCTTATATTGTTCGTTTCAGGACATAAAAAAACCCGTCCGTCGTTCGGGACAGGAATCCTGCGGTGCCACCCGAGTTGGCGCGCTGTCCATCCGGCGGACTGGCACCGGCCTTCCGCGCGGACGCTTCGCCGCGCCCTCTCTATGTCCTGATAACGCCGGACACGCGTCGCGCCCTACTCCGGTGGCACGGATTTGAAAAACCGGCCGCCATAAGGGGATTCCGCAAAGAATCCCTTCCTTGTTCGGGCACACCCTCCAGAGCCCATTCCCGCCTGCCGCTCGCGTCGGGTTTCACCCGCCCCGACTCTCTTTGGCGCGCCTTTCAGGGGTACTCTTCTCTGTCATCGGTTTCCATCTTAGTATACCATGGCGCGCCGGGGATGTAAAGGACGGTGCGACAATAGCGCGGCACCGCTTGGCGGAAGTGAAATGTGAATAAAAAATCGCTTTTCGAACTGGATAATTTCTAAATATTCGAATTTTGATCGATTATTTGCATAATTATGTATTGACAAAACCTTCCGGCCGCCGTACAATGGCCCCACGAAAAGCAAGGAGGCGTTCCGATGAAAAAGATTCTTGTAGCCATTCTGCTGCTGTCCCTGGTGATCATTCCCACGGTGGTCAGCGCAAACGAAACGTACGCGAACCGCTATGAGAAGGTTATGGCAACAGGCAAACTGGTCATGGGGACCGCCCCAGGCTATCCGCCCTATGAGTTCCTGGACCTGACGAAAACGGGCGACGAAGCCATCGCCGGCAGCGACATCGAGCTGGGCAAATACATCGCGGAGAAGCTGGGCGTGGAGCTGGTGATCGAGAAAATGGACTTCAGCACGCTTCTGGGCGCGATCGGCAAAGGAACCGTGGACATCGCGATCTCCGGCATGGTGCCCAAGGCCGAGCGCGCGGAAATCATGGAGTTCACCGCCGCGTTCAACAAGGACGGCTACCAGGGCATCCTGATCTCCAAGGAGAACGCGGAGAAGTACAAGACGTTTGACGACCTCGCCGGGCTGGTGGTGCTCGCCCAGAACGGCACGCTGCAACAGAACCTGATCGACGAGCAGCTTCCAGGCGCGAAGATGGAGCTTGTGACGACCGTCGGCGACGGTGTGATGATGGTCAAGGCCGGCAAGGCGGCGGGCATCGCCATCGCCGGCGTCGTGGGCGAACTGTACTGCAAGAGCTACCCGGATCTGGTGTTCCTGGAGCAGATGTTCGAATACGAGATGCTGGGCACGGTCGCGGGCATTCCCAAGGGCGAAATAGAGCTGTTGGACGCGATCAACCCGATCGTCGAGGAAGCCGAGGCCTCCGGCCTGTACGCCGAATGGCGCGAGGCGGCGCAGGAGCTGGCGGCCAGCCAGATGGTGACGGAGTAAGCGCCATAGCCACGCAATGTTTTCTGTGATATACTTTCTATAGACTCAACCGACCCGCTTTTCGAGCGGGTCTTTTGGGCTACAAAGGGCCGGGTGGCGCGGACGCGCAAAAGCAGAGACTTGGAGGAAGAACGATGGCGGCGCGGGACATGTTATCGAATCCGGGGCCTGACGCGCGCGGGTGGACGCGCTGGTGGTGGTACGGCTGTGCCGTGGCGCGGGAGGATATCGACGCACAGCTTGCAGAGATGGCGCGGGCGCACATCGGCGGTGTGGAAATCCAGGTGACGTACCCGCTGGATCATGACCGGCCGGACCGGCGGCACATCGACTTCTACTCGCCCGCGTTTTTCGAGCTTGTGGTGTACCTCGTCGAGGCTGCGCGGCGCTTTGAGATTCAGGTGGACTTTACGCTCGGCTCAGGGTGGCCGTTTGGCGGCGCGTTCATCGGGGAGGACATGGCGCCCGTAACGCTGATGCCCTTCTCGCACGATGTCTTTGGCCCGGCCAGCTTTTCCTTTGACTACACGTGCGTGCTGCCCGGACCGGTGGTCCGGTGCGTTCTGGTGAAGATGGAGCGCGCGGTGCTCCTGCCGGAAACCACCGTGGACGTGACTAACTATCTGGAACCCGTGAACCTGTATGGCTGGCTGTGGGGCGTGCGGTTGGCGGACGTGCCCGTCCCGGAAGGCAGCTACAAGATATTTACGTTTGTCGAGGGACAGTACAAGCAGCGTGTCGGAAAGCCCGGGCCGGGGATGGAAGGATACGCGATCGACCACTGCCGGAAGGATGTCTGCGACCTGTATTTTCATACCCTGGGCGACGCGCTGATGGAGCGAATCGGCCCGGGCGCGTTTCATGCCTTTTTCTGCGATTCCATTGAGCTTGGCGGCAACAACTGGACGGGCGGGCTGCCCGCCGCCTTTGCCGCGCGGCGTGGATACGACCTGACACCCTACTTGCCCGCGCTGTGGGCGGACATGGGGCCAATCACCCCATGCGTGCGGTATGATTATTTTCATACATTTTCGGAGCTTGCGCTGGAGAGCTTCTTTCAGAACTTTTCTGCGCACTGCGAGCGGTGGGGCGTCAAGGCCCGCGTGCAGGCGCACGGTATCTGGGCGGACATCCTGAAGGCGTACGGCGCGGCACACATCCCGGAGGGGGAGACGTTCGGCCCGCACGACCGGTACGATGTCAACACGGTGCACCGGCGGCTCGCCGTATCCGCCGGAATGATCTACGGACGCCCGATCGTTTCCAACGAGAGCTTTACCTGGCTGCGCGCGCCGCGCTTTCTGGAAACGCCGGACATGATGAAGCGCGCCGTGGACGCTATCTTCTGCGACGGCGTGAACCGGATTGTGAACCACGGTTGGTCACACTCACCCGCAGACGCGGAGGGGCCTGGCTGGGCGTTCTACGCCTCGTCGATGCTCTCCCCGCGCAACACGTGGTGGCGGTTCTATCCGGCGCTCGGCGCGTACATCCATCGGGTTTCCGCGCTGATGCAGGCGGGCCCCATCCACGCGGAGGTTGCCCTCTATCTGCCGCAGGCCGATATCTGGGCGGAATCGCCCATGGCGGAGCTGCACATGGGCATGAAGCTGGATGAGCGTCTCGGCCACGATACGATGAACCGGTTGCAGCGCGCGGGCTTCTGGTTCGCGTATGTGAACGACGAGGCGGTCCAAACCGCGGAAATCACGGACGGCGGGCTGCGGATCGGGGAGAACCTATGCAAAGCCGTGCTGCTGATCCGCGCGGAACGGCTGCCCGTTCAGACCGCCCGCGCGCTGGATGCGTTCGCGCGGCGGGGCGGCAAATTGCTTGCGGTAGGCGGGTATCCGCGCGAAAGCCCGGGGCTGCGGGACGCTGAGGCCAACGACCACGCGGTGCGAATGCTGATGGACGGCCTTTTTGCCGGGGCGGAGGGCGCTTGGCGGCGCGCGGGCCGGGGCAGGGCGGCTGTCATCGCGGCGGACGGCCCGGAAATGACTGACCTGCTCGCCGAGGTTGTGCCGCGCGGCCTCTGCTCCGACATGGACGAGGACTTGGGCTACATCCGCCGCGATATCGGGGGAGCGCCCGTGTACTTCATCGCCAACATGCGCGCGGCGCGGCGCGTAGCGACGCTCTCGCTGCCGC
Organism: Eubacteriales bacterium; assembly: GCA_031550535.1. GTDB lineage: Bacteria > Bacillota > Clostridia > Christensenellales > Aristaeellaceae > Avichristensenella. Next base: position 41,330 of record JAVBOM010000070.1, read on the forward strand.
ACGCGGGGGAGGGCTTCCAGATCACGGACGCGTTGACCGGGGAGGGCGTGCGCCCGCTCGCCATCCGGGACGAGGGGGAGCGGCTCATGCTGTCGCTGGACGTTCGGGAGAACCAATCGTTCGTCTTGGAGATCGGCGGGGAACGGCCAGTGTGCGCCGAGCCTGTCCGCGAGGTGGAGAGTAGGGAAATCACCGGCTGGACGCTGAAGGTGAACGGAATTTGCCTTGCCGAGGATTTGGCGCGGCCTGTGGGCTGGGAAACATTTGAAGCGGCGCGGTATTTCAGCGGCACGGGAAGCTATGAGGCAGCCTTTGACGCGCCGGGGGAACGCGCGCTCTTTGTCCGGCTGGACGGCGTATGCTGCTGCGCGGAGGTGTTCGTGAACGGCGTGTCTGCCGGGCAGCTATGGAAAGCGCCGTATGAACTGGAGATCACGCCGCAGGTGCGGGAGGGCGCGAACACGATCCGCGTCGAGGCCGTGAACACGTGGTTCAACACCTTCCTGGACCCGGCGCGCGAGGAACCCGTTTCCGAAGCGGCGGTGATCGGCGAGTGGCCGTACTTTGCCCGTGTGATGGACACGCAGCGTGAGGAGCGGCTGTATGGCGGGAAGGAGCGGGCGGCGGGCCTCGGCGTGCAACCGTCGGGGCTTTGCGGGGCGGTTTGGTTGTTTACGCGGGTGGAGGAAACGCGTGACGACGACGGGGGCGACGCAAATGAGGAGTAGAATAGCTGACTGGCCAATGGATAACTATGCATGTAATTCAGCGTGTGCCGCTATGCGACAACCGGACGCGTTTTGCATGAGCGCCGAATGATGCCGCTTCGAGTTGACGACGGGGTGTGAAGCCGAGGGCGCTGAGCGGCGCGCGTTGCAGAAAGAAAACCCCCGCTTCAAGCGGGGGAGGGAAGGTATGTGGGGGGCTAGCGGACATTGTGGAGACGAATGCGGAAGCACGTTTAGCGCGCGCGAGGCGCAACCGGTGATCGTCGCGCGTACAACCTATGCAAGCCTATCCATTGCAGAGGTAGAGATTTCTGACGAAATCCCTTTATAGCATTCGATTTTTCAAATCAGCGCCGCCACCGAAGAAGGATTCCCCCCCCTTATCGCAGCAGCGCCACCGTCAAATCATTGACGTTCGTGCCGGTCGGTCCCGTCACAATCAACCCGTCCATCGCCTTCAGCAGCGTATACGCGTCGTTATCCGCAAGGCACGCGTCGATGCTCCGCCCCTCCGCACGGCATCGGGCCGCGAACCCGCCGTCCACGATACCGCCCGCCGCGTCTGTTGGGCCATCTGTGCCGTCGGAGCCGACGGAGAAAATCACCGTATCCTGGAGGCCGTCGATGCCCTTGGCGGCGGCCACGGCCAATTCCTGGTTCCTGCCACCCTTTCCCTGCCCGCGCAGGTGGACGACCGTCTCCCCGCCAAGCACGACGGCGCACGGCGGCGCGATTGGCCGGCCCGACCGCCGGATCTCCCGTGCGATGGCGGCCAGGAAAGCGCCCGCGTCCCGCGCTTCTGTGTCCAGCGTCGTCGTCAGCAACAGCGGCGCGTAGCCAAGGCTTTTTGCGGCGTCCATGGCCGCCTCGCAGAGCGCGGTCACGTTGCCGGTAATGACCGTTTCCACATTGTCCAGCGCCTTGGGCGTTTCCTGCCTGAGCGCGCCGAGCATGTGGTCCGGCACGGCAATGCCGTACTTTTCTAGCAGGGTGAGTGCGTCCCCGCTCGTGCTGCTGTCCGGATACGCGGGGCCGGAGGCGATGCTGTCCAGGGAATCGCCCAGCACATCGCTGAGGACAATCGACAGGACGCGCGCCGGGGCGCACTGCCGCGCGAACCGCCCGCCCTTGACGGCGGAAAGGTGCTTCCGGATCGTGTTGATCTCCGTGATGTCCGCGCCGCAGGCCAGCAGGCTGCGGGTTATGCCCGCGATGTCGTCCAGCGTCACGCCCGGCAAGGGCGATTCAAACAGCGCGGAGCCGCCGCCGGATACGAGAAAAATGACCAGATCGTCCGCCGTCAGCCCGCGCACCATGGCGAGCGCCTTTTCCGCGCCGAGGACGCCGTTCGCGTCCGGCACGGGGTGGCCCGCCTCCACAACTTCCATGCGGGGGATGGGGCCTTCGGCGTGCGCGTATTTAGTAATCACCACGCCCGCCCGGACGCGATCGCCGAGCGTCTCGCTCGCCGCTTTGGCCATGCGGTACGCGGCCTTGCCGATGGCGACGACGTACACATCGCGGTTGACCGCGCGGGACTCCAGCGCCCGTTTTACCGCGACATCGGGCAGAACGGCCCGGATGGACCGCGCGATGATGGCCTCGGCATCCTGGGTGACGGGTTTCAGCGGCATGAGGTTTCCTCCTGTTTGTGTGCTATTATAACTATAAAGGAAACCCGCACAGCCGTTGCCATGCGGGTTATGGAGCTCTTAACCAGATTCGAACTGGTGACCTCGTCCTTACCAAGGACGCGCTCTGCCGACTGAGCTATAAGAGCGTACCTTGCGCGTGCGGGTTCTGCTTGGGGTGAGGTCTTGCGCAACGCGGCGAAAATTAGTATACAACACCCTGAGAAAAAGCGCAAGTACCGGAGCGAAATTTTGTTGAACCGCGCCGCCCGGAGCGCGAAGGGTCCGGGCGGCGCTATAAAGCCCTCCGCTTACAGCGTGAATTCCTTCGTCGGCCCGCCGAATTGGGCGAGCGTCGCTGTCGCCCCTTCCAGGCAGAACACCTCAAAGATCGGGTTCTCCGCGTCCTTGTACAGTTCCTTCACGCCCGGGTTTCCGTCCAGCACCCGCGCTTTGGCCGCCGCGTCCTTGGTGAACACGGCCTTGCCGCTCAGGCGCAGCCAGGAGTAGTCCGGCGAGCACGCGCACAGTTCGCAGTACGGGTTCGCCATCAGTTCCTGATAAACCGCCTTTTGGTTGTTCGTGCACAAATGCAGCTTGCCGCCGATCTCCATCAGCAGGCCGAACGGGCGAACCTTGGGTTTGCCATCGGTTCCCACGGTTGAAAAGAAAAACGTGCTGTTTTCCGCAAAGAATTTGAGTACTTCCTCCATGCGTATACGCTCCTCAACTATTGTAGTAAGTAGTGCTTGCGGGCGTTCGCCCACACGGGTATAATACCTATAAATGGATAGTTTGTAAAGCAAAATCACAACGAGGAGGACGCTATGCAAGTTTTTGCACTAAACGGCGGCTGGACGCTCCACATCGCGGGGCAGGACGAGATCATCCCCGCGACCGTCCCCGGTTCCGTCTATCACGACCTGCTGCAAAACAAGAAAATGGACGACCCTTTCTACCGCGACAACGAGGATGCGGCCCTCGCCCTGATGGAGAACGATTTTCTGTACCGCCGCGCGTTCGACGCGCCCGCCGCGCTGCTCGCGTCGGACGCGGTGCTGCTGCGCTGCGACGGGCTGGACACACTCGCGACGATCACCATCAACGGTGCGCTCGTGGGGGAAGCGGAGAATATGCACCGCGTCTATGAGTTCGACGTGAAGGACGCGCTGCGCGAGGGCGAAAATGTGATGGAGGTCCGCTTCGCCTCGCCCACGAAGTGGATTCGCGAGGCGTACGCGAAAAGTCCCTACGAGGGTTCCAGCGACGCGATGCGCGGCTTTGTGCACCTGCGCAAGGCGCACTGCATGTTCGGCTGGGATTGGGGTCCCCGCCTGCCAGACGCGGGCATCTGGCGCGATATTTCGCTCCTGGGCGTTACAACGTCGCGCATCGAGGGCGTGTACGTGCGGCAGGCGCACGAGCCGGGCCGCGTCACGCTGTCGTTTGAGGTGGAACAGTCCGGCTGCGCGGATGTGGAAGCGTCCGTCACCGCGCCGGATGGCACGGTGTACACGCCGGGGGAGGATGGCTTCATCGCCATCGAGAACCCCGCGCTCTGGTGGCCGAACAGCTTCGGCGGCCAGCCGCTGTATACCGTCACCGTGGATCTGAAGGATACGGACGGAAAGGCGCTCGACCGCTGGCAAAAGCGCGTGGGCCTGCGCACGCTGACCATGCGCCGCGAGAAGGACGAATGGGGCGAGAGCTTCTGCCACGAGGTCAACGGCGTCCGCGTGTTTGCGATGGGCGCGGACTACATCCCCGAGGATAACCTGCTGCCCCGCGTGACCAAGGAACGAACGCGCGCGTTGCTTTCGGACGCCGTGGCCGCGCACTTCAACGCCATCCGCGTCTGGGGTGGCGGGCATTACCCGTCGGACGACTTTTACGACCTTTGCGACGAGCTCGGCCTGATGGTCTGGCAGGACTTCATGTTCGCGTGCGGGGCGTATGAGCTGACGGACGCGTTCGAGCGGAACATCCGCGCGGAGTTCCGGGACAACATCAAGCGTCTGCGCCATCACGCCTCGCTGGCCCTTTGGTGCGGCAACAATGAAATGGAAATGTTCGCCGCGATGGGTCACTGGGTGTCCTCGCCTAAGCAAAAGAGCGAGTACATCCGGATGTATGAGTACATCATCCCGGATGTACTGAAGAAACACGACCCCGTCACGTTCTACTGGCCGTCCTCGTCGTCGTCCGGCGGTTCGTTCGACGACCCGAACAGCCCGGACCGGGGCGATGTGCACTACTGGGATGTGTGGCACGGGGAAAAGCCGTTCAGCGATTACCGCAAGTACTTTTTCCGGTACGCGTCCGAGTTCGGCTTCCAGGCGTATCCGCACATCAAGACGGTCGAGAGCTTCACGCTGCCGGAGGACCGCAACGCGTTCTCCCGAGTGATGGAAAAGCACCAGCGCAACGCCGCTGCCAACGGCAAGATCATGAAGTATATCGCGCAGACGTACCTGTACCCCAAGGACTTCCCCGCGCTGGTCTACACGTCGCAAATGCTGCAGGCGGACGCCATCCGCTGCGGCGTGGAGCACTGGCGGCGCAACCGGGGCCGCTGCATGGGCGCGATCATCTGGCAACTGAATGACTGCTGGCCGGTCATCTCCTGGGCGTCCATCGATTACTACGGCCGCTGGAAGGCGCTGCACTACGCGGCCAAGCGGTTCTTTGCGCCCCTGCTGCTGTCCGCGCGCGAGGAGGGCGAGGTGACGCAAAAGCCGGACGTGAACATGGAACTGAAAGAGCCGGTGCGCCAGTCCGTCACGCTGACTGTTTCCAACGAGACGATGTACGCCGAAAAACTGATTGTGCGCTGGACACGGCGCAGGGCACAGGACTCCGCGCCGCTGGACCAGGGGGAGGCCGTCGTCACTGTGGGCGCACTGTCCGCTGTCACGCTGCCGGAGATCAAGCTGGACCAGATGGACGCGCGGAACGAATACGTTTCCTACGCGCTGTACAAGGGCGAGGAGCGCCTGTCGCTTGGCACGGCGCTGCTCGTCGCGCCGAAGCATTTTAACTTCCATAACCCGCACCTGTGGGCGCGCGCGGAGGGCGACGAGGTGATCGTGACGGCGGACGCATTCGCCAAGGGCGTGGCGATCGACAGCGCGGACGGCAACCTGTTGCTCGAGGACAACTGGTTTGACATGAACAAGGGCGAGCGGCGGCTGAAGATTCTGCGCGGAAGCGCGGAAGGGCTGACGGCGCGGTCGGTCTACGACATCGCGCGGTAAACGGTCTCGAAATACAGAAGGAGGATGCGAATGGATACCAAGGCATTGGTTGCGCAGATGACGCTGGAAGAAAAGGCTTCGCTATGCTCCGGAATGGGTTTCTGGCTCACCAAGCCCATTCCGCGCCTGAACATCCCTTCGGTGTGGGTATCCGACGGCCCGCACGGCCTTCGGAAGCAGGCGGGGGAGGGCGATCACCTGGGGCTGAACGACAGCATTGTGGCGACGTGTTTCCCGACGGCGGCCGCGCTGGCGTGCTCGTTTGACCGGGAACTGCTGTTCTCCATGGGCGAGGCGCTCGGGGAGGAGTGCCAGGCCGAAAACATCAGCGTGGTGCTCGGCCCGGGCGCGAACATCAAGCGGTCCCCGCTGTGCGGGCGCAACTTTGAGTACTTTTCGGAGGACCCGCTGCTTTCCGGCGAGATGGCGGCGGCGCTGATCCGGGGCGTACAGTCCAAAAACGTGGGCACAAGCCTGAAGCACTTCGCCGTCAACAACCAGGAGACGCGGCGCATGTCCGTGGACGTGCGGGTGGATGAGCGTGCGCTCCGCGAGATTTATCTCGCCAGCTTCGAGCACGCGGTCAAGCGCGGAAGGCCGTGGACCGTCATGTGCGCGTACAACAAGCTGGACGGCGTGTACGGCAGCGAGAACCCGTTCCTACTGACACAGGTGCTGCGAAACGAGTGGGGCTTTGACGGCTACACGGTGACGGACTGGGGCGCGTGCGCGGACCATGTCAAAGGCGTCGCCGCGGGGCTCGACCTGGAGATGCCCTCGCTCGGCACGGGCAGCGATAAGATGCTCGTGGAGGCGGTTCGCGCGGGCAAGATCGACGAGACCATAGTGGACCGCGCCGTCACGCGCATTCTGAACATCTGCTACCGCTATCTGGAGAACCGGGACGAGGCCGCTGTCTACGACCGCGAGGCACACCACCACACGGCGCGGCGCATCGCGCGGGAGACGATGGTGCTGCTGAAGAACGACGGCGGCGTGCTGCCGCTTAGCGGCGAGAGCGTCGCGTTCATCGGCCAGTTTGCCGTGAGGCCGCGCTATCAGGGCACCGGCAGCTCGCGCGTGAACGCGAGCCATGTACTCGGCGCGCTGGAAGCGGTGCGCTCCGTGGCAAAGGTCGCCTACGCGCAAGGCTACGACGATTCGACCGACGCGATCGATCAGGCGCTGATCGACGAGGCCGTGCGGGCCGCGCGCGCCGCCGAGGTGGCCGTGCTGTTCGTCGGTTTGCCGGACACCTACGAATCCGAAGGGTTTGACCGCACGCACATGCGGCTGCCAGACAACCAGCTCGCGCTGATCGACGCGGTGACGCGGGTGAACGCCAAGACCGTCATCGTGCTGCACGGCGGGTCCGCTGTGGAAATGCCGTGGGCGGATGATGTGGCCGCGATCCTGAACGTGTACCTGGGCGGGCAGGCGGTCGGCGGCGCGGCGGTGGACGTGCTCTATGGTGCGTGGAACCCATCCGGCAAGCTGGCCGAGACCATCCCGATGCGGCTGGCCGACACGCCGTGCTACACGTCCTTCCCGGGAGACGGAGATTTTGTGGCGTATCACGAGAGCATCTATGTCGGCTACCGCCACTACGACACGCGGGACATGGCTGTGCGGTATCCGTTCGGCCATGGGCTGTCGTACACAACGTTCGCGTATGGCAACCTGACCGTGGACCACGACACCATCGCGCCGGACGGGACGCTGATTGTCTCCGTGGACGTGACGAACACCGGCGGCGTGGCGGGCAAGGAGGCCGTGCAGCTCTACGTGCGCGGTGCGCACAAGGGCATTTCCAGGCCGGCGCAGGAGCTGCGGGCCTTTGACAAGGTCGCGCTGGAGGCGGGAGAGACGAAAACCGTGCGCTTCACGCTGGATAGCCGCGCGTTCGCGTATTGGGAGCCGCGCATCCATGGCTGGTATGTGGAGAGCGGCGCGTATGACGTGCTGATCGGCGCGTCTTCGCGGGATATCCGGCAGTCGGCGCGGGTCACGGTGACGGAAAACAAGCCGTTGCCTGTGCCCGTCACGCCCGACACGCCGCTGGGCGACCTGCTGACGCTGCCCGGCGGCCGGGAGATCCTCGCGCCGCTCTTTGCGGCCTTCGGCGGCATCGCGGGCGACCCGGAGAAGATGGACCCCGCGACCGCTGCCCTGATGGAAGCGGCTGTCCGCGAACTGCCCCTGCACGCGCTGCGCAACATGGCAGGGGACGCGTTCCCGGACGCGGCCATGCGCCAGGTGATTGCCGCGCTGGGCGGCATGGCATGACACTTCTGTTCCATACAGTGTTTTACGGCCCGAAAGTATTTTCTTTCGGGCTTCTTGTAACATTTATTGAAACAAATTGAGCAAATAAATTGACAAGTATGACGCGGAAAGGTATAGTAGGGGCGCATATCGAAATTGTGTACACAGGCGCAGAAAATAGATACAGAGGTTTTTTGCATGAAGCGGCCAATGGACCCGGAAGTCTTGCCCAAATCGTCGGGCGGCGGACAGTCTCCTCCCAGTAGAGATACGCGCCCGGAGTCCTCACGCGCGCTTTTTGGCTGCGCGCGGTGGACGCTCGATTTCGTGACTGGTCAAACGCGCTATGGCGGCGGAACCCAGGCGCTGCTCGGATACGGAGAGGCGGCGCTGGACGAGGCGAGCCGGACAGGGGCATCCTTCGTCCATCCGGATGATGTGCCCGCCGGGAGACAGGCGCTTTACGCGTACCTGGACGGCAGCGCCGAGGACTACGCCGTGCCGTGCCGGCTGCGCCGCGCGGACGGGCAATACGTTCCGGCTGTGGCGATGGGCGAAGTTGTCGCGTGGGATGAGAGCGGTGCGCCCCTCCGCCTGGAGGGTTTGTACATGACGGCGGACCGCGCGCGCATGCTGGCGCGTGCCGTGGAGGCTGTGCCCAGCGCCGCACCGTCCGCCGCTTCACCCGCGTCCATTCCCGCACACGCCGCGCCGTGGCTGATGAGCCAGGCGGCCTTTCAAGCCAATCCCTACGTATGTCTGCTGTTTGATGATCGCTTCCGCTTGATTGGCTGCAACCCGGCGGCTGTTGCGTACTATGGCTTTGCGTCCCAGGAAGATTTGCTCGCGAACCTGGAGGAGTTGATCGCCCAAAGTATCCCGGAGTATCAGCCCGGCGGCCAGCGTTCCCTGCCGCTGCTGGGCCGGTTGCAATACGCGGCCAAGCACGGCTACAGCGATTTCAACACGACGCTCAACCTGCGCGGCGCGCCCACGCCGTTGCACGGGATTTTCAAGCGCCTGCCCATGGGGGATTCCTTCGTCATCGCGGCCTATCAGAATGATACGAGCCTATTAAAGGCTGACCGTGATACGCTCCTGAAGCAGGACAGCCTCCTGCAGGCCGCCAACCAAATTGCCACCATGCTGATGGAAGTGACGGGCGCGGACACGCTGGAGGAGACGGTGCTCGCCTCCCTTCGACTGCTGGCGCGGAGCCTTGAGGTGGACCGCGCGTATCTATGGAAAAACGACGCGCGGGACAGCAACGCCATCGCGACGCGCGTGTGCGCCTGGGAAAAGGGCGGGGACGGCGTGTTCGGCGAGGCCGCCGCGCAAAGCGCGAGCCTGGACACACTGCTGCCCAATTGGCGTGACACCCTGGCAAAGGACAAAAACTTCCTCGCCACGGCGGAAAACAGCGAGACCCTGCCGGCCATCGGAGACGCGGACGCGCCCGGCGCACTGTCCAGGCTGATCGTGCCGGTCTTTTTGCATGGCAGCTATTGGGGGTTCATCGGGTTTGACCACTGCCAGGCGCGCCGGACGTTTACGGAAATTGAGCAGGACATCATCAATTCGGCCGCGCTGATGATCGGCTCATCTCACCTGCGCAGCGACATGGTGAAGAGCCTGATCGACTCCAAGGAAGCCGCGCTCGCCAGCACGCGCGCGAAGAGCACGTTCCTCGCCCGGATGAGCCACGAGATCCGCACCCCGATGAACGCGATCATCGGCATGAACACCATCGCGCGCCGCGCGACGGACATGACCAAGATCCACTATTGTCTGGAAAAAATCGACACCGCGTCCCAGCAGCTTCTGAGCATCATCAACGACGTGCTGGATATGTCGAAGATTGAGGCGGATAAGTTCGAGATTGTCTCCCAGCCGTTCAGCTTCGAAAAGATGATGAAGAAAATATTCGGCGTGGTGCAGGTGAAGGTCGAGGAAAAGAACCAAGACTTCACGTTCGACATGAAGCAGATGCTCAGCCGCCATGTCATCAGCGACGAGTTGCGCATCACGCAGATCATGATTAACCTGATTAACAACGCGGTCAAGTTCACGCCCGAGCATGGGCACATCGGCATCAAGGTGCGCATTTCCGGGGAGGAGGGCGACAAAGCGGCGCTCATCGTGGAGGTGCGCGACAATGGCATCGGCATTTCTTTGGAACAGCAGGAGCGGCTATTCACAGCCTTTGAGCAGGCGGACGGCGGCATCACCCGAAAATTCGGCGGCACAGGGCTGGGACTTGCGATCTGTAAAAAGATCGTGAACCTGATGGGCGGCGATATCTGGGTGGAAAGCGAGATGGGGAAGGGCGCTTGCTTCACGTTTGAAATCCCTATCACGTTCGGCGCGCCCTTGGAGTACAAGGAGCCGTCCAAGGAATCGCCGGAGGACCTGCGGATTCTCGTCGTGGACGATTCCGAGGACACGCGTGTCTATTTTAAAAACATCCTGGCCAGCTTCATGCTGGGCTGCGATACGGCTTCCAGCGGCGAAGCGGCCCTGGAGATGGTGTCGCGCGCGCTGGCGGAAGGGAAGCCCTACGGCATGATCTTCCTGGACTGGCGCATGCCGGGCATGGGCGGCGCGGACACGGCGCGCGAGATCAAGCGCATCATGGACGAGAACATCATCGTCATTATGATTTCCGTAGCCGATTGGTCCGATATTGAGAAAGAGGTCGCGGGGGTAGGCATCAGCCGGTTTTTGCCAAAGCCCGTGCTGCCGTCCACGCTTTTTAACGCCATCCTGGAGCTGGCGGACGAAAGCGTGTTCTACAGCAATGTGCTGACGCTGCAGCAGCCCTCCTATAACTGGCAGGGGAAAACGATCCTCATCGCGGAGGATATCGAGATCAACCGGGAAATCGTGATGAACTTCCTGAGCGGCACACAGGCGGACTTTGTCTGCGCGGAGAACGGCGCGGAGGCGGTCGCCCTGTATACGAAGAATCCGGACAAGTACAGCGTCATCCTGATGGATGTGCAAATGCCCGTCATGGACGGCCTGGACGCGACGCGGAAGATCCGCGCGTCCGGCCTGCCGAACGCCGGCACCATCCCGATCGTGGCGATGACCTCCAACGCCTTCAAGGAGGACGTGGAGGAATGCCTGGCCGCCGGGATGAACAACCATGTCGCCAAGCCGATCGATGTGGATGACATGATGCGGAAGCTGTCGAGGTACATGCAGCAATAGCGCGACAAACGCATGAACTGCGGTTCATGCGTTTGGAGGAACGGAAAGGTGAGGATTCCGCCAGGAATCCCTACCTCTCGTCGGCAAAGCCGACGATACCGGATCACTCAAGGGATTGTTGCCCCTTGACAACCACTGGAATGATTTGTGCGTTCACCCTGACAGCAATAGCGCCTATGGTTGCAATTCCCATACAAAAAAGGTACAATGATCTGGACATTGGCCGTGTTTTTGTCTATCTTTATTTATGGAGGAATCATCATGGACTACGTTTTTATGACGGACAGCAACAGCGATTTGCCGTACATCCTGAAAGATCAATTTGACATTCCGATCGTATTCATGCCCTATGTCATCGATGGTGTGGAGTATTTTGCAGACCTGGGCCGGGGTGGGGAGAACAAAGCGTTTTACGACCGCATGCGCGCGGGCGCCGCGCCGGTCACATCCCTGTTGCCGACAGCGGACTATCTGGAGTATTTCGAGCCGATTCTGAAGGAAAATGACCTGCTGTTCCTCGCGTTTTCCAGCCAGCTTTCCGCCACAATTCAAAACGTGTACGAAGCGCGCGAGCAGCTCCTGCAAAAGTATCCCGAGCGCAAGTTCATGGTGGTCGATACGATGAGCATCTCCGCGCCGGAGACGATCCTGATCCTGGAGGCGCACAAGCTGTACCGCTCGGGCAAATCCATGGAGGAGGTCGCGCAGTGGGTGGAGGACAACAAAATGCGCGTCCACGCGTGGTTTACGGTGGATGACCTCAAATACCTAAAGCGCGGCGGGCGCATTTCCGGCGCGGCGGCGTTTTTCGGCACCATGCTCAGCCTGAAGCCCATCTTGGTGATGGGCAAGAACGGCAAAATCGCGCCCGCGGACAAGGTGCAGGGCCGCCAGAAGGCGCTGCGCACCATCGTGGACCGTACGGCCGAGATCATTGAGAACCCGGGCGACCAGACGGTCGTCGTCATGCACGCGGACGCGCCGGACGACGCCAAACGCGTGGAAGAGCTGCTGCGCGCGCGCATCCCGGAGTTGAAGGAGATCATGCCTATTTTTATCGGGCCGGTCATTGGCACCCATTGCGGGCCGGGAACGGTGGCGTGCTGCTTCCTGGGCAAAGAGCGGACGATCTAGCAAGAAGTAGGGATTTCTCGCGAAAACATCTCGGTATTGTCGCGCTGTGCGCATTCGCGCCCATCGCGCTGTGCCGCAGGGCACCTTCGGGTCGCTTCATCGCCCACTGGGCGCGCTTCCCTCCGGTGTTGGCGACGCTTCCTTCCGGTGCCCCTTATAGCGCCCGATTCTTCGAATCAGCGCCGCTGTCCAGGACAAAACAAGGCGCCAAGCGGCGCCTCGTTTTGTTATCAGGGCTGTTGCATCGCTACATCAGCTTCTTTTTCCGCCCGGCGAGCAGCTTCTCGCCCGTGTCGCCGGGGGTTGGTTTTTCTTGCTTCGCGGGTGGGTTCTTTGTGTTTTGCGGCTTGTTTTCGTTGACCTGTTCTTTCGGCGAATTTTTCCGCGTGCCTGTTTTGTCCGTTTTTGCTTCCTTCGGCTTTTTCTCCGGGATCAACTTCTCCCACGCCAGCCGCCGTTGCGCGGCATCCAGCACAAAGAGCACCAGCGCAATGAGCAGCAGTGCCGTGGCGATGTCGCGCTTCTCCCGCGTCCGCGTGCCGCGCTCGGTGAACAGCTCCGTAGCGTCAGACAACACGCGCCCGCCGGTTTCCCAGGCGATTTCGGCAAGCAACGCCGTGCCGTCCGGGGTCCTGACGTCGTACTCCGCCGAGTAGCCGACCGTCATGCCCGATTCCAGCGTCCGCACCAGCGAATCGCCACTTCTTTGCTCCACGCGCACCGCGTACGCGCCTTCCTGTGGCGCGCTGATGCTGCCCTCGTACACGCCCGGCGCTGTCGCGGACAACGGCGTCTGCTGCTGCGTGCCATCAGGAGCGAGCACCTGCGCTTCCGTTGCCAGGCCCGTTTCATCGTCCTGCACCGTGTACCGCATCTTGATCATGTCGCCCTGCCGTGTCAGCGTCAGATCGCCCTCGCCGGCCTCCGCGGGCAGCACGTGCGCGAGGATCCCCGCGAAGAACGCCGCCGCCTCGTCCCAGCGCAGAAAGCCGCCCGTCCACGCACCCTCCACATCGCTCGTCCACACGGCGGCGCGGCCCGCACCATACTGCCACCACGCGAGCAGCGGGTCTTCGCGGTCCGTCGCCAGCGCGACGGTGGCCAGCGGCTTCGCCGTGGTCGCGAGATACCCGTCCAGCGAGGGATAGCCGTCGTAGCGGGTCAGCGCGCTGTCCGCCCAGACGACAGGGTAGAACGTGCGGTTCTGCACATACGCCTGCGTAGCGAGGTATGTTTCCTTGGTAAACACCTTCGGGATGTCGTCAAACTCGTCGGTGGCATACGCGCGCCCGCCGCCGAGTTCGGCGTATTTCGAAAGCAATGTCGTGTTCGCGCCGCCGCCGACCGCCACCGTCGTCAGCGTGATGCCATTCTGCGCCATCTGGCCGATCAGCGCCTCGTGGCCGCTGTCCGCCGCCTCGCCGTCGGTCAGGAAGATGATGTGTTTGAGCTGCGCCTCGGATTCAAGCTGCGCCTGCAGCGCCTGCGCCAGCGCGGAATAGAATGCCGTGCCGCCGCCCGGGCGGATGGTGCCGATCATCTCCTGGATGGCGGCCACGTCTGTCACCCCCTGCATCGGGACAACCCACTTGGCCGTGTCGTCAAACGCGATGACGCCGACCGTGTCCCGCGCGGTCAGCACCTCGGCCGAGCGCATGGCTGCCTCCTTGGCCATGTCCAGGCGGGTGATGCCGTAGCGCCCCTCGGTCATGGAGCCGGACTTATCGATGATCAGAATCAGCGACAGCGAGGGCATTTCCATCCGGTTGTCCACGTCCATGGTGACGGGCAGCATATCTTCCAGCGCGGACCCGCGCCAGCCGCCCAGCGCGAACGAATCATCCCCGCCAAAGGCGACAACGCCGTGCCCGAGCTTTCTCACATAGTCGTCCAGCGCGGCGGTCGCGGCTCCGGACAGGTCATCCGCGTTCACGTTCACGAGCGCCACGGCGTGATACTGGCGCAACGCCTCGGCGGTGTCCGGCACCTGGCCGGGGAGCAGCGTGTCCGTCCGCATGCCCGCCGCGCGGAGCATGGGCGCAAGCTCCGTATCGCTGCCGACGATCAGCACGCGGGGCACGCCGCGCACGTCCATGTACGCACCCAGCCGGTCGTTGCGGGGATTTTCGTCCCCCTCCGCGACGAGCTGCGCCTCATATGTCACCACGCCCGATTCCTTGGCCGTATCCTGGAAAATAAACGCGTTTTCGCCCTTTCGGACCGTCACGTCGCGCGTACCGACCGGCTGCCGGTTTGCGTAGAGCACCAGCGTGCCGCGGGTGTCGAATGTGGCATCCAAGCGGACGGTGACATCAAACTTTTCGCCCTGGTACACCTGCGCGGGCGGGGTGACGGACGTTATCTGCGCGTCCCGCGCGAAGCCGCTCGGGAAGGCCAGCACGTCCACGGAGATGCCGCGCGCCTTGTATGCCGCGATCTGGGCGGACACGCCGTCCGCGTTGTCCTTGCCGTCGGACAGCAGGGCGACGCGGCCCGCGGCGTCCTCCGGCAGCAGCGCGAGCGCCATGGATAGCGCGCGGCCGATGTCCGTCCCGGACGCGTCTGGCGTGGTGCCGAGCGCGATATCCTCCCTTTTTGCGGCGAGCGGCGCGTCCACCATCGCGCTCTGTCCAAAGGAGATCGCGCCGACCATCAGGTCCTTGGGCGCGGCGGTGAGACCGTCACGCAGCGCGCTCTCCATCGCGGCGCGCTGGGACACGGCGGATGCGGACAAGTCGCACAGCGCCCATGTGGCCGCCTGGCTGCCCGGCAGCAGCAGCGCGGGCCCGGCAAGTGCCGCGACCAGCAAGAAGCACAGCGCGAAGCGGACGGTGCGCGCGACGGTGCGCTTCACGCTCTTGCGCCTCCTGCCAGAATACTTGTCGATCACGAACACCAGCGCGGCGCACAGCGGCAGAAGCAGCCATGCGAGCGGCCTTGCAAACTCAATACCCACGGCGATACACCCACCATTCCATTAACAGTAGCGCGAGCAGCAGCAGGATAACCAGCGGCGTCCATTCGCGGCCGTAATGCGACGCACTGGCACCTGCCGCCACACCCATCCGCTCCGCCGCTACAGCGCGGACGTCGCTCTCCGCCGCCGGGATGTGCAGCGCGAAGGGGAGGGCGGTTTCCTTGCCCACCTCGTCCGTCTGCACCAGGGTATAGACGCCGCGCTCGTCCGTGTCGGTCAGCCGTCCGCCGGTCAACGGGATGGACACGCGCCTGCCGGATGGCGTGACGACAGCGGCCTCCCGTGCGAAGGATTGCGGCTGGATGGGCAGCGGCGCGCCGCAGTCCGCCTCGTCGATCCCGGTGCCGAGCGGCTCCGGCGCGAGGTAGGACAGCAACCGCTGCATAAAGATTGGAAACTCCTTCAGAAGCGGCAGGTTCGACCGGTGCAAATCGAACCCGATGACCGCGACACGGCGGCCATTCTCCTCGGAAATGGAAAGAACCGGTTCCCCGTCGGCAAACCAGATTGGTGTCCCGCCACCAACCGACCGCCACTTCGCCACCTGGATTTCATCCACCAGCAGGTATTCGTTCAGCCGTTCGGCCAGCGCGCCGGAAGCGGCGGTGAGCGATGCCGGGGTGTCGCGCGTCTCCCCGACGCGTTCATCCGGGTCGATCAGCAGCAGCGCGCCGTGCGCCGGCAGCGCGTCCGGCAGCGGGCCGTCCAGCACGGTCAGCGCGCCGCCGCTGACCAGCGCGGCCTCGTCCAGCGTGGTTTTCTGCACGGTGATATCCGCCCGCAGCGCCAGCGCCTTTTCCATAAACACGTTATCGCGTCCGGCAAGCACGACCGTGGTCGCGCCCTTCTCGCGGGAAACCCATGTGCGGGTGTTGTCCGCAAGGAGTGCGTCCGCCTCCACGATGCGCGCCTCGACGCGCTCCGCCGGGGTGGGCAGGTCAAAGGAAATACTCGCGATTTCGTTCTCCGCGAGGGAAACGGTTCGGATGTCGCACAGCACGCCGTCCGCGGTGCACTCTACCGTAATGTCCGCCGGGCCGCCGTAGTTGGCAACCCGCGTGACTGCTGCCGTTCCGCTTGCGTTCAGCGATAGAACCGCTCGATTCGGCAGCCCAGGCCCCACGGACGGCTGCATGCCGCCGCCCTCCGGCAAGGTCTGATCCGAATAGAAGAGGAGCTGCGCGTCCGGCAATTCCTTTTGCAGCGCGAACGCCAGCGAGAGTGCGCCGTCCAGGTCCGCGCCGCCGGTCTCCGCCCCACGCGCGGAAAGCGCGCGCTTCGCGGCCAGCGGGTCATCCGATCGGGAAAGCGGCTGCTTCACCTGCGCTCCGGCGGTCAGAATGGATACCCGGGCGCCAGCCGGCAGACCGTCTACGCGGCGCGACGCGTCCTCCATGGCGCGCGACAGGCGGGAGCCGCCGCCGTCGTCAGTCTGCATGCTCGCGGACAGATCGAACACGAAGATGATCTCGCCCGCGACGCCGCCGAGCGTCATCGGCCGCATCAGCGCGACGGCAAGCAGCAGCGCCAGCGCGAGCTGCAAAAACAGCAGCAGGCTGCGGCGCAGCTTTTGAAACGGCCGGTCCGCTTCCATGGAGGCCAGCGCCTTTTGCCAGAGGTAGGTGCTGGAAACCTCCATCGGCTCCATCCGCTGTTTGAGGATATACAGGCCGACGATGGCCAGCAGGGCGGTCAGCGCCCATGCGCCCGCCGGGTTCATCCAGTGCATGCCGTTTCCTCCTGCGCGAATTGAAGTGTAGCACAACCGCGGTTGTAGCCAAATGCGCGGGATCAGAACGTGAAACGCCGCGCGTTCCTCGCGCACCCCGCCGGGCCTGACGCCGTTTCCGATGATCACCCAGCATGTGCCTGTCGCGTGACCAACTCAGCGCGTCTTTCCCCGTCGTAGGGGCGGCCATTGGCCGTCCGCCCTGTTTGTCATGTCCGAGTGGCAGGGAGGACGCGCAATGCGCACCCCTGCGGCTTGTATCGCCAGCCAATCCGTGCGTTACCCCTGCGTTCTGCGGGGCGGCCATTGTGCCTGCCTTCGTCTGGCGCGTCTCACCGCGCCGACAACACCCCGCCCGCGACCAGCGCCTTCAGCGCGTCCGTCTCCAAATCCATGTCGCTGCGCAGCAGCAGATACGGAAGCGCGCGCCCGTGGCAGAAGGCGCGCTGCTCCGTCAGGAACGCGTCCAGCGCCTGATGATAGCGGCGGAGTGCCTCGGGCGAAACCTGCACATCGCACGCGGGGCCGCCCTCCGCGTCCAGCAGGCGCACCGCGCCGGTTAGGTCCGGTTCCAGCTCCTGCGGGGAAAGCACCTGCACGACGGACAATTCCTGCCGCCGGTACAACAGCGACGACGCGCCGCGCGTCCACCCGTCCCCGGTCAGCAAATCCGAGAGCAGCACGCACACGCCGCGCCCCGCCGTAACGGGCACGCGGGGGAGCGCCGCGTTCAGTTTTGTCTCGCCTCCCGGCGCGATCGCCGCCAGATACGCCTCCACCTCCGGGTATGACTGGCGGCCGCCGAAGCGACGGCTCGCCGCAACCGCCTCGCCCGAAAGCACCACGAGCGACACCCGGTCGTACCGTGTCAGCGCCAGATACGACAGCGCCGCCGCCACGCGCAGGGTGAGCGCCCACTTGTCCGGCTCGCCGTGGCGCATGGACGCGCTGGCGTCGATCAGCACGCGGAGCGTCGTCTCTTGCTCGTCCAGAAACAGCTTCAAAAACAGGCGGTCAAAGCGCGCGTACGCGTTCCAGTCCACACGGCGCAGATCGTCCCCCGGCGTGTAGGCGCGGAAGTCAGAAAATTCCACCGAACTGCCCATCGCCTTGGAACGACGCAGGCCGCCCGCGCCGCCGCGCGCGTGTTCCCGCATGGCCAGCGCGAACGCGTCCAGCTTCCGCAAAAAGCGGTCGTCCAGCAGCGCCATGGCTATTTCGCGGGCATCGCCGCGAGGATGCCGGCGATCAGCCCGTCGGTGGTCAGCCCGCCCGCCATGCCCTCAAAGCTCAGCGCCACGCGGTGGCGGAGCACGGGCGGCGCAAGGTCCCGGATGTCGTCGAAGGAGACATTGTACCGCCCGTCCATCAGCGCGCGCACGCGGGCCACGGCGATGAGCGCCTGCGCCGCGCGCGGGCTGGCGCCAAAGCGGGCGTTCTCCCGCGCGATGGCGGGGGAATCGGGCAGCTCCGGGTGCGTGGCGAGCACGAGCCGCAGCGCGTGGTCCTGCACGGCGCGCGTGACCGGCACCTGCCGCGCGATCTCGCGCATGCGCAGGATGTCGTCGCCGGAAGCGACTGTTTCGGCGGGCGTTTCCTCGTTCGTGACTGTCAGATCGACAATGGCGTGCAGCTCTTCCAGCGAGGGGAACTCGACCAGCAGCTTCAGCAGGAAGCGGTCAAGCTGCGCTTCCGGCAGCGGGTACGTGCCCTCCTGCTCGATGGGGTTCTGCGTGGCAAGGACGAAATACGGGGAGGGGAGCGGGCGCGTCACGCCGCCGACGGTGACGGTGTGCTCCTGCATGGCCTCCAGCAGCGCGCTCTGCGTCTTGGGCGTGGCGCGGTTGATCTCGTCCGCGAGGACGATGGACGCGAACACCGGCCCGGGCTGGAACGAAAACTCGCCAGATCCGCCCTTCTGCACGATGATGTTCGTGCCGGTCACGTCGGCGGGCATCAGGTCCGGCGTAAACTGGATACGCGAGAACGGCAGGTCCAGCACGTGGCTCATCGTGCGCACCAGCCGCGTCTTGCCAAGGCCGGGCACGCCTTCCAGCAGCACGTTGCCGCCCGCGACCAGCGCCATCAGGAGTTGTGCCACGGTTTCCCGCTGGCCGACAATCTCCCGGCCGATCTGCTCCTTGATTTTCTGGATTTGTTCCGCGAAGCGCAGGATGTCCTTCTCCTGCGCGGCGTTGGATTCACTCATGGGTATCGCCCCCCTTATCGGTATGGTGTGATAGCGTTGACGGCGGCGCTGATTGGAACAATCGGCCGCCATAAAGGGATTTCGCAAGAAATCCCTGCCTCTTTAATCGATCAGCGCGTCAAAGTACCGCGTCACAATGTCCTGCACGGCCTCGGGCAATGCCTGGCGGCGCATCGCCTGCGCGGCGGCCTGCTGATATTCGCCAATCACCTGGTTGTACGGCACCTGCCCCGTCAGATCGCCCGCGCCGGGGCCTAGCTGCACTTGCTGGGACTCGCCTTCGCCCTTTTCGCCCGTGACGAGCGATGGGTCCGCGTCGCCGCCCAGGCGGGTGGGGTCGTAGATGCGCTCGTACGCGCCAACGCGGTCGCTGATCGGGCCTTTGCCCGCGCCCTGCGCGGACTGGCTGAAGCCCTCCGAATAGCCGCTGTCCCGCTGGGTGGTGCCGCGCCCCGCGCCACCGCCCGCGCCGGTTCCCTGGCCCTGTCCCTGGCCGCCGCCCTGTCCCGAGCCGCTTCCCTGTCCCGATCCGCTGCCCGCCATCGCCGCGCCCGCGCGCGCAAGCTGCATCAGCGCGGAGAGGTTTGCGCCGGTCGCGCCCGCGCTCGCCATCGCGTTGCCGAGCAATTGTCCGGCGGCCTGGGCGTTACCCGCCATCGCCGCTGCCGCCGCGCTCGCGAGCCCTTGCTGCACCGCGCCCGCCGGAGCATCCTCGGCGGCCTTTTCTAGCTGTTCGCCAAGCTCCTTTGCCGTCTCAGGATCGGCAAGCGCCTCCGCGAGCCCCGCCAGCGCCTCCTGCATTTCCTTTTCACCGCCGCTTTGCAGCGCGCTGGACAGCCCCTTCAGTCCGGATTGGCTGCCGAGCGCCGCCGCTGTCTCGGCGAGATTGCGGTCGCGGATGTCCTTTTGCAGCTTCTCCATTTCGCTTTGCTTTTCAGATAGCTTCGCGAGCGCGTCGCGCGGGTCCTTGGCCTCGCGCAGTTCCCGCGCCATGTCGCCGGTGAGGCGGCGCAGCTCGCGGCGCTCCTCATCCGTCAAGTCCTGCTTGGCAATGGCTTCCGCCGCCTGTTCGACCGTATCGGCCTGCGCGCGGAGCGTCCTTCTCGCCTGTTCGGCGGCACGGAGCACGTCGTTCTGCGGGTTGGGCACGATGAGGAGAATACCCGTGACGACCGTGAGCGCAAGCGCCGCGATCCAGACGCGCTTGTTCAGCCGGAAGGGCATTGCCGTGCGGACGGGCAGCGCCGCCAGCGCGGATTTTGCGTCCTCGCGCTGCAGCCGCGCCATGGGCGACTCATCGCCCGCGAATGCCAGCGCCGTACGCGCGCGCTCCTTCAGGCCACACTGATCGGCCCGGCGCGCGGCGTAAGGGACGGAAACCGGCCAGAGCGCGGAGACGAGCGCGCCAAAAAACGGGCACGCCGCCAGGATGGCTACAAGATACCGCCACACGCCCTCAATTGGGACAAAGAACGAAACGGCTGCTAGGGCAGCGCAACTAGCGGCGCCCACGAGCGCTCCGAGGAGCGCGCCGCGAACACCGCGCAGCAGCCGTATACGCCGGCGAACCGGCGCGAGTGCCTTCTTCATCATTTCTTCTTGACTTTGAGTCCCATGGGCTTGAGCAGCAGCGCCGCGAGCGCCGTCAGTACCGCCGAGCACGCCACCAGCACGCCCATGTTAATCAGCGCGACGGAACCGGTGTGCTCCAGAAGGCTATAGAGCTGGCCGCCCCGGTAGCCGAACATGTCGCTGAGCGTGCGCTGCAGGATGCCCGTCTGATCTACCAGGAGCGACATCAGCCCGACGCCCGGGTTCACGAGCAGCAGCACGGGCACCTTGCCAAGGATCGACAGGAAGGAAGCGCCTGCGGCAAGCGTGGCGGAACCGCTGCCCGTGTTGCTCGTGACATCCAGCACATCCTGCAACATGCCGTACTGGAACAGCAGCGGAAACACGACAGTGCCAATGCCCAGCGCGAACACGATCAGGTACGCCACGACCGTCGCGGTGACTGTCCGTTTCAGCAGGGACGAACAGAAGATGCCGATGGAGCAGCACGCGAGCGCCGTCACGATCAGGAACAGCAGCATCAGCAGCATGTCCGTGAAGCTGACACCGCCAAAGAAGAACGTGACCGCCATCACCGGCAGGGAGGAGACGATCATCAACCCCAGGAAGCACACGCTGGAAAACAGCTTGCCCAGCACGATGCGCACGGAGCCGACGCGCGTGCAAAGCAGGAGGTCGAGTGTCTGCCGCTCGCGCTCGCCAGCGATGGAGCCCGCCGTCAGCGCCGGGCCGACCAGCACGATCAGCATGAACTGCATGGCAGATACGTAGACGTATGTCTCAAGCCCCGCGCGCAGGTTGCCCAGCGACACCTGCCCGCTCTGCAGCACCGTCAGCGCGCCGACCGAAACCAGCAGCAGAAAGGCGACGTACAGCGACAGCAGCATCGGCGCGCGGAAGGAGCGCATGCGCCGCGTCATGGATGATTCAAATACCGGATTACGCATCATTTTTCGTCACCTCCATAAACACGGTCTCCAGGTTCACCGGCGCGCGGTGGAAGTCCGCAACGCGCACGCCCGCGCTCACCAGCCTTTGCAGGAGCGCAGCCGGATCGCCGGAATACTGCGTGACGAGCGTGCCTTCTGCGTCCAGCTCCAGGCCGGTCACGCCGTCCGTTTCCTTCAGCATGCGGACTGCCTCGTCGGTCTCGCCGTCCACGCGGATGGCGAGCGGCGCGTCGCCGCGCATGTGCTGCTGCAATTCCTCCATGCTGCCGGAGAAGATCAGATGCCCATGGTCCAGAATGCTGAGCGAATCGCACAGCTCCGATAGCTCCGGCAGGATGTGCGACGAGATCAGCACCGTCTTGCCCAAGTCCTTCAGCGTGCGGAGGATGCCCTTCATCTCGGCCCGCGCGCGCGGGTCCATGCCGGAGGCTGGCTCGTCCAGGATGAGCAGCGACGGGTCATGGATGAGGCTGCGCGCGAGGCACAGGCGCTGCTTCATCCCGCGCGAGAGCGTGTCGACATACGCGTCGCGCTTGTCGGACAGGAAAACGATCTCCAGCAGTTGATCGGCCATTTTCGCCCGCTCTTTTAGCGACAGTCCGTAGCAGTTGCCGTAAAAATCCAGGTATTCCGATACCTTCAGCCCCTCGTACACGCCGAAAAAGTCCGGCATGTAGCCGACCACGCGGCGCACCTGGCGGGGGTTCTGGCGCACGTCGATGCCGTCCACCCACGCCATGCCGCTCGTCGCGGGCTGCAGCGTGGCCAGAATGCGCATCGTGGTCGTCTTGCCCGCGCCGTTTGGGCCAACAAAGCCGTGAAGCTGGCCGTCGTCAATCGTGAGGTTCAGCGCGTCCAGCGCCGTAAACTTGCCGTATTGCTTGGTGAGGTCCTGCGTCTTCAGCATTATTCGTTCACCTTGCCTTTCAGCGTCAGCATCGGGCGGGACATGCCGTCGTAGCGGTTGCCGGATTCGCTGGGCACATAGCGCGCGTAGACCGTGCCCTTCGCGTCGATGTACGGCGCCCAGGCGTCGCCGTCCATGGACACGGTGAGCAGCTTCTGCTCGTCCCACGCGCCCGTCTTGTGGTTGTACAGCGAAAGCGCCGGGATCGCGTCGTAGGATGAGCTGTAGAGCGTCATGCGCTCGATGGCGTATTTGCCCCACTCCGGCAGCGCGAGCCGGAACGCGACCGGCGCGCCCAGCCGTATATAGGAATCCTTGCCGGTAAAGGCGTTCTCGTTCTGGCTTTCGCCGTCGGCCTCCGTGGGCAGGCGCGGCGCTTTGTCGTCGCCCTGGTCCACGATCACCTCCGCCGGGATCAAGCCCTGGTGGTAAAACACCATGCCGGTAGGTCCGATCGGCTCAAAGACCGCCTTGCCCGCGATGACCGCCGTGTGCGCGGTGCGCGTGACCGGCTCGCCGCCCAGCGTCACGCCGATCTGGCCGACCGTGTCGTTGAAGGCGTAGAACAGATAGGTGGCGGGGTCCTGGTAGTAGTTGAAATCGCGGTTGAACGCGTCCACAAGCTGGCGCTTGCGCTGGATTTCCTGCCGTTCCTCCGCCGTCTGCTTCTTTTCGTCCTGTTTAAACGCCGCGTCCAGGTAGGGATATACGTCGCCGTACATGTTGCCGCCCTGCTGGGAGAGGGACGCCGGGTCAACGTCCAGCGGTACGTACAGCACGCCGGGCTTGGCCACGAAGTCTGTCGCCGTGCGGTCGACGGGTTTATCCGGGCTCAGCATCGCGATCTGCGCACGGTCGCCCGGCAATAGCTGCTCGATCTTGTCAAAGCCGAAGTACGTGAGCACCAGGCAATCGGTCAGCAGTGTGTCGGTGTTGTTGACGACCTCGCCGTGCACGCCGTCCGCCTCCATCCACAGCCTCGCCTGCACGGTGCCGACATCCTTCTGGATGCCTGTCAGGCTCAGGATCTTGGCGTCCCACGCGGACGCGCCGGCAAAGCCGACCGCCGGATGCGCGCCGAGCCGGTACCGCTGGCGCAGGGAAACGGGCCGGAACAGCTTGTCCGACAGGTCGTTGGTATCGTTAATGCTGCTGTCGCTCACCACGGACGGCAGGCGGTTTTGGTCCGTTTCCACGGTCAGCTCGCCCCCGTTCGCGGCGGCGACGCCGATGTATGTCGTCACCTGCGCGCCGTCGTCCGTCATCAGGACGCGGGAGACGGTCAGCGCGACGGGCTTGTTCATCGTGTAGCCGCCGCTGAGCAGCAACAGGATGAGCGCAAAAACCACGGCGGACGCGGGCACAAAGCCCCACAGCCACTCCCGCCGGTCAAGCTTTTTCAGCAGCAGGTACCCGCCGAAGCCCGCGACCGCGAGATACGCGAGCAGCAGCAGCAGAACCGGCACACCACTCTCCGTGTTTGCGATGCGCAGGGAGCGGATCGCCTCCGAAACGCTGTAGTAATCGTTGTTGTAGCGAAGCTGGTCCAGGCGGTTCAGCAACTGCTGATACGGGTCAGGAATGCTCTCGCGCAGCATGCGCGGCCAGAACGACGCCATCGTCGCCCAGGCGGACAGGGGTTTTCCGCCCATGTCGAACGCGGCGGTGTAGATATAGCCCTTGCCTGCCGTGTGCAGCGCGAGCAGACCCTCACCGCCGCGCGAAATGATGGCGTCTTCTGTTTCCATCCCGCTGAGCCAGATGGATTCCCCGGCCGCATTCTTCACCTGGAGCCCGGCGTAGGTGAGCAGCTCCGGCGTGATGTCCTCCGCCTCCGTGAGCTGTCCGGCCTTTAGCCCCGTCCATTCCGAAAAGAACGGATAGCTCGCCGCCGCCTGCGCGCCACCGGATACATAGACGATACCGCCCTTGATCAGCCAGTTCGTCAGCGCGGCCTGCTGCGCCTCGCTCAGCGTCCGCGCGTCAATGCCGTCCACGACGAGCATGGAGAAACAGCCCATCAGGTCGTCCGTGTCAGGGAAGGTGTTACCCGTCAGCGGGACCGTGAGCCACGATTCGCCGCGCAGGGTGTCGCGGCCGTTGGCGCGCTGGGTAAGGTAGGTCAGCGCGGCGGGATCGTCGGACAGGAGGCCGATGACCATCGTTTCCGGCGCGATGACGCGGCTGGGCGCCACCCGCTTTTCCGCCACGAGCCTGCCGCTTTCGATCAGCTCAAAGGCGTACATATCCTGCCGCATCAGCGGGATCACCGGCAGCACCACCCGCTTGGTCGCGCCGCCCGCGAGCGTCAGGGGCATTTCATACCGGTCGTATTCGTTAAAATTGTAAAAGGCGTTGACCGCGATGAGGCCGTCAAAATCCGCGCCGTTGTTCGTGACGGTGACGACGCAGGGCATCCATTGGCCCATGACGAACAGCCCTTCATAGCCAAGGGAGGCCGTGATGGTGAAATCCGCGCTCGTAACGGGCGCGGCGGTGGGTGCGGGCGTTGGGGTTGGCGTGGCTCCCGGCTCCGGGTCGTCGTCCGGCACCGTGCCCGCAGAATTGCTGACGGTCGAGACGACAACCGTGGTCGGCCCGCTCGCCCCGCCGATGATGCCGACGCTCGCCGCCTGCGCGCCCGCCGAAAGGCACAACATCAAAATAAGAAAAAATGCTACAAGGGAGACCTGTGTTTTGCGCAAAGCAAAAGCCCTCCTTTTCGTCGCTACGGTTATCTGACGCGAAAGAGAGGGCAAATGTTCACAGATTGGTAAATTTTAGTTACATTATGTTATTACAGCATCTGTTCTATCGTTTTATCTACATAAACCGTGGCTGGACGGCGCTTGTGCTCGCTGCGGGCGTGGTATCGCTCGATGATTTCGCGGTCGTTGTACGTTGCCTCCCCGGTGGTCAGGTAGCGGTCGATCGCGGCATACGTCACGCCCATGTCCGCCTCGTCCGTCTGGCCCTCGTACAGCCCGGCGGAGGGGGCTTTCTCCACGATGGACGCAGGCGCGCTCAAATGGCGGAGGAAGGCGTAGATCTCGGTGACAGTCAGGTCGGCGATGGGGTTGATGTCATACGCGCCGTCGCCCCACTTGGTGAAGTAGCCCATGTACGCCTCGCTGCGGTTGCCCGTGCCCACGACCAGGCGGTTCTCCGACGCGGCTACGGCGTACAGCGCCGCCATGCGCAGGCGCGGGGGAATGTTGGTGGTGGCGGCGTCTGTCAGCGCGGCGGCGGGGGATACGGCGGCAATGAGCGCATCGCGCGCGGCGGTGAGGTCTACGGTG
The DNA here is from genome assembly GCA_031550535.1 of Eubacteriales bacterium. Lineage (GTDB taxonomy): Bacteria > Bacillota > Clostridia > Christensenellales > Aristaeellaceae > Avichristensenella. The sequence continues at coordinate 67,198 of JAVBOM010000070.1, forward strand.
CGCGTCTCGATGTGAAATTGGCCCGCGACGGCGCGCGCGTCCGCAAGGTCCTCGCCAAAGTTGCGCTTGGAATGGCAGGGGAGGGCGATGCCCACGGTGTTTTCGCACGCCTTCTTGCACAGGATGCCCGCGAGGGCGCTGTCCTTGCCGCCGCTGTTGCCAAAGACGAAGCCGGACGCGCCGGAAGCCTTCAGCGCGTTTTGCAGGAAGGAAACGCGCTCGGTGAGTTCATGGTTGTAGTCGCGCATGGCGGGAAACCTCCTTGTTGGCTGGTTTACAGTAAAAGTATAGCGCGCGCGGGGGACGATGTCAATTTCCACCCCGCTATGCCAGAAAAGCCCTGCGCACGCTTGACGCCATATCCCCGCCATGATAGCATACACAGTAAATACTACATTATTATGGGGAGATGTCGCGTATGCAGAACATTGGCTTAATCGGCGCCGCCGTCATGGGCAGCAATCTGGCGCTGAACATGGAGCGCCACGGTTTTTCCGTCGCCGTCTACTCGCGCACGGCGGAATCGGTCACGCGGTTCGTCGAAGGGGCCGCGAAGGGCAAAAACATCGTCGGCACCTATTCGCTGGAAGAGTTCCTCGCAAACCTGGAAAAGCCGCGCCGCATTCTCCTGATGATCAAGGCCGGACAGCCTGTGGACGACATGATCGACAAGCTCCTGCCGCTGCTCTCCCCCGGGGATATTCTAATCGACGGCGGAAACTCGCACTTCCCGGATACGATCCGGCGCGTGGAAAAGGTGGAGGCGGCCGGCATGCTCTACATCGGCACCGGCGTATCCGGCGGCGAGGAGGGCGCGCTGACAGGGCCGAGCATCATGCCGGGCGGTTCGCCCGCCGCGTGGCCGCATGTGAAGCCGATTCTGCAAGCCATCGCCGCGCACACGGACGAGGGCGAGCCCTGCTGCGACTGGATTGGCGAGGGCGGCGCGGGCCACTTTGTCAAGATGGTGCACAACGGCATCGAGTATGGCGACATGCAGCTCATCTGCGAGGCGTACCAGCTCATGCGCGACTACCTGGGCATGACGGCGGACGAGATGCACGAGACGTTCGCCGAGTGGAACCAGGGCGAATTGGACAGCTATTTGATCGAAATCACGCGGGACATCCTGGCGTTCAAGGATGCCGATGGCTCCCCGCTCGTGGAAAAAATTCTGGATACGGCGGGCCAGAAGGGCACTGGCAAATGGACCGCCATCGCCGCGCTGGACGAGGGCGTGCCGCTGACGATGATCGGCGAAGCCGTGTTCGCCAGATGCCTGTCCGCCATCAAGGAAGAGCGCGTCGCGGCGTCCAAGGCGCTCACGGGGCCGAAGCCCGCCTTCACCGGCGATAAGGCCGCGTTCGTGGAGCAGCTCCGCCGCGCCGTCTACGCCGCGAAGATCGTCTCCTACGCGCAGGGCTACACGCTGATGCGCGCCGCCGCGAAAACGTATGGCTGGAACCTGCACTACGGCGGCGTGGCGCTGATGTGGCGCGGCGGCTGCATCATCCGCTCGGCCTTCCTGGGGAAGATCAAAGAGGCGTTCGAGCACAACCCGGGGCTGACGAACCTGCTGCTGGACCCGTATTTCAAGGACGCCGTGGAAGGCGCGCAGGACGGCTGGCGCAAGGTGTGCGCCGCGGCCATGACGAACGGCGTGCCCGCGCCCGCGCTGACGAGCGCGCTGTGCTACTTTGACGGCTACCGGAGCGAGCGGCTGCCCGCGAACCTGCTGCAGGCGCAGCGCGACTACTTTGGCGCGCATACATACGAGCGGGTGGACGCGCCGCGCGGCGAGTTCTTCCATACGAACTGGACGGGCCACGGCGGCGACATCTCGGCCTCGACCTACAACGCGTGACGGGGGAATGGGCATGCAGGGCATATCGTTAACATCCAAGGACGCGAGGGGCCTTTCCCGGGACGAGGTATACGGCGCGCTGGACCGGTTTTTGGCGTCGATAGAGCCATTTCCGCGCAAGGTACTGCTGATCCCGCCGGACTTCACGCGCTTCCACTCGGGCGCGGGGTTCATCACGGCACATTTGTACGAGGCGCTGAAGGGCCGTTGCGAGGTGGATATCCTGCCCGCGCTCGGCACGCACGTCGCGATGACGGAGGGCGAGCTGCGCGCGATGTATGGCGACGGGATTCCGCTGGATCGCTTCCTCGTGCACAACTGGCGGACGGACGTGGTGCGGCTGGGCGAGGTTCCGGCGGCATTCGTGGCCGAGGTGTCCGAAGGGTTGGTCACGGACGCGATCCCGGTGGAAGTCAACCGCCGCCTGCTCGACCCGTCGTATGACCTGATCCTGTCCATCGGCCAGGTCGTGCCGCACGAGGTCGTCGGCATGGCGAACTACAGCAAGAACATTTTCGTGGGCTGCGGCGGCAGCGCGATGATCAACGCGTCACACATGCTGGGCGCATTCTACGGCATGGAACGTATCATGGGGCGGGATTTCTCGCCCGTGCGCAAGGTGTTCGACTACGCGGAGGCGCACTTTATCGCGAAGCTGCCGCTCGCCTACGTGCTGACCGTGACGACCGCGCCGGAGGGCGAAATCAGCGTGCACGGGCTGTTCATCGGGCGGGAGCGGACATACTTCGAGCAGGGTGTGGCGCTCAGCCAGCGGACGAACTTGACGTTCGTGGACGAGCCGCTGAAAAAGGTCGTCGTGCTGCTGGATGAAATGGAGTTCAAGAGCACGTGGCTCGGCAACAAGGCCGTGTACCGCACGCGCATGGCGATTGCCGGCGGCGGGGAACTGATCGTGCTCGCGCCCGGCGTGGAGCGGTTTGGCGAGGACATGGCCATCGACGCGCTGATCCGCAAATATGGCTACTGCGGCCGGGAGAGCGTACTGAACCTTGTCAAGGAGAACGAGGACCTGGGCGGCAACCTGTCCGCCGCCGCGCACCTGATCCATGGGTCGTCCGATGGGCGGTTTTCCATTACTTACTGCACGGAAAAGGTGACGGAGGACGAGGTGCGGGGCGTGTGCTTCGGGTATCAGCCGTACCGGGAAGCGGCGGCGCGGTACGACCCCGCGAAGCTGACGGACGGGTTCAACACGCTGCCGGACGGGGAAGAAGTGTACTTCATCAGCAACCCGGCGCTTGGGCTGTGGGCGGTGAAGGGGAGGATTTAGCCGGAATTTTGTTGTGGCGGCTTCGGCGGTGTGCCGGGCCGCCGTTTCTCTTTTGTAGGGCTAATAGGGCAAAAATGGAACAATCTGGAAACGCCTTTCGTTAGGTGTATAGGCGGCGGGGGACCTGGGTTCCCCGTCCGCATATCACGGCGACGAAAGGTGGGTTGGAAGTGAAAAAGTGGGTTGCGTGTGTGTTGTCTGCGGTGATCATGATCGGCGCGGCGGTTGCAATGGCCAAAAGCGTGGTGCCTACTAAGGTTGAAGATTTTTGGGGCAAGGAAATGGTGGGGTATGCTTCGGATCTGACGATCCAGGATATGTCCTTGTCCAAGAAATATGCCGATGTCAAGGACGAGCGATTTCTGATCGTGTCCTGCCCCTATCTGACCGTCGCCATGCTGCTCACCGAGGGCTTCCCGGATGCCGAAGCGTTCCGGGGCAAAGCGGTGCGGTTCATGCTGGATGAAACATCGTTTGACGGCGCGTACGATCTATCGGTCCCGCTGGACGATCGGGAACTGGCGCGGCCCGTGTCGCTGGAGGTGGCCGGCGGCATGGCGTATGGCGTCGTCGAAGCGATTGACGAAAAGACCGTGACGTTGAAGCTGCACGCGGACTGCGACCTGGGCAAGGCGGGGGAGAGCGTTTCCTTCCCGCTGGACGCCGATACGGCCGACTACATGGGCGATATGCCTTTCGATACAGCAATCGGCAATGTCCATGAGCTGTTCACCGTAGGAATCAGTTGCGAGCTTCTCTACGATGCGGAGACAATGACTGCGCTGACAATGCGTGAAATGAACGGGTAATGCGAAAGCGAGCGCAGCCGATACCGGCTCCGCTCGCTTTTTTCCTTCTTTTAGGGCACCTCGCGCCGTTCCCTACAGCGCCATCAGCCGCTCAATCCCAATCGCGCTAATCAAACACCGCTCTCTTTTGTCGCCGGTCATCCGCGCGATCCAATCGACAAAGCCGCCATCGCCAACCTCAATAAGCTCCTGATCCTTCTCAATATACAGCTTGAAGTTGATGCCTTTATAGTAGGCGTTGTCCGTGTGATCGTGATCGAACGAGATCGGGACATCGGGCAGTTCGTCCCGCATCAGCGCCGCCATCCTGTCAAAGAAGCCGTCTGTATCCGTATACCCGCCGCGCTTTCGGAGCACGACGGAGAGGTTGGCCCGATACCGCGCCAGGAACAGCGTTTTGTAGTACGCGATGTGCTTGACGAGCAATTGTTTTTCACAGGCGTAGGAGCCGCTATCCCTGCCGTAGGAGACCATCGCGAACAAACCGAAATGCGCGAACATGCGCGGCCCGGGCAGCGGCGCGGTCCGAATCACCCGGGCTGTCGCGCAGAAGTGCAGCGGTTCGCGGTTGCTGAGCGCGTTGCTTTTCAGCCCATCCGCGATGAGGATGGCGAGCATGTTGGTGGGGTCGGAAAGCACCTCGCTGCCGCGCGACGCGCTCATCACAAGGTTCTGGTCCACGCAGCCGAACGCGGCGCTGCTGCCCAGCGGCGCGACCGGGGATAGCAGCACGCCGGCGATCCCCTCTTGCCGCGCCAGCGAGAGCAGTGCCGTTTCCTGTTCGTGATACAGCACCGGGTCGATCCCGCTCGGGGCGGCATACTTGTTTGCCGCGAATGCCCTTGGCAGGCCCGCCGGATCGACGCCGTGCGCCTTCGCCTGAAAAAGCGCCAGCAGGAGGGAATTCAGATCGCTCCCCGGAAGCTCCGACAGCTTGCGCAGCAGTTGATCGTCGCCCAATTGATTCAATATCCGGTCCGTGATCGCGCTCATTCAAACACCCCGCATCCATTGCGTTTTCAGCCTCGCTTACTCCGTCCGCAACGCCTCCACCGGGTCCTTCCTGGCCGCCAGCTTCGCGGGCAGCGCGCCGCCCAGCAGCGTCAGCAGCACGCTCAGCGCCAGCAAGATGGCCGCGTGCACAGGGTTTAGCTGCGCGATGCCCTTGATGTCGGTCATGTTGTACAGCAGCGCGTTGACAGGGATGGTCAGCAGGTACGCGATGCCGATGCCGAGCAGCCCCGAGAACATGCCGATGATGAACGTCTCGGCGGTGAACACGCGCGTGATGTCCTTCTTCCGGGCGCCCAGCGCGCGCAGAATGCCGATCTCGCGCGTGCGTTCCAGCACGGAAATCCACGTGATGATGCCGATCATGATGAGGGAGACGACCAGCGAAATGCCCGCGAAGGCAATCAGCACGATGGTGATCGCGTCCATGATGCTGCTGGAAATGCTCGTGAACGTCTCCGCTAGGTCTGTATAGAACACCTTTTCCTCGGACGGGCGGCCCTCGTTCCACGCGCTCAGGTAATCGGTCACCTTGTCCTTGGACGAGAAGTCCGCGGGGTAGAGCGAGATCATGTACGGCGCACCGTCGCCGCCGAGCACCTGCAGCATCATTTCCTTCGTCACATTGTTGCTGCCGCCGGTCATCTGGCTCATCATGGACTGCATCTGCTGCAGGCCGGTCGCGGAGCCGCGGCCCGTGCTGGTGGCGTTCATGCCGGCCATGCCGCCGCCCCGGTCCTCGCCAAAGGCTTCGCCGGTCATCACGTTCTTGTCGGAGGCGAGCTGCGCCTTGACGATGGCGGAGTCCCGCGCGCTCCCCAGCGCGAATTCGGACAGCTCATCGGAATAGGCCAGGCCGTAGGGGAGCACGTTCAGCGCGTAGGACTCCTTCGCCCGGAGTATGCCCGAGATGCGCAGCGTGACATTTCCCTCCGCGTCGTACAGCTTATCCATGCCGCCCATCACGTTGGGGATGTACATGCCGCCGAAGGACACATAGAAATCGTCGTTGCCGATGAACTGATACTCGTGGCCGACAATGTCCTCAAACGCCAGCGCGTCCGTGTCGTTGCCCAGGCCGATGGATTTGAGCGTCTGCGCGTTGACCTTGTTGTACGGGTCCACGACGAGCACCAGATCCGTGTACGACGCGGGGTACTCCCCGGCGAGCAGGTCATAGTTCGCGCGGAGGTACGCGGCGTTGTCACCGGCCAGCGTCTTGGGGTAGGCCGTCATGCCGGATACGGTCGCGTTCACGAGCGAAACGGCGTCCGCGCTGTCCCGCGTCATCAGGTTCATGCTCACCAGCCGCGTGTATGACAGACCGGACAACAGCGCCGGGTCCATGGCCTCAATATACGCGAGGTATTCGTCGGAAAAGACGTTCGTGTGCACGAAGCGGTTCGCCTCGGCGTTATACGGAATGACGCTCTGCGCGGACGGATACTTTTCCGGCTGCGGCGTGGTGTCCGTCCCGGCCATGCGCATCTGCCCGCGCATGGTCTCCATGTCGGCGTTCATGGCGCTTTGGGTGATCAGCAGCGGGAAGCCGGACAGCGTGGTGCTCTCGAACTGGCCGATCTGCTGGTCAAATCCATTGGAGAGGGAGAGGATCAGCGCGATGCCGATGATGCCGATGCTGGACGCGAACGCGGTCAGCGCGGTGCGCCACTTTTTCGTCAGGATGTTGCGCGAGGACAGGTTCAGCGCCGTGCGGTAGCGCATACTCGTCTTTTTCAGACTATAGCCGTCGACCGTCTCGTCGTCCTCGGGCGGATTGCTGTCCGCGACGACCTCGCCGTCCATGAACTGGACGATCCGGTCGGCGTACTGCTCGGCGATGGCGGCGTTGTGCGTCACCATGATGACGAGCTTGTCCCCGGCGATCTCGCGGATGAGCTCCATGATCTGGCGGCTGGACGTGGAATCCAACGCGCCGGTGGGTTCGTCGGCCAGGATGATGTCCGGGTTGTTTGCCAGCGCGCGGGCGATGGCCACGCGCTGCGCCTGGCCGCCGGAGAGCTGGCCCGGTTTTTTATGCACGTGCTCGGCCAACCCCACGCGGCGCAGGACCTCCATCGCCTTTTTGTGCTTTTCCGCCCGGGGCACGCCGCTGAGCGTCATGCCCATCTCGACGTTATCCGCGACGGAGAGGTGGGGGATCAGGTGATAATTCTGAAAAACAAAGCCGACGGAATTGTTGCGGTATGCATCCCAGTCGGCATCGGTAAAATCCTTGGTAGAGCGGCCGTTGATCAGCAGATCGCCCTTGTCGTACCGGTCCAGGCCGCCGATGACGTTCAGGCAGGTCGTTTTGCCGGACCCGCTTGGCCCCAGGATCGCGACGAACTCATTGTGACGAAACTTGATGCTGACGCCGTCCAGCGCCTCCTGACGAAAATCGCCCGTGGTATATCCCTTGAAGACGCTTCGAAGCTCAAGCATAAAAGGGCCCCTCTCCAGTTATTTGCCTATATATGGAAGTGTGCCCAGTGTACAGCATGATTATGAACCGAATGTGACGACAAAAGCTGAAGGGATTCCTTGCGGAATCCCTTCAGGGCGCCCGAATTTTCAAACCCGCGCCACCATTGAAGAACCGCCCCGGGAAGGGGCGGTTCAATTTTCTATGCTTTGTAACGCTTATTTGCCGAGCAGCGCGGCGGCGTCCTCCGGGCCGTACTGGATCATGTGGGCGGCAATCTCCTCCACGAGCACTTCATTGGCGATGTTGCCGGTGTGGCCCATGCGCGGGAAGGTTTTGCTATAGCCCTCATACGCGGGCTCGGTCGTCGTCTCCAGCCAGTCGCCCAGCTTGTATTGCGCCACGTTCAGGTAATAGCTGTCCATGTCGCCGCCGCGCAGGTGGATTTTCCCCACGAGCTTCGGACCGAGCTCCGCCCAGTTGTTCTGCAGGATGTACGACAGGTCGTAGTTCTCCTGCCAGTAGGCGACAACATCCTTGTCGATTTCGCCGGTGATCGGGTCCCACACGCGCTGCGGGTAGCCGTTCTCGCCGACCGGGCCGTACACGGACTCCCAGATGGCCCACTGGCCTAGGCTGACCGCGTTCAGGCCGCCGATGGCGATCTCGTAGTGGTTTTCATCCTCGATCGTGAACTGGACGTTGCCGGAGATATCGCGGCTCGACGGGCGGGCAACCTTGATCCAGCCCTTGTCAAGGTAGTACGCGTTCGCGTCATCGTACAGGTTGACGATCTGATACCCGTGGAAGTCGACGCCGTCCGGGCACATCGGCCACGTGCCGCCGAACATGTCGGGATAGAACACCTGCATCGCCAGGGACTCCCAGCCGCCCGTCGAGCCGCCGGCCAGCGCGCGCGCCCAGGGCTCGCCGACCGCGCTGAACTCCGTCTCGATGTACGGGATCAGTTCCGTCGTGATCGCCTCGCCCCAGGGGCCAAGGTTCGCGGAGTCCACCGAATACGAGGTATCGTAGAACATGTTGGCGTCGCGGAACGTGACGATGATCATTTGAGCGGCTTCATCGCTGTCCCAGTACGCGGTGAACGCCTTGTACGAATCGCGCTCCGTGCGTCCGTAGCTCATCGGCGCGTTTCCGGCCGGCCAGTGGCCCTGGTAGTACAGCACCGGATATTTTTGGGCGGGATCGTAATTCTTCGGCAGAAGCACGTTCGCGCCCAGGTACATGTCGGTGCCCCAGAACTCGCTCAGCACGTCGCTCTTGATCTTGACGAACTTGACGAGGTCAGTGTCCTCGTAGTTGCCCTGCTGGGTGACTTGGCCATCCTGCAGCTCATAACCCAGCTGGATCTCGTTCGTCAACGCAAGCGACAGCGTGCCCTCGCCAACGGTGGCCATTTGCGCGTCGCTGTAGAGGTTATACGGGTTGCGGGTGAAGTTGCCGCCGCCGCCGTGGTCCGCCATGCCCCAGATCGAAGGGCCTTCCTTGCGGGCAAATTCGGTATACTGGATGAAGAACGCCTGTACCGCGTATTCGCCGGCCGGCGCGTCCGCGAGCTGGAAGGGGAAGCCGTACACTTCCGGGTCGTCGGCGGTGAAGGTAATCACATCGCCGGCCTTTAAGCCAAACACGGTCTTGCCGAACACAGGGCAGCCGGTCACGTCGAGGTTGTAATAGAGCTGGTCGCCCTCTTCAGGCATGGCTTCATCAAACATAAACAGCGCGCGGCCGTTCAGTTCGCCCTCAAAATCGTCGGGAACCTTGATTTCGACCGTGAACCCTGGCGCGGCGGCTTCCGCAAGCGACGCGACCGGGGCCAGCATCAGGCACAGCACCAACAACCAGCATAGCTTCTTCATCCCTAAACCCTCCGTTTCCCGGCGGTTTTCATCGGGGGCTGTGCGCCTTGCCATGCATGAACGGTGCATAACGCCTGCTGAGCAGAGGGTCATGAACATCGCTTTCAACGCATGTCAGAGCTGCATGCCTCACTGGAAAATAAAAGCCGGATTATGATTGGCATTATATCCCACAATGCGTCTGGCGTCAATGGGTGGGCGCATAAAAAATCATATTTTATGAATATTGGCATGTGAACCGAATGTGAATGCATCGGGCGGGGCAGCGTGATATAATTAAGAAGCAACAAACAACGGGGGGCCGAGTATGTTTTCAATTCTCGTCGTGGAGGACGATACAAACCTCCGCCGGCTGATCTGCGCGGCGCTGTCGCAGAGCGGCTACCGGACCATTGCAGCCGGGGACGGCGAAGAGGCGCTTGGCGCGCTGGAAAAGGAGCACGCGGACCTGATCGTATCCGACATCATGATGCCGAACATGGACGGATACGAGCTGACACGCGCGCTCCGCGAGGCTAACTACCAGCAGCCGATTCTGATCGTGACGGCCAAGGAGGCGCTGGAGGACAAGCGGCGCGGGTTCCAGCTCGGCTCGGACGACTACATGGTCAAGCCCATCGACGTGGACGAATTGGTGCTGCGCGTGGCGGCGCTCCTCCGCCGGGCGAAGATCGCCGTCGAGAAGCGCCTGCTCATCGGGGATGTGGTGCTGGACTACGCGGCGCTGTCCGTATCCTGGAACGGGCAGATGGACACGCTGCCGCCCAAGGAGTTCTATCTGCTGTTCACGCTGCTGTCGTATCCGAACCGCATCTTCACCCGGCGGCAGTTGCTGGACGAGCTGTGGGGCATGGAGCGGGATGTGGACGAGCGCACGGTGGACGTTCACATCCGCCGCCTGCGCGAGCGGTACGAGGACTGCGCGGCGTTTGAAATTGTGACGGTGCGCGGGCTGGGCTACAAGGCGGTGAAAACGGATTGAGGTACATCCACATCCGCTTTCGGAGCATGGGGGAGCCCGCGCGCAATCGCTACAAGGAAAGTCTGACCGCCCGGTTTGTGATGGCCGTGTTCATGGTGCTGTTTTCGGCGTCCCTGCTCTCGGCGCTGACCGCCGGGGTGGTCATGAACGGGCAGGGCGGGCGGCAGCTCTGGGACAACCAGGCGTCCATCGCGGAACTGATGGTGGACCTGGCCGCCCGCACGGACTACCCGACCGATCAGATCATCGCCATCAGCGTCCGCGACCCATACGGCGCCATCCTGGAGAATGACAAAACAATCGAAGGCGATATTCAGTTTGTCCGCAGCGGCTTTTTCACCGGCAACGCGACGCTCGTGAAGGTGCGGGGCGACACGGTGCGCATCTTTGTGAAGCCAAACCGGACGATCAGCGTCGCCGCGCTGTTCTTCCTGGCGATTCTGGCCACGCCGATCGCGGCGCTGTTTTTTGGCACCAGCATCGCGGGTATGCTCGGACGCAAGGTGATGCGCCCGATCAACGAGCTGTCCGACGCCATCGAGCGCGTGGCAAGCGGCGACTTTTCCGCCCGCGTGCGCGTGCCGCACAACCCGGCGTTCCGCCGGCCCATGATCAGCTTCAACAAGATGGCGCATGACCTGGATGGCATTGAATCGCTCCGGGCGGACTTTGTCAACAACGTCTCGCATGAATTCAGGACGCCGCTCTCCTCCATCAGCGGCTATGCCAAGCTCCTGCAGCGGCCAAACCTGACCGAAGATGAGCGGCGGGAATACGCGGGCATCATCGCGGGGGAGTCCAACCGTCTGGCAACGCTGGCGTCTAACCTGCTCCGGCTGTCCAAGCTGGAAAACCAGCAGATCGTGCCGGACCGGGCGGTCTTTTCACTGGATGAGCAGCTTCGGCAGGCGATTGTGCTGCTGGAGCCGGAATGGAGCGCAAAGGACCTGCAGATGGATGTACAGCTAGACCCCGTGCAATATTTCGGCAACGAGGAACTGTTGATGCCTGTGTGGACGAACCTGCTGGGCAACGCCATCAAGTTCACGCCCGAGGGCGGAAGCGTGGCCGTGCGGCTGATCGACGCGGAGGACTCCGTCATCGCGCGTATCAAGGACAGCGGCATCGGGATGGACGCGGAAACGCTATCGCATATCTACGAGCAGTTCTACCAGGGCGACGCGTCCCACGCGCGGGAGGGTGCGGGGCTTGGCCTCTCGCTGGTGAAGCGCATCGTGGAGCTGTGCGGCGGCACGGTGGGCGTTCGGAGCGAGCCGGGCAAGGGGACGGCGTTCGAGGTGCGGCTGCCGTCAAAGGCGGGGTAAAATCTGTAGCTTGCGGCAAAGGTACGCAAATCATCAAGACACCACCCCTTCCGTTTGGTATACTCATCTTGCGATCGCAAGCTGGCTATTCGGAAAGGGGTGGTGTTTTGCTACGGTTTTATTGCCTGACAGAGGCGCTCGCCTTCATTGAGGGCAATCTGGAAAACCCGCTCCTGCCCGAGCAAATCGCGGAAGGGTGCTACTGCTCGCTGTCGACCCTGCAAAAGACCTTCCGCTACGCGTTGCGCATGGGTGTGATGGACTACGTCGCCCGGCGCAGGCTGACCATGGCCGCGAAGGACCTGCTATCCGGCCGGGAGCGCGTCGTTGACATTGCCTATCGGTATCAGTACCAGTCGCCCGAGGTGTTTGTGCGCGCCTTCCGGCGGCTCTGGGGCGACGCGCCGACCGCGTTCCGCCGAAAGTGGAAGTTCTCCGGCCTGTTTCCCCGTGTCGAGGGGATCATCGAAGGAGGAGACGGCATGACACGCAAAAAGGTGGATATTTCTGAATTGTACGACGTGCTGCGTGGGATGGATGGCACGTATGTGCTCTGCTTTGACATCGTGGGATTGACGCCCATGAACGACATCGACAGCGAGGTGGGTGACCTCGCCATTGTGGAGAGCCTGCGGAGAATTGACGCGGCGGCGGACGACGCCATGCTGCTGTTCCGCATCGGGGGCGACGAGTTCGCGCTGGTGACGGGGCTTTCCGATCCCGCGCGGACGGAAGCGGCCGCGCGGCGCGTATTGGATCAAAACGGGCAGGCGATCCGCTGGAACCGGCGCGAGATTCCCCTGTCGTTGCGCGCGTGCGGCGTGCGGATTCGCACCGACGCGCTTCGGTACGCGGATCTGTATCAGACGCTGGACAGCGCAGCGCGCCAGCCCGCGAAAGAGGGGGCGGAGTTGCTTATGATGCCGTAAGAGGTGAGGATTCCTTGCGGAATCCTCTCATGGCGCCCGATTTTACAAATTAGCGCCGCCTTCAAAGGGCATTGTACCTGCCTGTCGATGTGTGCTATACTGTCGCCATCGAAACAGCAGGAGGCAGAACCAATGAAAAATGAACCTATCATTGCCCAGGGCGCGCCGGCGGCCGTCGGCCCGTATTCCCACGCCGTCCGCGCGGGCAAGACGCTTTACGCGTCCGGCCAGCTCGGCCTGGACCCAGTCACCGGGCAGTTGGCCGAGGGCGTGGAGGCCCAGGCCCGCACCGCGCTTAGCAACCTCAAGGCCGTGCTGGAGGCTGCCGGCATGGAGATGGCCGACGTTGTCAAAACCACCGTGTTTCTGGTGGATATGGGCGATTTTGCCGCGATCAACGCGATCTACGCGGACGCGTTTGGCGAGACAAAGCCCGCGCGCTCGTGCGTGGCCGTCGCGGCGCTGCCCAAGGGCGGACTGTTTGAAATCGAGGCCATTGCCCGCAAAGGATGAGGCCGCGAACACCTCGGCCGATAGATCGTATTCCCTTAACCGCCCCGCCGCGACGACGACCGTCGGACGGGGCGGTCGCTTTGCATGTTCCTCGTATGTTCTTGCGCATCACGTGTCGTTTTTCGTTGAAAACCCGTTATTTCTGTGGTATGATCTACCCCATGGAGTTGCGGGATATTTTGGAAGGCATTGAGCCTTTGAGCGAGACGGCGATGGACACCGCGCGGGAGCGTCTGGACGCGCTAGCCAAGCCGCTTGGAAGCCTGGGGGAGCTGGAAGCGTATGCCGTCCGGCTGGCCGGGATCACCGGCCGCACGCCGCCGGACCTCTCGCGCCGGGCCGTTCTTGTTTTTTGCGCCGACAACGGCGTATGCGCGGAGGATGTCGGGTCCGCTCCGCAATCGGTCACCCGGGCGCAGACCATCAATTTCATGCGCGGCGTCACCGGCGTGGCGGCGCTTGCGCGGGCGTTCCGCGCGCGGCTGATCGTCGCGGATGTCGGGGTGAACGAGCCGGTGGCGTGCCCCGGTGTGCGCGACCTTCGCGTGCGCGCGGGGACCGGCGACATCCGCCTGGAAGACGCGATGACCCGGGAAGAGGCGCTGCTGGCGATCGAGCGAGGCGCGCGTTTGGCGCAGGAGGCCGCCGTGCGCGGCTATGGCGTCATCGGCGTGGGCGAAATGGGCATCGGGAACACGACGACGAGCACGGCGGTCCTGTCCGCGCTGACGGGCATGGACGCGGGCATGCTGGCTGGCATTGGCGGCGGCATCGGCGAGACGCGCCTCGCGCGCAAGCGGCAGGTGATCCGGGACGCGCTGGAGCGCGCCCAGCCCGACCTGTCCGACCCTGTCGGCGTGCTGGCAAAGGTCGGCGGGCTGGATTTGTGCGCGATGGCGGGCGCTTACCTGGGCGCGGCGGCGGCACGGCTGCCCGTCGTGGTGGATGGGTTCATCGGGTGCGTGGCCGCACTGGCGGCCATCCGGCTCGCGCCGGAGGCGCAGCCATACCTTTTCGCCTCCCACCTGTCCGAGGAACCGGGCGCGCATCTGGCGCTGAAGGAGCTGGGGCTTGACGCGCCGCTTAGGCTGCGCATGCGGCTGGGCGAAGGGAGCGGCTGCCCGCTGATGTTCGCGCTGCTGGACGCCGCGTGCGCCGTGTACGCGGACATGGCGACATTTGAAGAAGCGGAGATCGACTCCGGCTATTTGGAGGATATCCGGCGATGAGCTGTGTGCATGTCTATACAGGGGATGGCAAGGGCAAGACAACCGCGTCGCTCGGGCTGCTGGTGCGCGCCGTCGGCGCGGGTCTTCGCGTCCGCGTGTTTCAGTTCCTAAAGTGCGGGGCGTACAGCGAGATTGACGCGCTGGCCGAGCGGTTTCCCGAGGTGGAGATCACCCAGCTTGGCAGCGGGAAGTTTATCAATCCAAAAAGCATTCCCGAGGACGAGCTTCGGCGCGCGGCCGATGGCTTTGCGAAGGCGCGGGAAGCGGTGCTCAGCGGCGCGTACGATCTCGTCATCCTGGACGAGGCGAACGGCGCGATGTCCATGGGCCTGCTGCCGGTGGACGACGTGCTGCGCCTGATCCGGGAGCGGCCGGAGCGCACGGAGCTGGTGCTGACCGGGCGCGGCGCGCCGGAGGCCGTCATCGGCGCGGCCGACCTGTGCACCGAAATGCGCATGGTCAAGCATTACTACCAAAAGGGCGTGCCGGCGCGCAAAGGCATCGAGCTGTGACTTTTCTCATATCCGGCGGGTGCAAGATGGGCAAGTCCACGCTGGCGCTTGCCCTGGCCATGGCGCAGGGGGAGCGCCGGGTATACGTGGCGACTATGCGCCCAATGGACCGGGAGGACGACGCGCGCGTGGAGCGCCACCGCGCGGAGCGGGCGGGCTGTGGGTTTGAGACGGTAGAGCGCGGGGATCATATCACGGGGTTGATCGGCGCGCTGGGCCGGGACACAAGCCTGCTGCTAGACAGCGCGACCGCGCTGCTCGCGAACGAGATGTTCGCGCCGGACGGCCGGGTGGACCCGGAGGCGGGCGGGCGCGTGGCTGAAGATCTATTGCGTGTGCTGTCGACGTTTGAAAACGCGGTCGTCGTGTCCGACGCCATCTATTCGGACGCGCGCCGGTTTGGCGCGGCCACGGAGGCGTACCGGCGGGCGCTGGCGCATGTGGACCGCGCGGTGGCGGAGCGCGCGGACGGCGTGATCGAGATGGTCATGGGGCAGCGCGTCCTGCACAAGGGCGGCGCGGATGTTCACGCGTTGCTGGACGCGGCGGAGCGCGCGCTTCCCGGAATCAAGGCACGATGAGCGTCCGGCGGGCGGCATGGACCGCAACCCGGCACGCCGCCGCGTTTTGTGTTGGATCGACGGCCTTTGCAGGGCCGAAAGGCTTTGCCGGGGACCACGGCGAGATCGCCACGAGCGCGCGCCCGGTGAACGCGGCCAGTGAAAAGGAGGCGAAGCGCCTTGCCCCAAAAGAAGGGCTTTTTCGCGAAATCCCCTGATGGCGGCCGGTTCTCCGAATCAGCGCCGCCGTCCTGGACGCGACTGCCACGGGCTTTCGCCATGGCCCTTGGGCTGTACACGGTTCTGCCGGGCTTTGCCCGCTGGGACGACGCCCTGCCCGGCCTCCTGATGCCGTGCCTGCCTGTGGTGGGTGTGCTGCTGGGCGCGCTGTGGCTGGGGGTGGCGTCGCTCGCGGGGGCGCTGCTGCCTGCCGCGCTGGCCGCTGTTGTGATCGCGCTGGCGATGCCGCTTGTGACCGGCTTTCTGCACCTGGACGGGCTGATGGACGTGTCGGACGCCGTGCTGTCCGCGCGCTCCCTGGAGGACAAGCGGCGCATTCTGAAGGACCCGCACACAGGTTCCTTTGCCGTGATCGCGCTCTTTTGCCTGCTCGCGGCGCAGATCGCGGCGGCGCATGGCGCGCTGGAAGCGGGACGCCTCAAGGGGCTGCTGTTCCTGCCGGTGGTTTCCCGGGCGCTCGCGGCGCTGGCGCTGCAAAGCCTCCCGCCGATGGAAGGCAGCCATTACGGCCAGATGGCGCACGAGGCGGCGACGCCCGGCAGGCGGCTGTGCTGCCTGATCGCGCTCGGCATCGCGCTCGTAGCGGCGTTTTACCTGGACTGGCGGGGCGGGGCAGCTTGCGCCTTCGCAATCGCGGGCTTTGCGCTCGCTTGCCTGGCCGCCGCGCGGTCTCTGTCCGGCATGAACGGGGATATCGCGGGCTGCGGCATCTGCTGCGCGGAACTGGCTGGGCTGATCGCGCTGGCGTGCCTATAAGTATCGTATCTCAAGGGGGAACCGCAATGACGCTCATCATCGGAGGCGCGTACCAGGGCAAACGTGCATACGCCGCGGAAACGCTCGGCTATCCGCTGGAGCGGATCGTCCCGGACGCGCACCTGCTCGTGCTCGAACTGCTCCGGCAGGGCTTGGACCCGCTGGAAGAAATCGCGCGCCGCGCGGACGCGTGGGCGGACTGCGCCGTGCTGATGGAGGACATCTGCTGCGGCGTGGTACCCATGGACGCGGAGGAGCGCGCCTGGCGGGAGGCCGTCGGCCGCTGCGGGGCGCACCTTGCCCGGCGCGCGGACCGCGTGGTGCGCGTATTCTGCGGGATCGGGACGGTGATGAAGGGTGCGTGAGCTGCTATTGCTCCGCCACGGCACGACCGAGGCGAACGAGCGCCGGGTGTTCACGGGCGCAATGGACATTCCGCTATCGGAAAACGGCAGGCGCGCGCTCGCGCCCCTTCGCGGCCTGTATCCGCCTGCCGGGACGTTTTTCACCAGCGGCATGCGCCGCGCGGTCGAAACGCTGGAGCTGCTGTACGGCACAGTGAGCCATACGGACATTCCGGATCTGGGCGAATACCGCTTTGGCGTCTTTGAGGGCCGCAACCATGAGGATCTTTTCGCGAACGAGCCGTTTTTCCGCGCTTGGCTCGCGGAGGATGGGCAGGACGTGGTCTGCCCGGGCGGGGAATCGCGCCGGGCATTCGATAGCCGGGTATGCGCAGGGTGGACGAAGCTCGTCGCGCACGAATGGACGGGCCTGGCCGTGCTTGTGTCGCATGGCGGCGTCATCATGAGCGCGATGCGGCAGTTCGCGCCCGGCTCCGCGCTGTCGCAAACGCCGGGGAACGCGTGCGGGTTCCGCGCTTGTTTGTCAGACGATGGGGGAATCACCGCGTTCGAGCACTTCGCCGCGCCCGGCGCGCAGCCCGCGCCTCCGCCTGTGGGGACAAGCCCGGCGGTGCCCGCGCCGTCCGAGGGCAAGGAATGCCCCGCATGAAAACGCCGCTGAAAATCCTCCTGGCCTGCGTGTTCTGCCTGCTGGCGCTGGCCCTGGCCGTCGGCGTGGGGAGCGTGCCTCTTTCCCTTTCGGAAATCGCGCGCATCCTCGCGCACAAGCTGCTTGGCGCGCCGCTGCCGGACACGGTTGAGGCGACGAAGGTCTCCATCCTCTGGACGATCCGCCTGCCGCGCGTGCTGATGGCGTTCTGCGTCGGGGCGATGCTCTCCGTCAGCGGCACGGTGATGCAGAGCGTGCTGCGCAACCCGCTCGCCTCCTCTTACACGCTGGGCGTCAGTTCCGGCGCGTCGCTGGGCGCGGCGGCCGTGATTTTGACCGGCTTCACCCTGCCGGTGATCGGCGCGTACACGCTGCCGCTGGCCGGCCTTGTGTTCGGCATGCTCACGGTGCTGGTGGCGGTGACGTTCGCCGCGCGCATGGACCGGAGCATGCAAAACAACACCATCATCCTGGCGGGCATGGTGTTTTCCCTGTTCGTGAACGCGGTGCTGACGCTGCTGTACTCCTTCATGAAGCAGGAAGCGCAGCGGCTCATCCGCTGGCAGATGGGCAGCTTCGCGCTGAAGGGCTGGGCGGATATCGGACTGCTGGCGCCGGTGGGGCTGCTGGGCCTTGTGGCGCTGATGCGCTACGCGCGCGAGCTGGACATCCTGACCTTTGGCGAGGAGGACGCGGGCGCGATGGGCGTGGACACGCGGCGCGTCAAGTGGCTGCTGCTGGCCCTTGCCGCCGCGATGACCGGCAGCGCCGTGGCGTTCGCGGGCGTGATCGGCTTTGTTGACCTGATCGCCCCGCACGTGGTCCGGCGCGTTTTCGGCGCGAAGCACAAGCTGGTGCTGCCGATGTCGGCGGTGCTGGGCGGTGGGTTCATGGCGCTGTGCGATATGGCGGCGCGCACGCTGCTTGCCCCGCAGGAGCTGCCGGTCGGCGCGGTGACGGCGCTCATCGGCGCGCCATTCTTTGCCTACGTGTACTTTGGCCGCAGGCGGGAAGGGGGCGGCGCGTGAGCATTCTGTGTCTGACGGATGTCTGCGCCGGATACGCCGGCAAGGACGTGGTGCGCTCCGTAAGCCTCACGGTGGAGCCGGGGGAGTGTTTCTGCGTGCTCGGCCCGAACGGCTGCGGCAAAACGACATTGCTGCGCGCCATCGCGGGCTTGCTGCCGGCGCGCGGGGAAATCCTTCTGGGCGGCGCGCCGCTGTCCGGCATGAAGCGCCGGGAAATCGCCGCGCGCGTCGCGTTGCTCAGCCAGCTTTCGCAGGTGTACTTCGCCTATACGATTTACGACACGGTGATGCTGGGCCGGTATCTGCACATGCGCGGCGCGTTCCGCACGCCCGCGAAGGCGGACCGGGACAGCGTGCGCCGGTGCCTGGAAACCGTGGGGCTATGGGATCTGCGCGACCGGCCGATCGATACGCTCTCGGGCGGGCAGCTCCAGCGCGTGTTCCTCGCGAGAACGCTCGCGCAGGAGCCTTCGCTGATCCTGCTGGACGAGCCGACCAACCACCTGGATCTGAAACATCAGACGGCGTTGACGGACGCGCTACGCGATTGGTCCCGGAGCGGCGGACGCGCGGTCGTCGGCGTGCTGCACGACCTGAACCTCGCCATCGGCTTTGCCGACCGGATGATGCTGATGCGGGACGGCGAGGTGCTGGCTTCCGGGGACCCGGCGGATGTGCTGCGGCCGGACCTGCTCCGGACGGCCTTTGAAATGGATGTGGCGGCGTACATGCGGCGGACTTTGGCCCGCTGGGGTGCGCTCTCATAAAAAAACATCAAATGAGTGGGGGAAAACACGATGGGAAAGTCCAAGAAGAAGATCTCGCGGCCGCCGCAATACGTGGCAAAGGCGAACCGCAAAAAAGAGCCGATGGACAAGCGGCTGAAATACGGGCTGATCGGCGGCGCCGCCGTGCTGGTTGTCGCCGTGCTTTTGTTCTTCTTGCTTTATGACGACGGCAGCCTGCCCGTCAAGAACGGCACGGCCGTCGCGGAGGATAACTGGATTGTGGCCAACCTGGGCGAAAACAGCAAAAAATACTTCAAGCTGGGCGCGGTCAGCACGCCTGAGGGCTTTGTGCTCGATCCGCAGACGCACTACCAGAGCGACACGAACGTGCAGGACTTCTATTACAAGCCGGTCGATGAGGCGGCTTCCAGGCTTCAGTCGGTGTACTACATGGGCGCGAAGGGCGGTCTGAGCACCCTGGTGGAGAGCGCGCATTCGACGTTCCCGCTGTATTACCCCGACGCGGCCATATCGGACATCGTGTCCGCGACCATCAGCGATCATCCGGTGCAGTACTTCTCCATGGTCCGCACGGAAACGCAGGAGGAGGCGGATAACCGCGCCGCCGCGGAGGGCGCCGACGTAGCCACGGATGACGCGGCCGCGCCGGAGACGGAGCCTACGGCGGAAGCGGCGCCGGACAACGTATCCGGCGAAGGCGCCGCGGACGCCACGCCCGCGCCCGAGGCGGAAACCGCGCCCGAAGCCGAAGCGCCGGTCGCCGTGCCCAAGACGACACAGACTGTCACCGCCTATGTCGCCGCCGGAAAGGGCATCATCATCTGCCAGCTTATGGTGGATGTCACCGACGCGAACCCCGCGCTGACCGAGGACGAGATCTCCGTCGAGGTGGAGAAATCTATCAGCTGTCTGGCGATGGAGCCGTTCCAATAACAGAAAATAATAGGAAAGCCCTGTTGTGAAACGGGCGTGGGCATGCTATACTATTCGGTATTACTTTCACGGGGGGATCGAAAATGGAGCATCGAACCATCAGAGCGCTCTACAAAGAGCCGCCGACCGCCGAACTGCCGGGCATCCGCGTGAACGGCTGGGTCCGCACAGTGCGTGACTCCAAAGCCTTCGCGTTCATCGCGCTGAATGACGGCACGTTCTTCAATCCGCTGCAGATCGTTTGTGAGGAGGCGAATTTGGCGAATTACGCGGATATCGCCCGCTTGAACGTTGGCAGCGCCATTGAGGCGGTAGGCACCCTCGTGCCCACGCCCGGTATGCAACAGCCGTTTGAACTCAAAGCCACGAGCGTTACGGTGATCGGCGCGTCCACGCCCGATTACCCGTTGCAAAAAAAGAAGCACTCGGTCGAATTCCTGCGCACCATCGCGCACCTGCGCCCGCGCACGAACCTGTTCAGCGCGGTGTTCCGCATCCGCTCGCTCGCCGCGCAGATCATCCACGAGTTTTTTCATGCGAAGAACTTCGTCTATGTCCACACGCCGATCGTCACCACCAGTGACTGTGAGGGCGCGGGCGAGATGTTCCGCGTGACGACGCTGGACGCGGGAAACCCGCCGCGCGCGGAGGACGGATCGGTCGATTTCAGCCAGGATTTCTTCGGCCGCAACGCCGGTCTGACCGTGTCCGGCCAGCTCAACGTCGAGGGTTTCTGCCTCGCGTTCCGCGATACCTACACGTTCGGACCCACATTCCGCGCCGAGCGCAGCTTTACGCCGCGCCACGCGGCCGAGTTCTGGATGATGGAGCCGGAAATCGCGTTCGCCACCCTGGTGGAGGACATGGACCTGGCCGAGGAGATGATCAAGTACATCATCCGCCGCGTGCTGGAAGAAGCGCCGGAGGAGATGGCGTTCCTGAACCAGTTTGTGGACAAGGAACTGCTGGCTAGGCTTTCGCACGTGGCTGATGCGGAGTTTGCGCGCGTGTCGTACACCGACGCGATCGACATCCTCGCGAAGGCGGACAAGGCGTTCGAGTATCCGGTGTTCTGGGGTGCGGACCTGCAGACCGAACATGAGCGGTATCTCACCGAGGTACACTTCAAGCGGCCCGTGTTCGTGTACGACTACCCCAAGGAGATCAAATCCTTCTACATGAAGCTGAACCCCGACGGCAAGACCGTCGCGGCGACCGACATGCTCGTGCCCGGCATTGGCGAACTGATCGGCGGCAGCCAGCGCGAGGACGACGCGGACGTGCTGCTCAGCCGGATGCTGGAATGCGGCCTGGACCCCGCCGATTACTGGTGGTACCTGGAACTGCGCAAGTACGGCAGCGTGCCGCACGCGGGGTTTGGCCTCGGATTTGAGCGGCTGGTGATGTACCTCACCGGCGTCGCGAACATCCGGGATGTCCTGCCCTACCCGCGCACCACCGGGTCGGCGGAATTTTGATGGCGGCGCGGATTTGTAAAATCAGCGCCATAAGGGGATTTCGCAAGAAATCCCCACCGCTGCTATACATTCTCACCGCGCAGGCGGACGCCTTTCGCCTCGCCTTGCGGGAAGCGGGAGACCCGCGCGTCGTCCGGCAACTGGAGCCGGGCGCCGCGCTTTGTTTTGCCGCGAAAACGCCGGAGCGCCCGGTCTTTCTGCGCCACATGTGTCCCGCGCAGGCGGAAGTGCCGCTGACGGGTGGGGAAGGGGACATCGCGTCGCTCGTGGCCGCGCTCGCGCCGCTGATGCCGAAGGGTGCGCCGGGCGAACGTTTTTCCGTGCAAGCGCGCGTGATGGAGGGTTTTTCGCCCGCGTACAAGCGGTTCGATGTCAATACCGCGCTGGCCGCGCCGCTGATGGAGGCTGGCGCGCTGCTGGACGTGAAAAGCCCCGCGCGGATCGTTTCAGTCACGCTCGCCGAGGGCATGGGCTGGATTGGCGTGTCAACCGCCGCCGAAAACCTGACCGACTGGGCGGGCGGCATGCGCCGCTTCAAGCGGGAGGACGAGCAGGTCAGTCGTGCGGAGTTCAAGCTGCTGGAGGCGCTGGAAGCGTTTGCCGTGCCGCTGCCGGACAAGGGCCGCGCGCTCGACCTGGGCGCCGCGCCGGGCGGTTGGACGCGCGTGCTGCGCGGCCATGGACTCGCCGTCACGGCGGTGGACCCGGCGGCACTCGATCCGCGCGTCGCGCGCGACCCAGGGGTGACGCACTACCGGGGCACGGCGCAGCAGTATTTTGGGCACGGGGCAGGTCATTTTGACATGCTCGTCAATGACATGAAGATGGACACGGAGGCGTCCGCCGCGCTGACGGCGGAGGCCGCGAAATGCCTTGCGCCCGGCGGCCGCGCCATCCTGACGCTGAAATTGCCGGAAAAAACGGCCGAATGGCTCCCACGCGTCGCGCGCGCGGAAGCCATTCTTAAGGATGCGTATCATATTACCGGCCTGCGGCAGCTTTTCCACAACCGCAGTGAGGTGACCGCCTACCTAACGAGGTTGTGAACCCACTTGCGCGACCGGAACCGCCAGAGACCGAGGATCACCTTCACCAACGCCTCCACGTTGGACAGCAGATACACCATCGGAATCGGCAGCCCGAACACGAGGCCGGACAGGGCGACCATCGGCACGCCGATGAACCACGTCGTGCCCGCGTCCAGGTACAGCGACATGGTCACATCGCCGCCCGCGCGCATCACTCCCACGATCAGCAGCCCGCCGAGCTGGTTGAGCCAGATCACCAGCGAGCACAGGATCACCATGCTGCGGGCGTCCGCGATCACCTGTTCGGACACTTTGAATACCCCTGTTAACGGCAGGGACACGCACAGCAACACGATCCCCGCGAAAATCCCGAACGGCACCGCCGCGTAAATCATCCGCTTGGCCGTGCGGAACGCGCCTTCCTCATCATCCGCGCCGATGCGCTTGCCCACGAGCACGGCCGTGCCGTTGGTCACGCCCCGCATCGTGGAAAACGCCACCTGCTGCACGGTGTTGAAGATGCTCACCGCCGCGACCGTGGCCGTGCCCATCCGCCCGTATACGACTGAATACATCACCACGCCCAGCGCCCAAAGCCCCTCGTTCGCGATGACCGGCATGGCGATGGTCAGATACCGCTTCACGAACGCGAGGGAGCGGGGGACTAGCTCCGACAGGCGCGCGGCTGTGGCGAATTTATACACGTACCCGCCGATGATGACCATCAGCAGTTCCACAAACCCGGCGATAACCGTCGCGATCGCGCCGCCGGCCACGCCAAGCCGGGGAAAGCCAAGGTTGCCGAAGATCAGGCAGTAGTTCAGCACCGTGTTGGTCGCGATGGCGGCAATGCCCGCCACCATCGGCAGCCGCGCCTGTTCCGTGGATTTCTGTACCGTGCCGAAGCACTGCGACCCGGCCGTCGCCAGATAGCCAATCGCGATGATCGACAGGTACTGCGCCGCGACGGCGACAGCCGCCTCGTCGTTCAGCAGCAGGCGCATCAGATGCGACGGGAACAGGACGCACGGGATGACCACCAGCACGGCCAGCAGCATCGACAGGCAGAGCGACAGCCCCATCGTCTCGCGTACACCCCGGAGATCCCGCTTGCCCCAGAACTGCGCCACGAATGTCGCCGTGCCGCCGGAAAGACCGAACAGCGCGAGTTGGAACAGGAATGTGATGCGGTTCGCCTGTGTCACCGCCGCGAGCTCTACCTCGCCAAGCTGGCCGATCATCACGTTGTCGATGATGTGCAGCAGCGCCGTGAGCAGCGACTGCACGGTGATCGGCAGCGCGACGTTGACCAGTTCCCGCGTGAAATCGCGCTCCCAGGGGAATACATCGCCGTTTCTAAATTGCTTGAAAAATGTGCTCATGTGGTGCATTATACCTGTCATGGGGAAAAATGGCAATAAAAAAGAACGAAGCGCGAGGGGATGCACTTCGTTCCCGCCCTGCCGGCCAATGCGGTGCCCGGTCCGTACTCCGCGCATGCTGCGGAAGCACGATCCGACCCCTACATCCTCAGGGCTTCGACGGTTCCATGTTGAGCACCGGGAGCATGCCGCTGTCGCCCGACACAAACTGCGGCAGCGCGCCGTCCCAGCCATTTGCCTGCACGTAGTCGATCAGTTGCTGGGTGATCGACCCCGCGACCAGTTTGTTGGCTTCCGC
Organism: Eubacteriales bacterium; assembly: GCA_031550535.1. Classification (GTDB taxonomy): domain Bacteria; phylum Bacillota; class Clostridia; order Christensenellales; family Aristaeellaceae; genus Avichristensenella. The sequence goes on from JAVBOM010000070.1 coordinate 91,434, forward strand.
TTCCGCCTCGGCCTGCACGCGCAGGGAGTAGGCTTTCGCGTCCGCGTTGATCTTGAGGACCTCGGCGTCGGCTTCCGCGGTGATGACGGCACGGTCCGCCGTCGTCCGCTCCACAATGAGCAGCGCTTCCTGCTCGGTTTCGGTCTTTTTCTTCGTTTGCTCGGCCACCTGCTTGGCCTCGACCGCGTCCGTAAACGCGTTGGAGAAATCAATATCCTCTATGGCGATGCTCAGCACCTCAATGCCGTACGCTTTCATCTCGGGCGAGAGTTTGGCCATAATCTGCGCGGAAAGCGTGTCCCGCGCGCCGATCAAATTATCCGCAGTGTATTTGGAGAAAACACCCTTCACGTTCTCCATCACGCGCGGCAGCATGACCTTGGTATAGTAATCGACACCGACATTCTTGTACAGATTTTGCGATGTGTCCCTGTCCACGCTGAAGTTGATGGAACAGGTCACGTCCACCTGCTGAATATCGGAAGAAAACGCCTGTGTGACGAGCGGCTCCTTCTGGGCGCGGTTGTCGATCAAAATGACGTTCTGCCACGGAAGTTTAAAGTGCAATCCTTCGTTCAGTACCGTATCAGAGACGCGGCCCATGGTCACGACGACGCCCGTGTGGCCGGCCGGAACCGTTACGTACGGCGCGAACACAAAGAACAGAATCACAACCAAAAGAATCACAATACCGATGGCCACAGCACCGCCGACTTTTTTCGTGTTTACGGGGGGCCGGTTGGAATTCATCATGCCAATCTCTCCCTTCTATTATTGTACCACAATATTCAAGTGAATCATATACTTATTTTCAACATTTGACAATTATTTTTCACCCAAAAGATACAATTGCCGACGCAAGTTGTCATCCTGGGCGATTCTGTCATCAAGGTAAGGATTTCTTGCGAAATCCTCCTATGGCGTCCGATTTTTCAAATCAGCGCCGCCGACGAGGTAAGGATTTCTTGCGAAATCCTCCTATGGCGCCCGATTTTTCAAATCAGCGCCGCCGCCAGCGCCTGTTTGTACGCTTGTATACGGCACACCGGTGTGGTATGATGCGGTCAAAACGGAGACCGGGGTTCTTTGTGGAATCTCTCTCTCCAGCAATAGACAAAGGGGGACGACCCATGCCGCTGGATGTACACGCACTGGATGACTGCTTATCCGCACTTTTTGAGAAGAACAAGCTGACCGGAATCTCTGTAGCGGCCTTCGGCCCAAACGGCGAGACATTTACAAAGGGGTATGGCCGCGCGAACGAGGATGGTTCCCGTTCCTGCGACGAGAATACGATTCACGGCATCGCGTCGATGAGCAAATCGCATGTGACGCTCGCGTGCGCCATGCTGGCCGTCCAGGGAAAGCTCTCCTTTGACGACCCGGTGTACCGCTATTTCCCTTCTTTTGATATTCCCGGCACGCCCAGGGATGCCGTCACGCTACGGCACCTGGCGATGCATTCGGCTGGCATTCCGCCGATGGAGCCGCTGGAATGGTCCATCGCCATGCACGCGGACGACCGCGACAGCGACGCGCTGAAAAAGCTACGCGAAGCCGCGCCGTGCCCGTTTGACACCATCGACCAGATCGTGGACTACATCCGCACGTGCGGCTACCCATCGCTCGGCGCGCCCGGGGAGTACATGAGCTACAGCAACGAGGGCTACGCGCTGCTGTCCTACGTGGTGGATCAGGCGGCGGGCATCCCGCTCGAACAGTTCCTGAAGGAAAACGTCTATGAACCGCTGGGCATGACGCGCACGGTGCTGGATGTGGATGCGAGCGAGGCCAGGGCGCTTTCCGGCGGGAACATCACGTCGCTGTTCACCCGCCTGGACGACGGCACGATCACCTGCGATGACGCGTGGTCCGTGCTGCCGCCGTACAGGGGCTGCGGGCTGGTCAAGTCCACGGCGCGCGACATGGCGGTGTATTACCGCTGCCTGTCGAACTACGGCATGCACGAGGGCAAGCAGGTCATTCCGGCGGCGGCGGTCGATCTGCTGATCGGCAAGGGATTCCCGGCGCGGAGCATCCCCGGCTACTGCTACGGCCTCTACAAGCGCGAGCATTCCGGGCACGTCATCTGCGAGCATTCCGGCGCGCTGCACGGCGTATCCAGCCACGGCGGGCTGCTGCTGGGCGAGGGTTGGGGTTTCGCCGCGCTGTGCAACCTGGATGACGAGGACGTGGATTGCTTCGTCTGGCCGCTGTACAACGCCGTCATGGGCCTGCCGCTGGAAACGAGTCACCGCTGGTATGCGGACATCGGCCGCGCGTTCTCCAACCCTGAGATGGTCGAGGGCACATACCGCTCGCACGAGGGCATCCCGGTGGATGTCACCGTCGTTCAGCAGGATGGCGCGCTGATCGCCGTCAAGGAGGACAAGCGCATGCCGCTGTGCTACTGCGGCGGCACGCTTTTCGCCGCGTTTGATGAGGAAAACAAGGCCCTGCTCCGCATGGAGGCGTTCATCCGCGACGGCCACGCCTGGGCGGTCCGGTGCGGCAGCCGCATTTACCAGCGCGCATAGCTTGTCATGCGTTACGATGTTTAGCGATAGACGAAAGGGGTACGTCAGATGAAAAAGGCGCTTATCGTTCAAGGGGGATGGGACGGACACGAACCGAAGCTGACCTCCCGCCGCTTCGGGGACATGCTTTCGCGGCACGGCTTCGCGGTGGATATCCAGGACAACCTGGATTGCCTGAAGGACCTTGACGCGCTGCTCGCGCTCGACGTGATCGTCGCGTGCTGGACCATGGGTACGATTGACCGGGCGTACACGGCGAACGTCGCAAAGGCGGTAGGCGCGGGCGTGGGCCTCGCGGGTTGCCACGGCGGCATGTGCGATTCGTTCCGCAACGATACCGAGTGGCAGTTCATTACCGGTGGTCAGTGGGTGAGCCACCCCGGCGGCGACGGCATCGACTACACCGTCAACATCTGTAAGGGCTCCAGCCCCATCGTGGAGGGGCTGGAGGACTTTCCCGTCAGCTCCGAGCATTACTACCTGCACGTGGACCCGGCCATCGAGGTGCTGGCGACCACGCGCTTCCCGTCTGTTTCATACTATCACATCTCCAACAAGCCCGTGGATATGCCGGTGGCCTGGACCAAGTTCTGGGGCAACGGCCGGGTGTTCTACACCTCGCTCGGCCACCACGACGACGTGTTTGACAAGTCGCCCACGGCCGCCGTGCTGATGGAGCGCGGCATGCTCTGGGCGGCGGACGGCAAGCGGTATGCGACCGCGAACGGACTTACGACCGAACGTTTCGAAAATACCGCGAAGATGTATTGATAGGCTCTAAATTGTGATCTCAATGTGTTTTCATTATGAATCCCGGCGAAACGTATCGCCGGGACTCTTTTCATAGAGGCCAAATTGTGATATGATATCGGTGATGTGTATGTAGGGGGAATGATTATGTCTGGATTTATGAATTCATTCTATTACGGA
>JAVBOM010000099.1:0-18878 GCA_031550535.1 Eubacteriales bacterium
CCCGATTGAGTTGATGTGGTCAAAAATCAAGGCCATATTGCGCAAGCTCAAGATTCGCGATAAAGAACGTTTGGACGACGCCATCGCTCTTGCCTTCTCCTCTGTCTCCTCTTCTGATATCCTTGGGTGGTTCAGACACGACGGGTATGTCCTACGTTAAGTTAAGTTGCTCTAAGCAACTTGACCTTGATGATAAAAGCCTGAAAAAGCTCAACACACTGCGCAAAATGGTAGGAAACCTGCCTATAGAAAAATAGTGGTGACGTAGCATGTTACATTCACAGAAATTGGCCTAACCGCAGATGTACTCGATGGAACGCCGTGTGAGGTGAAAGTCTCACGCACGGTGTGGAGCAGGGGAAAATCCGGAGATAACATCAAAGGATTTGCTGCGCGGTGCGCGTATTACCGAGTTTTATCATCGCGGATGATTCCGCCTGCCTCATGGGGATCACCACGGGGCTGTACCGCCTCGGATGTCACGGTGGGCGCTTTTGAGGATATCGCGCAGAACTTTCCGATACCGGGACTCTGAACACGGTTCGAAGGCCACCAATAACATCAACAGCCCGGCAGCTCCGAATAGGAACCGCTTTTTTGTATCCCGCCCGTCCAACCCCCACAGGAGCTTTTCCATATGCGAATGAGGGATGCATACACAGTTGACATGGCATGATCGCTTGCTACTTATACAGCTCCATCGGAGCGATACGCTCCTTAAGCCACACGCGCATCGCCCCGGGCGCGCGGTTGTCCCATAGACAATAGGGTACTGCCTGCGCGATCCGCCTTCCATCCTGGTGAATACCGATGGCGATGGTATCCGCCGGAAGTTCAGCGGCGGCCTGCAGCGTCAGCGGATCGTTGTCCGACACGACGAACCCCTCAACGGGCACGTCGCAGTCCATTTGCTCTACGCAATACACCATCGGCCCACGGGAGAGCGCCACACACCCCCGGTTTTCCGTCACATACGCAATGGCATGATTGCGGCGAACGGGCATCGGCAACTCCAGACGGATTGCCTGCCCGGCTTTCACGCCGTGGATCACCGCATACCCCTTTGCAACGGTATAGTCCGCGCCGTCAATCCGCGCACCGCTGCACCACCCCGGAATGCGCAGCTTAAGCGAAGCGTTTTCCGGCACGGCGGCTAACAGGATGTCGATGGTTCCGTCATAGGGGTAGCCGCCTTGGACCTGCACGTCCCACGCGCCGTGCACAAGGCGATTCTGCGCGTACAGGTTGATATACAGCGTATCGTCCTCCAGCGCGTACAGATAGCCGCCGATTGATGGGATGAACCGGGAAAGCTGACTGGGGCAACAGGAGCACTCGAACCACGGCGACCGGTGATACGTACCGTCGGAAACGAGGGGGTTATCATAAAAGAATGTGTCGCCCTTCAGTGAGACGCCAGCAATCGCGTTGTTGTACATGCTCCGCTCGACAATATCCATGTACTTCGTATCGCCGTACAACCAGCCCATCCGTGCGCCCCAGATCACCATGGCGACCGCCGCGCACGTCTCGCAGTAGCTCTTGTTCGGCAGGTCAAAGTCGGCCGTAAAGCCCTCATTGTGCGCGGATTGACCAATGCCGCCGATGATATAGTAATTGCGGCCAACCATGCTCTCCCACAGGCGGTTGATGGCCAACTCATCCCCCCGGTTGCCAGTCAAGGCCACCACATCCGCGATGGCGGCATACATGTATACGCCGCGCACCGCATGCCCCATCACCTGCGCGGACCATTCAATCGGGTCGGTATCCTGATAATACGCCTTATCCCACTTTTCCTTGGATCCTTCCCTCATACCGTGTCCGTGCCCGCGTTCGCCCAGTAGAAAGAGGCTCAGGTCCAGGTACTTCCGCTCGCCCGTATAGTGGTACAACTTGATCAGCGCCAACTCGATCTCCTGATGCCCCGCGACCCAGTGCCGCTTGCCCGGGCCGAAGGTAGCGTCCAGATGATCCGCGAAACGGACGGCCGTATGAAGAAACTTGGTCTCGCCCGTAGCCTGCGCATAGGCGATGGCCGCCTCAATCATGTGGCCACCGCAGTACATCTCGTGCAGGTTCATGTCGGTCCATTTGTCGCCCGGTCGCGCCAGTTGGAAATAGGTGTTGAGGTAGCCGCTCTCCTCCTGTGCCGCCGCGATGAGGTCAATAACACGATCCGCGCGCGCTTTCAGCGCGGAGTCGAAGTGCGTATGCAGCGTGTAGGCGACCCCTTCGAGGATCTTATACACATCCGAGTCGTTGTAGAATTTGCCCTCGTGCGGCCCTTCCGCCAGACCGGCGGCGCGCGCGAAGTTCGCGATTCTGCCCGTTTGCTCGCACTTATCCAGGCAAGAAGCCAGCGTGACATCCCGGTTGACCGCCATTCTTGAGGCCCAGAATGTATCGCTAAGGGAAACGGAGGTGAAGGGTATTTGACGAATCATGGTGGCCACCTCTTTTCTTTTTTGAAATAGTATACAGCTTTCCTCCGCCGAAGAAAAGAGGGAAAACACGCAAAATACACAATATGCCCAAAGAACTAAAAGTTTGTTAAAACAATATGCATTAAACGCGTGCGCTGTGGGCAAAGTGGCCACAAAAACGCGCCCGATTGATTTGAACCGCAAATAATGTATATGCACAAAAAAACTGTTCATATACAAGCGGAGTACTTATCCCTATACTGGGTTCACAGGGATTCCTGCCGCAGTCGCTTTTAGGGAGGTGCCGCATCATGTCCGATCGCCATGCCCTATCTTCCCGCACAAGCCACACGTCGCGCTGGCACGGCTGGTATAGGGACCTGACGCAGAACTATCAGCTATACTTGCTGGTGCTGCCGGCGCTGACCTTCTTCATTGTCTTTTGCTATCTCCCGTTGTACGGCGCACAGATCGCGTTCAAGGAGTTCATCCCCTCCGTCGGCATCGCAAAGAGCCCATGGGTCGGGCTTGACCAGTTTGAGCGCCTCTTTAACTCCTACCAGTTTAAAACGCTGTTCACGAACACATTGTTGCTGAGCTGCTACAACCTTTTTCTCCGCTTCCCTTTTCCTATTATATTGGCCCTGCTGCTCAACCAGCTCAGTTCCAAGCGGTTTAAAGCCATTGTGCAGACGGCCACGTACGCCCCGTATTTCATCTCCACCGCTGCGCTCTGTGGTATGATCCTGGTGATGCTGTCGCCGACGGGCGGTGTCTTCTATAACCTGCTCTCCTTTTTGCTGAACAAAGACATCGGCGTTCCGCTGGGAAACCCCTCGTGGTTCAGGTCCATCTACGTCATCTCCGGCATTTGGCAGATGACAGGGTGGGAAGCCATCATCTATATTGCCGCGTTAACTTCTGTGAGCCCGGATTTATATGAGGCTGCTGACATCGACGGCGCCGGAAAGCTCAAAAAAATACTGTACATTGATCTGCCGTCGCTGATACCGACCGCCGTCACATTGCTGGTTCTTAACGCCGGCAGAATCATGAGCATTGGGTTTGAAAAGGTGTTCCTGCTACAGAACAGCCTGAACCTGGGTGTCTCGGAGATCATCTCCACCTATGTCTACAAGATCGGCATCATGGGCAGCGAGTACAGCTATTCCAGTGCCATCGGGCTGTTCAACTCCATCGTGAACCTCATTCTGGTGGTCGTGGTCAATTTCATCTCCAAGCGGCTGACGGAAAGCAGCCTGTGGTAACGAGAGGGGGGCATTCCATGAAAACGCGTATTTCCGCCGCGGACCGCCGCTTTAATCTCATCGTTAACGCGCTGATGGCGCTCCTGCTCGTTATCGTGCTGTATCCGCTGTATTTCGTGGTCATCGCCTCCTTTAGCAACCCGGACCTTACCTATGCCGGCAAGGTGATCTTCCTACCCAAGGGGATCACGTTCGCGGGGTATCAGACGGTGCTTGGCAATCCCCGGCTCTGGACGAGCTACCGGAATACGGTTCAGTACACGGTTATCGGTACGGCGGTGAACCTTCTGCTCACGCTGCCCGCGGCGTACGCGCTTTCACGCAAGCGGTTCAAGGCCCGCGTCATCCTTAATCTGATCATCCTGTTCACCATGTTTTTTTCCGGCGGGTTGATCCCCACGTACCTGCTGGTGCGCGACCTGAGATTGATCGATTCCATGTGGGCCGTCATCCTCGTGTCCGCGGTGTCCGTGTGGAATCTCATCATCGCACGCACATACTTTGCCGGCAACATTATCGATGAACTGGAGGAATCCGCCTTTTTGGACGGCTGCTCCCATACCCGCTTTTTCGTGTCGATCGCCCTGCCGTTGTCCAAGGTGATCGTGGTGGTCCTGGGGCTGTTTTATGGCATTAACCACTGGAACGGCTACTTCAACGCGCTCATCTACCTGAACACGGCATCGAAGTACCCGTTGCAGCTATTCCTCCGCGAAGTGCTTGTGCAGCAGCAGACGCTTTCCATGGAGCCGGGGATGGCTGCGGGCATGCGCCACACGGCAACGCTGCTGAAATACGCGATGATCGTGATTGCAAGCGGGCCAATGCTGATCATCTATCCGTTCCTGCAGAAGTCTTTCGTCAAGGGTGTCATGATTGGCTCGGTGAAGGGGTAAACGCGCGACCAGCCCTGCAGTGCACCGGGGCGGAAACGCGTCAAATAAGGTGAGGAGGGTTAACTCATGAAAAGATTCCTGCGGGCAGTGCTTCCGACGGCGTTAGCGCTGTGCCTCGCGTGGCCTGCCGGCCTCGCGCTGGCGGAGACGGACGCCAACTTCAACGCGACCGGGTACCCGGTGGTGAACGAGCCGGTCACCATCACCATCTTGGCAAGCCACGATATTGGCCAGGATCAGTTGAGCTATGCGGACATGCCGCTTTTCAAGGAAATATCTGAAAAGACAAATGTCCAGATTGAATGGATCGAGGTCCCCAGCAGCGCTTTTGCCGAGAAGAAGGGTCTGATCCTCGCCAGCGGCGATCTGCCCGACGCCTTTTGGGGCGACGGCTTGACGGATGCGGATATTTTGATGAACGCCAATACCGCCTTCATCCCGCTCAATGACCTGATCGACCAGTACGCGCCTAACCTGAAGGCGGTCTTTGAGGCGCGTCCGGAGGCCAAGCGGGTCATTACCGCCTCGGACGGCAACATTTACTCGCTGGTGCGCGTGCGCGAGCTGTTCTTCCCCGCCGGCAGGACAACGATGGGCATCAACCAAAAGTGGCTGGACAAGCTCGGCCTGGACGTACCCACCACCACCGTCGCGCTCTACGAGGTGCTCAAGGCATTCAAGGCCGGCGATCCCAACGGCAATGGAAAACAGGACGAGATTCCGTTCATTTTCCAACACGCGATGGGCTCCGGCTCCGTGCGCAGCGAGGCGGATCTGTATCCGGCCTTTGGCGTATACGAAAACACATCCAACAACGACCTGACCTATCACCTGATGATGCGGGACGGCAAGGTGCTTTTCACGCCGATGGAGGAAGGCTACAAGGAAGCGCTCAAGTACATGAACAAGCTCTATGCCGAAGGGCTTTTGGACAAGGAGGTCTTTACCACCGACTCCGCCACATACTACGCCAAGGTGCGCAGTGAGGATGATCTGGTCGGCGTCATCATCGACTGGACGCTGGATGACAGCCTGGGCATGGAACGCGCCAAGAGCGACTATGTGCAGTTGGGCGCGCTCATAGGTCCGAACGGCGACCAGGGTTGGGGTGTTGTTTCCGGCTCGCAATACGCGCGCAATCGTTTTGAGATCACGACGGCCAACAAGAACCCGGAAGCGACCATGCGCTGGATTGACGAGCTGTACGCGCCCATCAACTCAGTTCAGGCATTCTACGGGCCGATCGGGGAGATGCTCAGCCAGGAAGGCGATCAACTGATCGCGTTGGAGCCCCCGGAAGGCAAGACGTATGGCTCCTGGAAGTGGGGGCTGACATGCGCGGACAATGGCGCCTTTGCCACCTTGTCGGACTACGAGTCCTTCTTCACGCCGCCGGAGCAGCAGATTGCCCGTGCCCGCGCGGAGGAATATGTATCCGAATACCTGCAAAAAGAGCCGTACCCGAACCTCTTCTTCTCCATCGAGGACACCACGGCGCTGAAGAAGATCCTGGTGGACATCAACACCTATGTCGAGACCGCCAAAGCGCAGTTTGTCACCGAAGGGAATATCGACGCGCAGTGGGACAACTACGTAGGTCAGCTCCAAAAGATGAAAATTGACGAGGCGCTCGCTGTTTTGCAGGCAGCATACGACAACTCATTGTAAAGGTTGCGGAATAGAGGCCGTCGCGGCGCGGCGGCCTCTACCACGATTTGGACCAGCCAAGCCGAGCCTGGAAAAAGGATTTTCCGCCAGTGTAACGAACGGTATTGTTCTAGCATGGCATTTGGAGTGAAACGACGATGAAGTTCCCCCATGGCAAGGCGTACTTTATGCGGTACTTGATCTCCTTTTTGCTGATTCTGATCATCCCGCTCAGCGGACTGCTGATTTACATGTCCTCGGCCATCCATCAAAACGCCCGCAAGGAGCTGATGTTCTCCAATCAGAGCACTCTGATGCACATCTATACCATGATCGACGGGAACATCGACAAACTCCGCGCCATTGCGTCCCTGACACACGAAAACCCGGGCCTCAAACCGAAGCTGCTCGGTCAGTCTTTTTTCAACTACTACAAGGCTATCCAGACGCTGAAGGATCTGACCACGACGAATGACCTGATCGATATCCTTCTTGTGTATGACAAGGTCAACGATATGGTGGTTTCCAACTTCGGCACCACACCGGAGCAGTATTTCGGCGAGGAGGTCATCCCCACAAGCCTGGACAATGGGCTTGCGCTCAAAACGTACATTGAGGGCCTAACGAACCCATCCTATGCTTACGGGGGGGTTAGCATTTCCGGCGTCGGACGGCGGCGCTGCCTGCTCTACTTTTATCCGTCCTCCCCGGTGAACAGGGCGGATGAAGCGGTTATTGTCATTGTGATGGCGGTCGATAACATGACGAATCTGTTCAAATCGCAGTATAACGCGGAAACCAGCGCGTTTGCTCTGTATGACGCGGATGGCCGCCTGGTGACAAAATACGGCGCCCTTCCCGTCACGCTTCCGGAAATCTTACCAAGGGATGAAAACGGTGTGGCGCACCCCGAATCGCTTGAAGATCAGGGCGACCCCTATTTTGTATCCACGTTGAAATCCCCGCAAACGGAATGGACGTATGTCAACGTGGTGTCATTTGAAAGCGCGAGCAAGATGCTGTCGGGCCAACTCCGGCTGTGCTATGTCCTGTTCAGCCTCGTGTTTGTCTTCGGTGGCATTGGGCTGTACGTAGCCATCCGCCTCAACTACGCGCCGCTACTCCGCTTGAAACAGCAGGCGGAGCCTTTTGTCGGCGGGCAGTCGCTCAACGAAGAGGAAACCGTCCGCACGGCCATCAAGGCGCTGATGAGCAACCTGGAGCGCATGAAAACGGACATGCAGAACGTCCGCCCCGCCGCGCAAAATTATTTCCTGCAGCGGGTGGTCAGCGGGGAAGGTGAGAACCAGCTGAGGGTCCCGCCATTCCACGATGGGTTCGCGACCGTGCCTGAAGGTATGTACTGCGTGGCTGGCATTCTGTCGCTGGGGAAAGGCGACTACGAGCACGCGGCCCGCCTGCTGGAAGGCATATGCGACGAAACCCTGGAAGCCCACTGCGTACACGATGCCTTCCGCAACACGGTTGTGGGGCTCTTTTGCTCCCCCTCCTTGTCCCGCGACGCGCTGCTGCAGAAGGTCACGGCGCGTGTGCTCGGGGCATTGAAAACGCCTATGTACTTTGGCGGCGTGTATCCGCTGGCATTCGTTAGCCGGGCGTACTTCGAGGCATACATCACCACCCAAATGCTGGAGCACACCCCGCGCCTGCCAAGGACCTACACCATTGACGATGTTCCCGGCGCGCTGCCGAATGTGCCGAGCCTGCTGTATCCAAGCCTGCTGGTCGATTTTGAGCTCGCTATTCTACGGCTGGATATGCAGGCGGTGCTTGGCTTCCCCGCGGCGTTCCAGCGGGAGATCACGAGCGGAAGCGTACCGTTTTACCAATACTCGTACCTTAGCATGGAGCTGCTCCGCATTATCCTGCGGGCGTACCGCGAAAAAAGCGATCGGGCGGAACTGCTACAACAGCTCTTGGATTACCTGTACACGGCGCAGCCCGTTTCCAGCCTGGAGCAAGTCATCGATACTGCCTCGTATTTCTGCACCACGGTGTTTTACTACATGCAGAAGACCCAGGGCGAGCGCGATCCGATGCTGTCGGATATTCTGTCTTTCGTCGACGCACATTGCGTGGAGCGGGAGTTCTCCGTCCAATCCGTCTCCGACCATTTTGGGCTTACACCGCCTTGGCTTAGCCACTTTTTCAAGGTCAACATGCATGTCACACTGCAGGACTACATCAAGGAGCTGCGCATGAAATACGCCCAGCGCTGCATTGCCGAGGAGCAGACGCCCATCCAGATGATTGCGGACATGCTCGGTTATAGCAACCTCTCCAGCTTCATCCGCTCATTTAAAAAGGTGGTTGGCATGACACCCGGACAGTACAAGGAACTAACGGAGAAAGGAAAAGACAGCGATGACGATGCGAAGGGAGATATTCCGTGATCAAACGGTACCTGATTGACCTGGACGGAACGCTATACGCGGGGGGCCATTCACTGCCGTACGCGGGGCAGTTCATCAATCATCTGAACCGCACAAACACGCCGTATCTGCTCACCACCAACTGCCCGCTGCATTCGCCGGCGTCGCTGGTGCGGCGGTTAGGCGCGATGGGCATTGACACGGCTGAGGAACACGTGCTGACCAGCGGCATGGCGTGTGCCGACTACCTCCGGGAGCAGGGCATTTCCGATTCGATCTATATCGAAGGCTCCGCTGATTACCGTCAATGGATGATATCCCAGGGATTCGCGCTCAGCACGAGTAACGCAAGCGTCGCCATTGTGGGGTACAATCCTGAAATGACGTATGGCGACCTGCGCGACGTTTGCCGCGAAATCATGAACGGCGCATTGTTCTTGCTTACGAACGGCGACCATGTTATTCCGCGGGAGGGCGCGCTGGTGCCGCATACCGGGGCAATCGGTGCGGCGGTATCCTATGCCACGAAGGTTGATCCCGTGGTGATCGGCAAACCCAACGCGGCAATGCTGAGGAGTGCTTGCACGCGCCTTGGTTGCGACGCGGCGTCATGCGTGGTCATCGGCGACCGTATGGATACCGATATTGCCTTCGCGAAGCGGCACGGCGCAACAGCCTTTTTGGTATTAACCGGCGTAACGCGTCGGGAGGATGTGTCCGGTTCGAATCAGCCGGACGAGCAACCCGACCGAATCTTTGAGACTTTGCAGGAACTGTTCCAAGCAGAATGGGGAGGATGCCTATGCTGACGAATCCATACGAGTCCCTTCATGATACCGGCAGGCGCTGGATCAAAACAAACTTCCACACGCACGCGGGAGTGGAAGTCCCGGGCGACTGCGGTGAACTGCCGCTGGACGATGTGGTGCGCGCCTACGCCAAGGCGAAATACGGCGCGCTGGCGATTTCAAACCACGACCGGTATCTCCCGCGGGATAAAGCATATGAGGACATCTCTATTTTGGATGCGGTCGAGTACAGCGCGCATCCGCATATGCTGCTGATCGGCACCACGCAGTATCATGATGTTCCGCACCAGGAGGCCGTCCGCCTCGCGCTGGCGGAAGGCGCGTTCGTCATCCTATGCCATCCCAACTGGATGCGCGCCCGATATTGGCCCTGGGAAGACATGCGCAAGATGTCCGGGTATGTCGGCATTGAGGTGCTCAACCCCGTGATCTACACCCTGAAAGGCTCCGGCCTGGCATTGGATGCCTGGGATCATCTGCTGAGCCATGGGAAAATGGTCTACGGATTCGGGAACGACGATTTCCATCAATGGCGGGATATTGAACGCGCCTACAATATGATCTACGCCAAATCGGGCGCGTATGAAGACATCCGTGCGGCGGTTCAGGAAGGCAGTTTCTATGTCTCCAACGGCGTCATGCTGCAAGACCTTCGCGTCGAAGGGGACAGAATTGAAATCTCCGCAAGCTTCATGGTGGAATCTTATGTGCGCGCATTCACCTATCGGCTTATCGGGTCGGGCGGCAGATTGCTTGCCAGCCACACGGGCGAGTCGGCGGCATTCGATGTCCCGGCAAGCGAGCCGTATGTGCGCGTGGAGGCCCATGCCGAAAATGGGGCCACGATGCTTTTGCAACCATTCATACGGCCTGAGGTATTTGGCGATAAACATGCAAAGTAATGAGAGGATGCGGGGCATCGCCTACAATTGCTCCGGGCCGCACCGCTCCCCTTTTTGGGCCTCCCGCCACGCGCTGGGCGGCTTACCGTAGTGCTTCGTAAAAGAACGCGTGAAGTTGTTGGCATTCTGATAGCAGAGCCTCTCGGCAATGCGTGCGACGGATTCGCCCTCCCAAAGCATTCGGCCTGCCGCTTCCATGCGCAGGCGCAGCAAATGCGCTTGGAATGATTCGCCCGCCTCCCTGTGGAACACGCGGCTGAAGTGCGCATAGCTCATGTGCAGCAGTGCCGCCACCTCGGCCATGTCCAGCGGTTCGCACAGATGCTCCCGCATATAGCGCTTCGCAAAGGCCACCGGATCGATCCGAGACTGGGAAAGCAGCGCGACACGCACCCGTTCCATGGCCTCCGCGAAGTCCTCCACAACCCGCCGCCAGCCATAAGGACCTTCCGGCAACCCAAACACCTGTGCGTCGATCCCTTTGTCACCACAGAAACGGATCAGTGCGGCATAAAGTATCGGAATCACAGCCGAAAGCTCCGGCGCCGCATCCTCATGCCCACTTCCCGCCAAGGCGCTCAGCATTTGCCGCACCTTCTGCGTTTCAAGCGCCCGCACGTGGCTTTGGAGGGCTTTGGCCTCGGCAGACAGTTGCGGAACCGGCTGCCACCGGATAGCGCGCGCCTCCGGCCAAAACCAACCGAGACAGGCCGCCTCTCGCGCCTGCCGAAGCATTTCCGACAAGCTATCCCCCGTCTCACTGACGCCGACGGACACGCCGAGCGCCCGGCAGCAGGCGGCAAGAGGCTCCAGCAAATCGCCTTCATCCGCCGCACAGCAGAGCATATAGCTGCCTTCCTGCGGCTGATAGTGCCACATGCCGGACATTTCGGGCCAGCGAAGGGTACCGCGCCAAGCCGCAACCTGCATCGGCCGCCCAGGAAGGGAAGCGCCGGACTCCGCAAAGGCGGCTTCCAATGTCCCCGCTTTTCCCCCAGCCAGTCCCGTGAGCGCCGCGTCCAATTGGCCTTGGCGTTGCTGCTGCTCAGTTTGATGCCGGACGATGATGCGCAGTGTCAGCGTGCGCATTTCCTCCATGCCGCTCGGTTTGACCAGATAATCCTGCACGCCAAGCCGGATCGCCTGTTGCGCATAGGAAAAATCACCATAGGCGGACACAACCACGCACAACAAATCCGGCAGCATACGCCGTGCCTGCTCAATCAGCCACAGGCCATCCTTGCCGCCCATCCGGATGTCCGTAAACAGCACATCCGCACCACCGCGTTCCAGTTCCGCCAGCGCTTCCTCCGCGGAGAAGGCGCACGCTACCGAGGCGATGGCTTCATGCCCGATGCCTCGCAGGCGGCGCGCGGTTCCCTCGCAGATTGTTACGTCGTCATCGACCACCAGAAACCGCATGCCACCCCTCCTCTCGGCCAGCGCCCGCCTCTTCATAGGGAATCCGGATGTCAAAGCGGGTAAGCCCGTTCGCGGACGACGCTTCCATCGTCACGGCAGCGCCGTAGTACATGCGTAGGCGCTGTATAAGGTTGGACAGACCGATTCCCTCGCGCGCCTGGGGCGTCAGACAAGCGAACAGCGCCTGGACGCGTTCAAGCGTTTCCGCATCCATCTCCTTTCCGTCGTTTGAAACGGAAATCCATAGCGCCCCCTCTTTCGCCTCTACAGCCACGCCGATGTGCAGCGTTCGGTCCGGCAGCATGCCGTGGTGCACGGCATTTTCCACCAGCGGCAGGAAGGTAAAGCGAAGCAGCTCCACCGCATTGCGCGCGTCATCCCATTCGGCCTTTAGCTCAATGCGGTTATTGCTCCGGATGCGCATAAACCGAATGTACGCGTTCATGTGCACCGCCTCTTGTCCGAGGCTTGCCCTATTTGAGGGCGAAAGGTTATACCGCAGCACCACGCCGAGCGATGCGACGGCCTCGCTGACCGCCTCCAGCCCCTCTTCCTCCGCCTTCATCTGCAGCCAATAGAGTGCGTTGAACAAAAAGTGTGGATTCACCTGGTATTGCAGCGCCATCAGGTGTGCTTGCTGCTTGTCCTGCTCCTTGCGCAGCAGTTCCTCGACATTCTCGTCGATATGGCTCAGCAAGCGGTTGAACGCGCCGACAAGCCGCCCCACCTCATCCGTTCCTTCGTCTGGAAGCCGAGGCGCGCGCTCCTCGACCCGTATCTCGCTGATGGCGTGCATCGTGCGCTGCAAACGCGCCAGCATGGAGCGCAACAAAAAGCGCGCGGCCAGCATCATGCAAAAGCCCAGACCCAGGCCGGCAAGCATGACGGGCAGGCTCGCGCGCAGTGACTGCCAGCGCAGCAGCCCGTAGTCCAGCGCCATCACCAGCGTAAACCCCATGGATTCCAGCGGAACGGCCAAATACAGCACCGTACTTTCGATTTGCGCCGTGGCGGCCGTTTCTTTGAGCGGCGCGACGGAGTTATCACCGATCTGATGGATGATTTCATCGCCGCGCTGCACGATCAACGCAAGCGCATCGTCCAGCAGCGCGTCCCCCCATATGAACAGCGGGGCAAATAAGAGATTTGCCTGTATGCCGCACCGGACGACACCGGCGCGCCCGTTCAGCCCCACCATCACCTTGCGGTAATAGGGAAGCATGGCGTTTCCGGTTTGGTAAGCTAGGCTTGGGGCTTGCGCGTCCGGCGCTCCCCAGGACGAGATCTCTGTGCCGCGCACGAACGACTGATAGGATGCGTCGCCAGCGAAGCGGCTTTCCCGGACAGCCACGCCGTACCGCTCGGCGAATGCGTCCGCGGGGCAAATCAGCACAATGTCGGCGCCCAGGTGTTGTAAATACGTCTCGCTGCCCTGAACAAAATCCGTCACATCCCCGATGAGGGCCAGGATTTGCTTTTCCAGCGTCGGCGCGACGAGCATCCCGCGAACCTTCTCGTTGTAGGACAGGTGCTCCACGATAGTCTCCACCTGGGTGGCCTGCACCCGGATATCCGCCGCCATGGAGCGGAGCGCGGCCGCGTTTTGATCCACCGCCTCCTTGATGCGGCGGTCAAAATTCTGCCGGTATAGCATTACGCCGAGCAAGAGGCAGGGCAGGAGCACCAGCAGCATGAACAGCAGGGTGAGCTTACGAAGCAACGGCAAGGACCGCAACCATACGGTGAAGTGGATACGCCACACCTGCCTTTCAAAAAAAGCGCCGCGCGTGGTGCCAGTATAGCACGTGCGCGGCGCGGGAAACAAGGTATGGGGGTTATTGGGCGAACGCGTAGCTTGTGCCGTTGATTTCGTTATACTGTGCGAGGAGGGACTGCCGTACCGCGTCGCCGCCCATCTTCAGGAACGTGCTGACATAGGTGTCCCAATCCTTGTCCAGCGACGCCTCGCCCAGGATGAACTTGATGCACATCTCGTCCTTGTACGCGTCCAGCTCGCTGTTGTAGGTCACGTACTCCTCGGAGGTTAAGCCCATAAAATCGGAAGGATACGTAGGGCAGGAGGAGTAGACATCAATGGAATTCTGGTATAGGTTCTGCGCCGGGCTGTCGTCCAGGCCGCGCGCGCGGTTTTCCACCTCAATATTATAGAAGAAGCGATACACCTGCATGTCCGTCGTCTCATTGCCCTTGCGGTCCTTGCCCTCCAGCGTGTAGACCCATGTCGGCATGCCGTCCTCGCCCAGCTCAAAGAACTGTCCCTCAATGCCGTAGAGCAGCACCTGGTGGCCGAAGTCGGAGCAGGCGAAGTCGATCAGCTCAAGCACCTTGTCCTTGTTTTGCGTGTTGTAGGCGATCGCAAAGACGTTTTCCACCGGGTCTTGTCCGATGACGCCTGTCTTGCCATCCGCGCCCACCGGCGGTTGGATGACTTCGATCGAGCCGTCCGGGTTCGCGTCCAGGAAGCCAAAGCGCGCCACGGAATTTCCCGCGCCAGACCACCATGAGGTCCAGATGCCCATCTGGCCGCGTACCCACTTCTCCTGCGCCTGGTTGTAATCGGCGGTAAACAGTTCGGGGTCAATGAGGCCCTCGGCGTAGATGTCCCGCAGGTAGGCGAGTGCCGCCTTATACTCGTCGCTGATGACGTTCATCGTGACCTTGCCGTCGCGCACGAAGTAATCCTGCGTAGGCGTAGCGCCAAACGCACCGAAGAACGCCGTGAGGAACTTGTTGCCATTGCCGCCGGCACTATAGCCGCTAAAGCCATAGGTGTCGTCCTTGCCGTTGCCGTCCGGGTCATTCTTGGTAAACGCGCGCATGACCTCGGTGTACTCGTCCAGCGTCTTGGGAATCGCGAGCCCGAGCTTGTCCAGCCAGTCGGTGCGGATGTTGGTGACATAGTACGACCGCGCGATCGACACGCTGGGGATGCCATAGACCGCGCCGTCATACGAGGTGCGCGCGAGCAGCTTGTCCGGATCGCCAACGGTCGAGAGGTATTTCTTGATGTTGGGGTACTTGTCCACCTCTTCGCTGATGTCCAGGAACACACCCTCCTCCGCATAGGCAAGGAATGTGCTCATGTCCATGAACGCCATGAGGTCCGGCAGGTCCCCGGAAGTAATGTACAGGGCGAGTTGCTGCTTCCAATCCGTGGAGCCCTGCGTGAGCTGCATGTCCACGCCCAGGGTTTCCCGGACATACTGGCGGGTCAGTTCGGTCAGCTCGTTCATCGGCCGTGTGCTCGGGTAGAACATCTTCACCGGTACGGCTTCCTCCTCGGCCGTGGCCAGCGGCGCCATGCCCAGGAGCAACAGGCAGACGACGAGCAGCGCGGAGACGGTCTTTCTCATGTGAAATCCCCCTTGTCAGTAATGAAGTGTATGGAATCAAGGGTTACGCCAAGCCCCGGCATTACCCCTTGACCGACCCGATCATGATGCCCTTGACAAAAAACCGCTGCAAAAAAGGATACACGCACAGGATGGGCATGGCCGTGACCACGATCATGGCGTCCTTCAGCATTTCCGAGGGCAGGTTCTGCGAGCCGTCGTCGTACATCATCGTGGAGAACTCGTTGCTCATCAGAATCTGGCGAAGCACGGCCTGGATGGGCCACTTGGTCTTGTCGCCCAGGAAGATAATGCTGTAAAAGTAGGCGTTCCAGTAGTTGACCGCATAAAAAAGCGTCACCGTGGCCAGCGCCGGCGTGGAAAGCGGCAGGAGCACCCGCCACAGGAAGCCCGTCAGGCGGCACCCGTCCAGGGAGGCGGATTCAAACAGGCTTTCCGGCACGCTCAGGAAGAAGTTCCGCAGGATGATCATGTTATACGTGCTGACCATCGTCGGCAGGATGAGCGCCCACAGGGAGTTGAGCAGCTTCAAGTTCCGCACCGTCAGGTAGAACGGCACCAGCCCGCCGCTGAACAGCATCGTGAGCACCACGAACACCGTCAGGAAGGTTCGGCCGGGAAGATTCCGGCGGGAGAGCACAAACGCGCCCAGGGTGGTCAGCGTCATGCTGAACGCAGTGCCCGTCAGCGTGACGAACAGCGTGTTTTGGTACGCCCGAGGCACCAGGTTATCCCGGAACACCTGTTGGTACGCCTCCAAATGAATACCGTCAGGCCAGAGGATGAACGTGCTGGATGTCACGTGCTGTATTGAGGAAAACGAGCAGACGATAACATACCAGAAGGGGTATAGCGTTACCAGCACGATCAGCAGCATGAGCACCATGTTAAATGCGTGAAACGCCCGGTCCCAGGATGTCTGCGCGCGGCGGGCCGCGTTCACCAAATTCCCCCCTCTCCGTCCGTTAGGCGCTTGGCGATCAAGTTGGTCGAGAGGATCAGCACCAGGCCGACCGTGGACTTGATCAGCCCGGAGGCCGTGGCCTGGCTGAAGTTGTTGGCTGAATCCAGGCCTACGCGATAGACGAAGTAATCAAGCGTTTCGCCCACGTCGCGGACCATGTCGTTGATCAGGATAAAGATCTGGTCAAAGCTGACGGTCAGCAGGTTGCCGACCTCCAGGATCAGCATCACGGCGATGGTGGTACGGATGCCCGGCAGCGTCACGTGCCACAGCCTGCGTGCGCGGCCCGCGCCGTCGATGGTCGCGGCCTCGTACAGTTCCTCGTTCACGCCCGCCACCGCCGCCAGGTACACGATCGCCGACCAACCGAGCGATTTCCAGATGCCGGATAGGAGCACAATCTTCCGGAAATAGCCGGACATGCCGATGTAGTTCTTCGCCGTACCGCCCAGCGCGACGACCAGGTTATTGATCGCGCCCGTGTTGGGCGACAACAGCATGTACACGATGCCGCCGCATACGGACCAGGAGATGAAGTGCGGCAAATAGCTGACGGTCTGCACGGAGCGCTTCACGCGCGGCCACGGCATCTCGTTTAGCAGCAGCGCAAAGAGAATGGGCGCGGGAAACTGAAAAAGCAGGCGCTGCAGGCTCATGATCAGCGTGTTGCGGATGGCGCGCGAAAACGTCGGAAGCTGCAGCAGTTGCTCGAAGTTCTTCAGGCCCACCCACGGGCTGTCCCAAATGCCCTTGAGCACGGAGAACTTCTTGAACGCGATCACCACGCCGCCCATCGGGACATAACAAAACAGGATATACCACACCGCGACGGGCAGGAACAGCGCGTACGCCTCCCAATGCCGCACGAAGGCTTTGCCCGCCCTGCGCCCCAGCGCGCTTTTGGGCGCGTTAGAATGTGAGAACTTTGCCGTCATAAGCCAGCGACATCCCTTCTTGTTCCACCACATGGACGTATTGGTCATGGGGCGGCGACCAGTGGGGGCAGATGTGCGTCAAATGCAGGTTCGCCCCGCCCGTCCAGAGCGCATGCTCGTTCAAAAACCGTAAGAACGCGCGGTTTTTCTCCAGGGACATATGGCGCTCTATGGTTTTGCCAAGGCCAAACGTGCCCTCCAGCACCACGCAGTCATAGCGGTGGGCGCGCAGAATCTCCAGCATTTCCTCGTCATATCCGCCGGTATCCGTCGCGTACAGCAGCGTTTTGCCGTCCCTGTGTATGATATAGTTATAGGTGAAACCGTGCGCCGGACCATGGATGCTTCGGAGCGGCGTCACCTCGGCATCCCCGGCATGAAACTGTACCCCCGCTGTCACTAGGTGAAACGCCATTTGGTTCAACGCCGCGTGATCCATCAGGTCCGGCACACGCTCCATTGCTTCTTGCACAAATGCGTTGCCATACACGTGAAGTGTGGGCAATTCCGTAAAGCACGGGCTGATCTCCTTTTCGCGCGCCTCTTGCGGCAGGTGCGCGAAGGGCATCGCCCGTTGCGCCAGCTTCCACGGTGTGAAATGGTCCACATGCGGATGCGTGACCAGCAAATGCCGGATGCGCTCCAAAGGGAGCCCCAGCCTCACGGCCATCACGAAGAAATGGTCGTTCATATCCAAGAGCAGGTCGTCGTCTACGAGCGCGCAGCAGTTGCCGCGCAAGTTGCGCCCGCCGTGCTCCCGCGCGTAGGCGCAGTTGGGGCATGTACACCAGAACCCTGGATAGCCTTCGCCCGCGCTGGTGCCCAGAAACGTTAGCCGCATGACAATGTCCCCCTATACGCGGAGTATAGCGTGCGTGGGAGGGTTTCACAATTTCATTTTTTGTTAAAACCTATCAACTTTTTACCGATTGAGGGATGGGGTTGCACTTTCTTTGTTCAGGTTGCCGCGGCCTGCTTTCCTATGGTGCCTTTATGTATTGAAAGAAGGTGCGGAGTCGCGATGATCTGCGCAGCGCGTAGAAAGCGTTCGTGGCGCGCACCTCGGCGACGCGGAAGTATTGCTGCCATCCGTGCTATGTCGCCGCCCGGACGGCGCCTTGCCGCTTTGCCCAGGAAACGCCGTGAAAAATCGTCCTAACGATACGCCGTAACAAGGCCGGAAAGCCTTCCTTTTCGGTGCAAAAGGGCGTAACACTGACAGAGGAAGGGGGCCTGAATATGGAACGCATTATAACGAAAACCCAGCGCCGCAAGTTTGCGGTTCCGGCACTGATCCACACGGCGGCTTACGCCCGCGTATCCACCGGCAAGGACGCGATGCTACACTCGCTCTCGGCGCAGATCAGCCACTACAGCGAGATGATTCAACGAAACCACCGCTGGCAGTTTATGGGCGTGTACGCCGACGAGGCATAGACCGGAACCAAAGACACCCGCAAGGAGTTCCAGCGCCTGCTGGATGATTGCCGCGCCGGGAAGATTGATAAAGTCATAACCAAAAGCATAAGCCGCTTCGCCCGCAATACCGTCACCCTGCTGGAAACGGTGCGGGAGCTAAAGGCACTCGGAATTGAGGTGACATTTGAGCGCGAAAACCTATCCTGTCATAAAGTGAGCGGTATTGCTCAATCCATTGAAGCTGCCGGAGCTTCCGTCATGTTCTTGCCGCCCTATAGCCCAGATTTGAACCCGATTGAGTTGATGTGGTCAAAAATCAAGGCCATATTGCGCAAGCTCAAGATTCGCGATAAAGAACGTTTGGACGACGCCATCGCTCTTGCCTTCTCCTCTGTCTCCTCTTCTGATATCCTTGGGTGGTTC